>NZ_JBMBRA010000001.1:0-1001059 GCF_048590325.1 Hydrogenophaga sp. ZJX-1
AGAACGGCCAGCTCGTCGAAAAAGAAGTGCCGATGCTCAACGCGCTCAACGAAGTGCTGCGCGACGACTACATCAAGGACAGCATCGGTGGCGTGGAGCGCTGGAACAAGGTCATCGAGAAGGCCGGTATCCCGTTCCGCCTCACCGTGCCGCACAAGGCCTTCCACCGCAACATCGGCCTCTTGAAGGGCGTGAAGGTCGCGCCCGACGGCCGCGTGGTGTCGGAGTCCGAATGGGCCGCCAACCGCGACAACTGGCTCCCGAGCGAAGGCGACCGCGCCTTCGTCGCCAGCCTGATGGGCCGCGTGGTCGACCCCGGAAAGTTCGCCAACTGGATCGCGCCGCCGGTCATGGGCATCAACCGCCAGCCGGTGGACTTCGAATACGTAAGGTTTGGTTGAACTGTTGACCCCCCGCGCCGCGCCTAAGGGCGCGTCACCCCCCACGGGGCGATGCCTGCGGCCTGGCACAGCCAGTTCCGCGGCATCCTTGGTTGGGGGACGCGCGCCGGAGACTCAGCTTGGCAAAGCCGGTTCCACCGCATCCTCGGTGGGGGCACGGGCTCCGGGGTGGCGACAGACTTCACGCAAGTGGGGGTCTGTCCCTTCTCTCCGCGCGAGCGCCCACGAGCGCGACGCGGTGTGGCTGGCGCAGTGAGGTCAAGGAGGAGCCGGCCGCAGGCCGGCGGGGGACACGAACGGAGTCGGCCGCACCGTGTCGCGCGGCGCCAGGCCAACGCCAACCCAGAAGCCAGAAAGAGCCCAACGCAGAAACCCAAGGCAAAAGCAATCCCCCGAACCAGGCCAAACCCCCCGACCTACACTGCCCAAAGAACACCCCCACGGAGACACCCCATGAACGCGCCTGCCGCAGCCGCCGTCATCAAGCAGCACCTGATCGACCCGGAAATCTGCATCCGCTGCAACACCTGCGAATCCATCTGCCCGGTGCAGGCCATCACGCACGACTCGCGCAACTATGTGGTCGATGCCGAGAAGTGCAACTGGTGCAACGACTGCATCTCGCCGTGCCCCACCGGCTCCATCGACAACTACCGCACCATGCCGCGCATCAAGGCCTATTCGCTGGCCGAGCAGCTCACCTGGGACACGCTGCCCGTCGAGCTGTCGGCGGCCGAACGCGCCGCACTGGTGGGTGATGAAGCGGCCGATGTGGTCAGCGCCGAGACCGAAGCCGAGGCCGAGACCGAAGCCACCGCAGAAACCACGGCCGACCCGACCGGCCAGGAAGCCTTCAAGTCCGCCGCCTTTGGTGCCACCATTCCCCCCTGGAGCGCCGCCCACGCCTACACCAACCTCTACGGCCCCAAGGCCGCGCACAAGAGCGTCACCGCCACCGTCACCGGCAACGTGCGCGTGACCGAAGTCGGCAAACAGGCCGGCCACGACTACGACACCCACCACATCGTGCTGGACTTCGGCAGCATGCCCTTCCCCGTGCTCGAAGGCCAGAGCATCGGCATCGTCCCGCCCGGCACCGACGCCAAAGGCAAACCGCACCACGCCCGCCAGTACTCCATCGCCAGCCCGCGCAACGGCGAACGCCCGGGCTACAACAACCTCTCGCTGACCATCAAGCGCGTGCTCGAAGACCACAGCGGTCAGCCCGTGCGTGGGGTCGCCAGCAACTTCATGTGCGACCTGCAGGTGGGCGACACGGTCGAAGTCATCGGCCCCTTCGGCACCAGCTTCCTGATGCCCAACCACCCCAAATCGAACATCGTGATGATCTGCACCGGCACCGGTTCGGCGCCGATGCGGGCCATGACCGAGTGGCGCCGCCGCCTGCGGCAGTCGGGCAAGTTCGAAGGCGGCAAGCTCATGTTGTTCTTTGGTGCCCGCACGCAGGCAGAACTGCCGTACTTCGGCCCGCTGCAGAACCTGCCCAAGGACTTCATCGACACCCACTTCGCTTTCAGCCGAACGGCGGGCCAGCCCAAGCGCTATGTGCAGGACGCGATGCGCGAACGCGCGGCCGACCTGGCCGTGCTGCTGCAGGACCCGAACACCTACTTCTATGTGTGCGGCCTCAAAAGCATGGAAGAGGGCGTGGTGCTGGCGCTGCGCGACGTGGCCACCCAGGCCGGGTTGAGCTGGGAGCAGATCGGCGCGGCGCTCAAGCGCGAAGGGCGCCTGCATCTGGAAACCTACTGACGGCGCAACGGGTCGCCCACCGACCCTGGCCCCGGAAAACACGGTGAAGGTCAGGGTGAACCGGGTGGCGGATGGATGCCTGCCATGGGATGGCTTACATTGCGGGCTACCTATGACATCCGAACATACCGCGCCCGTTGCTCCGCGCCGTCCCGCCATCGAGGTGGACGTCGTCATGCGCCGCGAACCGGTCAGTGGTCCCATGAGCCGCTGGCAGTCCTGGCGCTGGGTGCTCGCCGATGTGCTGCCCTGCGGCGATCCCGAAGACACCGGATCCGTCAATCCCGACACCAGCCACGAGCCGCAGGCCGTCGAGCCGTTGCAGCCGGCGGCCGACACCGCGTCCACCCATTGGCTGTTTCCGCGCTTTCGCGTTGAACTCTTCCGCGATGACGCCGAAGGCTACTTTCTCAACCTGAACAGTCCCCAGCCCTGTTTCTGGGTGTTCTGGCGCGCCGATGAAGAGCGGCTGCTCGATGGCGAGCCCATGGCGGTGCCGCAGATCGTGACGCTGAGCTACCACGACGCCGGGCGCTGGCTCGACGCACAGGAGCGGGTGGACCAGGTCGCGGCGGCCGACGAGGTGGTGGACTGGCTGCGCACTTTCGTCGATGCCACCTACCAGCCCGAGCCCAAGCGCCGCAAGCGGCCCGACAGTTTCAAGCCGCTGACCGACCGGTTCGGTCAGCCGGTCCGCATATCCACCGAAAAAAACGGCACAGGACCCCGACGATGACACTCCGCATCGGTATCAGCGCACGCTTGCTGCACGATCCGCCACCCGGTCTGGGTCTGCCGCAGAAACGGCTGCAGTTCCTGGAAAGCTCCATGGCGCACTGGATCATGGCCCACAGGGCGATTGCGCTGATGGTCCCCTTCATCGACGAGGACAGCCCCCTGTCGGCCAACCGCGCGCCCATGACCGAACTCGTCGATCTGCTCGACGGCCTGGTCCTGCAGGGCGGTATCGACATCTGTCCGGAAACCTACGGTGACACGCTGCGCGACCCGGCCTGGGCCGGCGATGCCGTGCGCGACCGCTACGAGCTCAACCTCCTGCGCGGGTTTGTCGAGGCGGGCAAACCGGTGCTCGGCATATGCCGCGGGGCGCAGCTCATCAACGTCTATTTCGGTGGCAGCCTGGTGCAGGACATCCCCTCGCAGCGTCCCGGGTCCGTCCACCACCAGGACACCACGCGCTACGACCGGCTGATGCACGACGTGAACTTCGAAACCGGGTCTTCGCTGCAGCGGCTGTATGGCAACAGTGCGCCCCACTGCGTCACCAGCATCCACCACCAGTGTGTGGACCGCCTGGGCGCGGGCCTGGCGGTGGAAGCCGTCAGCTCGAAGGACGGCATCATCGAAGCCATCCGCCACACCGGGCCGGGCTATGTGCTCGGCGTGCAGTGGCACCCCGAGTTCCACCTCACGCCGGGCGAAGAGATGCAGGGGCTGCTCGACAGCGGTCCGATGATGATGGATTTTCTGCGTGCTGCGCGTGCGCGAGCGGACCGCCACCAGAGTGGCGCGACCGTGGTGCATCCCGGCGTGCCCCTGTCTGTGCAATCATGAAGTCCGACGAAGACGACAACTTTTTCTCGCGCTGGTCGCGCCGCAAGGTGCAGGTGCGCACCGGGCAGACCTTGCCCGCCGAGCCGCCTGTGGCCGTCGCACCGGTCGCTGCTCCGGTCGCTGCTCAGGTCATTGCGCCAGGCGCCGTCGAAGGCTTGGCCCCGGCCGGGTTGCCGCCCACGCTGCCCGCCGAGCCGGCAGAGCCTGCGCCTGCACCCACGCTGGACGACGTGGCCCGCCTGTCGCTGGACGGTGACTTCAAGCCCTTCGTGGCGCGCGGCGTGCCGGCCGAGGTGCGCAACGCCGCCGTGAAAAAGCTCTTCACCGATCCGCACTACAACGTGATGGACGGGCTCGACATCTACATCGACGATTATTCGAAACCCAGCCCGCTGTCCGCCGCCGAAATGGCCAAGATGGTCGGCGCGCAATTCCTGAAACTGGTGGACGATCCCAACGAGGTGAAAACCCCAGCGCCAGCGCCCGTTACCGCCGCCCAAGAACACGCCGCAGAGCCCGACGAGGCCCAGGCACCCCAGGCCGATGCGCCCGAACAGGTCGCCCAGCCGGAACCACAAGAAACCCACGATGACCACGCTGATCTGCAACTGCAACCAGACCATGCCCCTGAACCCCCAGGCCCTGGGCGAGGCGCTGGATGAAGACCTGACCCTGCACACCACGCTGTGCCGCCGCGATGCGCCCGCCTTCCAGAAGGCCTGCCGCAGCAGCGACGAACTGGTGGTGGCCTGCACGCAGGAGAGCCGGCTGTTCGCCGAACTCTCGGAGCAGACCGAGGGCGCGGTGTCGCTCGATGTGCGCCCCATCCGTTTCGTCAACATCCGCGAGACCGGTGGCTGGGGCCGCGAGGCCACCATGGCCACGCCCAAGATGGCCGCGCTGCTCGCCGCCGCCCGCCTGCCCGACGCCGAGCCCGTGCCCACGGTGACCTACACCAGCGAAGGGCGGCTGCTGATCATCGGGGCGCTGGAAGATGCCGAAAGAGCCGCCGGGCTGGTGAGCGATGCGCTGGACGTCACCCTCATGGCCGTGGGCGGTGCGGGCATGCAGGCGCGCCGCTACCCCGTCATCGGCGGGGACTCGCCGCACATCACGGGCTGGCTCGGCGCCTTTGACGTGCAGTGGACCACCCGCAACCCGATCGACCTCGACCTCTGCACGCGCTGCAACGCCTGCATCGCCGCCTGCCCAGAAGACGCCATCGGCCTGGACTACCAGATCGACATGGACCGCTGCCGCTCGCACCGCGCCTGCGTCAAGGCCTGCGAAGCGGTGGGGGCCATCAACTTCCAGCGCGAGCCGCAGACGCACAGCGACCAATTCGACCTGGTGCTGGACCTGCGCAAGACCCCGGCCTTCAGCCAGCACGCGCTGCCACAGGGCTATACCCACCTGCCGGGTGGCCTCGGCGATGCCACCGCCCTGCAGGCGCTGATCCAGCTGCGTGACCTGGTGGGCGAGTTCGAGAAGCCCCGGTTTTTCACCTACAAGCAGAAGCTCTGTGCACACGGCCGCAACGAGAAAGTTGGCTGCAGCGCCTGCGTCGACATCTGCTCGGCATCGGCCATCAGCAGCGACCTCAAGCGCAACCAGATCGTCGTCAACCCCAACCTCTGCGTGGGCTGCGGCACCTGCACCACCGTCTGCCCCACCGGCGCGCTGAGCTACGCCTACCCGCGCGCCAGCGAGCAGGGCGTGAAACTGCGCACCTTGCTGGCCACCTACGCCAAAGCCGGTGGCAAGGACGCGGCCCTGCTGCTGCACAGCCAGGAAGCCGGCGCCGCGCTGATCGGTGACTTGGGCCGCGCCGCCGCGCTCGACAAGTCGGTGCGCGGCGTGCCCGCGCGCGTGATCCCGCTGCCGCTGTGGCACACCGCCTCCACCGGGCTCGATGTGTGGCTCACTGCCTTCGCCTACGGCGCCTCGCAGGTCTGGGTGCTGATGACCGGCGAAGAAGCGCCGCAGTACCGCGATGCACTGCGCGAACAGATGGCGGTCGCGCAGGCCATCGTGAGCGGCCTGGGCTACAGCGGGCGCCACTTCAAGCTCATCGAGGCCCGCGATGCGCGCGACCTGATGGGGCTCGACGCCGAGCTGGGCGAAGCGCCGGCCCAGGGTGTGCAACGCCGGGCCAGCTTTGCCGTGCAGGCCGAGAAGCGCGCCACAGTGGAACTCGCCATCGACCACCTGCTGCAGGACAGCGCCGCCCGCCCCCGCACGGCCGAAGCCATCGCGCTGCCCGCGGCCTCGTTGCTGGGCACGATCAGCGTCAACAAGGACACCTGCACCCTGTGCCTGAGCTGCGTCAGTGCCTGCCCGGCCAGCGCGCTGCAGGACAACGCCGAACGCCCGCAGCTGCGGTTCATCGAGAAGAACTGCGTTCAGTGCGGCCTGTGCGAAAAGACCTGCCCCGAAAAAGCCATCAGCCTGCAACCGCGCCTGCTGCTCGGCGAGCAACGCAAACAGCTGCGCGTGCTCAACGAAGCGCAGCCGTATCGGTGCATCCGCTGCAGCAAACCCTTCGGCACGCTCAAGGGCATCGAGGTCATGCTGGCCAAGCTCAGCGGCCACGCCATGTTCCAGGGCGAGGCGCTGGAGCGCCTGAAAATGTGCGGCGACTGCCGCGTGGTGGACATCTATTCGAACCCGGGCGAGACCCGCATCACCGACCTCTGACCATGAACGACCCGATTCTTGTCTCTTCCGCGCTCGACGAAGAAACCGCCCGCGCCGAGGTGTACGGCCTGCTGGCCGCGCTGTTCTACGCGCCGCCCAGCCCCGATCTGCTGGCCCAGCTGCGCGTGGCCGTGACCGAAGCGCCGGCGGCAGGCGGCTTTCTGGAAGAGCCCTGGCGCCAGTTCGTGGGCACCGTGCGCGAACTGACCGACGCCGAAGTGGTCGCCGAGTACAACGCGCTGTTCGGCGGCGTCGGCAAGCCCGAGCTCTACCTGTTCGGCTCCTGGTACCTCAGCGGCTTCCTCAACGAGAAGCCCCTGGCCGCGCTGCGCGGCGACCTGGCCGCCCTGGGCCTGGCGCGCGACGAGTCGATGAACGAAACCGAAGACCACTTTGCCTGCGTCTGCGAAGTCATGCGCTACCTGATCGCCGGCGACGATGTGGAAGTCGCCAACCTCACGCAGCAGCAGAAGTTCTTCAGCGCCCACGTGCAGAGCTGGGCGCCAGCCCTGTGCGAAGCCATCGCTGCCCACCCCAGGGCACGCTTCTATGCGGCGCTGGCGGCGTTCACGGCGGCGTTCATCAGCGTGGAGACGCAGGGGTTTGATTTGATGGTGTGAGGATGTGGGTTCGTTGCGGTTGTTCTGGATGGTGAAGTCGGCTGAACGTCAACTGCCCTGAATCTGATGAATTGGCGCTGATGCACCCCACCACTCTCACCCACCAGGCCGTCCATCCCTCGTATTCACCGCCGCCGGCGCCTGCGGCTCGGTCAGCAGGCGCACGCTGAACACCGCGCCGCTCTGGCCGTCGTCCCGGTTGCCTGCGCTGATGCCGCCGCCATAACGTTCCACCAGCCCCAGGCTGATCCACAGGCCCAGGCCGTTGCCGTCGTTCTTTGTTGTGAAGAAGGGGCGGAACAGGCGTTCGGCGACGCCGGGTGCCAGGCCCGCGCCAGAGTCCTGCACCTGCAGCAGCGCGCCGCGTGCGCCACGTGGATCGGCCCAGTCCTGTGTGGACAGGTGCAGGGTGCCGCCTTCCGGCATGGCCTGGATGGCGTTGATCAGCAAGTTGATGATGACCTGTTGCAGTTCCTGGCGGTTGAAGCCCACGCGCTGCGTGGCCAGCAGCGAGCGCTGCACCGTGATGCGGGTTTGCGCCAGCAGGTGTGCCACCAGCACCAGGCTGTCGTCCACCGTGCGGTTGAGGTCCAGCGTTTCCACGTAGCCCGCGTATTCGGTGGGCCGCGCGTACTGCAGCAGCTGGGTGACGATCAGGCGCATGCGTTCGACCTGTTCGTCGAGCAGCTTGAGTTCGGCCTTCACCGGCTGCGCGTGCTCGCCCAGCGTGTCGCGCATCAGGTCCAGGTTGCCCTGCATCACCGCGATGGGGTTGTTGATTTCGTGCGCGATGCTGGCCGTGAGCTGGCCGATGGCGGCGAGCTTTTCGCTTTTCACCAGCTGTTGCTGCGCCTGCTGCAGCGAGGCGTTGCTCATCTCCAGTTCGCGCGTGCGTTCGGCCACCTTGCCGTCGAGCTCTTCGCCCCAGCGCTGCAGCGCGTGCGTCTTGTCGTCGATCACGTCGAGCAGTTGGTCCAGGTGGCCGGCCAGGGCACCGAGTTCGTCGCGCGCGGGCAGGGCGCCGACGCGGGCGCGGTTCTCGCCGTCCTCCACGCGTTGCATGGTGAGGTTCATCTGTTGCACAGGCTTGAAGATGCTGCGCGCCCAGCGCACCGAGAACCAGGCCGACACCGCCATGACGGCGAGAAAGATCAGCCCCATCACGCCGATCATGGCCAGGCGCACGAGACGGAAGGGCGATTCGAGGTAGCCCACGTAGAGCATGCCGATGCGCTGTCCGGTGGCGTCGAGCAGCGGGTCGTAGGCCGACACATACCAGTCGTTGACCACAAAGGCGCGGTCCAGCCAGGTCTGACCCTGCCCCAGCACGCGGTCGCGCACGGTCTGTGAGACGCGGGTGCCGATGGCGCGCTGGTCCTGGAACAGCCGCACGTTGGTGGTGATGCGCACGTCGTCGAGGAACAGCGTGGCCGTGCCTTCGCTGCCAAAGGGCAGGGCACCGTCGGGGTAGACGATGCGGTTGATGTGGTCGATGAAATCGATGTTCTGGTTGAGCAGCAAACCGCCCGCCAGCAGGGCGGTGGTGCGGCCCGCGGCATTGCGCACCGGTTGCAGCGAGATCACGACCATGGCGCGGTCTTCGGTGGTGCGCGCGTCGGGAGCGGCGTTGCGCGTGGGCACCAGCGGGATGTGCAGGCGGGGCATCAGCTGCGGCGCCATGCGGGCGATGGCCATGGTGTCGAGGCGCATCAGGCGCGCCGATCGCGATCCGGGTCCCAAGGTGGCTTCGGGCACCAGGCGCTGGAGCTCCAGCGGCAGGGCGGCGTGCGGGCCGTTGTCTTCGGCGCTGCCGAGCGGCTGGCCGTCGGTGCCGTAGAGCAGCAGGAAGTCCAGCCGCAGTTCTCGCCGGGCCTCACTCAGGCGCTCGCGCAACGCCGCATCGACCGGATGCTTGTTGACAGTGTCCTGCGGCTGCATGGCGCTCAGCAACCGCTGCGAACCGGCTACGCCACGCGTGCCGCTGCCGACCTCGATCAGAACCTGGTCGAAATAGCCGCGTGCCACGGCCAGGTCGCTGCGCACCTTGGTGATGAGCAGCCGGTCGTAGGTGAAGTTGCTCCAGACCGCGATGGCCAGCACCAGCAGCGGGAAAACCACTAGCAGCGGCAGCAGCGCCATCGCCAGCAGCTTGTTGCGCACCGAGGTGGCGAGCCAGCGGGGCGTGTAGCGGATCATGCCGGGTCAACTCCGGGGCGAAGTGCCCCATCCAGGAACCCGGTGGAACCGGCTTTGCCGGGCCACATCGGGTTGCCCCCTTGAGGGGGGCGCGCGAAGCGCGGCGGGGGTGTCTTCACAAAGCGTTCCATTCGGCCACGCGGCGCTCCAGCGTGCGCCGAGAGACGCCCAGCAGCTGCGCGGCGCGTGTCTTGTCGCCCTGCACCGAATCCAGCACCGCGAGGATGTGGCGCTTCTCCAGCGTGTGCAGGTCGGTCGGGCCCGCGCCGGAAGCGACGGCCTGCCGGGGCGTGTCGCCCGGGTAGAGCGCGGACACGTTGAGCGAGCCCAGGATCAGCGAACGTTCGACCAGGTTGCGCAGCTCGCGCACATTGCCGGGCCAGTCGTACTGGCGCAGGAAGTCCATTTCCGGCTCGCTGATCTGCAGCGGTGCCACGCCGAGCGCGGGCGCGAGCTGACCCATGAAGTGCTCCACCAGCGGGGCGATGTCGTCCTTGTGCTCGCGCAGCGGCTTGAGTGTCAGGTCCACCACCTGCAGACGGAAGAAGAGGTCCTTGCGAAAGCGGCCGGCCGCCACTTCGTCGGCCAGGCGGCGGTTGGTCGCGGCCATGATGCGCAGGTTCACCGGCATCAGCTGTTCGCTGCCCACCGGGCGGACCTGCAAGTCTTCGATGGCGCGCAGCAGCATGGCCTGGATGGGCAGCGGCAGTTCGGCGATTTCGTCGAGGAACAGCGTGCCGCCCTGCGCGTAGTGGAACAGGCCGTCGCGTGCGCGGGTGGCGCCGGTGAACGCGCCTTTGGCATGGCCAAAGAGTTCACTCTCGATCAGCTCGGGCGAGACGGCGGCGCAGTTCACCGGCACGAAGGGGCCGGCCGCGCGGGGACCCTGTGCGTGCAGCTCGCGCGCCACGAGCTCCTTGCCTGTGCCCGATTCGCCCTGCAGCAGCACCGTGCTGTTCACCGGGGCCACGCGGGCGATGGCAGCGCGCAGCTGCTGCATCGCGGCGGAATCGCCGACCAGCGCCTGACCGTCCACGGCCAGAGGCGCCACGGCGCGCTTGAGCACGAAGTTCTCTCGGCGAAGGCGCGAGCGCTCGTAGCAGTGTTTCACGGCGTTGAGGATCTGCGGCACCCGGAAAGGCTTGAGGATGAAATCCGAGGCACCGGCGCGCAGGGCCTCGATGGCGGTGTCCAGATCGGCGAACGCGGTGATCAGGATCACCTCGCCAGTGAAGCCTTGCTCGCGCAGCTCCTTGAGCCAGCGCACCCCGTTCTTGCCGGGCAGGGAAATGTCGAGGATCACCAGATCGGCGTGGTGGCCACGCAACCATTCCGCGCCTTCTTCGGCGCTGCTCGCGCTCATCACGAACTGGCAGCGCGGGGCCAGGGTCTTGACCAGGAAGTTGAGCATGCCCTGTTCGTCGTCGACGATCAGGATCGACCAGTCGGGCCAGCCTTCGAGGTTCTTTTCGGGGAATGGGGTGAATGAGGTGGGTTCCACCGGCTCGCATTCTACGGATGAAGTCTACAAATTCACTGGGGTATTGGCCGCAATCCAACACCGCGGCAGAGGGCTGGGTTCCTGGCGCTGACGGTTTCATCGCGACAAGTTGTCGCAAAGGGCGGCGACAAGCTGGCGCGCCGCGCCGTTCAAGGTCACCATGGACATGCGGGTTATCCCGCGCTTCACGAAGCATCGCCAGGCAGTCACCCCCATGGTGACAGGCGCTGGCGCGGGGTGCCCCGTCCAGGGCATGGCGTCGTTCCATAAGTGAACACTGATGGCACGCTTTTGGCTATTAAATCGCGAGCAGTGCTTCATGCTGCAATGCCGCAAGCCAAGCGATGGACCGAACGCGGGCAAACCCATCTTTACGGTGTCATATCTCTCTTGCACAGTGAAGGTGCGCGCGTTAGATTCCAGCTATGCAAAAAGTCCACAAGGGGTGTCCGAGCACATTCCGAAGGGCTTTCGATCAACCAGGAGACACGCATGAGCAAGCCCCTTCCCGAGGCCAGTGAAGGCCGCACCCGCCTGAACCGCCGCCGGCTGTTCGCCGGCGCTTCCACCGTGGGGGCCCTGGCGGCGGCGGCCACCCTGTTGCCCCGCGTGCACACCGAAGAACCGGCCGAGGTTGCGGCCCGGCCAGCGCCCGAAAAAGGCGGTGGTTACAGCTTGTCGGCCCACGTCAAGCAGTACTACAAGACCACCCAGATCTGAGCCAGCAGGAGAACCCCATGTTGCTGACCAAAAAATCCTCCACGTCGGGCGCTCATGGCACCCGCGCTCAAACCTCGTTCGTCCACAGCCTGCAGAGGGGCCTGTCGGCCGCGTTGCCCACCATGGACCGCCGCGGCTTTCTTCGCCGCTCCGGCCTCGGGGTCGGTGTGGGCCTGGCGGCCACGCAGCTCACGCTGGTGAAGAAGGCCAAGGCCGCCGAAGGCAAGTCCATCGACGGCACCGGCAAGATCGAGGTCAAGCGCACCGTCTGTACCCACTGCTCGGTGGGTTGCGCCACCGATGCCATCGTTGAAAACGGCGTCTGGGTGCGCCAGGAGCCGGTGTTTGATTCCCCCATCAACCTCGGCGCCCACTGCGCCAAGGGTGCCGCCCTGCGCGAGCACGGTCACGGTGAGTACCGCCTGCGCTACCCGATGAAGCTGGTCAACGGCAAGTACCAGCGCATCAGCTGGGACACCGCGCTGGAAGAAATCACCGCCAAGATGAACGCGCTGAAAGAAGCCAGCGGCCCCGACTCGGTGTACTTCGTCGGCTCCTCCAAGCACAACAACGAGCAGTCCTACCTGCTGCGCAAGTTCGTGAGCTTCTGGGGCACCAACAACTGCGACCACCAGGCGCGCATCTGCCACTCCACCACGGTGGCGGGCGTCGCGAACACCTGGGGTTACGGTGCGATGACCAACTCGTACAACGACATGCAGAACAGCAAGTGCGCGTTGTACATCGGCTCCAACGCCGCAGAAGCCCATCCGGTGTCCATGCTGCACATGCTGCACGCCAAGGAAAACGGCTGCAAGATGATCGTGGTCGATCCGCGCTTCACGCGCACCGCGGCCAAGGCCGACGAGTACGTGCGCATCCGCTCGGGCACCGACATTCCCTTCCTGTTCGGTCTGCTGCACCACATCTTCAAGAACGGCTGGGAAGACAAGCAGTACGTCAACGACCGGGTCTACGGCATGGACAAGGTGCGTGAAGACGTGCTGGCCAAATGGACGCCGGACAAGGTTGAAGAGGCCTGCGGCGTCAAGGAAGACCAGATGTTCAAGGTCGCCAAGATGCTGGCCGAGGCCAAGCCGGCCACCATCGTGTGGTGCATGGGCCAGACGCAGCACACCATCGGCAACGCCATGGTGCGTGCGTCGTGCATCCTGCAGCTGGCACTGGGCAACGTGGGCAAGAGCGGCGGCGGCACCAACATCTTCCGCGGCCACGACAACGTGCAGGGTGCGACCGACGTCGGCCCCAACCCCGACTCGCTGCCGGGCTACTACGGCCTGGCCGCCGGCTCGTGGAAACACTTCGCCAAGGTCTGGGGCGTGGAGTACGACTGGATCAAGTCCAAGTACGCCGAAGGCATGATGGAAAAGCCCGGCATCACCGTTTCGCGCTGGATCGACGGCGTGATGGAAAACAACGAGCTGATCGACCAGGGCCCGAATCTGCGCGGTGTCTTCTTCTGGGGCCATGCGCCCAACTCGCAGACGCGGGGTCTGGAGATGAAGCGTGCGATGGACAAGCTCGATCTGCTGGTGGTGGTGGACCCGTACCCCTCGGCCACCGCGTCGATGGCGGCCATGCCCGGCAAGCCCGAAGACCTGAACCCGGACCGCGCGGTGTACCTGCTGCCGGCGGCCACGCAGTTTGAAACCAGCGGTTCGTGCACGGCGTCGAACCGCTCGATCCAGTGGCGCGAAAAAGTGATCGAGCCGCTGTGGGAGAGCCGCAGCGACCACATGATCATGCACCAGTTCGCCGAAAAGCTGGGCTTCGCCGCCGAGCTGTCGAAGAACTACAAGATGCAGAAGATCAAGGGCATGGACGAGCCCGTGCCCGAAGACATCCTGCGTGAAATCAACGCCTCGGTCTGGACCATCGGCTACACCGGCCAGAGCCCGGAGCGCCTGAAGGCTCACATGCGCAACATGGGCGCCTTCGATGTGAAGTCGCTCAAGTGCAAGGGCAAAGTGGTTGACAAGGAAACCGGCTACGACATGAGCGGTGACTACTTCGGTCTGCCCTGGCCGTGTTACGGCACCGCCGCGATCAAGCACCCGGGCTCGCCCAACCTGTACGACACCTCCAAGCACGTCATGGATGGCGGCGGCAACTTCCGCGCGAACTTCGGCGTGGAACGTGAAGGCGTGAGCCTGCTGGCCGAAGACGGCTCGTACTCGGTGGGTTCCGAGATCACCACCGGCTACCCCGAGTTCGACCACGTGCTGCTGAAGAAGCTGGGCTGGTGGGACGACCTGACCGAGGCCGAAAAGACCGCCGCCGAAGGCAAGAACTGGAAGACCGACCTCTCGGGCGGCATCCAGCGCGTGACCATGGCGCACGGCTGCCATCCGTTCGGCAACGCCAAGGCGCGCGCCGTGGTGTGGAACTTCCCCGATGCAATTCCGCAGCACCGCGAGCCCATCTACGGTACCCGTCCGGACCTCGTGGCCAAGTACCCCAGCCACGATGACCAGAAAACCCGCTGGCGCCTGCCGGTGCTCTACAAATCGCTGCAGCAGAAGAACGTGGACGACAAGGTCCACGAGAAATTCCCGCTGATCATGACCAGCGGCCGCCTGGTCGAGTACGAGGGCGGTGGCGAGGAAACCCGCTCCAACCCCTGGCTGGCCGAACTGCAGCAGGAGATGTTCGTCGAGATCAATCCGGCCGCGGCGAGCGAGCGCGGCATCCGCAACGGCGAGCGTGTCTGGGTGCGCACACCGACCGGTGCGCGCATCAATGTGCAGGCACTGGTGACGGATCGCGTGGGCCCCGACACGGTGTTCCTGCCGTTCCACTTCTCGGGACGCTGGCAGGGCGAAGACATGAAGCCGTATTACCCCGAAGGGGCGATGCCGGTGGTGCGTGGCGAAGCCATCAACACCGCCACCACCTACGGTTACGACATCGTCACGATGATGCAAGAGAGCAAGACCACGGTCTGCAACGTAGAGCGGGCATAAGGAGACACCATGGCGAGAATGAAATTCATCTGTGACGCCGAGCGTTGCATCGAGTGCAACGGCTGCGTCACGGCCTGCAAGAACGAACACGAAGTCCCGTGGGGCGTGAACCGCCGCCGCGTGGTCACCCTCAACGACGGCGTGCCGGGCGAAAAATCGATCTCGGTGGCCTGCATGCATTGCAGCGACGCACCCTGCATGGCGGTCTGCCCGGTCAACTGCTTCTACCGCACCGACGAAGGTGTGGTGCTGCATGACAAGGACGTCTGCATCGGCTGCGGCTACTGCTCGTACGCCTGCCCGTTTGGCGCACCGCAGTTTCCTTCCGAAGGCACTTTTGGCGTGCGCGGCAAGATGGACAAATGCACTTTCTGCGCCGGCGGCCCGGAAGAGCACGGCAGCCAGGACGAGTTCGAGAAATACGGTCGCAACCGCCTGGCCGAAGGCAAGCTGCCGGCCTGTGCCGAGATGTGTTCGACCAAGGCCCTGATCGCCGGCGACGGCGACGTGGTGGCCGACATCTTCCGCACCCGGGTGCTGCGCCGCGGCAAGGGCGCCGAAGTCTGGGGCTGGGGCACCGCCTACGGCACGGCTCAGGAGAAAAAGTCATGATGAAAACCACCATGGTGTTCCGTCTGCTGGCCTTGACAGCGGTGCTGGGGCTGGCGGCCTGTGGCGAGCAGCCGCAGGACATGACCGGCAGTGGCATCAAGCAGGACGATGCGCCCTTCCAGGGCGTGGGCGACAGCCAGTACGCCCAGGCCGGGTGGAAAGCCGGCGACAAGGGCAGCTGGGAACAGCAGCTCAAGACCCGTGCCCAGTACGGCCAGAACGACTACACCCGCATGGGCGCCAAGCCTTGAAGGGACAGCCATGAACCGGCACCCGATCCTGAACCCCGCAGCCTGGCGTGGCTGGGGCGTCGCCGCCCTGCTGGCGCTGGGCACCAGCTGGGCCAGCGCCCAGACCGCCCCGAACCCTCCCGTGCCCGACGATCCGGCACCGCCCGCCGCCCAGACCGCACCCGCGGCTGTGGGTGGCATCAAGAGCGCCAACATCTTCGAGATCGCGCCCGACGCGAACAAGGACCCGGACTACGCCAACCAGACCAACGCGCAGCGCCGGCAGGTGCAGCCCGGCAACAACGCGCCCATGTGGCGTGATGTGGGCAAAGGCGTGACCGGTTACAGCAGCCTGCCCGTCAGCCAGGCGCCGGAAGCCGGCAACCTGATCCAGCCCTTCGTGCAGTACCCGGGTTCGCGCCTGACCAACGCCGGTGAAGCCTGGCGCCAGGTGCGCAACGACTGGCTGATCCCCTACGGCGGGGCGCTGCTGTTCATCGTGCTGCTGGCGCTGGCCATCTTCTACATGACCAAGGGTCCGCTGGGCGGGCACCTGAAGGACACCGGACGCAAGATCGAACGTTTCACGCCCCTGGAGCGAGCTGCCCACTGGTCGAACGCCATCGCCTTCGTGGTGCTGGGCATCTCGGGCATCGTGATGGCCTTCGGGAAATTCTTCATCCTGCCGGTGATTGGCACCACGCTGTTCGGCTGGCTCACCTTCGCACTGAAGAACGCGCACAACTTCATGGGCCCGCTGTTCGCCGTGTCGCTGCTGATCGTGGTCGTGACTTTCATCAAGGACAACATCGCCAGCGCTGCCGACTTCGTGTGGCTGTCCAAACTGGGCGGCATGCTGGGCGACAAGGAAGTGCCTTCGCACCGCTTCAACGCGGGTGAAAAAGGCCTGTTCTGGTGGGGTGTGACCATCCCCGGCCTCGTGGTGGTGGGCTCTGGCCTGTTCCTCGACAAGCTGATTCCCGGCATGTTGTACCTGCGTGGTGACATGCAGATCGCGCACATGCTGCACATCGTGGGCGCGCTGATCATGATGGCGCTGATCATGGGTCACATCTACATGGGCACGGTCGGCGTGAAGGGCGCATACGGCGCCATGCGCACGGGCTACGTGGACGAAGCCTGGGCCAAGGAACACCACGAGCTCTGGTACGACGACGTCAAGGCCGGCAAGATTCCGGCCCAACGCAGCCAGCCCGCCCAGTCGACCCCGCCGGTCGACGCGGTGGCCGAAGCCTGAAGCTTTCAAGGACATTTGCGATGAAACGATTCCTGCTGATCTCCCTGTTGCTTGCCGGTTCGGCCAGCGTCATGGCCAAGCTGCCCGCGCCGGTGCTGGACGACGCCGCCAAGGCCAAGGCCGAGGAAGACAAGGCCAAGACCGCACACGCCGGCAAGGTGAACGCCTACAAGCTCTGCCTGTCCATGGACCGCGCCGCGGCCAGCTATTTCAAGACCGCAGCCACCATGGGCAAGGCCGTCAAGCCAGCGCAGGCAACGCCCGCCTGTGCCGATCCGGGGCCCTTTGTCTGGCCGGCTCCAGCAGCCGCTGCTGCGCCGGCCGCTCCCGCGGCCCCTGCGGCGCCGGCCAAGAAGTCCTGATGCGGGCAACGGTGCCTGAGGCCGCGCCGACAGAAAGGCCTTCGGGCCTTTTTGTTTGTCTGCCGCCCGGCCCTTTGGCCCCCGCCCGCTTGCGGAATTGAAGCTTGAGCGACACTCAGGGTGAGATCTTTCTTTCATGTCACTCGCCGAACCCATGACCTTTCCAGAACGCGTGCACCCGGCTACCGGTGAGCCGACCGCCGCCGTGGTCCGTCGGCTGCCCCGCCTGACGCAGGCCCGTGCCGCATTGACCTGCGAGGTCGCCGTGACCAACGAGTTCGGTGTCGCGGGCTCGGTCTCGATTCCGGCTGAGCGCGATCTCACCGTCTACGTCGACAAGCGCGAGCTGGTGACGCTGATGACCCTGGGTGGCCATCCCGAGTGGCTGGTGCTGGGCTACCTGCTCAACCAGCGGCTGGTGGCGTCGGTGGACGACATCGAATCCATCACCGTGGACTGGGACGTGGGCGCCGCATCGGTCAAGACCCGCCACGGCATTCACCGCATCGAGGACCGGACCGCGCACAAGGTGGTCACCACCGGCTGCGGCCAGGGCAGTGTGTTCGGTCACCTGATGGACGACGTTGACAGCATCCGCCTGCCGCCCGACGCGGTACTGCGCCAGTCCAGCCTCTACGACATCGTCAACACCATCCGGTTGCGTGACACCACCTACAAGGTGGCGGGTTCGGTGCACGCCTGCGCGCTGTTTGTCGGCGGCGAACTGCAGTTCTTCGTCGAGGACGTGGGGCGCCACAACGCGGTGGACACCATCGCCGGCTGGATGTCCATGCAGGACAGCCTCCCCGATGGCGAAAAGGTGTTCTACACCACAGGCCGCCTGACCAGCGAGATGGTGATCAAGTCGGCGCAGATGGGCGTGCCGGTGGTGATCTCGCGCAGCGGCATCACCCAGATGGGGCTCGAAGTCGCCCTGCGCGTGGGCCTGTGCGCCATCGGGCGTGCCACCCACAAGCGCTTCCTGTGCTACTCGCACGCTGAGCGCATCGTGTTCGATGCCGTGCCCTCGCCGCTGGGCGCGGCGCCGGTGGCCGCCGTCGTCTGAAGGCCGGGACGCGGTCCACCAACCGCGTCCGGCAGGGCGTGCAACGGGCATAAACTCCCCTGTCCGGCAGGCCCGTTGCGGCCATGCCCCTTTCATCCCCGATTTTTTTGAAAGCCCGCCGATGAGCCGCGACGTCCACGTCATCGATCACCCTTTGGTCCAGCACAAGCTCACGCTGATGCGCCGCAAGGACACCAGCACCAAGAGTTTCCGCGAGCTGGTGCACGAACTCAGCGCCTTGCTGGCCTACGAGATCACGCGCGAGATGCCCATGCACGAGATTCAGATCGAGACCCCGCTGGAGACCATGAAATCCCGCGTGATCGACGGCAAGAAGGTGGTGCTCGCCTCCATCCTGCGTGCGGGCAACGGCTTTCTCGATGGCATGCTGCAGGTCATTCCCGGCGCCCGCGTGGGCCACATCGGCCTTTACCGCGATCCGAAGACACTCCAGGCGGTGGAGTACTACTTCAAGATGCCCAGCGGCATGGAGGAGCGCGACGTGATCGTGCTCGACCCCATGCTGGCCACCGGCAACTCCGCCGTGGCCGCGGTGGACCGGCTCAAGCAGACGAACCCTCGGTCGATCCGTTTTGTCTGTCTCGTGACCTGCCCCGAAGGCCTCAAGACCTTCCACGACCACCACCCCGACGTGCCGGTCTACACCCCGGCGGTGGACCGCGGCCTGAACGAACACGGCTACATCGTGCCCGGCCTGGGTGACGCGGGCGACCGGATCTTCGGCACGAAGTGACGCCCACCCCCATCGCTGGCTCGCTGCGTGTAGCCAGCTCCGCCCCTCAAGGGGCAATGTCTGCGGGCCGGCGGAGCCGGACCCACGGCATTCTGGGTTTTGTGCACCTCGCTCCGGACGCGGGGCAACGCGAGCGGCTTGGCAGAGCCAGTTCCGCCGCGTTCTGGGTTTTGGGCATCGCGCTCCGGTGGCCTCACTCGGCGCGCCATGGCTCCACTCCCTCTCTCTCTGGGAGAGGGTTGGGGTGAGGGCTGGGAGCGCGAAGTGCTTCGGTCGACCATTCGTCGCGTTCCCTCCCAAACCGCCCAACGCTACGCGGTTGATCGGCTTGCGTTAAGGTCGCGGCATGGCCGTCACACCCGCTCCTCTTCCTGTCTCCTTCTGGTCCCTGGGCTGGCGTTCGCTGACGCGCGACTGGCGCGCGGGTGAGCTGCGGCTGCTGCTGGTCGCGGTGACGCTGGCGGTGGCGGCGCTGACTGCGGTGGGCTTCTTCGCCGACCGGCTGCAGGGCGGGCTGGCGCGCGACGCGCGGGCACTGATCGGGGGCGATGCGGTGATCAGCAGCGACAACGCCACGCCGCCCGCGTTCGAGCAGCAGGCCAAGTCGCTGGGGCTGCAGACCACGCAGACGCTGGGTTTCCCCACCATGGGCCGCGCGCGCGACGAAGACGGCGGCGCCGCCAAGCTGGTGGCGCTGAAGGCGGTGGACACCGGCTACCCCTTGCGCGGCAGCCTGCGCGTGGCCGGCGGGCCGCAGGCGCCCGATGCGCCCACGCGCGACATCCCCGCGCCCGGCACCGCCTGGGTAGACGCGGCCTTGCTGGTGGCGCTGGACCTTCAGGTCGGCTCGCCATTGCTGATGGGCGACAGCCAGTTTCGCATCGACAAGGTGATCGTGGTCGAACCGGACCGGGGCGCGGGCTTCCTGACCTTTGCGCCGCGCGTGATGATCAACGCCGCCGACCTGCCTGCCACCGGCCTGGTGCAGCCCGCCAGCCGCCTGACCTACCGCCTCGCCGTGGCCGGCAGCGACCCGGCAGTGAAGCAGTTCGTGCAGTGGGCGCAGGCGCAGATCGAGATGCCCGGTGTGCGCGGTCTGCGGCTGGAGTCGCTCGAAGGCGGGCAGCCCGCCATGCAGCAGACGCTGGAGCGCGCCGAAAAATTCCTCAACCTCGTGGCCTTGCTCGCGGCGCTGCTGTCGGCGGTGGCGGTGGCGATCGCGGCGCGCGGTTTTGCGCAGCGCCACCTGGACGACTGCGCCATGCTGCGCGTGCTCGGCCTGTCGCAGGGCACCATGGCGCGCGCCTACACCTTCGAGTTCGTGCTGGTCGGCCTGGGCGCGAGCGTGCTGGGCGTGGTGCTGGGCTTTGCGCTGCACCACGTGTTCGTCTTGCTGCTGGCCGGGCTGGTGGAGTCGGCGCTGCCGGCGGCCAGCATCTGGCCGGTGTTGCTCGGCCTGGGCATGGGGCTCACGCTGATGCTGGCCTTTGGCCTGCCGCCGGTGCTGCAGCTGGCCCAGGTGCCGCCGCTGCGCGTGATCCGCCGCGACGTGGGCCAGCTCAAGCCGGCCACGCTGGCTGTGCTGGGCCTGGGCGTGGCGGGTTTTGCCGCGCTGCTGCTCGCCGCCAGCCGCGACCTGATGCTGGGGCTGATCGCCGTGGGCGGCTTCGCCGCCGCGGTGGCCGTGTTCGCGCTCGCCAGCTACGGCGCGGTGCGCCTGCTGCGCGCCAGCGTGAACGAGGCCACGGCGCCGCGCGCGCTGGTGCTGGCCACGCGCCAGCTCTCGGCCCGGCCGGCCTACGCGGTGGTGCAGATCAGTTCGCTGGCCGTGGGCCTGCTCGCGCTGGTGCTGCTGGTGCTGCTGCGCACCGACCTGATCGCCAGCTGGCGCAACGCCACGCCGCCCGACGCGCCCAACCGTTTTGTCATCAACGTGCAGCCCGAGCAGGGCGAACCGTTCCAGCAGGCGCTGCGCCAGGCGGGCGTGCAGCGCTTCGACTGGTACCCCATGATCCGAGGCCGCCTGGTGTTGGTGAACGGGCAACCCGTGGCGCCCGAAAGTTACGCCACCGACCGGGCGCAGCGCCTGGTGGAGCGCGAGTTCAACCTGTCGCACACGGCGCAACGGCCAACGCACAACGAGGTCACGCAAGGGCGCTGGACCGAAGACGAAGCGGGCGGCCTGAGCGTGGAAGAAGGCCTGGCCGAAGAGCTGGGCCTGAAGCTCGGTGACCTGCTCGGCTTCGACATCGCCGGCCAGCCGGTGCAGGGTCGCATCACCAGCCTGCGCAAGGTGGACTGGGGCTCCATGCGCGTGAACTTCTTCGTGATCTTCCCGGTGGCCGATCTGCCCGACGTGCCCGTGACCTACATCAGCGCATTCCAGGCGCCGCAGGGCAATGCGCAGTTCGACAACGCGCTGGTGCGCCAGTTTCCCAACATCACCAACGTCGACATGAGCCAGACCATTGCGCAGGTGCAGCGCGTGCTGGGCCAGGTGATCCAGGCGGTGGAGTTCCTGTTCGCCTTTGCGCTGGCGGCGGGCCTGATCGTGTTGCTCGCCACCATCACCGCCACGCGCGGCGAGCGCGAGCGCGAATTCGCGGTCCTGCGCGCCGTGGGCGCGGGCTCGCAGCTGCTGCGCAACGTGCAGCGCATCGAGCTGCTCGGCGTGGGCCTGCTGGCCGGTTACCTGGCTTCGCTGGTGGCCATGGCCGTGGGCTGGGCGCTGGCGAAGTACGCCTTCCAGTTCAGCTGGCAGCCTTCGCCACTGGTGCCGCTGGTGGGCAGCGTGGCCGGTGGCCTGCTGGCCCTGATGGCGGGCTGGTGGGGTCTGCGCAGCATCCTGAAAACGCCTGTGGTTGAAACCTTGCGCCGAGCCGCTGTATGACACCGATGAACACCCCTGAATCTCCTGTCTCTCCCACCACGCCCTTTGAATGGATCGGCGGCGAAGCGCGCGTGCGCGCGCTGGTGGACCGCTTCTACGACCTGATGGACATCGAGCCCGCCTACCACGAGCTGCGCGTGGCCCACGGCAGCACGCTGGACGACGCGCGCCAGAAGCTGCATTGGTTTCTCTGTGGCTGGCTCGGTGGCCCCTCGCACTATGAAGACCGCTTCGGCCACCCGCGCCTGCGCCAGCGGCACATGCCGTTTGCCATTGGCGTTCAGGAACGCGACCAGTGGCTGGCCTGCATGGACCAGGCCATGGGAGAAACCGGTGTGCCGGAAGACTTGCGTGCGCGCTTGCGCGAGAGCTTCTTCAAGACCGCCGACTGGATGCGCAACCGGGCCGGCGGCGTCTGAAAGCAGAGCGTCATGAGCGAGCCTGACACCAGCGTGGCACGGACCACGCGCCGCGGCGCGCTGGGCATCACGCTGTTCTGGCTCGCGCTCATGGGCGTGTTCTACCTGGGCTTTGACCAGCTGGAGCGCCGTCAGCAGGCCAGTTATGCGGCCCATGAAGGCGGTGACGGCGAGCTGGTGATCCCGCGCGGGCCGGACGGCCATTTCCGCGTGGCCGGCCGCGTCAACGGCCAGCCGGTCGAGTTCCTGATCGACACCGGAGCGAGCTCGGTCACGGTGAGCGAAGCCTTTGCCCGCAGTGCCGGGCTGGACGGCGGGCAGAGCGTCACGTTCCAGACCGCGAACGGCCCGCTGCCCGGGCGGCTGCTGCGCAACGTGCCGGTGCAGGCGGCGCACCTCGGGCTGCCGGGCACCACGGTGGCCGTGGGGCTGGTGGGTGAAGACGGTGGGCAGGCGCTGCTGGGGCAGGCTTTTCTCTCGCGCTTCGATATCCAGATCCTGCAAGGCGAGATGCGTCTCTTGCCGCGCTGAACCCGCTCAGGCCGGGCGCAGCAGCACCACCATGGCCCCCGCCCCACCGTCCGCGGGGCGCGCCTGCACGAAGGCCAGCACCTCGTTCTTCTGCACCAGCCAGCGCTGCACCCGGCCCTTGAGCACGGGCATGCGGCCTGGCGAGCCCAGACCCTTGCCGTGCACGACGCGCACGCAGCGCAGCCCGTGCTGGTGCGCCTCGCGCACGAAGCGGCCGAGCGCTTCGCGCGCTTCGTCGATGCGCAGGCCGTGCAGGTCGATCTGGCGCTGGATGCTCCAGCGGCCCTCGCGCAGCTTGCGCACCACGTCGGGCCCCAGGCCGGGGCGGCGAAAGCTCAGCTGGTCGTCGGTGTGCAGCAGGGTTTCGACGTCGAAGTCGTCGGACAACGCCTCGCGCATCACGGACGCTTCGTCCAGCTGGCGCTGGCGCGGCAAGGGGTCGACGCCAACACGGTGGTGTGCGACCCGGCCGGGGTCGGCGATGGGCCGCACCGGGCCGACCGCGAGTTCAAACAGCCGGCGTTCCCGGTCGCGGCGCACATGGGCTGCGCGTGCGGCTTCGTGCTGGGCCGCCAGCGCCGCCGCGCGGTCGGCCATGGCGCGCTTGAGCGCTTTCAGGTCGGCCAGGGCGTTGACTTTCATGCGCGGGATTGTCGCGCAGGGGGCTTGTCCCGATCAGATCAAGCCCATTTCGGCCATCGACGTGGCCTGCTCGCGCGTCACGATGAAATGGTCCAGCACGCGCACGTCCACCAGCGCCAGCGCGGCCTTGAGCGAATGCGTGAGCGCTTCGTCGGCGCGCGAAGGGCGGGCCTCGCCGCTGGGGTGGTTGTGCGCCAGCACCACGGCGGCGGCGTGGTGGTGCAGGGCCCTGAGAACGACCTCGCGCGGATACACGCTGGTCTGCGTGAGCGTGCCGCGGAACAGCTCTTCGAGCGCGATCAGCCGGTTCTGGCTGTCGAGGAACAGCACGGCAAACACCTCGTGGTTGCGGGCGCCCAGTTGCAGCTGCAGGTATTCGCGCACCGCCTTCGGGCTGTCGAACAGGGGTTTCTGCTGCAGCTCCTGGGCCAGCGCCCGGCGCGCGAGTTCGAGCACGGCGACCACCTCGGCGCGTTTCGCCGGCCCCAGGCCCTTGACGACCTTGAGCGCCTCGGCCCCGGTGTGCAGCAGGCCGCCGACACCGCCGAAGGTGTTCAGCAGCTCCTGCGCGAGCTGCACCACGTGTTTGCCCTGGATGCCGGTGCGCAGCAGCAGCGCCAGCAGTTCGGCGTCGCTGAGCGCCGAGGGCCCGCGTGCGAGCAGTTTTTCGCGCGGACGCGCGTCGTGGGGCAGGCTTTTCAGCCCGGTTCCGGCAAGGCCATTCATGTTTTTCTCCCTGATCCAGCCTGCTTTTTACAATACGGGGTTCTCATCGGCGCGTTGCCGCTTCCGCCGCCGTGATGCCCGGCACGCCGATTCACCGTATTCACCACCCCGAACCCCCGTCTGAACACCATGTCCCAAGTCCAAGAAGGTTCCTTTCTCACCCTGCACTACCGCATGACCGGTCCGCAGGGCCAGGTGATCATCGACACCTTTGAAGGCCAGCCCGCCACGCTGAGTCTGGGGTCGGGTCAGCTCTCGCCCGCGATCGAGCAGCACCTGATCGGTCTGGAGGAGGGCACCCGCACCGTGATCGATCTGGACGAGGGCGAGGCCTTTGGCGAGCGCCAGCCGGACATGGTGCAGTGGGTGGCGCGCCAGCTGCTCAACAAGCTGGGTGATCCGCACGAGCAGTACGCAGCCGGTGACGTGGTGCAGTTCCCAACTCCCGACGGCCTGGGCAGTTTCGCCGGCTCGGCCGTGGAGGTGCGCGAAGACGGCGCGGTGCTGTTCGACTTCAACCATCCGCTGGCGGGCCAGCCGGTGCGTTTTGAAGTGCAGCTGATCGGGGTGCTGTGATGGACGAGCCGAAAGAAGTCATCCTGGCCGAGCCGCGCGGTTTCTGCGCCGGCGTGGACCGCGCGATCGAGATCGTCGAGCGCGCGCTGGCCAAGTTCGGCCGGCCGATCTATGTGCGCCACGAGATCGTGCACAACACCTACGTCGTCAACGACCTCAAGGCCAAGGGCGCGATTTTCATCGAAGAGCTGTCCGACGTGCCCCCGGGCTCGACGCTGGTGTTTTCGGCCCACGGTGTGAGCAAGGCCGTGCAGGAGGAAGCGCAGGCGCGCGGCTTCAGCATCTTCGATGCCACCTGTCCGCTGGTGACCAAGGTGCACGTGGAGGTGGCCAAGCTGCACAAGGAAGGCTTCGAGTTCATCATGATCGGCCACAAGGGGCATCCCGAAGTCGAGGGCACCATGGGCCAGCTCGACAGCGGCATCCACCTGGTCGAGGACGCGGCCGACGTGGCCCGTGTGACGCCGGCCCAGACACAGAAACTCGCGGTGGTGACGCAGACCACGCTGTCGGTGGACGACGCGGCGGGCATCCTGGCCGCAGTGAAGGCGCGTTTCCCCAGCGTTCGCGAGCCCAAGCAGCAGGACATCTGCTACGCCACGCAGAACCGGCAGGACGCCGTCAAGCTGCTCAGCCCGCAGGTGGACGTGGTGATCGTGGTCGGCAGCCCGACCAGCTCCAACAGCAACCGCCTGCGCGAGGTCGCGCTCAAGCTCGGCACGCCCAGCCACATGGTGGACAGCGCCGACGAGCTGCAGGCCGAGTGGTTCGAAGGCCGGTCCCGCGTGGGCCTGACGGCCGGCGCCTCGGCGCCCGAGATCCTGGTGCGCCAGGTGATCGACCGCATCAAGGCGCTGGGCGCGATCTCCGTGCGCACCATGGACGGCCTGACCGAGACGGTCAAGTTCCCGCTGCCCAAGGGCCTGAAGATCGACGGCGGCGAGGTGGCGCCGCTGCAGCATCTTCATTGACTCCCCCTGCGCCTCAGGGATTGTTCCTCCCCCCGCGCCGCCTGCGGCGTCACCCCCCAGGGGGCGTCAGCAGCGGCCCGGCAGAGCCGGTTCCGCGCTGACTTGGGCTTGGCGTCCTTGGCGCTGTTCCATCCCTGCTCCAAACCTACAATCTCTCCATGCTAGACATCCTTCTCCTCCGCAAAGACCTGGCCGCCGTGGTGGCGCGCCTGGAAACCCGCAAACAGCCCCAGGCTTTCCTGGACGTGCCCGCCTACCAGGCGCTCGAATCGGAGCGCAAGACGCTGCAGA
The DNA here is from genome assembly GCF_048590325.1 of Hydrogenophaga sp. ZJX-1. Lineage (NCBI taxonomy): Bacteria > Pseudomonadati > Pseudomonadota > Betaproteobacteria > Burkholderiales > Comamonadaceae > Hydrogenophaga > Hydrogenophaga sp. ZJX-1. The sequence continues at coordinate 25,796 of NZ_JBMBRA010000001.1, forward strand.
CGCGCACCGAAGAGCTGCAGAGCCAGCGCAACAGCCTGTCCAAGCAGATCGGCATGCTCAAGGGCAAGGGCCAGCACGCCGAGGCCGATGCGGTGATGGCGCAGGTGGGCGCGATGAAGGCCGAGCTGGAAAGCTCCGCCGCACGGCTGGAAGTCCTCCAGGCCGAGCTGCAGAACCTGCTGCTGGCCGTGCCCAACCTGCCGCACGAGAGCGTGCCGGTGGGCGCGGGCGAGGAGGGCAACGTGGAAGTGCGCCGCTGGGGCGCGCCGCGTGCTTATGACTTCGAGGTCCGCGACCATGTGGACCTCGGCGAAAAGCTGGGCCTGGACTTCGACACCGGTGTCAAGCTGGCCGGTTCGCGCTTCACCTTCATGCGCGGCCCGATTGCTCGCCTGCACCGCGCGCTCGCCCAGTTCATGCTCGACGTGCAGACGCAGGAACACGGCTACACCGAGTGCTACACGCCCTACATCGTCAACGGCGAGACGCTGCGCGGCACGGGGCAGTTGCCCAAGTTCGAAGCCGACCTGTTCGCCGTCAAGAAGGGCGGACAGGAAGGCGAGGAGATGCCGGACACGCAGGCGCTCTACCTGATCCCCACCAGCGAGGTGACGCTGACCAACGTGGTGCGCGACACCGTGCTGGCCGAAGCCGACCTGCCGATCCGAATGACCGCCCACACCCCGTGCTTCCGCTCCGAGGCTGGCAGCGCCGGGCGCGACACGCGCGGCATGATCCGTCAGCACCAGTTTGACAAGGTCGAGATGGTGCAGATCGTGCACCCCGAAAAAAGCTATGAGGCGCTGGAGGCCATGACCGGCCACGCCGAGGCCATCCTGCAGAAGCTGGGTCTGCCGTACCGCGTGATGAGCCTGTGCACCGGCGACATGGGCTTTGGCGCCAGCAAGACCTACGACCTCGAAGTCTGGGTGCCAGCGCAGGGCACCTACCGCGAGATCAGCTCGGTGTCGAACTGCGAAGCCTTCCAGGCGCGCCGCCTGCAGGCGCGCTTCAAGAACGCCCAGGGCAAGAACGAACTGGTGCACACGCTCAACGGTTCCGGCCTGGCGGTCGGCCGCGCGCTGGTGGCGGTGCTGGAGAACAACCAGAATGCCGACGGCAGCGTGACCGTGCCCGAGGTGCTGCGGCCCTACATGGGAGGCATGGAGAAGCTCACGCCCGCCTGAGATGAAACACCCCCGCCGCGCTTCGCGCGACCCCCTCAAGGGGGCGGCACTGGCCGTCCGGCAAAGCCGGCCCGGCGGTGCCCTGGGTTGGGCTGTTTCATGCGTTGCGGGTGGCGCTCCGGTGCTGTCCGGACGGCACTGTCAGGAGGGGCGGGGCTGAGCCTGGCTCTCTGCCAGCAGCGCGCGAACCACGCTGGCACCGATCTGGTCGCCGGGGTCCAGCCGGGCCAACTGCTCCACCAGAGCCTGCGCGATGCTGCGCTCGCCACGGCGCAGCTGCACGAAGGCCAGGGCCTTGAGCGTGAAGAGCCAGAAGCGCGCGGCACCCGGCGCAGCAAAGTCCGCCTGACCCGGTTGAACGGCCTGCCAGTCGGTGGGCAGACCCGCGGCCCGCGCAGCCGCCGCCAGGCCCTTGCTGGCCGCCTGTTCGGCCTGATCGAGCTCACCCAGACCCGCATGCAGCTTGTACAGCAGGTAGTACACCGGCAGGCTTTGCGGTGCGCTCACGCACGCGGTCCACAGGATCGCGGCGGCTTCCTCGCGCGGTGCCTGGCGCGCCCGGTCAACCAGGTGCTGGATGGTCGGCGAGACCTCGCCGCCAAACAGCTCGGTGGATTCGGCTCCGGTGAGCAGGTTCACCAGACGGCCTTAGGCGCGAGCAGCCGCTCGACCGGCACACCGCCCTCGAGGTGGCTGTTGAAGATCTCGGCCACGTCGGCGTCGGTCACGTTGCGGTACATCACCGCTTCCGGGTAGACCAGCACGTTGGCGCCCTGGTCGCAGGGACCGAGGCAGCCCGAGTAGGTGATCGAGAGCTGGTCGTAGGCCTGGCGCTTCTGCTGCTCGGCCCAGAAAGCCTGCAGCACGGCGGTGCCGCCCTTGCTGGCACACGAGCCGCGCGGGTGTTGCGGCGGCCGGTTCTGGGTGCAGACGAAAACATGGCGTTGAGGACGGGGCATGGCGTTCGCTCCTTCAGCCGAATTTAAAGAGGATGCCGTGCCCGCCGCGCGGGTACTCCCAGTTCACGTTGGTGAACTCCGAGCAGATGATGCGGCAGCTGCCGCACTCCAGGCAGCCGTCGGTGATCAGCGTCACGCTGCCGTTGCCTTCGGCCTTGTAGCAGGAGGCCGGACACACGTAGGTGCAGGACTTCTGGGCGCAGTCGTTGGCGCAGATCTCGGGGTCCTTGATCTGGATGTGGGGCCGGCCCGCGTCGACGCGGTAGCGGTTCTGAAACAGTTTCTCTTCGACATTCACGGCAACGGCGCTCATCGGAAGGCCCTCCAGAGTTTGACGGCGTCACCCACCAGGCCGGTGAGCGAACGCGAGGTGCGGAAGCTGGAAAAGATCTCGCGTTCCTTGGTCTTCTTGTCCACGCCATCGACCGTGAACATCTTGTGCGCGGCCTTGGACACGAGCTCGGGGTAGGTGGTGAAGAACTGGTTGTTCTTGTGGAAGACCTCGGGCATGTCGCGGTACTTGTGCAGGTCCTTCATGACGAAGCTCTTGTCGAGCTCGGTCTTGTAGGACTTGAGCACCGCTTCGCTCATGGGCTTGCCCGCGGCCTTGGCGGCGATCACGGTCTCGGCCGCGAGGCGCCCGGTGGTCATGGCCAGGTTGGAGCCTTCGCGGTGCACCGCGTTGACGAAGCCGCCCGAGTCGCCCACGATCATCCAGCCGTTGCCATACACCTTGGGGATGGCGTAGAAGCCGCCTTCGGGGATCAGGTGGGCCGCGTATTCCTTCATCTCGCCGCCCTGGATCAGTGGGGCGATCGAGGGATGTTGCTTGAGCTTTTCCAGCAGGGCGTAGGGGCTGGTCTTGTTCACGCTGCCCTTGAAGTCGCCCAGCATGCAGCCGATGCCGATGGTGAGGGATTCCTTGTTGGTGTACAGGAAGCCCGTGCCCATCATGCCGTCGGTGATCTTGCCGACCATCTCGATCACCACGCCTTCTTCTTCGCCGATGTTGAAGCGCTGGCGGATCGTGTCTTCGGGCATGAAGAGGATCTCTTTCACCGCGAGCGCGACGTTGCTGTCCTTGATCTCGCCGTGGAAACCGGCCTTGCGCGCCAGCGTGCTGTTCACGCCGTCGGCCATGATCACCACGTCGGCGTAGACGTCGCCGGCTTCGCGGTCGCACTGCACGCCCACCACCTGGTCGCCGTCCATGATGAGGTGGTTGACCGTGGTCTCGCAGATCAGCAGCGCGCCGGCTTCGCGCACCTTGGAGCTGAACCACTTGTCGAACTGCGCGCGGATGATGGTGTAGCGGTTGTAGGGCGGCTTGTTGTAGTCATCGCTGCGGTAGTGTGTGCCGACGAAGCTGTTGTCGTCGAGCACCCAGACGCGTTGCTCGATGATGTGGCGCTCCAGCGGCGCGTCGTCGCGGAAGTCGGGAATGATCTTCTCCAGCGCATCGCTGTAGAGGATCGCGCCCTGCACGTTCTTCGAACCCGGGTATTCGCCGCGTTCGATCTGCAGGACCTTGAGGCCGGCCTTGGCCAGGGTGTAGGCGCAGGCGTTGCCCGAGGGCCCCGCGCCCACCACGATGGCGTCGAATTGAGAGGGTTTTTTCATGGCGTTCCCCAGAGGTGGTGGACGGGATCAGGCAACCAGCGCGCTGCGCTTGGACAGGTGTTCGGCGAACGCCTTGGTCAGCGCGGGCAGCACCAGCATCGCGTTGCCGACGATGCCGTAGTGCGCGAATTCGAAAATGGGGGCGTTCGGGTCGGTGTTGATGGCGACGATCACGTCCGAACCCTCCATGCCCACGCGGTGCTGCACCGCGCCCGAGATGCCGGCGGCGATGTAGAGCTTGGGCCGCACCGTCTTGCCGGTCTGGCCCACCTGGCGTTCGGCCTCGACCCAGCCGGCCTGCACCACAGGCCGCGTGGCGCCGACCTCGCCGCCGAGTACCCGCGCCAGTTCAAACACCAGCTTGAAGTTGTCGGGGTTCTTCAGGCCCTTGCCACCGCTCACGATCACGTCCGCGTAGGGCAGGTTGATCTTGTTGCTGTGGGCGTCGGCGATGAAGTCGAGCAGCTTGGTGACGATCTGCGTCTCGACCATGCCCAGGGTGTCGTGAACCAGGGTGCCGGTGCGGCTGCTGTCGGCCTTGGGCATCAGCATCACGCGCGGGCGCACCGTGGCCATCTGCGGCCGGTAGGCCAGGGTCATGATGGTGCAGTAGAGCGAGCCGCCGAAGGTGGGGCGCGTGGCGGCCAGGGCCTTGGACACCGGGTCGATGTTGAGCTCGGTGCAGTCGGCGGTGAGGCCCGTGAGCAGCGTGGTGGCCACCGAACCCGCGAGGTCGCGACCTTGTGAGGTTGCGCCCAGCAGCAGGATCTCGGGCTTGTACTTGTTGACCAGATCGGTGAGGCCCTTGGTGAAGGGCTCGTTGCGGTAGCCTTTGAGCACCGGATCGGTCACGATGTACACGGTGTCGGCGCCGAAGCTGATGGCCTCGGCCGCGAACTTGTCCAGGTGCTCGTCGGCGCCGCCCAGCAGCACCGCGCCCACCGGGCTGCCCAGGGTGTCGGCGAGCTTGCGCGCTTCGCCCAGCAGCTCCCACGACACGCTGTGCACGTGGCCGCGGTCGTGTTCGACAAACACCCAGACGCCCTTGTAGGCCTTGAGCTCTTCCGACAGTTCGAGGTTGCGGCCGCGGCCGGCGGGGCGCTTGGCGGGTGCCGCGGGGGTGGTGGGGGCGTTCATGCTTCTTCCTTCATCAAGAGATCGGCTTCAAGCGTGGGGTGGCGCGTGAACACCTTTTGCAGCAGGTTCAGCGAGATGTCGCGCAGGTTGGAGGTTTCCAGGTCCAGCATCTCCACCTTCTCGGTGCGCGGCGATGGGCCGAAGACCTTGCTCACCACGGTGGGCGAACCCTTCAGGCCGATCTTGTCGAGGTCCTCGATGGCGGCGTCTTCCTTGCTCCATTTGCGCACCGGGTAGGCGGCGGCGTGGATCATGGCGGGCAGGTTGGCGAAGCGCATCTCGTTGGTGTTCTCCAGCATCGTGATCAAGCAGGGCAGTGCGGTCTTCAGAACCTGCACACCACCTTCGGCGCGGCGCTCGACCGTGATCGTGCGGCCGTCCAGATCGGTCTCGACGATGCGCGACACATAGGTCAGCAGCTGCAGGCCCATGCGCTTGGCGATGCCCGGGCCGACCTGGGCGGTGTCGCCGTCGATGGTCTGCTTGCCGGTGAAGACGATGTCCACCGCCTGCTCCTTGGCGATCTGGCGGATGCCCGCGGCCAGCGCGTACGAGGTGGCCAGCGTGTCGGCGCCAGCGAAAGCGCGGTCCGTCACGAGCACGGCGTCGTCGGCACCGAAGCTGATGCACTTGCGCAGCGCCTCTTCGGCCTGTGGTGGGCCCATGCACATCACGGTCACCTTGCCGCCGAACTTGTCCTTGAGCCGCAGCGCCTCTTCGAGCGAGAACAGGTCGTAGGGGTTGACGATGGCCGGAACGCCCTGGCGCATGATGGTGTTGGTGACCGGGTGGACCCGGATCTGTGCCGAGTCCGGCACCTGTTTGATACAGACGACGATGTGCATGGTTTTCTCCGTTTCGGGGTTCAGGCGACAGCGCGTTGCGGCAGCGATGTTTTCAAGCTGTCCAGCGTGACGTGCTGTTTGCCGCCGACGTCCTGGAACACCTTGAACACCTTTTCCTGCGCCGGCGTGGACTTCACGAAATCGGCGTAGGCCTTGACCAGCTGTTCGCGGTAGACCGTGTAGAGCGCCAGCTCGTCGTCGGCTGAAGGCAGGGTCTGCTGGCGGATGTACTGGAAGAAGCGCTTGAGGATGTGCAGCCGGCTCACGTTGACCACCGACTGCTCGAACGGCACGCCGAAGTACTGCAGGAAATCCTCGGCCGATGACAGGGCCTTGAGCTGTTGAACAAAGTTTTCCATTGGGCGTTACTCCACGGTCGCGGGTTGAAGATGGGGTTTCGCGGTCGCGAACCCCGGTTCGGCACATTGATCGTCACAGACGCCGCAGGCGTTGTCGGCACTGGCCAGGCCCTGGCTGTGGGCCAGGCTGCGCTCCAGCTGGGCCACGCGGTCGAGCAGGCAGGCAATGGCCTTGCCCACCGGGTCGGGAATGAGGTGGTGTTCGAGGTCGAAACCGTGCGTGGTGCGGCGCGCGGGGGCGACGACACGGCCCGGGATGCCGACCACGGTGGCACCGGCCGGCACGGCCTCGATCACCACCGAATTGGCCGCGACCCGGGCGCCGTCGCCCACCTTGATCGGGCCCAGGATCTTGGCGCCCGCGCCCACCACCACCTGGTGGCCCAGGGTCGGGTGGCGCTTGCCGGCGCGCCAGCTCGTGCCGCCCAGCGTGACGCCGTGGTAGAGCGTGACATCGTCACCGATCTCGGCCGTTTCACCGATGACGACACCGGTGCCGTGGTCGATGAAGAAGCGGGCGCCGATACGGGCACCGGGGTGGATGTCGATCTGCGTCAGCGCACGCGACACAAACGACAGCCATCGTGGCAGGTAGCGCCAGCCGCGGGTCCACAGCGCGTGGGCCAGGCGGTGCAGGGCGATGGCCTGCAGGCCGGGGTAGATGGTCCAGACTTCGATCAGGCTGCGCGCGGCCGGGTCGCGGGTGAGCACGCAGCGGGCGTCTTCGCGCAGCAGGCTCCACCAGCCTGCGGGCGCTGCTGCGCCGGTAGCTGTGGTGTCGCTGCTGCCCTGTGCGTTCATGCCCGTCCCCAGGCCGGAGCCACGTGGGCCATGTTGTGCGCGTCCATCAAAAAGCCGCGCAGCTCTTCGGGTGTGGCTTCCTGCTTCACGCGCATGGCGTGTTCGCGGATGCGCGCCAGCACGCGTTCGGTCAGCGCATCGTCTTCGATGGCCAGGCCCATGGCGCCGAAAGCCAGGCGCACGGCCTGCGAGCCCGAGTGTTTGCCCAGCACGGTGCGGCGCTCACGACCGAGTTCACCCGGGTCGAAACCTTCGTAGGTCGAAGGGTGCTTCTGCAGACCGTCGATGTGGATGCCCGACTCGTGGGTGAACACGGCCTCGCCGACGATGCTCTTGTTGAAGGCCACCGAGCGCCCCGAGGCGCGCGCCACGAGCTGCGAAATGCCGAGCAGGGCGTGGGTGTCGACGCCGGTGTCGGTTTGCTGCAGATGGCGCGCGGCCATCACCACTTCTTCCAGCGCGGCGTTGCCGGCGCGTTCGCCCAGGCCGTTGACGGTGGTGTTGGCGTGGGTCGCGCCGGCGCGCGCGGCGGCCAGGGTGTTGGCGGTGGCGAGGCCGAGGTCGTCGTGGGCGTGCATCTCGATGTCCATGTCCACCGCGTCGCGCAAGCGGGCGATGGCGTCATAGGTAGCAAAGGGGTCGAGCACACCCAGGGTGTCGGCGAAGCGGATGCGGCTGGCGCCACAGGCCTGGGCGCGGCGCGCGACTTCAATCAGGAAGGCACTGTCGGCGCGCGACGCGTCTTCGGCGCCGAACGAAATCTGGCGACCGCTTTGAGCGGCTTTGCTGATCAGACGCGTGACCTGCTCCAGCACCCATTCGCGCGACTGGCGCAGCTTGTATTGCAGGTGGATGTCGGAGACCGGCATCGAGAGGTGCACGATCTGCGCGTCGCAGCGCAGCGCGCTGGCCAGGTCGGTCTCGGTCAGGCGGCCCCAGATCATCAGCTTCGCCGGCAGCTTCAGCGCGGCGATGGCGTTGATGCAGGCGATCTCTTCTTCGCCCATGGCCGGGATGCCGATCTCCATCTCCGGCACACCCGCAGCCGAGAGGGCCGTGGCGATGGCGCATTTCTCGGACACCGTGAACGCCACCCCGGCGGTCTGTTCGCCGTCGCGCAGCGTGGTGTCGTTGATGATGAGATTGCGTGGCATGTGAGCGGCATCCTTTGCCGGGCTTGATCGCAAGCACCGTGCCACCTGTTTGGGGCCTTCAAAACCGGCTTTTCCGCGTCGCATGGGGCGGGTTTGTCGGATCTGGTCTGCTGGGCGTGTTCTGCCCATGTTTGGCCTCTGTCGGAAATGTGTTGTTTCGAACAGCACAGATCTGGTTCTCTTGGGCTGCACCTCGCGGCTGCGGCAGGCGCTGTCCGGTGGGGCTCATCCGGGGTGGTCGGCTGCGCCGACTTCGCTGTGTTCGCCCGTCCGGGGCCGGCGCGGCCAAACTCGCTGCGTTCGCTGCGCTCTCTCCGCTCAAACAGTGGCCGCGAGTCAGTCAACGATGCGCGCACTTGCGCGCCCGACCCCAGACGGGCGAACACAGCCAACCCGGAAAATCGCCCCCACCGGACAGCGCCTGCCGCAGCAGGAAGTGGTTGGGTATTCCACCGTTGGAGCGCCCAAACCCTTGTTGCCAAGGTGTGGGTGGGTAGGTCGCAGCGCGCTTCGTCAACTGACTTGTCGCACTTGTCTGAGCGGAGAGAGCGCAGCGAACGCAGCGAGTTGTGCGACGGGCCATGGCCGCGAGCATCGCAGGGCAGTCGGTGCGCAGCGCCCACCGCCTCACCGAAGCGTTGCGGCCTGCCCGCACACGCCTTGGCTCGCGAGGTGCAACGACCGAGATCAGCGGTTGACCTGTCAGTGCTCCCGCGCATGGTTGCGCGTATGCAGCGGAAACTCGATCACCAGATCGGCCTCGCGCAGCTTGACGCAGCAGGCCAGGCGCGACTGTGCGTCCAGCCCCCAGGCGTGGTCGAGCTGGTCTTCTTCGTCGTCCTTCGGTTTGGACAAGGAGGCGCCACCTTCGCGCACATAGACGTGACAGGTCGCGCAGGCGGCCACCATCTCGCAGGCGTGTTCGATGGCGATGCCGTGGTTCAGGAAGCCCTCGCACAGGGACTCGCCCTTGTGCAGTTCGATCTCGCGCCCTTCGGGACAGAGGTCGGGGTGCGGCAGCAGGCGGACTTTGGGCATGGGGTTCCTGGTTCCTAGGGGATCAAGCTGTCCATGGCGCGGCCCGCCAGTGCTTTCTGGATCGACGCGTTCATGCGCCGCGCCGCAAAGGCGTCGGTGGCAGCAGACAGCGCGTTGGTGCTCAGGCGCAACGCTTCCACCGGAGCCTCGGTCTCCAGGCTGTCGGCCACGCTGTAGATGGCCTTGCGGATGGCTTCAGTTTCGCTGGGGTTGAGCAGACCGCCGTCTTCCGCGAGCGCGCTTTCGGTCGCGTCCAGCAGCCGCCGCGCGTCGATCTGGGCCTCGCGCAGCGCGCGCAGCCGCATGTCGGACTGCGAGGCTGCGATCGCGTCCTGCAGCATGGAAGCGATCTGCTCGTCGCCCAGTCCGTAGCTCGGCTTCACTTCGATGTGCGCCTCGATGCCGCTGCTCTGTTCGCGTGCGCTGACCGAGAGCAGGCCGTCGGCGTCGATCTGGAAACTCACGCGGATGTGCAGCGCACCGGCCACGGCGGGGGGCAGGCCGCGCAGCTCGAAGCGCGCCAGCGAACGGCAGTCGGCCACCGATTCGCGTTCGCCCTGCACCACGTGCAGCGACATGGCGGTCTGGCCGTCCTTGAAGGTGGTGAAGTCCTGCGCGCGCACGGTTGGCAGGGTGGAGTTGCGCGGAATCACCTTTTCCACCAGGCCGCCCATGGTCTCGATGCCGAGCGAGAGCGGGCACACGTCGAGCAGCAGCCACTGGTCGCCGCTGCCGTTGCCGGCGAGCACGTTGGCCTGCAGGGCCGCGCCGATGGCGACCACCTGGTCGGGGTCGAGATCGGCCAGGGGTTCGAGGCCGAAGTAGTCGCGCACCGCGTCGCGCGCGATCGGCATGCGCGTCGATCCGCCGACCAGCACCACGCCGGTGATCAGGGCGGTGGAGAGCTGCGCATCGCGCAGCGCGCGTTTGGTGGCGCTGAGCGTGCGTGCGATCAACGGTGCACCGAGCGTGGCGAACTGCGCGCGCGAAAGAATGGCCGCCAGCGACTGGCCGTCGGCCAGCGTGAGGCAGAGCTCGGCGCTGTCGTGGCTGGAGAGCTTTTCCTTCGCCGCGCGCGCTGCCGTGAGCAGGGCGCGCTGTTGCGAAGGCGGCAACGCGGCCACGCCGTTCAAACCGTGTTCGGCGCAGAACCAGGCCGCGATGGCGCTGTCGAAGTCGTCGCCACCCAGGGCCGAGTCGCCGCCAGTGGACAGCACTTCGAACACACCTTGCGTGAGTTTGAGGATGGAAATGTCGAAGGTGCCGCCGCCGAGGTCGTAGACCGCGAACGTGCCTTCGGCCTGCTGGTCCAGGCCGTAGGCAATCGCCGCGGCCGTGGGTTCGTTGAGCAGGCGCAGCACGTTCAGGCCGGCGATGCGTGCCGCGTCCTTGGTGGCCTGGCGTTGCGCGTCGTCAAAGTAGGCCGGCACGGTGATCACGACACCCGAGAGCGGACCACCCAAGGAGGCTTCGGCGCGTTGGCGCAGCGTGTTCAGGATCTCGGCCGACACCTGCACCGGCGAGCGTTCACCCGCCACGGTGTGCAGGCCCACCATGCCCGGCCCGTCCTTGAACTGGTAGGGCAGGGCAGCGGCGTCTTTCAGATCGGCCAGCGAGCGGCCCATGAAACGTTTGACCGAGACGATGGTGTTGTGCGGGTCGATGGCCTGCTGGGCCTGGGCTTCACGCCCGACCACCGTGGCACCGTCTTCCAGGTAGCGCACCACCGACGGCAGCAGCATGGCGCCGTGTTCGTCAGGCAGGCACTCGGCCACCGCGCTCTTGACGCTGGCGATCAGGGAGTTGGTCGTGCCCAGATCAATGCCCGCGGCCAGGCGGTGCTGGTGAGGCGCAGCGCTTTGTCCAGGTTCAGCGATTTGAAGCAAAGCCATGGTGATCTTTGGTTAGAGCGAAAGAAGAAAGACAACCAACAAAAAAACGAAACCCGGCGTGAGGGGTGCTTTCACACTGCAAAGGACTCGCCACATCCGCAGCTGTTTTTCGCGTTCGGGTTGTTGAACTTGAAGCCTTCGTTCAGGCCTTCTCGCACAAAGTCGAGCTCGGTGCCGTCCAGCATGGCCAAGCTCTTGGCGTCGACGATGAGCTTGGTGCCGGAAGTCTCGAAGCACTGGTCGTCGGGGTTGAGCACGTCGACGAATTCCAGCGCGTAGGCGAAGCCCGAGCAGCCGCTGGTCTTGACCGCGAGGCGCAAACCGATGCCGCTGCCGCGTTTGGCCAGCGATTTTTCAACGTGCCGCGCGGCGGCAGGGGTGAGACTGACCTGCATGGAAATCTCCTGAGGGTTCAGACTGAGAAAGAGCTGCCGCAGCCGCAGGTGGTTGCGGCATTGGGGTTGTGGATCACGAAGCGCGAGCCTTCCAGGCCGTCTTCAAAATCGACCCGTGCGCCCAGCACGTACTGCTGGCTCATGGCGTCGACCACCAGGGCCACGCCGGCGGTCACGGTCAGGGTGTCGTCTTCGTTGACCTGGTCGTCAAAGGCGAAGCCGTATGAGAAACCCGAGCAGCCACCGCCGGTCACGTACAGGCGCAGCTTGAGGTTGGGGTTGCCCTCTTCGACGATCAGTTCGGCCACCTTGGCCGCGGCCGCTGGCGTGAACTCCAGCATGGGCGGCATGGCGATGGGGTCGGCGGGGGTTGAGGCAGCGGCAGCGACTTGCATGGTGGTGACTCCGGTGGTGTGTGACAGGGGTGGGGATTCAGCGCGTGCTGGAGGCGCAGGCGGGCTGCTCCGACACCAGGGTGGCGGCTTCGCCGGTGGCCTGGCGCGAGCGGAAGTCGGCCACGGCCGCCTTGATCGCGTCTTCGGCCAGGATGGAGCAGTGGATCTTCACGGGCGGTAAGGCCAGCTCTTCGGCGATCTGCGAGTTCTTGATGGCCAGCGCTTCGTCCAGCGTGCGGCCCCGCACCCACTCGGTGACCAGCGAGCTCGACGCGATCGCCGAGCCGCAGCCATAGGTCTTGAACTTGGCGTCTTCGATCACGCCCTGGGCGTTGACGCGGATCTGCAGGCGCATCACGTCGCCGCAGGCCGGCGCGCCGACCATGCCGGTGCCAACGCTGGCGTCGTTGGCGTCAAAGGCGCCCACGTTGCGCGGGTTTTCATAGTGATCGACGACTTGTTCGCTGTAGGCCATGGTGCTTCTCCGGGTGGGTGTGTGACAAAACGAATGGGGGCCAGATCAGTGTTCAGACCATTGAATGGTGCTGAGGTCGATGCCGGCCTGCACCATGTCCCACAGCGGGCTCATGGCGCGCAGGCGGTTCACGACCTCGGTGACCTGGGCAATCGTGAAATCGATCTCTTCGGCGGTGGTGAAACGGCCGATGGAAAACCGCACCGAGCTGTGCGCGAGTTCGTCGCTGCGGCCCATGGCACGCAGCACGTAGCTCGGCTCCAGGCTGGCCGATGTGCAGGCCGAGCCCGACGACACGGCCACGCCCTTGATGCCCATCAGCAGGGACTCGCCTTCGACGTAGTTGAAGCTGCAGTTGAGGTACTGCACGGCGCGCTGGCTCTCGTCGCCGTTGAGCACCACGCAGTCCAGCTTCTGGAAGCCGGCCCAGAGGCGGTCGCGCAGGGTCTTGATGCGGGCGTTGTCGGCGGCCATGTTCTCGCGCGCCAGCCAGAAGGCTTCACCCATGCCGACGATCTGGTGCGTGGCCAGCGTGCCCGAGCGCATGCCGCGCTCGTGGCCACCGCCGTGCATCTGCGCATCGATGCGCACGCGTGGTTTGCGCCGCACGTACAAGGCGCCGATGCCCTTGGGGCCGTAGATCTTGTGGGCGGACAGTGAGAGCAGATCAACCGGCAGCACATCCAGATCGATCACCACCTTGCCGGCGGCCTGGGCGGCGTCCACATGGAAGACCACGCCCTTGGCGCGGCAGATGGCGCCGAGCGCGGCGATGTCCTGAATGACGCCGGTCTCGTTGTTGACCATCATCACCGAGGCCAGCACGGTGTCGGGCCGCAGCGCGGCTTCGAACACCGCGATGTCGAGCAGGCCGCTGGGCAGCACCGGCAGCACCGTGACCTCATAGCCTTCGCGCTCCAGCTCGCGCATGCTGTCGAGCACCGCCTTGTGTTCGGTGGCGACCGTGATGAGGTGTTTGCCTTTGGCGCGGTTGAAATGCGCCGCACCCTTGATCGCGAGGTTGTTCGATTCGGTGGCGCCCGAGGTCCAGACGATCTCGCGCGGGTCGACGTTGATCAGCGAGCACACTTGTTCACGCGCCAGCTCCACCGCCTCGTCGGCGGCCCAGCCAAACGCGTGCGAGCGGCTCGCCGGATTGCCATACAGCTCCGTCAGATACGGAATCATCTTGTTCGCCACGCGGCGGTCCACCGGGGTGGTGGCGGCGTAGTCGAGGTAGACGCTGGCGGCGGCACGGGCGGGGGCGGGATCTCGGCTGCTGAGCGACATGGAAGACTCCAGAAAATTGGGTGGACCGCAGCGCTTTCCGCAATTTCGGTGCCATGCCATTTGTTGCCTGTTCGCGACGTTTTTCGGCCCGCTTTGTTGGTTTTGTTCGCGCCATCCGCCGTGTCATCGAACAGCACTGTCCGGTTTGTCGGAAAGCGTGAAGCCAAACGATCAACGGCGCACACCATCAAGTTATTGGTTCATTTCTTGCATGAGAGCGCGTCAGGAGGTGGCTTTTCTGCGTCAGAAATCCCTGCGTTGGTGCTCACCGGCCACGCCAGGGGCGGCGCTGCCCTGTATCAGGTCCTGCCTTGCACCTACCCGGAGCGCACCATGGTGATGAACACACAGATGACCGCAGCGCGGCGCGAACTGAACGTGATCTACGAGATCAGCAAGACGCTCGCGACCTCGCTCGACGTCCACAAAACTTTTCGTGAAGCCCTTAACTATTTGTTGCAGGCAATGGACTGGCGACGTGCCTTTGTCGTGCTGTCCGAACCGGGCTCCGCCGAGTTGCACGGCCTGTGCGCTGTCGGTCTGAGCCTCGAAGAAAGCCAGCGCCTGAAGTTCCTGCCGGGTGAGGGCATCGTGGGCCGGGTCTACGCCACGGGCATGCCGTTTTCTGCGCCCGACCTGCGAGCCGAGCCGCTGTTCCTGAACCGCACCGGGGGCGCCGACCAGAGCCCGGGCGCCTGTGTCGCCATGCTGGCCACGCCGATCCGGGCGGACCGGCGCACGGTGGGCGTGCTGGCGGTCGACTACCTGAATCCGCAGACCCGCAGCCACTTCGGTGACGACCTGCAGTTGCTCAAGATGGTGTCCACGCTGATGGGTCAGGCGCTGCTCTTGCACCGCAGTGTCAGCGCGGCCCACGACAGCATGCAGGACGAGGTGCGCCGCATGTCCAAGGCGCTCAAGAGCGGCAACAAGATCGAACACGTGGTGGGCACCTCGGCGCCCATGCTGGAGGTGTTTGACCAGGTGCACCAGGTGGCGCCGGCGCGCACCACTGTGCTGTTGCGTGGCGAGAGCGGCACCGGCAAGGAAGTGATCGCCAGAGCCATCCACAGCCTGTCGCCGCGCAAGCGTGAAGCGTTTGTCTGCGTCAACTGTGCGGCGCTGACCGAGTCGCTGCTGGAGAGTGAACTCTTCGGCCACGAAAAGGGCTCGTTCACCGGCGCCCAGGGCCAGCGCAAGGGCCGCTTCGAAATGGCGCACGGCGGCACCCTGTTCCTGGACGAGATCGGTGACATCTCGGCCTCGTTCCAGGCCAAGCTGCTGCGCGTGTTGCAGGAGCGCGAGTTCGAGCGTGTCGGGGGGTCGACGGCGGTGAAGGTGGATGTGCGCCTGATCCTCGCCACCAACCGGGATCTGGAACGCATGGTGAAGGCGGGCGAGTTCCGTGCCGACCTGTACTACCGCATCAACGTGGTCAGCATCCAGCTGCCGCCGCTGCGCGAGCGCCGCGAAGACATCCCGGCCATGGCCAAACATTTTCTCGACCGGTTCAACCGCGACAACGCACGCACCACCCAGTTCAGCCCGGCGGCGATGCGGGTGCTGAGCAGTTGTTACTGGCCGGGCAACGTGCGCGAGCTGGAGAACTGCGTGGAACGCACCGCGACCATGGCGCACAGCGATGTGATCACCGACCTGGCCTTCCCTTGCCAGGGCAACCGTTGCCTGACCCAGGTGTTGCACCACATCGACCGCGAAGACGCGGTACGGCCGAGTCGCCTGACGGAGATTCCGATCCAGGAGCGCCCGATGGGTCCCGCCGGGGCCGATGCGGCCTTGCCTGCGCCCAGCGAGGTCTCTCCCGAGCCGGTTGCCGTCGCCGCGCCGACCGCTGTCGCCGATGGCAAGCCCGAAGGCGAAAGCGAGCGCCTGGTCTGGGCGATGGAGCGCAGTGGCTGGGTGCAGGCCAAGGCGGCGCGCCTGCTGAAGATTTCACCGCGCCAGATGGGCTATGCCTTGCAGAAGCATGGCATCGAGGTTCGGAAGTTTTGAAATCGTTGTAGGGGTTGCTGGCGCCACCCGTTGACCTGGGCCACGCGCCGGGCGTCCGCGGCGGGTCGCCTTCGCGCTCGCGCAGATGCTTGTCCTCAGGCCGGAGGGCTTGCGTGAACACCGGGCTGGTGGTCGAGGCTCGGTGGCATGCGCGAATCCTCTTCGGCGCCCCGCCGCAGCCACCCGACACGTCTGCGAACGGGTGGGCGGAACCAACGTTTGACTTCCCTCTTGCACATGGATGCTGATCAAGGTCGGTGGTTGGGAGGGTCGGGCGCAGGCTACATTCGCGGTGGCCACAGAGCCCGCCAACAAGCCCGTTGTTGATGCCGTGATGCCGGCGAACCCCCACAGCCGCCCGCGAGCCTGAGCCGGAGAACGGCCCTCACAAGCGCCGGCCTTGCCCACACCGCCGAGTGGCGCCAGTTCACAGAAAACCAGAGTGTGGCCTTTGTCGCAAGCCAGACGCGATACATCCAAAAAAATGTGGCTCCTGTGGCATCTGCGACAACCGACAAAAGACATCAGTTCCTTGATTTAAAACAAGATTTCCGGTGGCACGGATTTGGCTATAGGTCCCCCATGCGGCCAAGTGTCGGACGCGAAAAGGGTTCCCATGCAAACCAGCGCAGCCAGTGGTTCATTGCCGGCCAAGACCTACATCGGCATCGGCCAGATCAAATCCTTGGGCGCCACGCCCGAACTGCCCGCCACCGGTGGTGGTTGTGGCACCTCCGGTGGTGAGGGCAAAGCCAGTTGTGGCACGTCCGACGGTCCCGACGACATGCCCCAGGAAGTCTGGGACAAGGTCAAGAACCACCCCTGCTATTCCGAAGAAGCCCACCACCACTACGCGCGCATGCACGTCGCCGTGGCGCCGGCCTGCAACATCCAGTGCAACTACTGCAACCGCAAATACGACTGCAGCAACGAGAGCCGCCCCGGCGTGGTCTCGCAGAAGCTCACGCCCGAACAGGCGGTGAAAAAAGTGGTCGCCGTGGCCAGCGAGATTCCGCAGATGACGGTGCTCGGCGTGGCCGGCCCGGGCGATGCGCTGGCCAACCCGGCCAAGACCTTCGAGACCTTCCGCATGCTGCAGGAGCAGGCACCCGACATCAAGCTCTGCCTGTCCACCAACGGCCTGGCGCTGCCCGATCAGGTCGACGAGATCTGCAAATACAACGTCGACCACGTGACCATCACCATCAACATGGTGGACCCGGCCGTGGGCGAGAAGATCTACCCCTGGATCTTCTGGAACCACAAGCGCGTGACCGGCTACGAGGCCGCCAAGATCCTGCACGAGCGCCAGATGCTCGGCCTGGAAATGCTCACCGCGCGCGGCGTGCTCACCAAGATCAACTCGGTGCTGATCCCCGGCATCAACGACGAGCACCTGATCGAAGTGAACCGCGAAGTCAAGAAGCGCGGCGCCTTCCTGCACAACATCATGCCGCTGATCTCCGAAGCCGAACACGGCACGGTGTTCGGCCTGACCGGTCAGCGTGGCCCGACCGCGTCCGAACTGAAGGCCGTGCAGGACGCCTGCATGGGCGGCGCCAACCTGATGCGCCACTGCCGCCAGTGCCGCGCCGATGCGGTGGGCCTGCTGGGCGAAGACCGCTCGGAAGAGTTCACGCTCGACAAGCTGGAGCAGATGGAAGTGGTCTACGACCTGGACAAGCGCAAGAGCTACCAGGACAAGGTCGAGGTCGAGCGCCAGGCCCAACAGGCCGCCAAACACGAAGCCCTGGCCGCGGCCACCGCCATCGGTGTGGACGACGACCTCAAGGTGCTGGTCGCGGTCGCCACCAAGGGCGGCGGCCGGGTCAACGAGCACTTCGGCCACGTCACCGAGTTCCAGGTGTTTGAGGTCTCGGCCGCGCAGGCCCTGTTCGTCGGCCACCGCCGTGTCGACCTGTATTGCCAGGGCGGCCATGGCGACGACGAGCAGCTGCCTTCGGTGGTCAACGCCATCAACGACTGCCACGCCGTGCTGGTGGCCAAGATCGGTGCCTGCCCGCGCGACGAACTGCTGGCCGCCGGTGTCGAGCCGGTGGACCAGTACGTCGGCGAGTTCATCGAAAAGGCCGCGCTCGAGTGGTTCAACGACTACCGCGGCCGCATCGCCAGCGGCGCCATCACGCACCAGCCGCGCGGCGACGCGCAGATCCGCCAGGGCGCTTTCACCGGCGGCCTCGCCGAAGCCGCCTGACACCAACAACCCATCCCCCACGACGTCCCCCAGAAGGAGAGCCACCATGCCCATGAAGATCATCGCTTCCACCTGCACCGCCTGCTCGGCCTGCGAACCCGAGTGCCCGAACGTCGCGATCCGCGAAAAAGGCGGCACCTACGTCATCGACCCCAAGAAGTGCACCGACTGCGAAGGCCACTACGACGAGCCGCAGTGCGTCGCGGTGTGCCCTGTGGACGGCTGCATCGTCAAGATCTGAAGCACCCCCGTTGCTTGCTCGCTGCGCGTAGCCGCATCCCCCCTCAAGGGGGCGCACCTGGCGGCCCGGAAAAGCCGGTTCCGCGGGTGCCCTGGTGGGGGCTTCGCTTCGCTCACCCTGGGGCTTGCAACTCGCTTCGGGCATCGCCCGAAACATTGCTGTCACACCGATTCATTGAGACAACCTGAGACCACCACCATGCTGCCCAACATCGTCCTCAAGCCCGCCGCCGTCAAGTTCATTTCGCGCATCGTGCGCTTCTCCGGCCTGCCGGCGGGTGCGGGTTTCCGTCTGGCGGTCAGCCCGGGCGGCTGCTCGGGCTACAGCTCGGAATTCAGCGCCGAAGCCGCGCCCGGCCCCGGTGAGCAGGTGCTGGAGATCGAAGGTCTGCGCCTGTTCCTTGGCGCCGAGAGCCGATTGATGCTCGAAGGTGTGATCGTCGATTTCGCCGATACGCCGACGCAGTCGGGTCTGACCTTCACCAACCCGAACCAGGCCGCCTGCGGCTGCAGCAGCGCTTCCAGCGAGAGCCCGGCGCCGGTGGTGGGTGTGACCAAGATCGAGATCGGCGCCATCGGGCGCGGTCGCCCGGCCTCGCTGGCCTCCTGAGCGCCGGCCATGAACGCCGCCGTCGTCAACCTGGGGCTGGACGACGCGCTCGACGCGTTCGGCGCCGGTGCGATCGGCGGCGCGGTCAGCCCCGAGGTCGATGCGCTGATCAGGAAGGCGGGCCTGCAGCGAGACCAGGGCGACGAAGCCCTGGCCTTGCTGGAGCAGGCGCGCGCCCTGGCACCCAGCCACCCCGGGCCCTTGATCGCGCTCTACCGCTTTCATTTTTATGGTCATGCGCTGGACAAGGCCCGCGCGGTCGGTGAAGACGCGCTGGCGATTGCGCGCAGCGCGCTCGGCCCCAACTTCGGCGACCAGCCGCCCGACGACGACGCCCTGCGCCACGACCCGGCCGTGCGCTTTTACCTGTTCACGCTCAAGGGCCTGGCCTACCTGAACCTGCGCCTGGGCGACTTCGACGAAGCGCGCCTCATGCTGGCCGCGCTGCGCCAGCTCGACCCGAAAGACCACCTCGGTGGTGCCTTGCTTTCGCACGTGCTGGCGCGTCGAGAAGCGGCCGACACGCCCGACGCGGTGGACCCGCTGAGCGCCTACCCGGTGCGCGGCTGGAGCGGAACTGGGGCCAAGCTATGAGCGACGCGCCGGGCCGTTCCCAAGCAAGCTCGCACCGCAGCCCGCAGGGCGGAGGTCATCCAGTGAACGCGCTGAGCGAGTTCAAGGCCACCCGCGCCCCCGCCGGTGACATCGAAGCCTCGCACTGGCAGGGCGGCCCGGTGGACTGCAGCGCCTGCGAATACGCGGCCCTGCGCGACCGCCCAGGCGAACAAGGCTGTGAACCGGGACATGCCTGCATGCAGGACGTGTACGCGCGCCGCATCGACCGTTTTTTCCGCTGGCACCCGGAGCAGGGCGACCGCCAGCTCGGCCACCCGTACTTCGAGGTGCGCGCCATCGCCGCGCGCCACGCCAACGTGTTCCGCCTGGCCTCGCTGATGGACGACCCCGACGAAACCGTGCGCCTGCAGATCGCGCTGCGCCTGCCGCAGCAGTTGCTCGGCCGCATGGCGCACGACCCGCACCGCGAGGTGCGCATCCGCGTCGCCCAGCGCCTGGAAACCGCCGAACTCGCCGCCATGCGCAACGACAGCGACTACGGCGTGCGCGAATGGGTGGCGCGGCGCCTGCCGCTGGCGCTGCTGCCCACCATGGCGCGCGACCCCGACCGCGCCGTGCGCCTGATCGTGGCGCAGCGCCTGGAGATGCCGGCGCTGCTGATCCTGCTCAGCGACAGGTCGCCCGAGGTGCGTCGCACGGTCGCCGAGCGCCTGCCCGCGCCGCTGTTGCCGCGCCTGATGGCCGACACCGACTGGCGCGTTCGCTGGGAAGTGGCGCAGCGCGCCGACCCGTCCCTGCTCGACCCCTTGCGCGAGGACGACGACCCCCTGGTGCGCCAGTGCGTGCTCGAACGCCAGGACACGCGCCAGGCCCTTTCACTGGTACCGGGAGTGCCCCATGGCTGACATCAACCGCGACGACGCCGAAATCGAACTCGCCTTTCCCCCGCGTTTCCAGTACGGCGAACGCGTGATCGCGCGCTCCGTGGTGCGCAACGACGGCACCTACAACGGCAAGGACATCGGCGAG
Source organism: Hydrogenophaga sp. ZJX-1 (assembly GCF_048590325.1). Classification (NCBI taxonomy): domain Bacteria; kingdom Pseudomonadati; phylum Pseudomonadota; class Betaproteobacteria; order Burkholderiales; family Comamonadaceae; genus Hydrogenophaga; species Hydrogenophaga sp. ZJX-1. The sequence continues at coordinate 46,026 of NZ_JBMBRA010000001.1, forward strand.
GTGCTGGTGAACAAGGGTGAGATCGGCTACGTCATCAACATCAACACCTTCCTGCAGCAGTTCTACATCTACGCCGTCGACTTCGTCGAATCCGGCCACCGCGTCGGCATGCGCGCCAAAGAACTCTGCACCCTGGACAACCTGCCCGACGAGGTGCTGGCGCAGCTCGGCGAGAAGGCGGCTTCCATCACCACCCTCGGTCAAGCACAACCTTCTCAGGAGAGCACATGAACGGCATCGAACCCCGCGAACCCGTCTACGCCTGGGGCCAGCGCGTGATCGCGCTGGACGACCTCGTCAACGACGGCAGCTACCCCGAGCGCGAACCCGACGCCTTGCTCGCCGCGCGCGGCACGGTGGGCGAGATCGTCAACATCGGCCACGCGCAGGAACTCAACGAACCGGTCTACCTGGTGCAGTTCCCGGGCTGCGTGGTCGGCTGCATGGAGATCGAGCTCGTGCCCGCTCCCGCCGGCCTCTTGCCCGAGACCGAGGACGGCGCCGCATGAACGCTGTCGCGCCGCGTGACCTGACGCTGCACCGCCTGGAGCGGGCGCTGAAGGAACGCGTGCGCTACCGCTTCGTGCAGCCTCAGGTTTTCATGGATGAGGATGGCTACCGGGTCGAGAGCCCGTGCTGTTCGCGCAACGTGGACCCGAGCGGCGGCACGATCGCCATTGCCTTGCTGAAGCCGCCCGTGGGCGAGCACCCCTGCTGGACGCTGTGCGCGCGCGACCACCAGCAGCAGGCCTGGGTGGAGAAGGAGCGGGCCGACCAGATCGAACCCTTGCTCGACCTCCTGTGTTTGGACAGCGAGCGGCAGTTCTGGCCATGAAGACCATGACACCCCCCGCAGCGCTTCGCGCTACCCCCCAGGGGGCGGCACTGGCCGTCCGGCAAAGCCGGCCCGGCGGTGCCCTGGGTTGGGGGAGAAGCTCGCCATGATCTACCTGGATCACAACGCGACAACGCCGCCCGCGCCCGAGGTGCTGGATGCGATGGGGCCGGTGTTTGTCACCGCCTGGGCCAACGCTTCGTCGCAGCACGGGCCGGGGCAGGACGCCAAGCGCGTGCTCGGTGCGGCACGCGCCACGGCGGCCAAGGCCCTGGGCTGCAAGACCAGCGAACTCATCTTCACCAGCGGCGCCACCGAGGCCAACCACATGGCCCTGACCGGCCTGCTGGCGGCGGCCAAGGCCCAGGGCCGCAACCGCCTGCTGATCGGCGCGGTCGAACACTCGGCCCTGCTGCGCCTGGCGCGTTCACTGGCGGAGCAGGGCGTGCCGGTGGACGTCATGCCCGTGTCGTGCGACGGCCGCATCGACCTCATCGCCGCCGAAGCCCTGATGGGGCCGGACCTGGCCCTGGTCTCGCTGATGGCGGCCAACAACGAAACCGGTGCGCTGATGCCGGTGACGGAAGTCGCCGCGATGGCCCACGCGGCCGGCGCCGCCATGCACGTGGACGCCACGCAGTGGATCGGCAAGCTGCCGTTTTCCTTTGCCGACCACCCGGCCGACGCGGTCTCGCTCTCGGCCCACAAGTTCCACGGCCCCAAGGGCGCGGGCGCCTTGTTGCTGCGCCAGGGCCGGGCCCTCGCGCCGCCGGTGCCGGGCAGCCAGGAGCGCGGACGCCGCGGCGGCACCGAGAACCTGCCGGCCATCGTCGGTCTGGCCGCGGCGCTGGAGCGTCTGGGCGACCTGACGGCACAGGCCGAACAGGTGGCCGGCCTGCGCGACGCACTTGAACGCGGCCTGGCCGAGCTGCCGGGCCTGCACGTGTGGTGCCAGGGCGTGCCACGCCTGCCCGGCACCAGCTACCTGCGATTTGGCATGGTGGACGCCGACGTCGTGCTGCAGCGCCTCTCGCGCCTGAACGTGGCGGCGTCCAGCGGCGCGGCCTGCTCCTCTGGCGGCAGCGAGCCCTCGCACGTGCTGACCGCCATGGGCGTGCCGCGCGACGAGGCCCTGTGCGCCATCCGCTTTTCGCTCGGCGATGAAACCCGCGCCGAAGACATTGCCTTGCTGCTCAACAGCCTGCCCGCCTTGCTCGAACCCTTGCTCAGTGTTGCCGCTGGGTCCTGATTTTTTTTGTGTTTGTCTGACTGGAGCCGATGATGAAAGTGATGATCCGCCGCGATGCCAAAGGTGTGCTGAGCGCCTATGTGCCCAAGAAGGACCTGGAGGAGCCCATCGTCGACATGGTGAATCCCGGCATGTGGGGTGGGCTGGTCACGCTGGCCAACGGCTGGCAGCTCGAACTGCCGGTCATGCCCGAAGGCACGACCCTGCCCATCACGGTCGAAGCGCGCCGCCTGGCCTCTTCGGTCTCCGAGGACTGACCGCCATGTCCATCAGCACCGAACACCTGCGCGCGGCCGGCGAACTCGTGGGCGCCGCCACCACCCTGCGCGACGCGGCCTCGATCTGGCGTTCCCAGCACCCCGAGATGAAGGTGGTGCTGGTCGATGCGATGGACATGCGCGACGAAAAGCCCGCGCTCATGCTGGGCGCCCGCAAGGTCTACCTCGCCACCTCCAACGGCCACTGCTGGAGCGTGACCGAGCTGCCCGAAGAAGCCGACGCACTCATCCTCACCCAAGACTGATCGGGCACCCCATGGAAATCGATGCCATCTCCCTCTACGAGCCCGCGTGCGGCGAGCGCGAGATCCAGCTCGTCACCGCCGTGCTGGAATCGGCCCGCTGGGGCGATGGCCCCATGCTGGAATCGTTCGAACGTGCCTTCGCCGGCTGGGCCGGGCGGCGCCATGCGGTCGCGGTGGGCAGCGGCACCCTGGGCACCTGGATCGCCCTGCGCGCCTACGGCATCGGCCCGGGCGACGAGGTCGTCTGCAGCAGCCATTCGTGGCACCAGGTGGCGCAGGCCATCACGCTCGCGGGCGCCACGCCGGTGTTCGCCGACATCAACTACTGGACCGGCTGCCTGAGCCCGGAGAAAGCCGCGCTCAAGATCGGCCCGCAGACCCGCGCCATCCTGGCCGGCAACACCAACGGCCACCCGGCCGACTGGGACCCGCTGCGTGCGCTCGCGAAAGCGCACGGCATCCCCCTGATCGAAGACAGCACCGAAGCGCTGGGCTCGCGCTACAAGGGCCAGACGGTCGGCAGCTTTGGCGACGTGTCGGTGTTCGACTTCTCGCAGCCCTCGGCGCTGTGCACCGGTGAGGGCGGCATGCTGGTCACCGACGACGACGCGCTGGTGCACGAGCTGCGCTACCTGCGCCAGCGCCGCGTGAGCGACCGGCATTCGGTCTCGGTCGGTTCGCGCGTGCCGCTGCAGGCTGGCATGAGCGAGATGACCGCCGCCCTTGGCCTGGCCCAGCTCGCCAGCCTGGACGACCGGCTGGTGGAGCGCAAGCAGGTGGAGCTCTGGTACCACGAGCAGATGCAGAGCTTCGAGGGCGTGAAGCCGCCCTACCTGGCCGAGAACGTCGACGAGGTGCACTGGATGCTCTACGTCGTGCACCTCGGCAAACGTTTCACCGCGAGTGCCCGCGCCCAGATGGTGGACGACCTGGCGGCCAGCGGCATCGAGACCGCCGCCTACAGCCACCCGCTGCACCAGCAGTTCTATTACATGAACGCGGCGGCGGCCATCGGCCAGCAGCGCGGCCTGCTGCGCGACACCGACCGCATCGGCGACCGCGCCCTGGCCCTGCCGCTGCACACCCAGATGGACGCGGTCCAGGTGCAGTACATCGTGACCACGCTCAAGGACACCGCCACCAATGTGGGTGCCGGTGCCGCCATTTATCTCTAAGGAAACCCCATGACCGACCTGATCCAAGACATCGCCCGCCGCCTCGACGCCGGCAGCGTCATCCCCTACATGGGCCCGGACATGTTGTCGCTGTGTGAACCCGGCAAGGTGCCGGCCACGCCGCTGGACCTGGCGACCTTCATGACGGCCAAGGTCAGCGTGCCGCACAAGGTGCGCAACCGCCTGACGCAGGCGGCCCAGTTCATCGAGAACTTCAAGCACCGCAAGTCGGTGGTGCACCTGATGAACGAGGCCTTTGCCAGCTCGCCCGAGCCGTCGGCCTTGCAGCTGGCCCTGGCGGGCAGCAACGCCGGCCTCTGGGTCGACACCTGGTACGACGACACCATGCTCAACGCGCTGACCCGCGTGCGCGGCGGCAGCGGCTGGAACCAGGTGCAAGGCCTGTCGCAGTCCGAACATTTCGGCCAGTGGACCGGCGCCTACGACGCCCAGGGCCAGGCGCTCGACACCCTGCCGGTGGCGCCCACGCACTACAAGCCCTGGGGCGGCCACAGCCCGGCCAGCAACTACCTCGTGTCCGACAGCGACTACGTCGAGGTGCTGACCGAAATCGACATCCAGACCCCCATCCCCGCCGCGGTGCAGGCCTGGCGCACCGGCCGCAGCTTCCTGTTCCTCGGCTGCCGTTTCGACGACCAGCTCACGCGCTGCTTCGCGCGCCAGATCATGAAGCGCTCCAGCGACCTGCACTGGGCCGTGCTGCCCAACGAGCCCACCCGCATGGAAGCGCGTTTTCTCGAAGAGCAGGGCATCACCCGCATCAACATGCCGCTGGCCGATTTTTCGGCGGCGCTGATCGACGCCATGCAACCCGCGCTCGCCTGACCCTTTCCGGTTCCCTTTTTCCAACCAGCCATGAGGCCACAACCATGACCACGATCACCGTTCTTCCTTCCGGCAAATTCTACGAAGTCGCCGCCGGCACCACCCTCCTCAAAGCCCTGCTCGGCGTGGGTGAGCCGGTCATGAGCAAATGCGGCGGCAACGCCAAGTGCGAGGCCTGCCACGTTTTCGTCACCAGCGGCCGCAAGAGCCTGTCGCGCATCCAGCCGCTGGAAAACGAAAAGCTCGACGGCATGGTCGGCATCGGATCGGCCTCGCGCCTGGCCTGCCAGGCGGTGCTCGGCGAAGACCCGGTGACCATTGAACTGCTCATGACGAGCTGAGCCCCAGGGCGCACCCACCATGGCCGCCTTGCTCCATCTGCCCACCCACCAGGTGGCCGACGTCGTGGTGGTCGGCGCGGGCCTGTGTGGCTTGGCGCTCACCCGCAGCCTGGTCGCACGCGGCCTGAGCGTGACCCTGCTCGAAGCGCGGGATCGCATCGGCGGCCGGGTGCTGACCCGCACCGATGAGCAGACCGGCCAGGCGCTCGACCTGGGTGCTACCTGGTATTGGCCCGAGACCGAACCGCGCATCAGTGCGCTGCTGGGCGAGCTGGGTCTGGCCACGCTGGCCCAGCACGACCCGGGCGACGCGCTCTGGCTCACCGACCCGAACCGCCAACCCGAACGGCGGCAGGAAGAGGGTGGTGTGCACGCCGGCGCACGGCGCATCCAGGGTGGCGCGGCCCGGCTGGCCGATGCGCTCGCCGCCGATCTGCCCGCGGGCTGCCTGCGGCTGGGCAAGCCCGTGCGCGTGTTGCGCGACCGCGGCTCCCACATCGACATCCTGCTGGAAACCGGCGCACCGCTGCGCGCGCGCCAGGTCGTGCTGGCCCTGCCGCCGCGCCTGGTGCACGGCCGCATGCTGCTGGACCCGCCCCCGCCGGCAACGGTGTGGGACGCGATGGACAACACCGCCACCTGGATGGCGACCCATGCCAAGGCCTTGGTCGCTTTTGACCACGCCTTCTGGCGAGAAGCCGGGCAGTCGGGCAACGCTTTCGTTCGCCATGCGCAGGCCGTGCTGGGTGAGGTGTTCGACGCCTGCGACGAAGCCCGGGGCGCTGCGCTGGGCGGCTTCGTGGCGCTGAACCCGGTGCAGCGCGAGCACTTTCAGCGCGGCCTGCCGCTGCTGATCGACAGCCAGCTCGCCCAGCTCTACGGCCAGACCGCGCAGAGTGGCCGGTTGCAACTGCAGGACTGGTCGCTGGAGCCCTGGACCTGCAGCGACACCGACCGCGCCACGCCGCCCGAACCGCCGCTGGCCGACCCGCTGCTGCGCCAGCCGCTGTGGAGCGGTCGGGTGTTCCTGGGTGGCAGTGAAACGGCGGCCCATGGCGCCGGGCACATGGAAGGCGCGCTCGAAGCGGCCGACCGCATCGCCCACGCGCTGCTGCGCCAGAAGGCGCCCACCGCCACCACCCAAGCGCCCGTGGCCCAGGACCGCGAAGCAGCGCTCCAGGCCTTTGCCGAAGGCGTGGCCGCGCGCGCCGCCGCCGCACCCGACCAGTACCGCCGCCACCTCACGCGCCTGCTCTCCAGCCAGCAACACGAGCTGCTCACGCAGCGCGCCCTGCTGGCGACGGTGGACCGCGTCTACAGCGAGAGCCTGGCGCAGATCGACGATTTGTTGCCAGCGCTCGACGCCGCCGACGCTGTGGTGGGGCAAGGACAGCACGCGCTCACGCCGCAGCTGCTGGCACCGTTCGCGGGCTGGAACAAGGGTTTGATGCAGGCCGCACTGGCCTTCAACGCCGGCTCGTGCGCCTTGTCGAACTTCGCACAAGACCAGATGCCCGACGCCGAGACCCAGCGCGCCATCACGCTCGACCTGGCCGCCGCCTGGCGCGAGTTCGCCATCGAACTCAACGCCCGGTTGCTGCAGGCCGAGCCCGCAGCGCTTGGCGCCTGAAAGAGCATGAGCCAACCCATGCTGCACAGCGCCTTGTTGGGCCTGATCCAGGGCGCCTGCGAATCGGTGCTGATCCTGGTCGAACAGCTGCCGCGCGAGGAGCTGATGCGTTCGCGCCTCACGCGCGCCGAGGTGCAGCGCCAGCTCGCCACCCTGGCCGCCAGCGTGGCGCAGATCGAGCCGGACCAGCGCGCCACCATGCCCGAGCTCGACTGGTCGGGTTGGGCGCTGATGCAAGTGCAACTCGCCGGTCCACCCGGCGAGACGCTGGACGAAGCCCTGTGGTTTGCCAGCCAGTCGCTGGTGCCCGCGACGCTGCTGTGGCTGCGGGTGTACCGGCAGAGCCAGCCCGATCTGTTTCGCATGAGTCTGGCTTGAGGATCTGAACCGTACTGTGGTGTGCGGGGGGACCTTGCAGGTGCAACACCTCGCGCCTGCCGCAGCAGAAATGAAGTGGCTCTTCACCGGTAGCGCGCTAACCCCCTTTCTGCCAAGGCGTGTGCGCTCAGGCCGCAGCGCGCCGTGTGAGGCGCCGAGAAGCGCAGTGGCTGTGGCCGCGCGCGCAGCGCGCTTCGTCAACTGACTTGTCGCACTTGTCTGAGCGGAGAGAGCGCAGCGAACGCAGCGAGTTGTGCGACGGGCCACGGTCGCGAGCATCGCAGGGAAGTCGGCGCACAGCGCCGACCGCCTCACCCAAGCGCTGTGGCCTGAGCGCACACGCCTTGGCATCGCGAGGTGCAACGAACGAGATTTGTGTTTACCCAAAAAAAGCACAGAGAAAGAAACAAGCGTTCTCCTCCAAAAGTTGGCCCACGTTTTGCAAACAAGGCTCTCAAGCCACGCAGGCGTGGACGTTGTGTAGCAAAGCACACAACGCTGTCGCAAGACCCGTCCGTTCTGTCGTGATCGATACAGGAGCCCGTCATGTCCCAACCGTTGTACAGCCCGCCACCCAACGCCTGCCCCGCGCGCGGCCAAGCGGTGGCGTGGATGGAGGAACTGCCCTCCGATCTGATCGGGTTGGTGGTGGCGCCGGTGAGCTTTGCCGTCGAGCAGGAACACGAGATCGTGGCCGACCGCAGCCTCGGCCTCGATGCCGAAGGCCAGGCCTGCTTCTGTGCCTTCCGTTATGTGCAGACGGCGCTGCGCTCGGACGACGACGAGATCTTTTACGAGGCCCCTGTCTACGCGGAAACCGTGACCGCCTGGCGCCTGCCCGACAACCGCTGGCTCGCCAGCCACAAGGTGATTGACCGCTTCGGTGCCGGCGCGGTCATTCCCCGGCTTTCGCTCAGCCGGGGCATGCCGCGATGAACTTGGCCAGCCAGCCCCTGATGGGCAAGCTGATGATCGACACCGCCATGGGCAGCTTCCTCGGCGACAAGCGCATCCGCCTGCTCGAAGCCATCGCCCTGCACGGCTCCATCCTGCAGGCCGCCAAGGCCGTGCCCATGGCCTACAAGGCCGCGTGGGATGCGGTGGACGACATGAACAACGTGGCGCCCGAGCCGCTGGTGCTGCGCGCCACCGGCGGGCGCCACGGCGGCGGCAGCGAGCTCACCGCCTTTGGCCGCCGCCTGATCGCCTTCTACCGCGCGCTGGAGCAGGAATCGCAGGCCGCGCTCGCGCGCCTGAGCGGCCAGCTGGCGCAGCACGGTGAACCCGACATCGCCGAATTCCGACAGGTCCTCCGGAGGCTCACCATGAAAACCAGTGCCCGCAACCAGTTCGCCGGCCCCATCGGCTCCATCCGCTCTGGCGTGGTCGAGAGCGAGGTCGTCCTGAAGCTGGGGCCATCGCTGGAGCTGACGGCCATTGTCACCAACGAGTCGGTGCAGAACCTCGGTCTGGCCGAAGGCCGCGATGTGCTGGCCTTCGTCAAGGCCTCGTCCATCGTGTTGATGGTGGAAGAGGAGGGCGCGCGCATCTCGGCCCGCAACCGTTTCCGTGGCCTGGTGCAGAAGATCCACCACGGCCCCGTCAACGCCGAGGTGACGCTCGCCCTGCCCGGTGGTCACCACGTGCTCACCGCCGTGGTCACCGACCAGAGCGTGGAGCGCCTGGGCCTGGCGGTGGGCCAGCCGGTGACGGCGATCTTCAAGGCATCCAGCGTCTTCCTCGTCTCCACAGATTGAGCGCCCTCTTTCCAAGAACCAAGAACCAAGGACCCTTCATGAAAATCGCCATCGCCACCCACAAAGACGGGAGCCAGGTCAGCGGCCACGCGGGCCAGGCCCGCGAGTGGCTGCTGTTCGATTGCCAGAGCGGCCAGCCGCTGCCCGAGCCGCAACGCATTGCGCTCAGCAAGGAACAACTGCCGCACCACTTCAAGGACGACGGCCCGCACCCCCTGCACGGTGTGGACCTGCTGATCGCGGGCAGCGCGGGCGACGGCTTTCTGCGCCACATGGCGGGCTGGGGCGCACAGGTGCTGCTGACCGGCGAGACCGACCCGCGCGCCGCGCTGCAGAAAGTGCTGGCCGGCGAGGCGCTGCCCGACACGCGCTTCGACGTCACCACCGCACTGTGCAAGGTGCGCGACCTGTTTTCGCGCCATTGAGTTTTCTTTCTTTCATTCCCGGAGTGTTTCCATGAACATCCAGCCGTTGGTTTCTTCACTGCTCGCCGGCCTGCTGCTGGCGGCCACGGCCGCCCGCGCCGACGACATCCCGGTGGCCGTGGCCGCCAACTTCACCGCGCCCTTCAACAAGATCGCGGCCGAGTTCGAAAAGGAAACCGGCCACAAGGTCGTGTCGTCGTTCGGCTCCACCGGCAAGTTCTACGCGCAGATCAAGAACGGCGCGCCGTTTGAGATCCTGCTCGCGGCCGACGACGAAACCCCGGTCAAGCTGATCAAGGAAGGCGCCGGGGTGGCCGGCAGCCAGGTCAGCTACGCCATCGGCAAGCTGGTGCTCTGGTCGGCCAAGCCCGCGGTGGTGGACGCCAGGGGTGAGGTGCTCAAGGGCGGCGGTTTCGACCACATCGCGCTGGCCAACCCCAAGCTCGCGCCCTACGGCGCGGCGGCGATGGAGACCATGAAAGCCATGGGCGTTCACGACAGCCTGGCGCCGAAGTTCGTGACCGCCGAAACCATCGCGCAGGCCTACCAGTTCGTGAGCAGCGGCAACAGCCTGCTGGGCTTCGTGGCGCTGTCGCAGGTGCTCAAAGACAGCCAGATCCCGGGCTCGGCCTGGGTGGTTCCAGCGAACCTCTACACCCCCATCCGGCAGGATGCGCTGCTGCTGACACCGGGCAAAGACAAGGCCGGTGCGGTCGCGCTGCTCAAGTACCTGAAGAGCACCAAGGCCCAGGCGGTGATCAAGTCCTACGGCTACGAGCTGGGCCAGTGAGCGCCATGCCGACCGCGCTGAGCGACGACGAGTTGAGCCGCCTGCTGCAGGACGACGCGCCCTGCGGCGACCTCACCACCGAGAGCCTGGCCATCGGTGCGGCGGCGGGTCGCCTGGACTTCGCCGCCCGCGCGCCCATGGTGGTGTGTGGCACGGAAGAGGCGGCCCGGTTGTTCGAACTGGCCGGCGCGCGCGTGCACCTGCAGGCCGGCTCGGGAACCGCGCTGGTCGCGGGCGAGAAGCTGCTCATCGCCGAAGGCAGCGCCACCCAGCTGCACCGCGCCTGGAAGACCGCGCAGACCCTGGCGGAGTGGGCCAGCGGCATCGCCAGTTCGGCGGCGGCCATCGTGGCCGAGTCCGGTGGCGTGGCCGTGGCCTGCACGCGCAAGAACGTGCCCGGCACCAAGGCCATGTCGGTGAAAGCGGTCAAGGCCGGCGGCGCCGTGATGCACCGGCTGGGTTTGTCCGAGACCCTGCTGCTGTTCGCCGAGCACCGCCTTTTTCTGGACGAAGCACCGGCGCAGACCGTCGCGCGTCTGCGCCGCGCCCAGCCGGAAAAGAAGATCGTGGTCGAGGTGGGCGACGGGGCCGAGGCGCTGCGCTGGGCGCGGGCGGGGGCCGATGTGTTGCAGCTGGAGAAGTTCAGCCCCGCTGCGGTGGCCGACTGCCGCCGCGAGATCGACACCCTGCCAACCCGGCCCCTGCTGGCTTCCGCCGGTGGCGTGCGGGCCGACAACGCCGCCGCCCATGTGGCCGCAGGCGCGGACCTGCTGGTGACTTCGGCACCGTTCGCCGCGCCACCGCGCGACGTGCAGGTTCATTTCTTCCAGCGCTGAAGGACGCCCCATGCTCTCCCCCAACGACCTCGCTGCCGTGTGGCTCACGGTCCAGCTCGCCGGCCTCACCACCGTGCTGCTGCTCGCGCTGGGCACACCGGTCGCCTGGTGGCTGGCGCGCACGCCCTCGCGGTTGAAGGGCCTGGTGGGTTCGGTGGTGACGCTGCCGCTGGTGTTGCCGCCGGCGGTGCTGGGCTTCTACCTGCTGGTGCTGATGGGGCCGCAGGGACCGGTGGGCCGGCTCACGCAGGCGCTGGGCCTGGGCCTGCTGCCGTTCACCTTCGCCGGTCTGGTGGTCGCCTCGTGCCTGTATTCCATGCCCTTCGTGGTGCAGCCGCTGCAGCAGGCGTTTGCCGCCATCGGCCGCGCGCCCATGGAGGCGGCGGCCACGTTGCGCGCCTCGCCGATGGACGCGTTTTTCACCGTGGCGCTGCCACTCGCGCGGCCGGGTTTCATCACCGCGGCGGTGCTGGGCTTTGCGCACACGGTGGGCGAGTTCGGCGTGGTGCTGATGATCGGCGGCAACATCCCGGGCAAGACCCAGGTGCTGTCCATGGCGATCTACAACCACGTGGAAGCGATGGAGTACGACAACGCGCACTGGCTGGCTGGCGGCATGCTGGTGTTCTCTTTCGCCGTGCTGCTGCTTCTGAACAGTCGGGGCTGGAACCGTTCGTCATGAGCATAGACATCCGCTTCCTGCAGAGCTTCCCCGGCTTCACGCTCGACGTGGACCTGAGCCTGCCCGGCCGCGGCGTGACCGCGCTGTTCGGCCCCTCGGGCTGCGGCAAGTCCACCCTGCTGCGCTGCATCGCCGGCCTGAACGCTGCGCCCAGCGGCCGTTGCGTGGTCAACGGCGAGGTCTGGCAGGACGGCGCCCTGGCCCTGCCCACGCACCAGCGGCCGCTGGGCTACGTGTTCCAGGAGCCCCAGCTGTTTGCGCACCTGAGCGTGAGCGCGAACCTGCAATACGGCCGCTCGCGCGCCGCGGGCACAGCCCAGCAGGTGGCGTGGGACCGGGCCATCGAGCTGCTGGGCATTGGCCACCTGCTGGAGCGCCGCACCGCCGGGCTCTCGGGCGGCGAACGCCAGCGCATCGCCATCGCGCGCGCGCTGCTCACCAGCCCGCGCCTGCTGCTGATGGACGAACCGCTGGCCGCGCTGGACCTGGCGCGCAAGAACGAGTTCATGCCCTACCTGGAGCGCCTGCACCGCGAGCTCGACATCCCGGTGGTCTACGTGAGCCACGCACCCGACGAGGTGGCGCGCCTGGCCGACCACATCGTGGCCATGGAGGCGGGCCGGGCACTGGCCTCGGGCCCGCTGGCCGAGGTGTTGTCGCGCGTCGATCTGCCGATCCGCCTGGGCGAAGACGCGGGCGTGGTGCTGGAGGGCGTGGTGGTGGAGCGCGATCCGGCCTGGAGCCTGGCCCGGGTGGCGTTCCCGGGCGGCTGCCTCTGGGTGCGCGACGGCGGGCAGGCGAAAGGTGCCACGGTGCGCGTCCGCATCCTGGCGCGCGACGTGAGCCTGGCGCTCTCGCCCGCGACCGACACGAGCCTGCTCAACAGCCTGCCCGTGGTGGTCGACCAGCTGGCCGACGACAGCCACCCGGCGCTGGCCCTGTGCCGTTTGCAGGTGGGGACTTCGTCTTCGCTGCTTGCGCGGTTGACGCGGCGCTCGGCGGCGGCGCTTGATCTGCAGCCGGGTCAGGCTGTGTGGGCGCAGATCAAGGCGGTGGCTTTGATCGGGTAGGTATTCAGTACCTCCCGATTGGTTGGTGTTCTCGCTAAAGCCCCGCTGCCACGGGCTGCGGGTCGCTGAAGACCAACCGCCAGCGGCGCCTCACAGCACCACGTCAAATCCCTCGAACTGCGGTGGTCCTAGGTACAGGTCGCGTTGCTGGCCCGCATTGGCGTGAGCGGCGCGGAACGATTCGGAACGGGTCCATGCCTCGAAGGCGGCGGCGTTGTCCCAGGTGGAGTGCGAGACGAACAGCGTGGCCTGTTCACTGCTGGGGCCTTGCAACAGGTGGAACGACTGGAAGCCGGGCACCCCGGCGAGGCGGCTGTCGCGCAGTCGCCAGACCTCGATGAAGTCGGACTCGCGACCGGGTGCGATGTGAAAACGGTTCATGGCAATGAACATGGTGGAACTCCGGAGGTTGAATAGACCCATGTGCGCGCAGGACATCAGCGCGACGTCGCTGACCGGCTGACCCGCCTTCAGCCCTTGCCACCACCCACCAGCGTGAACGCCTCACGCAGCAACAGCAGCTCGGCCATGGCACCGCCGCGCAGTTCGCTCAAGGCCTTGAACGTGCCGCCCATTGCATGGATTGCAGGCTTGGGTGCGTCGGGTGTGTTGAAGCGCAGCAGGTGCACACGCAGCGGGCCGCCGGGCGTCTGGAACCAGGCCTGATAGTCGTCCACGGTTTCCAGCTCGTCGGGGTTCAGTCCGGTGTCTTGCACCACGGCCTGTTTGATGGCCGCCGCCTCGTGCCCCGCGATATCGGTGGCGGGTGCGGCCATGGGCTCGGCCCCCTCGGGCAGGGCCTGCGGCCAGAGCATGCCCTGAACCCACCTGGGGAACAGCAGCGCGTGGCTGTAGTCGTCGAAGTGGCAGAGGATCACGCGGTTGCGGCTCAGCAGTTCTGTCTTGCTCATGGGGTGTCCGGTCGGTTGGGTGGAAGGTCGTCGGGCGGCTTCAGCGGTAGCCTTCTTCGCGCAGCACCTGGTGCACGACCGGGCGTGCGCGCAGGCGCTCGAACAGGGCCTGGCAGCGCGGCGGCAGGGCGATGTCGGTCTTGCTGGCCCAGAAGAACACATAGAACAGGGCCGCGTCGGCGATCGTGAAGTCGGCACCCATGGCGCAGCCGGTTTCCGGCAGGCCGGCTTCGACCACGGCAAAGGCTTCGCGCACGATGCGCCTGCCTTCCGCCGTGATCGCGGCCGTCCACTGCGCGGTGTCAGGTGTGCTCAGGCCCTGGGGCAGGTAGCGCTCGGTGGTGAAGATGCGCGTGAAGCCCTGACCGTGCACCGTGTCCACCGCGTAGTCCATCAGCTCCAGCGTGTGCGCGGCCAGCAGCGGGTCGTCGCTCAGCAGGCGCTTGCGCGGGTGGCGCCGTGCCAGCCAGTAGGCGATGGACGGGAAGCTGGTGAGGGCGCTTCCGTCGTCGAGCACCAGGGTCGGGATCGTGCCCTTGGGGTTGATCGCCAGGTAGGCGGGTTTTCGGTGATCGCCCGCCGGCAGGTTGACGATGTTCACCTGGAACGGCAGCTCCAGCTCTTCGAGCAGGATGTGGATGCCGGTCGTGCAGGAGCCGGGCGTCATGTGGAACTGGAGGGTCATGCGTGGCCGGTTTGCAAGACGCGCGCCACGCCGTCTCAGGCGGGCAGGGCTTGCACGCGGCTTGCTAAACAGCTGCACACCACCTGGAAAGGGCCTGTCGCGCCCGGTTCCCTGTGGTCTTTGTGCCGGTTCCCGTCCGGTCCTGTGTCGGCTTTGTCTGATAGTGCCCATGGTTTTTGCTCCGCCCCTCAACACCGACGACCTGCGCCGCTGGCGCAGCTGCGAGCGCCGCTTCTGGCTCTCGCGCCGCCAGCTGCAGCGCGGCGTGCCCGTGCCGGGAGCGACGCCCACCGAACCGGAGCCGGCGCCCGCCACGGGCCTGGACGTGGCCCTGCGCGCCTCGTTCCCGCACGCCGACACGGTGGCCGCGCCGCAGAGCCCTGCGCAGTGGCTGCAGGCGGTGCGCCACACCCTGAACTGTCTGGACAGCGACGCCGAGCCGCCCGAGGGCTGGGCCGTCCTGGGCGCCTGCCTGACCAGCGAAGACCGCGCCCAGGTGCGCATCGACGTGCTGACCGCGGGTGAACACGGCCTGCGCCTGTTCAAGGTGCGCTACGCGACCGTGGGCGACGACAGCGACGTGGACGATGTCGCGCTCTGGACCCACGTGGCCGCACGCTGCGGCTTTGCGGTGCAGAGCGTGGGCCTGCTGCTGGTGGACACCGATTTCGTCTACCCCGGCCACGGCTGTTACGCCGGCCTGTTCCGCGAGGTGGACCTGGGGCCGGTGCTCGGCTCGCGCCCGGTCGCCGAATGGCTGGAGGCCATGCGCCAGTGCGAGCGCGGCTCCGAACCCGAGGCCAGGCCCGGAGTGCATTGCCACCAGGGCAGCGGCTGCGAGTTCGCGGCGAGTTGCAAGGTCTGTGTGCTGCCGGCGGCGGCCGACCATGCCGAAACCAGCCTCGACATCCTCGGGCGCGAGGCCGCGGCCGAATGGCGCGCCGCCGGCCACCACGACGTGATGAGCCTGCGCCCCGAAGACATCGCGCCGCCGCGCCAGCGCCGCGCCGTGCGCGCGGTGCAGCAGGGCGCGCCGCTGCTGGAGCCCGAGGTGGGCGCGCTGGCCCGCGCCTGGCCCTACCCGCGCCACTGCCTGCGCTTTGACACCATCGGCCTGGCCGTGCCGATCTGGCCCGGCACCCGGCCCTACCAGACGCTGCCGTTCCAGTGGAGCTGCGCGGTGCAGACGGCGGACGGCGCGTGGAGCGAGCACCACTTCCTGGCCGAAGGGCAGGGCGGTGACCCGCGCCGCGCTTTTGCGCTGTCGCTGCTGGGCGTGCTCGGCACCTCGGGCGCGGTGCTGGCCTACAACGCCGGTTTCGAGCGCAACCGCATCCGCGAGCTCGCGCAGTGGTTCGACGACCTCGCGCCCGCGCTGGAGTCGATCCTGCCGCGCATCGTCGATCTGTTCCAGATCGCGCGCGGCCATTACTACCACCCGGTCATGGCCGGCTCCTGGTCGTTCCGCTCCATGGCGCGCGCCGTGGCGCCCGGGCTGGCGATGGACGTCGTGCTCGACCCTGCGCTGGACGCGGGCGCCGGGCGCTCGGCGCGGGCGGTGTTTGCGCTGATGCAGAAACCCGGACAAAGCGCCGCCGTGCGTGCGGCCTGCCGGGCCGCGCTGCAAGCCCATGGCCAGCGCGAGACGGCGGTGCTGCGCCGCCTGCTGGCGCTGTTTGAACAAGCAGGAACCGCTCCATGAACACCGTTGCCACCGAACACTTGCCCTTGAGTGCCGAGGACTTCACCGCGCTGGAGGTCTGGCTCAGCGTGCGGCGCCAGTCCTTCCCCGAGACGCCGGACTGGGAGTTCTGCGAAGGCTTCATGGCAGCCCTGGTCTGCTGCCGCCGCGCCATCGCACCCAGCGAATACTGGCCCCGGTTGCTGGGTCTGGCCGCCGACGCCGTGCCCGCCAATGTGTCATCCCTGTGGGCGCGGCGCTGGGCGCTGGTGGAACAGGCGCTGGACACCCGCGTGAGCGCGCTCGACGACCCTGCGGCTTACCAGCCCGAGCTGGGCGAGAGCGACGATGCGTTCGCCCAGCGCTGGGCGCAAGGCTTCATG
The DNA here is from genome assembly GCF_048590325.1 of Hydrogenophaga sp. ZJX-1. Classification (NCBI taxonomy): domain Bacteria; kingdom Pseudomonadati; phylum Pseudomonadota; class Betaproteobacteria; order Burkholderiales; family Comamonadaceae; genus Hydrogenophaga; species Hydrogenophaga sp. ZJX-1. The sequence continues at coordinate 62,223 of NZ_JBMBRA010000001.1, forward strand.
GCCGCCGTGGCCGCCTGGCCCGAGGAGTGGGCCGGCCCGCGCAACGCCCAGGCGCAGCAATGGCGCGAGGCGGCGCTGAAGCTGTTGCGCGCGCTCACGCTGCCCGACACCGGCGCGCCCACCCTGCATGCCTACCAAGACCAGCAAGGCCCGCCCCGCGTGAGCGCGGCGCGCATGAAAGCCGTGGGCGACGCGATCTGGGCGGTCTACAACCTGCGCGAAACCTGGCAACGCCTGGGCCCGCGCGTCGAGACGGTGAAACACGCTGCGGCCGCGCCGGGGCGCAACGATGCTTGCCCTTGCGGCAGCGGGAAGAAGTTCAAGAAGTGCTGCGGGTGAGTGCGGGAGGGTGGTTCGCACTGTGCGCAAAATTCGGCACGCAGCTGGTATGGCCGAACGCAGCGTCGGAAAGCAGTGGAGACGGTGCCTGTTGATAACGCCATCGGCGGTCAGCCATGAGTGGAAATTTCGATGGGGGTCTGATCGACTGTTTGAGGCTGGGTGCTGCCAGTGACTTTGCTCGTGTGAATATCAGCAGCCAATGTCACCTGTCATTCAAGGATGGAAGGGTCGAACGACCGCTGTACCTCCGTCACCGGCCTCTCAACATATGCCAGCCTGACCGTGCTTTAAGAATGACTCCTCGCGCCCGAGGATTTTTGGTCTGCCGGTGGAATGAATCAGGCAGGTGTTGACCTCGGGGCTGCAGATTACCCCCTGGTTTCGCACGAGATGGGGAGGTGCATCGACAGCCTGGAGATCGGAGCCTCCCATCTCGCCGCAAATTGCCAGACTCAGATACTCGGCTGCCAGATCCGAACAGGGATTCGGGTCGCCAAATCCTAGACTCCATCAGGCCCACAGACTGGTGAGCTGCGGACCACTGTGGTTTATCCATACAACCGCGCAATGGAGACAAAGAATGACGACGACCCAATTGAAGACCGCGCTGGACGCGGTGCTCAAGCAGAACGTGGAACGCCACGGTGGATCCCCAGGCGTGGTGGCCATGGCGACCAATCGGCAAGGGAATTTCTATGAAGGCGCTGCCGGCTCGCGCGAGCTGGGCAAGGATGGCGCCATGACCACCGATTCGGTGCTCGCCCTCTTTTCCACCACCAAGGCCTTGGCCGGCGTGTGCCTGATGCAACTGGTGGAGGAGGGCAAGGTGAGCCTGGGCGACCCTGCTGGAGCGTACGTGCCGGAGATCGATGAACTGCAGGTGCTGGACGGTTTTGATGTCGCGGGCCAGCCCAGAACGCGTCCGCCCAAGCGGCGCATCACCATCAACGACCTGATGCTGCACACGTCCGGCCTCTGCTACGAGTTCTTCAGCAACGACGACCTGAAGTTCCGTGCCGCCAAGGGCATCCCCACTGTGGTGTCGTGCACGCACGCGTCGATTCGCACGGTGCTGCTGCACGACCCCGGAGCCGCCTGGACCTACGGCGTGAACATGGACTGGGTTGGATTGATCATCGAGAACCTCCGTGGCAAGCGCTTGGGCGATGTGATGCGTCAGCGGGTGTTCGAACCGCTGGACATGAAGGACATGGCCTTCACCATGAGCGACTCCATGGTGCAGCGCCGCGCGACCATCCACGACCGCGCGATCGACGGCAAGCTCACACCGCTGCCCGATCTGGCCTTGCCGCAGCCGCCCGAGATGGACTGCGGCGGGCATGGCCTGTATGGCACGGTGGGCGAATACATGAAGTTCATCCGCATGATGCTCAACGATGGGGCTGGACCGAACGGCCGTGTTCTCAAGGCCGAGACGGTCGCCGCGATGTGCAAGGACGGACTGGCCGACATGGGGTTGTCGGCTGGCGGCTGGACGACCTCCGTCCCCTCGCTCAGCAACACGGGCGAGTTCTTCCCGGGCACCGACAAGGGTTGGGGCTACACCTTCATGACCAACCGTGAAGACACGCCAAGCGGGCGGCCTGCCGGCTCGCTGATGTGGGCGGGTCTGGCCAACTGTTTTTACTGGATTGATCGCAAGAATGGCATCGGCGGCTATTGGGGTACTCAGATACTCCCGTTCCAGGACGCAGCGTCTTACCCCGGGTTTGTGGAATTCGAGACAGCGGTCTACCATCACCGCTGAGCCGATCTGAGGCCACGCCGGGTCGGGTTGCCCGGCGTGCAATGACATCAGCGATGGAGACGAACCCATGGAAGCCATCCGCAATGTGCTGGTCCACGACGCCAGTGGGCACCCGAGCACGAACCACCGGCTGGTGGCCTCCAGCGAGTGGGACGATATTCGCCAGTGGTCGGACAAGGTGTACATGCCGTACGACGTCACGCCCATCGGCAAGGCCAGGAGACCGGATTCGGTGCTCGACGCAACGCGGATCGGGCACTTCACACTGAGCCGTTTCAAGTACGGCATCCCGGTGAACATCAAGGACTTCTCACCCGAAGCCGGTACCGGAATGGTGCTGACCACGCTGCGCGGATCGGCCCGGCACTGGAGTGAGCTGCGAACATTCAGCGATACCGGTGTGGGCGATGCCTTCGTGGTGGACAACTCGCGCACCCACTACTGGGTGGATTTCGATCACAACCATTTGCAGGTGAACCTGACCTTTGAGCACGACGCGCTGTCCCAACTGTACGAGCGCTGGTTTGGCGAGCCGGCCGATGAGCGCCTGTGGCTGCGCACCTTCCGCTTGGGCGGTTCGGGCTCACCCTGGATCGGACTGCTGAGCTATGTGTGTCAGTGCATCACGCACCTGCCCGAAGCGGTGCAGGCCGGCCCGCTGGGCAAGCACCTGGAGGAAATGATCGGCGTGCACCTGCTCACACAGTGGCGCACGCACCTGGACCAACCCGCAGCACAAAGCGAATATCGGCTCGCACCGCGCCACGTTCTGGCCGCGGAGCGGCACATCCGCGAAAACGCGCGACATGCGCCCACGCTGAGCGAACTAGCAGCAGTGGCGGGTGTGAGTGTGCGTTCGCTCGGTCAGGCCTTTCGCGAGTACAGGGGCTGCACGCCCATGGAAGCGCTGCGGGAACAACGCCTGCAGGGTGTTCGAGCGGAGTTGCTGCTGGCCCGGCCCTGCGCCACCGTCCAGTCGATCGCTGCAGACTGGGGCTTCTCCAACCTGGGGTACTTTGCGAAACTGTTCCAGCAACGCTTCAACGAACTGCCATCAACATCGCTTCGGCGGCACGCAGGGACGCGGCATTCCTGAGCGTCCCGACACACCGCAGGCGGACTCTGCGTGCACCTTGCCCCCCGTGCCGTGTCGCAGCCATTAGCCCGCAGCGGACATCAGGTGCAACGTCGAAAATCCGTCATTCCTTGTTCGGTAGTCGGTAAATGTTGCCGTCTCAAAGACGCGCTCCTCCGATAGACCGACGTTCACTCAGCAGCGCTTCGCATGCTGGTCCGGCAATCCATGGAGCTTTACATATAACCCCCGTTTCTGCGACTGATGATTGGCCGCGCCTGGTTGACAGTGTGAGTATGAGGTCGCGCCAGTAGGCTGACCTTCGACGAGCAGTCCGTCGAGATGGCTGACCGTATACCTGCAGTAGGCTGGTTGCAGCCGGTGACCAAGCACGCCTGAATGTCGGCCGCCGCAGTCACCTGTCTTTTGAGGATGGAGGAGTCGATCGACCGCTGCACCGCCGTCACCGGCCACTCAACACATGCCAGCCTGATCATGCATCGAGAACGGCTCCTCGCGCCCGAGGTGAGCGTCTGTGCTCGACCCAGAGGAGCCAGCGGAGGTTTTCTTCGAGAACGACAGGTCGACTTTGGACGCATTCATGCACCGAACATGCCGAAAAAATCGAGCTTTGCAACTCCAGTCGTTTGCAGGCGGCAACTGCTGATGGGACCACGATCGAGGTTGAACGACATCACTCAATTGAAGGGAGCTGGCGCGAACGTCCGCAGTTCGACAGCACCACGAAGAGCCCTCAAAAGCGCTTGTCCATGCGATCGTCACTTGGGTAAGCTTGCAGCCTGATGTCATCATTTCGCCACAATATTGCGCAAGGCCTCGCTGATGCAGACGCGAACGTGCGGTCGTGGTGGCGGGCGCTGTGTGCGCTTGCCGCACTAAACGTGTGTCTATGGTTGGCCGTATGGCACTTTGGGCTTGTCAGCGGTGTCCACGGTGGTCTGCAGCTCGCGTTGTCTGGCGTCTACGTGATGGTGTGCGCCTACCGCTCGGTGCTTCCCCGGGTGGACCTCGAACGGCTCGTGGTCGTGGACACGCGTCTGTCCAGCATCTTCCTCGGCCGCGCCGCAGCCACCATCGCCGAGATCTGTTTCGCGATGCAGCTGGGGCTGCTGGTCCAGCAGCTGGGCGTGCATGCCGGCATGCCGTGGGTGCAAAGGGCCGCCTGGGCGATCCCGATCTTCATGGTGGTGGCACAGGGTTTCTGCTGGCACAGCGTGCTGACCCTGAATCACATCACACAGGCCGTCGAGTCCATGCTCTGGGCAGCGGGCTTTTCCTGGATGGCGGCCTTGCTGGGCGTTATCGCACTCGACAGCAGTGGCTGGGTCAACTCGTTGGCGATCTTTGGGATTCTCTGCGCGATGGCCTTCGTGGCCTATGTTCTGGTCGTGGACGCGCCGATGTACTGGCGCCGTTACCGACACGCGCGCGAGCGCGGGCAGTCTTACATGCGTCTCGACCAGGGCGCGCACGATGCGTGGCACCGCCGTGTGCGCAGCGGCAGCTGGGTCGCATGGAAGGCCGATGCCCTCTGGCTGACGCCCTATTTCAGCTTCGGCGTCTGGGCCAGCATCGCGATGGCGTGCGTTCCCGGCGTCTGAGCATCTAGAAGGAGCAAGCCTGCGCGCGACATCGCAGGCGATCCCTGAACCAGGCCGAGTGGTCAGGGAGAGTCACGACAACGATGGGGGCACAGCGCCTTCTTTTCGAGCTGCTGTTCCTGTATCCAGGCAGGGCTCCCGCCTCAAGCAATGCCGTTCATCACGAGCCCTGGAACAAGGGAAAGATCGTTGGACAGAAGGCCCCCTTTTAAGGTCAAGGACATCTGGGCGTTGCGCGTCCGCCTTCAGATGGAAGGTCGAGTCCGCGATCTCGCGCTCTTCAACCTCGGCATCGACAGCAAGCTGCGCGGATGCGACCTCGTAGCCCTCAATGTCCGCGACGTGTGCCATGGAGACCAGATGGCCACGCGCGCCATCGTCATGCAGTTCAAGACCCAGTGCCCAGTACAGTTCGAGATCGCGGCAGCAACCCGTGAATCCCTGCAGGCGTGGATCAAGCAGGCTGCGCTGAAGACAGACGAATTCCTATTTCCCACCCGGATCCACGACCCGCCCCATTTGGGGACCTCGGTCGAGCGACCAGTGTCATAGGGCTTACGAGAACCGCTTGGCTCCACGCCACCGAACGCTTCCTCCGCCCTGGACGTGACCTTCGCCTACGCGGCCAAAAAAGCCGGAAGTGACAAAAGCGGGCGTTTGCGCATCAGCGTGCATTCGGATTCTGTGCGAACCAACTTCAACGTCCGCCAGCCTCGTTGCCAGGCAACCTGAACTGCCACACATTGCCACACGCTAACACGAAGCGGCCAGATTTCGGACACATTGCCTGCCTACCATGAGACTTATCAGTGAGACAGGTGCCGTCCAATAGGACAAGACCTTCAAGCTGGTGAAATCCTATGAACTCCCACTTTCATTTGAGGAACGCATCATGAAAAGCTTCGCAAAATCCACCGTTGTCGCATCCCTTCTGGCCTTGGCCTCAGTTTCTGCTTTTGCCCACCACCCGGCTGAGGACATCGTCGATGAATTGATCTATCTGATGATTGATGAAAACGTGTCAGACACACCTCACGCCGACCTGGATTTCACCAGCATGGGTAACTGATTCAGGGTTGGTCTCCGCCTGGGGGGCGCTGACTACTTGCGCAGGCGACTGTTGAAAGACTGAATCGGGCTTCAGGCAAACAAGATTGTCCGAAGCCCGATTGCTTTCGGTCAGTCAACACGCGGCACCGCAACTTCACCCCTGGCAAGATCGACAAGCGCCTGCACCAGATCGAGGAGAACTTTCTGCGGTACTTGAACGCCCTGGAGACCCTTGTTGATTCATCTGCACCCCCAATGGCTCATTTTTGGAAATGAATCAACACCGTGCATCCGAGTTGTGCCTCATCATCTCTCCATGGCTGCGGCGTAGGTCAAGTACCAAGGTTGACCGGTCGCTCGTTCGGAAATCCGCCACTCGCTCTTCTGGGTCGGTACCGCCAGTCCCGCGGGTGTGAAAGCGGTCGATGGCTTGGCGCCAGCTGGGTCGCGATTGCCCTATGACTGCAGTACCTCGTACAGCCGCCACGCAGGCCGTCGCCTGTCGCTGGGCACATCGACTGCTTGGTACGGGTCAGCGTGAGTACGCCCGCCGCCAGTGACCGGCTCCAATCGCTGCACTGCCGTCCTCCGATGTTCGACGGTCAGATGAAGGCTGAAGTAGCCACAAACTACCAGTCGTGGGAAAGTCTGCATGTCTCTCCGTTGAGGTCTTGCGCGCAAAACCGGAGTCTGCGCAGAGCGAATACCCAGAGCTGACTAACATAAGCACTTACAAGAAGGCTTGGGAGGTCCTAGGGTGCAACGCAATCTGAAAGTAGACATAGACGCCCATACGTGGCCAGGCGGCGGTTTACAGCCTTCGTTTCTGACGTTCCCCCGGAAAGCCGCGACAGGTCAAAACTAGAGGTACGGTTGCTTCCCAAGGCCCCCAAAGGGGCAGGAGAAGCGATGAAAAAGTCCCGATTCAGCGAAGAGCAGATCGCCTATGCGCTGCGAATGGCCGACGGCGGCACGCCGGTGGTGGACGTGTGCCGCCAGATCGGCATATCAGATGCCACGTTCTACACGTGGAAGAAGAAGTACGGCGAGCTGGGCGTGAGCGAGCTGCGCAAGCCCAGGCAGCTTGAAGACGAGAACGCGCGCTTGCGACGCATCGTGGCCGATCTGACGCTGGACAAACAGGTCCTGCAGGAGGTCGTCAAAAAAAGCTCTGAGGGCTGTCAAGCGCCGCGAGCTGGCAGCCTGGATGCAGGAGCGTTTCAAGGTCAGCGTGCACCGCTCGTGCCGACTGGCGCTGCTGCAGCGCTCGACCTGGTACGCCAAGAGTGAGGCACGGGACCAAAGTGCGCTGCGCCAGCGCATCCGGGACATTGCGTTGAGCCGGCCGCGGTTTGGCTACCTGAGGGTGCTGGTCTCGTCCGCTGAAGCTGCGCACTACTTCAGCAGCTTCCCCATGCCAGCCTAGCGCGGCGGCACACAGCCGCACGGCATCTTGGTCACCATCCAAACGCCCAGGTTCGACGCACTGGAATCGCCGTGGCATGCCAATGGCATCACCGCTCAACGCAGCAATTGCGGCAGTTGGTTGACAGAACCCAGGTGCTGCGGAAATGTGACCAAGGAGTTCGAGACAGCGGTAACTTGAAATCCCTGATTCGAGACGTTCCCCCAATCAGGTCCTGTCCGCGACCTTCAAGCCAACGCTCGTCAATCGAATCGCGCCGGTGCATAGGGCGCCGCGTCCACTACGGGTGGCGTGCCTTCGATCAGTTCCGCCAGCAGCCGGCCCGCCACGGGCCCCATGGTGAAACCCTGGTGACCGTGCCCGAAATTGAACCAGAGCCCCGGGTGCCGCGGCGCGGCGCCCATCACCGGCAGCATGTCACCGGTGCAGGGTCTGGCGCCGACCCAGGGCTCGGTCTCCACCGGCGGCCCCAGTTCCAGCAGCTCGTTGGCCAGCCGTTGCGCGCGGGCGACCTGCACCGGTGTCGGAGGTGAATCCAGCGCGGCAAATTCCGCCCCTGTGGTCAGTCGCACACCCTGGCGCATGGGCGCGACGACCAGACCACGGTCGGCGTCCAGCAGGGCCAGCCGGGGCGCCTGAGCACATTGGAAATGGCGGTGGTAGCCGCGCTTGACGAACAGCGGGTAGCGGTAATCCAAGGAACGCACCAGCCGGTCGGACCACGGGCCGAGCGCCACCACAGCATGGGGCGCGCTCAGCTCGCCCTCGTCGGTGTGCACCTGCCACCCCTGTCCTCGCGCCCGCAGGGTGAAGGCATCGCCGCGCACCAGCCGACCACCACGCTGCAGAAACAGCTGTGCGTACCGCGAGACCAGAGCGCCCGGATCGGACACCGACCACGGCTCCAGCCAATGGATGGCGCCCGCCAGACGGCCGCGCAGCGCGGGCTCGGCCTGGGCCAGTTCGTCCGCATCCATCACCCGATGCGGCACACCGAATCGCTGATCGGTCTCGCGTGCCTGGGCGGCGGCCTTCTCCAGGGTCGCGCGCTGCCGGTACACGAAGCGATAGCCCTCGCGCCGCACCAGGTCTTCGGTCCCGGTCAGTGTGATCAGGTGCTCGTGCTCGCCCACGCTGCGTTGGGAGAGGGCGGCGTAGGCCTGGGCCAGCCGGGCATGGCGGTGGGGCGCCGAGTTGCGCCAGTACCGCATCAGCGGCAGCGCTAGCGCGGGGAGCGCCGAGATGTGGTAGTTGACATCGGCACCACGCTTGCCGGCCACACGCAACAAGGTCGAGATGTCCCGGGGAAACGGATACGGTTCCACCGCGTCGCACTGGATGATGCCGGCATTGCCATAGGACGTTTCCCGACCCGGCTCGCGCCGGTCCATCAGGGTCACGCGGTGACCGCGGAGCACCAGTGCAAGGGCCGTGCAGGTGCCGACCATGCCGGCCCCGAGGACGATCACATCACGGCTCATGCCCGCAACCGGGCCACCGCCGTCAGTTCCAGTCGAGCACCCGGCAGCATCAGGTCTGCCCGCACCGTGGTACGAACCGGGTAGGGCGTCTTGAACCTCGCGGCGTAGACGCGATTGAAGGCCGGAAAGTCGGCGGGATCGGTCAGGTAGGCGGTCATCGAGACCACATCGTCCAGGCTCAGCCCCTCGCCCGCCAAGGTCGCCGCGATGCGGTCCAGGGTCAGAGCGGTCTGTGCTTCGATGCCTTCGGGAACGCCGCCATCGGTGGCGATCGGCATTTCGCCGGCCAGGAACAGCAGGCCTGCGGCCGGGCGGATTTTGGAAAAAGGCAGGGTGGATGCGGTGCTCATGGTGCGCGGGGTAAAGAACGGCCGGAATTATTTCCTGACCGATGACCCGGCATCAAGGAGCCGAAGCGAACGTTTCGTTGCGTTTTTCGCAATGAATGTCGAACCACGGTGATCAGTGGATGAGGCCACCCCTCAGGTGGGCGACGAAAGCGCGCGCCGCATCGGTCAGCTGACGCCCGGCCATGGACTGGACCTCAAAATGGCGCTCATTCATCTCTCGGTCGCGCAGCGGAACGGCGGTCACCAGTCCTGCGTGCAGGTGCTGGCGCAGCGCCGTCTCGCCGCAGAAGGTGATGGCCTGTGTGGCAGCGACATAGCTCACCAGCGGGTAGAGGTGGTCGCTGGCAAACACCGCTTCGAGCGTGAGCCCCTGGCGGCTGCAGCTGATGTCCAGCAACTGGCGCAGGGTGGACGCCTGTGTGGGCAGGGCCAGTGGGTGGGCCAGGACCTGCGCCAGAGACACCTGCCGGCGCGTGGCCAGCGGATGCCCCGGCGCCATGACTGCCAGCACGGGCGACGGGTGCCGCAGCTCCACGGCCACGCCCCGTTCGGAAGCCAGGCTCACGGTCACCCCCAGGTCAACCTCACCCTCCCGCACCAGGCGCAGCACCTCGGACTGCACCCCCATGCGCAAGGAGAACACGATGCCCGGACGCTGTTCCTGGAACTGCGCGGCCAGGGTGGGAAGGAACTCATAGGCAAAACCTTCGGTGGCTGCAAGGCGAACCTGCCCCATGCGCAACCCGCGCAGTGCGAGGATGTTTTCAGCCACCTGCTCGATGTCGAGCCACGCGCGGCGCGCGTGGGCGGCCAACAGTTCACCGGCCGAGTTCAGCACCATGCCCCGCGCGCGGCGATCGAACAGCAGGGTGTTGAGTTCGCGCTCCAGCCGGGCGACCTGGCGGCTCACCGCTGACGGCGCCACATCCAGGCGGGCCGCGGCCTCGGTGACCGATCCGGCGTGGACCACCTCCATGAAATAGCGCAGTGCCACTTCCTGTAGCACACGTTGGTTCAGCACCCTGCGCGGTGCCAGCGCTGGCGGGGAGGTGGTCGATGGTGAAGCGGTGCTCATGGATTCAGCCTAGCCGCAAATTGCGATTTACGCAACGATACTTTGACATCATTGTCATTGCTGATGGCCTCGTGGGTTCCTAGCATGGCATTGCCTTCTCAACCCACCACCGCCCCAACCGCCATGCACAAGTCCACACAGTTCTCCCGTCGCCACCTGGTCCTGGCCAGCGCCGCCTGTCTGGCGGCCCTGGCACCCCTTGCCGCACAAGCCCAGGACAGCTTTCCCACGCGCCCGATCACGCTGGTGGTGCCCTTTCCACCCGGCGGCAGCTCGGACACCATCGGTCGCATCGTGGGCAAGCAGATGACCGAACTGCTGGGCCAGCCCGTCGTGATCGACAACAGGCCCGGCGCCGGCACGGCCGTGGCCGCCGCCTACGTGGCCAAGGCCCCTGCGGACGGCTACACCCTGTTCATCAGCTCGGGCTCGACCTTCACCGCCAATCCGGCCATCCGCAGCAACCTGCCCTACGACCCGGTCAAGAGCTACGACCCACTGGCCATCGTGGGTCGCATCCCGCTGATCCTGCTGGCCAACAAGAACGTGCCCGTGAACACCGTGAAGGAGTTCGTGGCGGCGATCAAGGCAGCCCCCGAAAAATACAACTACGCATCGTTCGGCACAGGCACCACCTCCCACTTTGCCGGCGAGATCCTGCTGCAGGCCGTGGGCGGCCGCATCCTGCACGTACCGTACAAAGGCAGCGCGCCGGCCATGACCGACCTGATGGGTGGGCAGGTCACGTTCTCGGTGGACACCGTGACCGCCGCCATTCCCCAGCTCAAGGCCGGCAAGGTCAAGGCCATCGGCGTCACCACCGCCCAGCGCTCATCCCAACTGCCCGATGTCCCCAGCTTCGCCGAGTCGGGATATGCCTCCGTGAACTTCGACACCTGGATCGCCCTGGTTGCGCCCAAGGGTACGCCGGCACCAATCCGTGCCCGCTTGGAGAAGACGCTGGCGACCATCGTCGCCAGCTCCGAGACCCGCGCCAACCTACAGGCGCTAGGCGTGGAACCGCGCTTTGGCAGCAGCAGCGCGACCGCGGCACAGATTGAGAGCGAGTTGCCCCTGATGCGCGCCGTCGCTCAGCGCGCCAACATCCAGTCCGACTGAACGCCGCCCGCCGACATGACGACTCCTTCCTCCGACGCGCTCACCAGACTGAGCGCGGTCGAGCTGCGGCGCCTGATCGGCGCCCGCCAGCTCTCCCCCGTTGAACTGCTCGAGGCGTGCATCGCACGCATTGAACAGGTCAATCCGCTGGTCAACGCCGTCACCGCCACCTGCTTCGAGCGCGCCCGTGCGGAGGCCCGGACAGCCGAACAGGCCGTGATGAAAGGCGATCCCTTGGGCCTGCTGCATGGCCTGCCGCTGGGCGTGAAGGACCTCGAACCGACCGCGGGCCTGCTGTCCACCCTGGGCACGCCGTCCATGCGCAACCACGTCCCGTCGGCCGACATCGAACTCGTGGCCCGGTTGCGTCGCGCCGGTGCCATCGTGGTGGGCAAGACCAACGTGCCCGAGATGGGCGCGGGTGCCAACAGCCGCAATCCGGTCTGGGGCGCCACTGGGAATCCCTTCAATCCGCGTCTGAACGCCGGGGGATCGTCGGGCGGATCGGCGGCCGCGCTTGCGCTGGACATGCTGCCGCTGTGCACCGGGTCGGACACCGGTGGCTCGCTGCGCATACCGGCCGCCAAATGCGGGGTGGTCGGCATGCGCCCGTCCCCGGGTGTGGTGCCCAGCGTGCGCAAGCCCCTGGGCTGGTCGCCGATATCGGTGGTCGGCCCCATGGGACGCACGGTGGAGGACGCCTGCCTTCAGCTGGCCGCCACCGCCGGGCCCCACCCGGGCGACCCCCTGAGCCATCCGCTCGACGCGCAGGCCTTTCTGCGGCCGGCGCGGGTCGACCTCTCGCGCCTGCGCGTGGCGTGGACGGAAGACTTCGGCCAGTGCGATGTCGACCCGGTGGTCCGCCGCGCTATGCGCGAGAAGATCGGCGCCATGCGCCACCTGTTCGCGGCCTGCGACGAGGTCCGCTTCGACCTTGGCGAGGTCCACCGCTGTTTCGATGTGCTGCGCGCCGAAGCCTTCGTGGCAGGCATGCGCACCACCTACGAAAAAGATCCCTCCAGCCTGGGACCGAACCCGCGTGCCAACTACGAAATGGGCGTGCGCATGACCTTGCTCGACAGCGCTTGGGCACAATCCGAGCAGACCCGCATCATTGGCCGCTTCCAGCGGGTGTTTGCCGATTACGACCTGGTGCTCTCGCCCACCACGCCAGTGTCGCCCTTCCCCTGGACGCAGTCGCACGCGGCCGAGATCGACGGCCATGCGCAAGACAACTACTACCGCTGGCTGGCCCTGACCTACCTGGTGACCCTCACCACCCACCCGGCCCTGAGCCTGCCCTGTGGTCTGGACGAGCGCGGCCTTCCGTTCGGACTGCAGGTGGTGGCGCCCTTCCGTGCCGACCTGGCGCTGCTGAATGCGGCGCAGTCCATGGAACAGGCCTTCGAAGGAGATGTGCGGCTGCGCCGTCCGCGCCCCGACATCGGCAGCCTGCGGCCGAGCGAACCACCGCTGACCTCCATCGTCAGTGCCGCACCCGACGACCCACATGCTCACGAGCCCAACGACGGACTGTCAACGTCGGTGGTCTGATCACGAAGTGTGAACCGCCCCGGGGCGGTTCACGATGCCAGACGCAATCAGCTGGATCAAGAATCCCAGCGTAGAGTGGATGCGTTTCTCTGCCCGTCGTTCGCACGGAACGAGGGAAAGGACCAGAGCGATTCCTCAGTTTTCGAGCGGCGTCCACTAGCAAAAAGTGCGATCAGGCGTCCAGCATCTAGTGGTACGGCAACGGGAAACGCAAACCATTGTGGACATCTATTAAATTTCTGTTGCATATAGATGTAGCGCATAAAGTTGTGATTTGAATTTGACGACGGTGCCGTGGGTGTGACGGTCAGCTTGGCACTGAAACCGGTCATGGATTCCGCCTCGCTATCGGATGAGCGGGTGACGGCTTCGTGCCAGGTAGAGTGAGCCCAGCTCCCGACCGCGACCGACGGCAATCGCTGCAAAACGGGCGGACAGCAGTGGTGTTGAAAGACTCAATCGGGTCTGCAAAAGACTGTCGCAGCCCGCCAAATCTGCCCAGTCGGCACCCGCATACCCGACTCAACGGGGGATGTCGTCAAACCCCGCCGCCATGGCCTCGCGCTGGTCCAGGTCCACCGCCGCCTCCGCCAGCGGGTCGGCACCTTGCAACCAGTCGGCTTGCGCATCCGGTGCGTCCAGCGCCAGCACCAGGGCGTGGTTCAGTTCGTAGGCGCCCCAGGCCAGGCCCTGCTGGCGCAGGGCGGCCTGCAAGGCCGACTGCAGCAGCATGCGCACCATCCGGTGCGGCCCGGAAAACGGCACCTCGCTCACGCGCCCGGCCGCGGCGTCCACGCAGGCGCGCCGGTCGTGCGAGGCGTGACCCCGGCAGGCCAGCGGCCGCGCGCGGTGGATCAGGCACACGCCTTTCACCACGAAGGCGCAGCGCCGGTGCATCGCCACGCGCGCCGTTTCGTCCTGCCCCCGGGTGGTGGCGTCGATCTCGCGCACGGCGTTGATGAGGTGAATGCCGTGGCCCGCCAGCGTGGGCGCGGTGGCGCGCAGGTAGTTGGCCAGCACGAACACCTCGGGCGCGAGCGCGGTCACGCGCAGCTCGCAGCAGCTGGCGCAGCCCTTGCCGCAGGCCACCGGCGGCTGACCCTCGCACTGGATCGCCACGTTGCCGTCGAAGCTGTCCCAGGCCTGCAGCAGCGCGGCCTCGGGGCCGCCGGTGGCGAGCGTGCTTTCAAAGGCACCGCGTTGCTCGCGGAAGAAGGCTTCGGCGCCGTGGTCGGCCGCGTCGTTCATGGTCTCTGTCTCCGGGTGTTGTCTTAAATGGCGCCCTCTTTGCCCCAGGGGTGGCTGCCCGGCACCAGCGTGCCCTTGATGCCGGCTTTGTCCAGCGCCGCCTGGTCTTTGTAGAAGGTGGCTTCGTGCACCAGCGCGCCCGACTTCGAGAGCACACCGACGTAGCGCGCGCCGCGGTCGACATCGCAGCGGTAGCCGCCACCCGGGTCGTCGGTGCGGCGCACGTTGCCGTCCCAGTCCATGAAGAAGCCCGCGTCTGTGCTCATGCCGTGATGGGGGTGTCGAGCACCGCTTTGAGGTTGAGGCTCATGTTGTTCTTGGTCGCGTCGGCGTAGGGGCAGATGCCCTTGGCGCGTTCCATCAGGCTGTCGGCCGTGACCTGGTCCAGCGGGCCGGCCAGCGTGGCCGTGAGGCTGAGCGCCATGCGGTAGGCGCCTTCGAAGTTCACGTACATCGACAGCGTGGCCTCGACGTAGCAGCCGCGCAGCGGCAGTTTGTCGGCTTTGGCGATGTGGCGGATCGAGTGTTCGAAACAGGCCGCGAAGGCGCCCGCGAACAGCATCTCGGGGTTCGGCCCCTCGCCGCTGCCGCCCATCTCCTTGGGCACCGCGAGCTTGAGCTTGAAGCTGCCGTCTTCGCTCTGCACCTGTCCGCCGCGACCGCCCTGGGTCAGCATCGTCGTTTTGTAGACCAGATCCATATCAGACTCGCTTTCCTTTGAGCAGCCGCGCCTGTTCGGATGGGCTGTAGTTGTTGAAGTGGCCCTGTGCCGCAGCGAGGCGGCGGTTGGACATGCGGATGGCTTCGATCTTGCCGGCCGGGGCGATGCGCGAGACGCACTTCTCCAGCTCCGTGCTCGCGCAGTGCGGGCAGGTGGGCACCGTGCTGGCGCGCACCAGCAGCTCGAAGTCGGCCTGGCAGGCCTTGCAGTGGTAGTCAAACATGGGCATGTTGGCCTCCGGTGGGGGGGTGACAGGATTCGGTGGGCGAGGCGCAGCCTTCGAGCGAGTTCGGACGTTGCGCCGAGGGTTCGAGGCCGATCCAGGCCGTCACCGCCGCGGTGTCGAAGCCGACGTGGCGGCTGTCGTCGGCGGCGTTCAGCATCAACGGGCGGCGGATCAGCAGCGGCTCGGCGATCAGCAGGGCCAGGGCGGCCTCGGCGTCCAGTGCCTCGGGCACCACCTCGCCGCTTTTGATGCGCGGCGCGGCACGGTTGAACCACTCGGGGATAGGCAGCGGCGCGAGGAACTCGAGCAGGGCCTCGGGTGTCCAGTGCGCGGTCAGCAGGTTGCGCCGCTCCAGCGTGTGGCCGGCGGCCAGGAGCGCGGCGCGCTGGCGCGCGTTGCCGCCGCAGCCGGGCTTTTCAAAAAAAACAAGGTGGCTCATGTGGGGCTTTCGCTGGGGGTGGGTTGGCGCGCCGGGCGCAGCAGGCGCAGGCATTCCATGCTGGCGGCCATGTCGAGCGCGCTGAAGTCGTCCTGTGTGCGCAGGCTGGCGTCGGCGCCGAGGGCGAGCAGCTGGCGCAACACGGCGGCCTTGCCGCTGCTGGAGGCGTACATCAGCGCGGTGGCGCCGGTGGTGTTGGTCTGGTCAATGGGCACGCCGGCGCGCACCAGGCGCTCAATGCCCGAGAGATCGCCGTGCACGCAGGCCAGCCAGAGTGCGTTGTTGCCGTCGCGGTTGACCGCGTCCAGCGTCACGCCGTGCTGGATCAGCGCGTTCACGATGGCGGCGTCACCGCGCCAGGCCGCGAGCATCAGGGGCGTGTTGCCGTGTGCGCCGCGCGCATCGGGGTCGTCGAAGCCTTCGGCGCGCAGCCAGTCCGACAGCGCCTGCGTGGGTGGTTTGCGCGGCGGCGCGGGCGGTGCCGGCGGTGGCGCGGCTGGGGCCGGTGCGTTCTGCGCCGTGACCCAGGCCGTCTGGCCGCCGATGAGGTCGCTGACCTCGGTGAAACCGAAGTCGGCAAACATCTGGGCCCAGGTCTGGCTGGCGTTGCCGTGGTAGCAGTAGATCAGCACCGGGCGCGTGCGGGCGGTGCGCAGCAGCAGGGTGTCCTGGTTGTCGCTGCAGAGCCGCACGGCACCGGGCCAGCCGTCGCGGGCATGGCTGGCGGCGTCGCGCGCGTCGAGCAGCAGGGCGTTGGGGTGGGCCGCGCACCAGGGGCCAAGCTCGGCCACGGTGAGACGGCGGAAGACACGTTGGCCTTTCATGGGCGGGGCTCCGGGTAGGGGGGGGTGCTGGCGATGCGCGCGTCCGTCACCGGCAGGCCGACGCTGAAGTGGTAGAGCACCTGCCAGGCCTCGGTGCCCGGGGCGCCCAGGCCGAGCAGCTCGCGCACCGGGTCGTCGAAGAAGCAGCCGATGCCGGTGCCACGCAGGCCGGCGGCTTCGGCCTCGAGGTAGAGCACCTGGCCGATCAGGCCGGCTTCGCGCAGGCGCTCGCGGTACAGCCAGGGTCTGCCGGCCAGCGCGCTGCCGCACTCACCCAGCAGCGCCACCACGAACACCGCGTCGGCGGCGATGGCCTGGTGGCAGCTCAGGGTGCGCAGCGTGCCGGCCAGCGCCGGGTTGAGGGCCAGCTCCAGCAGGGGCACGTCGGGCGGGCTGTCGGGCACCGGGCGCCAGCTCAGGTGGGGCAGGGCGGCCTGCAGCGCGGGCTGGGCCGTGGTGTTGCGGGGCAGCAGGTAGGCGCCCGGCGCCAGGCCGTCGACCCGGTGCGCGAAGACCACCGCGTGCACGGCCGGCCCATCTTCCGCGCCGCCCGCGTCCCAGGGGAGCGGGACAGCACCGTCCGCGGCGGACGCGGGCATCAGGGCGGCGAGCTGGGGCCAGAAGGCATCGATGCCGAGCCGGGCCTGGCGGTCAAAACGCTGGGCGCTGCGGCGCCCGCGGATCAGGTCGGCCGCCGTGGCCTGGGTGGCGGGCAGGAGCTGGCGCGCGCCCAGCGGTGGCAGGGCGCTGACGGGCCGGCGCACGCCGCGGCGTGAGGCCTGCGCCACCGCGTCGATCACGGGCCAGCGGTACATGGGGCGCGGGTCCAGCCGGTTGGCCAGGCCGGTCCAGGTGGCACCGGGCAGCCAGTGCACGGGGTCGGCCGGGGCTGCGTCGGTCGCGCCGGGCAGCAGTTCGAACAGGGCTTCGGCTTCTTCGTGTTCGGCGGGACTGAAGTCGCCCGCACGGTCCAGGCCGAGCGCCGCCGCGGTGTCGGCGTGGGTCAGGCCGAGCGCGCGCATCCGCCAGCCGAGCACCGCGGCGGCATAACGCAGCGCGCCGATGGCGTGGCCCATGTCGAGCTGGCAGTAGCGGAAGGCGCGTTCGCCGTATTTCCAGGCCTCGCGCCAGTGGATGGAACTGAAGCCGATCAGCAACTGGGTCGGCTGGGGGCCGGGCCGGGGTGCGTAGCGGGCGCGCTGCTCCAGCGCGTGCGCCTGCGGGGCGTAGTGGTGCACGCCGTCGTCCAGGCCGGGCAACCCGCGCACGATCAGGTAGACCTCGGTCGGGTGCAGGTTGCCGCTGGACGGGTTGATGCGCAGGGCCCAGCGGTCCGGGCCGAACGCCTTCCAGGCGGACAGCGCGAAGGAGAGTTCGAACAGCAGGCCCAGGTGGTCGAGCGTGGCCGCGCGGGGGGCCGGGCCGCCAGCGGCGAACAGCGCGGTCCAGGGCAAGGTCTCGCCGTCGGCCGGCAGCGGCAGGGGGGTGAGCGCCGAGCCGGCAAAGCGGCGAAACGGATCGGGCTGGGCGTCCCAGTCGAGGGTGTCGGGGCCGGCGGCATAGCCGTTCAGGTGGTGCCGGGTGCGCGCGTGGTAGCCCTGCACCACGGCGGCGTCGTGCGCAACGGCCAGGGTGGCTTCAGGCATGGGCCAGGTCCTCCCGGCTCTGCGCCAGGGCCAGCAGGCCGCTGGTCTGGTCGGTGATGGCGCGCACGGTGGCGGGCTGCAGCCGCCGCAGCCAGCGCTGGGGCAGCCGCGCCGCGCCGCAACGTGCGCCGGCCAGCATGCCCACCAGGGCGCCGGTGGTGTCGGCGTCGTCGCCCTGATTCACGGTCGCGATCAGGGCTTCTTCAAAATCTTCGTGTTGGCCCACGAAGTGCAGCACGGTCTGCACCGTGTCGACCACATAGGCCGTGGCGCGACCGCGGTAGGGGCTGAAGCGGAAGACCGGTTCGGCCGCCACCCAGCGCGCCGACCTGGCCTGCAGCTCGGCCTGGTCATCGCCCGCCAGCAAACCGCGCAGCAGACGGCCGATTCCGAGCACGGCCGCGTCGGACAGGGCATGGTGGTGGGTGATGCGCGACTGGGCGATGGCGAGGCGCTCAAAGGCCGCGTCGTCCCCCAGCGTGGCGAGCACGGCGGGCAGGTTGCGCATCAGGCCGCCGTTGCCGCCGTCGCCGTCGTTGTAGGGTCCGGACAGGCTGCCATCCTGCAGGAAGCGCAGGATGCCGCGGCGGCAGGTGTTGCCGCAGTCCACCGGCTTGCCGCGCCACCAGCCCACGTAGGCCTCGGCGATGCCGCGGACCAGGGTTTCGTCACCGTGGGCCACAAAGTTCTGCAGGCCGGCAGGGCCAGCCTTCAGCAGGGCGTCGCCCAGGGCGAGGCACATGGTGGTGTCGTCGGTGACCTGGCCGCGCGCGAGCTTGAGCCAGCCGCCGCCCACGATGTCGCGGTGCACCCCGTATTGCAGGGCGATCTCGCGCGGGCGCATGAATTCCACCGTGGCGCCCAGGGCGTCGCCGATGGCCAGACCGAGGTAGGCGCCGAGCACCTGGTCAAAACGATCAGTCATAGCGCGCCACCACGTCGTAGTCGCCACCGAGGGCGATCACTTCCTGCTCGCCCTGCAGCACCTGGCCGGGCAGCAGGCCGGGAAACACCAGCAGCTTGCTGCGCGGCACGAGCAGCTCGAACACCCAGTCGCCAAAACACGAGGCTTCTTCGGGGCTGAGGCTGAAGGACACGATGTTGTTGAGCCGAACGCGGCAACGGCGTTCGCGCAGCGTGCCTTGCAGCAGCTGCTCTTCCACGCGGTTGCTGCCGCGCCAGAGCCGCACGTGGGGGCCCTGCATCTGGGGCGCGGGCAGTGGGAAGCGGGCGAGCGCCCACTGGCAGAACTCGTACAGCAGGTCGAGCTGCTGGTGGATGTTGTTGCTGTGGTGGCGGCTGCTGGTTTTTTCTTCCAGGTAGGCCACCCAGGCCGGTGAAGGGAAATGCGCCAGCGGCGCTTTGTGGAACGTGGGCACGAGGCCGAAGCGGCTTTCGACCCAGCCCTTGAGCACCGCACCCGCGACACCGTTGGCGTCCATGCCCCAGCCCTGCAGCAGGCGGCGCCAGCTGCCGCGCCAGCGCCGTGGCCCGGCCGATGCCGCGCTGCCGTTGGCGGACTTCTCGGGAGCTTGCAGACCGAAGGCGATGGACAGGTAGTGCACAAAGACCTCGCGCGCCTGGGTCAGGTCGTTGCAGCGGTCCAGCAGCGCGAAGAGACCCGGCTGGGTCTCGCGCGTGCCGGCGATGTGCAGCTCGGGCGCACGCTGGTTGAAACCCGTGCTGGCCAGCCAGGCCGTGGACACCCCCACCAGGTTGGTGCTGGTCCAGCGTTGGGGCTGATCAAAGCCTTCATCGCTTGCCACGGCCGGCTCAGGAGGTCGGATCAGACGGGGCGGTTTTCGTTCGGGTTGCGAACCGGTCCCATCAGCGTCAGGCCTTCGTCGTAGGTGATGGTGTCGAAGGTGACGTCGAACTTCAGCGCGGCGTCGGCGATGGCGTCGAGCTTGCCCGCGGTGTCCTTCTTCTTCAGGTCGCCCTTTTCCAGGTAGAACAGGTCGAGCAGTTCGTTGTAGACCGTGGCCTCGTCGATCGGCAGCACGTAGAACATCGCGCCCTTGTAAGGCACCTGGTACTTCTTCGAGAGGTCGATGTTGTTGCAGAACAGGAAGTACTTGCCGCCCGCGCTCAGGGTGTCGCCCAGCACCTCGGCCACGTCCTTCAGGTACTCGAAGCTCAGCAGGTAGCCGGCGAAGAAGGACAGGGTCTTCTCGCCCACGGTGCCGACGGCCATGGTCTGGCCGCACAGCAGTTCGGGCGGACGCGCTTCGTCGGCCAGCTTGGGCGCAAAACGCAGCGCGAGTTCGCCGCGAAAGCCGACCCGGCCGAACTTGTTGGTGCTGCCCTTGAGCAGGGGGTTGAGCAGGCGGCCTTCGTCGTCCAGGCGGGCGAACGCGGTGTCGTCGATCTCTTTGGTGGCCAGGGTGGCGGTCATGGAGCTTCCTTCGGGTTGGTGGCAGGGATTGCCGGGGGGTTTGGGGTGTTGCGCATCCAGTCGGCGGTCTTGAAGAAGGCCGCCATCAGCACGCGGTGCAGGTCCGCCGGCACGCCGGTCTGCTGCATCGCGGCGTCCATGCAGGCGAGCCAGGCGTCGCGCTCGGGCACGCCGATGGGGAAAGTCGCGTGGCGCATGCGCAGGCGCGGGTGGCCGCGCTGCGCCGTGTAGTCCTTGGGGCCGCCCAGCCACTCGGCCAGGTACAGCCGCAGCACGGCCTTGGTGTGGCCCAGATCGGGCTCGTGCATGGCGCGGATGACAGTGGCATCGGGCCGGCTGTCCATCTGCGCGTAGAAGGCGTTCACCAGGCGGTCCACCGCCGCCTGGCCACCGATCGCTTCAAAGTGCGAGGGCGGAGCGACCGGTTCGGTGGTGAGCGCGTGGGGCAGGTTCATGCCTCTCTAAAGAGCAATGACCGTACCAGGCGGATTTGTCCACCCGCGGCCATCAAATGCGACACAAAGCCGCCGCGGCGACCCTTCGACGCGATGTGTGTGCGACGGATTTCGCCGTTTTGTCGGGAACAGGACAAAGCCCTTTCGGCGCCCGTCGCGAGCCCCGAAAAGTGCGCTTTTCCCTCTGTAGCGGCCCTGTTTCAAGAGCGACAAAACAGAGGCCAAACAACATGGCACGGAAGCTGCAAAGAGGAGGCTGCGCGGACACCAGTCCGGCCGACGTGAACCTAGAGCAATAAGACCAACAGGCACGGAAGGCTGACCCAAAGTCGCGGCAACGCTTGCTTAGGTTCTTTAACTTTCCTGAATGGAGTACTGCAATGGCCAAACTTCGGCAAATCGCCTTTTACGGTAAAGGCGGCATCGGTAAATCGACCACTTCCCAGAACACCCTGGCTGCTCTGTCCGACCTCGGCCAGAAAATCCTGATCGTCGGCTGCGACCCCAAGGCCGACTCGACCCGCCTGATCCTGCACGCAAAGGCACAGGACACCATCCTCTCGCTGGCCGCTGAAGCCGGTTCGGTGGAGGACCTGGAGCTCGAAGACGTGATGAAGATCGGCTACAAGGACATCCGCTGCGTGGAGTCCGGTGGCCCTGAGCCAGGCGTCGGCTGCGCTGGCCGCGGCGTGATCACCTCGATCAACTTCCTGGAAGAAAACGGCGCCTACGACGGCGTGGACTACGTGTCCTACGACGTGCTGGGTGACGTGGTGTGCGGCGGTTTCGCCATGCCCATCCGCGAAAACAAGGCGCAAGAGATCTACATCGTGATGTCGGGCGAGATGATGGCCATGTACGCGGCCAACAACATCTCCAAGGGCATTCTGAAGTACGCCAACTCGGGTGGTGTGCGTCTGGGTGGCCTGGTCTGCAACGAGCGCCAGACCGACAAGGAACTCGAATTGGCCGACGCCCTCGCCGGCATGCTGGGCAGCAAGCTGATCCACTTCGTGCCGCGCGACAACATCGTGCAACACGCCGAGCTGCGTCGCATGACCGTGATCGAGTACGCACCCGATTCCAAGCAGGCCGCCGAGTACCGCACCCTGGCTTCGAAGATCCACAACAACGCTGGCAACGGCACCATCCCCACCCCCATCACGATGGACCAGCTGGAAGACATGCTGATGGAGTTCGGGATCATGCAGCAGATCGACGAGTCCGAAGTCGGCAAGGCCGCTGCGGCCGCCGCCGCCCTGGCCGCCGCCTGAACGGCCCCGCAAGTCCGATCCGCCTGGCTTGTGCCGGCGGGTCGGTCTTGATCACCCAAGCAAACCAAATATCCATCGGAGTTACCCATGACTGCCACAGTTGAAGACCGCAAGGCCACGAACAAAGCCTTGATCGATGAAGTGCTGAAGGCCTATCCCGAAAAGATGGCCAAGCGCAGGGCGAAGCACCTGGGCTCGTTCGAAGAAGGCAAGCCGGACTGCGGCGTCAAATCCAACATCAAGTCCCTGCCGGGCGTCATGACCATCCGCGGTTGTGCCTACGCCGGTTCCAAGGGCGTGGTGTGGGGCCCCATCAAGGACATGATCCACATCAGCCACGGTCCCGTGGGTTGTGGCCAGTACTCCTGGGCCGCGCGCCGCAACTACTACATCGGCACCACCGGCATCGACACCTTCGTCACGATGCAGTTCACCTCCGATTTCCAGGAAAAGGACATCGTGTTCGGTGGCGACAAGAAACTGGACAAGATCATCGATGAGATTCAAGAGCTGTTCCCGCTGAACAAGGGCATCTCTATCCAGTCCGAGTGCCCGATCGGCCTGATCGGCGACGACATCGAAGCCGTGTCGAAGAAGAAGAGCAAGGAATACGAAGGCAAGACCATCGTGCCCGTGCGCTGCGAAGGTTTCCGCGGCGTGAGCCAGTCGCTCGGCCACCACCTGGCCAACGACGCGATCCGCGACTGGGTGTTCGACCGCACCGATCCGAACAAGCGCCCCGAGTTCGTCTCCACGCCCTACGACGTGGCCATCATCGGCGACTACAACATCGGTGGCGACGCCTGGTCCAGCCGCATCCTGCTCGAAGAAATGGGTCTGCGCGTGATCTCCCAGTGGTCCGGCGACGGCACCATCGCCGAGATCGAGAACACGCCCAAGGCCAAGCTCAACGTGTTGCACTGCTACCGCTCGATGAACTACATCAGCCGGCACATGGAAGAGAAGTACGGCATTCCATGGGTGGAATACAACTTCTTCGGCCCGACCATGATCGAGAAGAGCCTGCGCGAAATTGCCAGCCACTTCGACGACAGCATCAAGGCCAAGGCCGAAGAGGTCATCGCCAAGTACAAGCCGCTGATGCAGGCCGTGATCGACAAGTTCAAGCCGCGCCTGCAGGGCAAGAAGGTCATGCTGTTCGTGGGCGGTCTGCGTCCGCGCCACGTGATCGGCGCCTACGAAGACCTGGGCATGGACGTGGTCGGCACCGGCTACGAATTCGGCCACGGCGACGACTACCAGCGCACCACGCACTACGTGAAAGACGGCACGCTGATCTATGACGACGTGACCGGCTACGAGTTCGAGAAGTTCGTCGAGCAGGTGCAGCCCGACCTGGTCGGCTCCGGCATCAAGGAAAAGTACGTGTTCCAGAAGATGGGCGTGCCGTTCCGCCAGATGCACAGCTGGGACTACTCCGGCCCCTACCACGGCTACGACGGCTTTGCCATCTTCGCCCGTGACATGGACATGGCGATCAGCTCTCCGATCTGGGGCCTGACCAAGGCTCCCTGGAAAAAAGCAGCCTAAAGACCGTGGGCGGCCTGGCTTGTGCCGGTCGCCCGCTCCTTGAATTCTCAACATCCTCTGGAGAGCACCATGCCCCAATCAGCCGACAAGATCCTCGACCACGAACTGCTGTTCCGTGAGCCCGAGTACCAGGACATCTTCCGCAACAAGAAGGCGGAATTCGAGTTCAACCACAGCGACGAATCGATCAAGCAGATCGTCGAGTGGACCAAGACCGAAGACTACAAGCAGAAGAACTTCGCCCGCGATTCCCTGTCGGTGAACCCGGCCAAGGCCTGCCAGCCGCTGGGCGCCGTCTACGTCGCCAACGGTTTCCAGAAGACGCTGAGCTTCGTGCACGGCAGCCAGGGCTGCGTGGCCTACTACCGTTCGCACTTCAGCCGTCACTTCAAGGAACCCACGTCCTGCGTGAGCTCTTCGATGACGGAAGACGCCGCCGTGTTCGGTGGCCTGAACAACATGGTCGACGGCCTGGCCAACGCCTACAGCCTGTACAAGCCCGACATGATCGCCGTCTCGACCACCTGCATGGCCGAAGTGATCGGTGACGACGTCGACGCCTTCATCAAGACCAGCAAGCAGAAAGGCAGCGTGCCCGACGAGTTCGACGTGCCCTTTGCCCACACCCCGGCCTTCGTCGGCAGCCACATCACCGGCTACGACAACGCGCTGCTGGGCATCCTGCGCCACTTCTGGGACGGCAAGGCCAAGACCACCGAACCCCTGGTGCGCGTACCCAACGACAGCATCAACTTCATCGGTGGCTTCGACGGTTACGTCGTCGGCAACATGAAGGAAATCCGCCGCATCTTCGATCTGTTCGGTGTGCAGGTGAACATCATCTGTGACCCGTCCGGCAACTGGAACACGCCCACCGATGGCGAGTTCCGCATGTACGCCGGTGGCACCTCGAAAGAAGAAGTGGTTGCCGCGCTGCACGCCAAGGCCACCATCGTGTTCCAGGAATTCTGCTGCGAGAAGACCAGCAAGTTCATCGCCGAACACGGCCAGGAAGTGGTCACGCTGAACGCCCCGATCGGCGTCGCCGGCACCGACCAGTTCCTGATGGAAATCTCGCGCCTGACCGGCAAGCCGATCCCGGCCGAGCTGGAAAAAGAACGCGGCGAACTGGTCGACGCCATGGCCGACAGCCAGGCCCACCTGCACGGCAAGCGCTACGCCCTCTACGGCGACCCGGACCAGATGCTCGGCTACGCCCAGTTCCTGCTGGAACTCGGTGCCGAACCTTCGCACGTGCTGGCCACCAACGGCACCGAAACCTGGGCCGCCAAGGTGCAGAAACTGTTCGACTCGTCGCCCTACGGCGCCGGCTGCAAGGTCTACCCCAAGCGCGATCTGTGGCACCTGCGTTCGCTGCTGTTCACCGAGCCGGTGGACTTCCTGATCGGCAACACCTACGGCAAGTACCTGGAGCGCGATACCAAGACCCCGCTGGTGCGCATGGTGTTCCCGATCTTCGATCGCCACCACTACCACCGTTTCCCCACCTGGGGCTACGAAGGCGGCATGCGCGTGCTGGTCACCCTGCTCGACGAGTTCTTCGAGACGCTGGATGCCAACACGATTGTTCCGGGCAAGACGGACTACAGCTACGACATCATCAGGTAAGGCTCCCCCCTGCGCGCCTGGCGGCGCTCCCCCTCAGGGGGCGCCGCTGGCGGCCCGGCAAAGCCGGTTCCGCGGCGACCTGGGGTGGACTTCCCTTTCCCCGGTGGCTCGGTTGGAGTGCGGGGATATTTCATTTTTTGAGGTGCTTTATGGCCAACGTGACATTCAGTTCTCCGCGCATGAAGAAGGACCTCACGGTCTATGCCATCGCGGGTGACACCAAGACCTTGCTGGCGGTGGCGAAGGCCAACAACATTCCGCTGGATTTCGAGTGCGAAAACGGCGAGTGCGGCTCCTGCCAGCTGCAGGTGACCGTGCTCTCGGGCAACACGCCGCACGGTGTGGCGCTGACCGAAAAAGAGAAGACGGTGTTGAAGCTGGCCGGCAAGATCACGGCGCAGCAGATCGCCGACGCCGAGACCAAGGACCTGCCGCCCCCATGGCGTCTGGCCTGCCAGTTCATCGTGCGCAACGAAGACATCGTCGTGAAGTTCTGATCATGAACACGCCCGCCACCCCCACAGCACCGGCTCTCGATGATTCGGGAAGCACGGCCCTTGAGGCGGTCTACATCAAGACCACGCAGGACGGCCGCAAGGTTGAAGTGATCGACGGCTGGGTGTGTCTGGGTGGTGTGCGCGAGGCGGACAACCTGATCGCCATGGACGAACACCCGAACCGCCAGGCGATCGCCAAGGCGGTGCCCGGTGCCACCCATGTGGCCGGTCGCCTGCCCCTGACCCTGCCCGAAGCCGCTGTGGCCCAGGGCGCTCTTTCGATTGCGCAGCGGCAGTTTGACGCCAGTCCGGCCGGCATCACCCAGCGCCTGCGCAAGGCGGTCTGGGCGAAGTCCGCCGCCGAAGGCGTGGAGTGACATGGCCCACCCCTGCCGCGCTGCGCGCGACCCCCTCAAGGGGGCGGCACTGGCCGTCCGGCGGAGCCGGCCCGGCGGTGCCCTGGGGTACGCCCCCTCAGACATAGGGGCCGCGCTCCGGTGACTGGTAAAGGTGAATTGGCGTTGAAAACCGGCTGCGGCCCACGGAGAAAACCATGATCTATGTGGTGGAAGTGCCCGAACAAGCCGCCCCGCGCGCCTGGTTCGCCTACGACGAGGCCGACTTCGCGCGCAAGGTCGCGGCCGGTGATCCGCTGGAGCCCTGGGAGATCCACGACCAGCTGACCGCGCGCGGCCTGCTCGAAGACATCGGCCACGCCGAGGTGGATGCGCTGGCGCGCGAACGCTACCCGGCCATCTGCGCGCTCGGCGACAGCCACGGCTGGGACACGGCCCTGTACCGCGCTGACCACCTGCTCGGCAGCGGCGTGCTGAGCGCCGAGCCGGTGAGCGAGGCCGCGGCGCTGGAGGCCGCGCTGGCCGCACGCGGCGGACTCACCTGTGTCTACCGCGGCGACCGCGACGCCATCGGCGCGTTTGAAGGAGCCGACCCGCGCATCGCCGGCAAAGACAACTGGCACGCGCGGCGCGCCCTGTACGAACAGCTGGTGGCGCTGGAAGTGCTGGCCGACGACAACTGATCCCCACCCATCCACGGCCATGAAGCTGCGCATCGAACGCACCCATGCCCAGACCCTGGCGGAGGAATTCCCCGAGCTCGCCGGCCTGACGGACCAGCTGCGTTTCGGGCAGCACGCCGAGACCCGGCTGCGCCTGCTCAGTGCGCCGGTGCTGGACCGGCTCGACCAGCTCTGGGACGCGGGCGGCCCGGCCCAGCAGCGCCGCGCCGTGCAGCTGCGTTCGCTGCGCGACCTGCTCGGTGTGCCCGGCGCCCAGCGCTTCACCGCAGACACGCTGGAAGACGTGGTGCCCGCTCTGGTGGCCTACCTGGCCGAGGGCAGCACCCACGGCTGGCTGTTCAGCGCCGACACCGATGGCGTGCCGCTGGCCTGGTGCCCGACGCGCATCGACTACACGCCGCCCTCGAACGACGAAACCGGCAAGGTCTACATCGACCTCAAGGCCAACGCCAAGGGTGGCCTGCTCAACCAGACCCTGCGTCTCTCGGGCAACGACGTGATCGGCCGCAGCGTGGCCGAGCTGCTGCTCGCGCGCGGCCTGGTGCGCGAGACGCCCGAACTGCTGCGCGCGTACGAAACGTCGGTGGCCACCTACTTCGACTGGCGTGCGCAGAGCGGTGCCCAGTTCCTCGGCCGCGGGCTGGCCTTTCACGCACCCGACCCGAGCGCCACCCACCGCGACAGCGACTGGCTGCGCAAGGACATCGTGATCCTCTCGGCCCAGGGCGAAGCGGCGCGCCTGGTCAACGACGAGGCCGTGCTGCAGCAGCGCGACACCAGTCTGGAAACCCCCGGCGAGCTGCTCACCAACTACCTGAACAAGGCCGCCAAGAGCAGCCAGTACGACGCCGAGCAGGACGTGCTGGCCCTGAAGGCCGCGTTGAAAGATCGGCCGAGCCTGTTCCGCCAGTTGCCGGTACACCCGCTGATCCTGATGTTCCACCTGGAGCTGCACCACCATGTGTGGGTGCACGTGGACGACCTCGAACCCTATGCCTACCAGCCCCAGCTCAAGCAGCTGCTGGTGCTGCCGCCCGAGCAGACCGACCTGATCGACATCCTGACCGCCGAGATGGACGTGTTGATGGACGACATCATCGCTGGCAAGTCCGGCGGCACCACGGTGCTCTGCGCCGGCCCGCCCGGCGTCGGCAAGACGCTCACCGCCGAGGTGTATGCCGAGATCATCCAGCGCCCGCTCTACCGCGTGCACTCGGGTCAGCTGGGCCTGAACGTTGCCACCATGGAGACGGCGCTGAAAGACGTGCTGCAGCGCGCCCAGCGCTGGGGGGCGGTGCTGCTGATCGACGAGGCCGACGTCTATATCAAGAAGCGCGACGACAACCTGACCATGAACGCCGTGGTCGGTGTCTTCCTGCGCGTGCTGGAGTACTTCAACGGCCTGCTGTTCCTGACCACCAACCGCGTCGACGACATCGACGAGGCCATCGTCTCACGCTGCATCGCGCTGATCCGCTACCACGCGCCCGATGCCGCTGCGCGTGCGCGGATCTGGGGCGTGATGGGCGAGCAATTCGCGCTGGCGCTGGCGCCCGGCACGCCGCAGATGCTGGCCGATCTGTTCCCGGCCGCGACCGGGCGTGACATCAAGGGTCTGGCCAAGCTGGTCGCCAAGTACTGCCGGCACAAGCAGGTCGGCGCGAGCCGCGAGGTGTTTTTGCGCTGCGCGATGTTCCGTGGACTCGACCCGGTGAGCACACCATGATCGCCCGCATGCAGTACCTGATCCTGCAGAACAGCGGCGAGGTCATGGCGCGCCTGCTCGCCGAGCTGCAGGGCGAAGAGGAGCTCTTCGCCAGCGCCAACACCCTGGCCTGTGTGGAGATGCATTTGCTGCGCATGGCGCAGACCCTGGCGCACTGGCCCGAGCCGCTGCGCCTGCGCCTGGTCCAGCTCGACTGGCACGGCTGGGGCCGGCTGCAGGGCCTGCTGGAGAGCGACGGCCAGCCGCGGCGCGAAGAGGTCTGGTATGGCATCCACGCCCTGGTGCCGGCCACGCTGGAACTGATCGCCAAGCTGCGCCAGAAAGAGCCGGCCTGGTTCGAACTGGATTTTTGACCGAAGGAAGATTGACATGGACTCCGTAGAAGAATTTCTGGCCCACACCATCCAGCTGGAGAACGAAGCCGCGCTGCGTTTCGGTCAGCTCGCTGACGCCATGCGCACGGCCGGCAACACCGAGGTGGCCCAGCTGTTCCGTCAGCTCGCGGACTACTCGCTCTTGCACCTGGGCGACGCGCGCGAGCGCGCCGGCTACCGCAACCTGCCGACGCTGGCCGAGGCCGACTACCAGTGGCCCGACATCGAAAGCCCCGAGGCTGCTGCGATCTGGGCCGCCGATCCGTTCATCGGCATCGAGCAGGCCCTGCAGGTGGCGCTCGACGCCGAAAGCGCCGGCCTGGCTTTTTACGACAACGTGCTGCAGACCACCACCGACCCCGAGATCAAGGTGCTGGCCAAAGAGTTTGTGGAAGAAGAGGCCCAGCATGTGGCCGAGCTGGAACGCTGGATCGAGCTGCACCGCAGCGGCGCCAAGCTGCCCATGCAGAAGTAAGGCCCCCCCTGCGCCGCTGCGCGTCACCCCCCGTGGGGGCGGCACTGGCCGTCTGGCGAAGCCGGCCCGGCGGTGCCCTTGGGTTGGCTGCCCTTCGTGCGGCGATGGCGGGCCCTGAAAGCCAGGTGTCGGAAAGCCACCGCGACATTCCCTTCAAACCCGCCACAGCTCAGCGAAAAAGGGCCTGAATCGGCTGAAAAAGGCCTGGCACCCAACTTGCAAAGAGGCTCACAACCACCCTCTGCATTGTCTGGAGTCCGCCATGTCTGTATCGCTCAAGGCCAAGATCGCTGAAGTGTTCGAGGAACCCGGCTGCGACATCAACCAGGGCAAGAGCGAGAAGGAGCGCAAGAAGGGTTGCACCAAGCAGCTCTCACCCGGCGCGGCCGCGGGCGGTTGCGCCTTCGACGGCGCCAAGATCGCGCTGCAGCCCGTGGTCGACGTGGCCCACCTGGTGCACGGCCCCATCGCCTGCGAAGGCAACTCCTGGGACAACCGCCACAGCGCCTCGTCGGGCTCCACCATTTACCGCAGCGGCTTCACCACCGACATCAACGAACTCGACGTGATCTACGGCGGTGAAAAGCGCCTCTTCAAGTCCATCCGCGAGATCATCGAAAAGTACGATCCGCCCGCGGTCTTCGTCTACCAGACCTGCGTCACCGCGCTGACCGGTGACGACATCGAAGCCGTCTGCAAGCGCGCCGCAGAGAAGTTCGGCAAGCCGGTGATCCCGGTCAACGCACCCGGCTTCGCCGGCCCCAAGAACCTGGGCAACAAGCTCGGCGCCGAGGCCCTGCTGGACTACGTGATCGGCACCGTCGAACCCGAGTTCACCACCGCCTACGACATCAACATCATTGGCGAATACAACCTGGTCGGGGAGCTCTGGCAGGTCAAGCCGCTGCTTGACGCCCTGGGCATCCGCATCCTCTCGTGCATCTCGGGTGACGGTCGCTACAACGAGATCGCCAGCGCCCACCGCGCCAAGGTGAACATGATGGTCTGCTCCAAGTCGATGATCAACATCGCGACCAAGATGGAGCAGCGCTACGGCATCCCGTATTTCGAAGGTTCGTTCTACGGCATCAGCGACATGAGCGAGACCCTGCGCCAGATCGCCAGCCTGCTGGTGAAGCAGGGCGCCGACGCCGAACTCATCGAACGCACCGAGCGCCTGATCGAGGTCGAAGAAGCGCGCGCCTACAAGCGCATCGCCGAATACAAGAAGCGCCTGCAGGGCAAGCGTGTGCTGCTGATCACGGGCGGCGTGAAGTCCTGGTCGGTGGTGGCGGCGCTGCAGGAAGGCGGCATGGAAATCGTCGGCACCAGCGTCAAGAAGAGCACCAAGGAAGACAAGGAAAAGATCAAGGAGATCATGGGCGAGGGCGCCGACGCCCACATGATCGACGACATGACGCCGCGCGAGATGTACGCGATGCTGAAAGAAGCGCGCGCCGACATCATGCTCAGCGGCGGCCGCTCGCAGTTCGTGGCGCTCAAGGCGCGCATGCCCTGGCTCGACATCAACCAGGAACGCCACCACCCCTACGGCGGTTACGAAGGCATGGTCGAGCTGGTGCACGAGATCGATCGTGCGATCTTCAACCCAGTGTGGCAGCAGGTGCGCATTCCCGCACCCTGGGGCGACGACGGCGAAACCCTGGGCGCGGTCACGCCCACCGTGACGGCCTCGTCAACCGACCACCTCAGCGCGGTGGCCGCGAACGCCATGGGCCTGGAGCCCGAAGAAATCCCGGTCTGACGCCACTCTGAGGAAACCACCATGGCCCGCGTCGTCGAATCCAAGAAAGCCTGCACCGTCAACCCGCTCAAGATGAGCCAGCCGCTGGGCGCGAGCTTTGCATTCCTCGGGCTGGACGCCTGCATGCCGGTGATGCACGGCTCGCAGGGGTGCACCTCCTTCGGTCTGGTGCTGCTGGTGCGCCACTTCAAGGAAGCGATCCCGCTGCAGACCACGGCCATGAACGAGGTGACCACCATCCTCGGCGGCTACGAAAACATCGAGGCGGCGCTGCTCAACATCCGCAAGCGCGCGGCGCCCAAGGTGATCGCGATCTGCTCCACCGGCCTGACCGAAACCAAGGGCGACGACGTCGACGGCTACCTCGTCACCGCGCGCAAGCGCCACCCCGAGCTGGCCGACACCGAGATCATCTACGTGTCCACGCCCGACTACGTGGGTGCGTTCGAAGACGGTTTCAAACACGCCATCACCGCCATCGTGAAGTCGCAGGTGAAACCGCTGCCGGTGGTGGCCGACCAGGTCACGCTGTTGCCCGGCAGTCACCTCACGCCGAGTGACATCGACGAGCTGCGCGAGACCATCCAGGCGTTTGGCCTGAATCCCATCGTGTTGCCCGACGTCTCGGGCTCGCTCGACGGTCACATCGCGCCCGACTGGCGCGGCACCACGCTGGGCGGTACGACGCTGGAGCAGATCCGCGCCGCGGGCGCCTCGGCTTTCACGCTGGGCATCGGCGAGCAGACGCGCGAAGGTGCCGAGGCGCTGGAGGCCATTGCCGGCACGCCATTGGAGATCTTCGAGCGGCTGACCGGCCTGGCCAGCAACGACCGCTTCCTGCAGCGCCTCTCGTTGCTCTCGGGCAAACCCGTTCCGGCCAAGTACCGGCGCCAGCGCAGCCAGTTGCTCGACGCCATGCTCGACGGCCATTTCTACACCGGTGGCATGAAGGTCGCCATCGCCGCCGAGCCCGACCTGATGCTGGCCCTGGGCGGCCTGCTGCACGAGATGGGTGCCGAGCTGAAGTGCTGCATCAGCACCACGCAATCCAAAGCCCACGAGCTGCTGCCGGCCGAGCAGGTGCTGCTCGGTGACCTGGAAGACCTGGAGACCGCGGGCAAGGACTGCGACCTGCTGGTCACGCACTCGCACGGCCGGCAGGCCGCCGAGCGCCTGAACAAGCCGCTGTTGCGCGTGGGATTTCCGGTGTTCGACCGCATCGGCAACGCGCACAAGGTGTCGGTGGGCTACCGCGGCACCATGAACCTGATCTTTGAAATCGCCAACCTGATGATCGAGCGCATCGCCCACCACCACGCGGGCGACTGGCCGCTCACGCCCGAAGCGCAGCTCGCCACCAGGCGCACGGACCACCACGAGCCCCTCCCACCCACCCCGCTGGCAGCTGCCAGCGCCTGAAGCATGAAAAACCCCCTGCGCCGCTTCGCGTCTTCCCCCTTGCAGGGGGACGCACCCAGTGGCCCGGCAAAGCCGGTTCCACGGGTGCTCTGGGCGGCTGACTGCATTCCGGAACCTCTGTCATCACAAGGAGAAACGTCATGAAGATCGCCTTCGCCACCCAGGACAAGGAGCGCGTGGACGCGCACTTCGGCTGGGCCAAGAGCATCGATGTCTACGAGATATCAGCCGCCGGCCACCACTTCGTCGAGAGCTTCGAGTTCGGCGACAAGCTCGAAGAAGATGGCGACGAGGACAAGCTCGCGCCCAAGCTCGAAGCCATCAAGGACTGCGCGATCCTCTACGTGGCCGCCATCGGCGGCTCGGGCGCGGCGCGCGTCGTGGCCATGAAGATCCACCCGATCAAGGTGCCGCAACCCGAGAGCATCGCCGAGATTCTGGACAAGCTGCAGGTCGTGCTGCAAGGCACACCGCCGCCCTGGCTGCGCAAGGCCATGGCCAAGGACAGCGAACGCGCATTCGATTTTGAAGACGACGAGGTCACCCCATGAACGCCACCGCCACCCCCGAACTCGCGCCCGAGAGCGACGAGGCCTTTCTCTCCACGCCCTTCGTGCAGCAGCTGATCAAGCAGATGCGCGCGCAGGACACGCACGGCAGCTGGGAAGGCAAGACCGACCTGCAGCTGCTCAAGCCCTTCATCCACACCGCCGAAGAGCGCCGCGCCCTGCCCATCCTCGGCGACCCGGACCCCGAGACCCTGTGGCACCTGGAGATTTTCTACAACGCGATCGCGGTTGCGATCGAGCGCGAAACCGGCCAGATGGTCTCGCCCATGATGAAGATGAGCCACGAAGGTTTTGGCCGCATGGTGCTGATCGCCGGCCGCCTGGTGGTGGTCAACAAGCAGCTGCGCGACGTGCACCGCTTCGGTTTCCCGTCGCTGGCCAAACTGTCCGACGCCGGCAGCAAGTTTCTGACCGAAGCCGTCGCGATGATCCGCGAGTTTCCCGCAGTCGCCCAGTACGGAGCCTGACCATGAGCACCGAAGCCGACGAACTCAAGGCGCGCCTGAAGAAGGCCAACGCGCAGGCCACGCAAGCCAAGATGGACCTGCACGACCTGTCCGAGGAGCTGCCCACCAACTGGGAAAACATCCTCTCGGTGGCACAGCGCGCTCACGATACGCACGCCCTGCTGATGGACCTGCGCAAGGCCGTTGCCGCGGCCGCTGAAAGCTGAAGGAGAACCGCATGAGCGAACATTTCAGCGTCACCCTGCCCAGCGGCGCCACCTGGACGCCGTCCTTTGTCGCCGCCCTGGACGAAGAAAAATGCATCGGCTGCGGTCGCTGCTTCAAGGTCTGCCCGCGCGGCGTGCTCGAACTCGTGGGCCTGACCGACGAAGGCGAGCGCATCTCGGTCAACCTCGACGACGATGACGACGACGAGGAATACGAAAAGAAGGTCATGACGATCGCGCACCAGGAGCTGTGCATCGGCTGCACCGCCTGCTCGAAGATCTGCCCGAAGAAGTGCTACACGCACGCCGCCGCACCGGCCTGAACCCCCATGCCCGAGCTGGCCACTCCCCGACCCGACTGGCGCGCATTGGCCGAGCGCATGCAACGCCGGCGCGATGAGGTCGACGATGTCTTGAGCCTGCTGCTGGAGCACGCCGACATGGCGGCGGGCCCGGCCGACGAACTGCGCCAGGTGTCGTGGGCCATGGCCTGTGCCACGCTGGGCGATGGGCACCTGTGGCAGGACATGGGCCTGCCCTCGCGCGAGGCCCTGTCGCAGCTGATCGCCCACTGGTTCCCGGCCCTGGCGGCCCGCAACACGCAGCACATGCGGTGGAAGAAGTTCCTCTACAAGCAGCTCTGCCTGCGCGAAGAGTTGTCGATCTGCCGCTCGCCCACCTGCGAGGCCTGCTCCGAACACAGCGTGTGTTTTGGCCCTGAAAACACCCCCATCGTGGTGATCGCCCAACCCGGGGAAACACAACGGGTTTGACGCGATTTGCCTGCCAATCGCGTACCTGCAGCACGAAAAGAAAAACCCCGCACACCATGACAGCGTGCGGGGTTTCTATGTGGTGCCGGAGAGATGAATCGAACACCCGACCTTCTCATTACGAAGGGCTCTCCCGGCGGTCCTCCTAGCGGAGGCTCTAGCGCGTGACTCGTTTTTGCTGTCACTTGGCAACGATGGAGTTACGCATGATCAAACATGTTTGCATGGCGATTTGCATAGGGGGGATGGGGGCTGTGGCCCCCATGAAGCGAAGCGCTGCGGCTACTACGGTGGAAGCGTTCTCGGGTGCTGGACGCGTGGAGAAAACGTGGCGAGTCCGGGCGGTGGCTGCGCGCCTTGATCGACAAAAAGTGCTTCGTGCACCTGGTCGCTGCATCGATGGCGCGGGGTGTGTGAGATGAAAAAGAAGGCTTCGATTCCACTCACACCTCATCGGGCAAAGCCGTATGTGATGGGCATTGCCGATCAGCTTTCGGATGATCCGATGCTGCTGCGCCTGATCGGTCCTCGCTTCAAGGTTGTCGTGAGCTACGACACCGAAGCCCGGCGTGTGACGTACTCCTTCCGTGGACCGGAAGACGTTGATCCAGGTGATTCAGACGCGGTCCCGACGTGATTTGACAACACCTGATTGACCATCTTTGAGTGGTTCGCGTAGCATCCACGTAGCAAATAACGGGTCTGGCGTCCTGGTCACAAAACGCCCCGTCGCGACAACTTCCTCGTGTGGCACAAATGCCTGAGGCCGACGATTAGCTACTTATGCGTTTGCGAATCCCTTCAACCGGGTTCGCTGCTGCATGGATGCACCCAAGCGAACCCCATCTTCGGAGTTCGCATGTTTTCCACACAATCCATTGATGAATGTTCAGATGGCGACGCTGCGGCGGGCCAGCCGGGCGAAGCGGATGCTCGCACGAGCGGGACCGCTGCTGCGTCGCGCGTTGCGCCCCGTGTAGTAACCACGGGGAGAAAGAAAGTTGCCGAGAGGCATCCGGTCGATAGCGGTGAAATTTACGGGACCGGTGAACGGGTAGAGCTTGAAGCCGGTGGACCATCGGGCGTTCGCGTCACCCGACACCTTGATGCCGTTGACGCTGCACCCGCGAACGTGGCCTTCCTCGATGCGCTCGCATTCTCGGTCGTCCCACCCGATGAAAAGTCCTACACCTGGGTCCTGGAACAGATGCAGCAGTTCCTGGCAATCGAGACCATCGAATACCGTAGAGGCCTGTTCGGCTTTCGGTATTCCGCGCGCATCGGCGACGGGGTGGGTGTGGTGGCCTGGGGTGGGGAAAGTCAGCGCGGGCGGGTGTTCTTTTCGCTGATGGGGCAGGGCTGCTCAATGGTCAAGGACTGGCCGGCATTGCAGTCCTGGTTGGAGCAGCATCGGGCATCTATCAAACGTGCCGACGTCGCGTATGACGACTACGAGGGCAGGCTGGTAAGCATCGCCTGGGCGGTCGAGCAGTATCAGAACGATGGCTTCAACGCTGGTGGGCGCAAGCCGCGTGCCGAATGCTTCGGGGATTGGCTCGATGGTGAGGACTCTACAAAGGGACGAACAGTCGGCATCGGTTCGAGGGCCAGCGGCAAATACGCACGGTGCTATGAGAAGGGAAAGCAACTCGGCGATCCAGCGAGCTCGTGGACGCGCATAGAAGTCGAATGGCGTGCGCAAGATCGTCACATCCCTTACGACATCCTCACTCGTCCTGGGCAGTACCTCGCAGGCGCTTACCCCTGCCTCGTGGTACTCAACGAATTGCAGTCCACCATCAAGACGGTAGCCAAGGCAGCGCAGATCGCCTACGACCGTGCTGTCGAAAACGCCAAATTGCACTGCGGCAAGATCGTCAACCTGATGTTGGCCGTGGTTGGTGGCGACTATGCCGAGGTAGTCAAACAACTCATTCGACCGGGCATCCCGACGCGCATTGAGCCGTACAGCTACCACGTTCGGCAAGATCCGATGATGCTGGATCACCAGCTCAACGGGGCGTTGTCATGACCCTCTACAAGCGCAAAGATTCGCCGTACTACTGGGTCAAGTTTTCACCGATCAAGGGGGAGCTGAAAGCCTTGATGCAAAGCACTGGCACTGCCAACAAGCGCCAGGCGCAGCAGTACCACGACAAGCTGCAGGGGGAGCGATGGGAGCAAGACAAGCTGGGCGTGAAGCCTCGCCGGACGTGGGACGAAGCAGCGACGAAGTTCTTGGAGGAGACCAGTCATAAGCGCACCCACGAATGGGACAAGTCGATGCTGCGCTGGTTCCACCCTCATCTAGGGGGGAAAGACCTGGTCGATATCAATCGGGCTCTTCTTGACCAGGTCAGAGCAGTTCGGGCAAAGGGCATGGCACCCGCGACAGCCAATCGCTACATGGCGCTGGTTCGGACAATCTTGCGTCGTGCGTGCAATGAATGGGAGTGGCTCGACCGTGTACCCAAGGTCGGCATGATGCGAGACAGTGGCGGTCGGTTGCGTTCTTTGACGCGGGAAGAGTTCACACGCTTGCTGGCTGAGTTGCCCGAGCACTTGGCAGATATGGCTCAGTTTTCGGTGGCTACAGGTTTGCGGCAGGCGAATGTGACCCGCCTGCATTGGCGCCAAATCAGCCTGGAGCGGCGCCATCTTTGGGTGGGGGCTGATCAGCACAAAAATGGAAGCGCTCATGCAGTCCCATTGAATGAAGCCGCAATGGCAGTTTTACTCAAGCGAAAGGGTCATCACCCGACGCATGTATTTACCTATGAGGGAAATCCTATTGTTCAGGTCAACACCAAGGCGTGGCGTAAAGCGTTGGAGCGGGCTGAGATTGTCGATTTCCGCTGGCATGACCTCCGGCACACATTTGCGTCCTGGCACCGCGAGGCAGGAACACCAACCCACGAACTTCAGCGGCTTGGGGGCTGGAAAACGCAATCAATGGTGGAGCGGTACGCACACATAGCCCCCGAGGGCCTGGCATTCGCTGCAAGCAGAATTGACCAGCTATTGTCGTTACCGTGAGCGACTGTCGCAACTCACGGGATTTTTCAATAGAGCAAGAGATATTCTCAGTACCAAGGAAAACACCCCGATGAAGCGCTGTCTGCGCTGCACCGGGGTGTTAAAAGTCCGAAATCAGCTGTCAGTCTTGCGTGATGACAGATTTCAATGAGTGACCGTCAGCCGCTTTTTGGCACTGGCGATACAGCGTTAACCAGTAGTTGCGGTCGTGCATGTTTGGGGAGTGTTCAT
Source organism: Hydrogenophaga sp. ZJX-1 (assembly GCF_048590325.1). Lineage (NCBI taxonomy): Bacteria > Pseudomonadati > Pseudomonadota > Betaproteobacteria > Burkholderiales > Comamonadaceae > Hydrogenophaga > Hydrogenophaga sp. ZJX-1. The sequence goes on from NZ_JBMBRA010000001.1 coordinate 100,070, forward strand.
AACCAGCAATGAGGTTCATCAGATCGTATGCCACCCGTTCTTTGCTATCGGAGCGCACGGTAACTGGACCACTAACCGACATTTTTTCTGCCATTTTCGAATTCCCTTGAAGTGAGTGAAATGCCCTGCGGCTGCTCATTATGAGCGAAGAAAATGGTGTGACGGGTGTTGGGGGAAGCACGGCTACTTGTCGGCAAAGACATTGCGCGAGCGCGTACCGTGCCTCATAATTTCTTGAGGTTACGCACAAGCTACATAGAAAAAGCCCCTCACCATGACAGCGAGGGGCTTTTTAAGAGTGGTGCCGGAGAGATGAATCGAACACCCGACCTTCTCATTACGAATGAGCTGCTCTACCGACTGAGCTACACCGGCTTGTAGCCCAAGATTATAGCGTGCTGTGGTAGCTGGTCAGGCGGTCGACTTCGTTCTTTGAGCCCAACATCACGCTGACGCGTTCGTGCAGCTTGGTCGGCTGGATGTCGAGGATGCGCTGGTGGCCGTTGGTGGCGGCGCCGCCCGCCTGTTCGACCAGCCAGCTCATGGGGTTGGCTTCGTACATCAGGCGCAGCTTGCCTGGCTTCTCGGGTTCGCGCTTGTCCCAGGGGTACAGGAAGACGCCGCCGCGGGTGAGGATGCGGTGCACGTCGGCGACCATGCTGGCCACCCAGCGCATGTTGAAGTCCTTGCCGCGAGGCCCTTCCTTGCCGGCCAGGCATTCGTCCACATAGCGCTTCACGGGTTCGGCCCAGTGACGCATGTTGCTCATGTTGACGGCAAATTCCTTGGTGTCGGCCGGAATCTGAACGTTCTCCCGGGTGAGTACGAACGAGCCCTGTTCGCGGTCGAGAGTGAACATGGCCACGCCGTCGCCCACGGTGAGCACCAGGGTGGTCTGCGGGCCGTAGACGCAGTAGCCGGCGGCCACCTGCTGGGTGCCGGGTTGCAGGAAATCCTGCTCGCTGACCGGCTCGATGGTGTCGGGGTCGTCGTTGCCCTTCTTGAGCACCGAGAAGATGGTGCCGATGGACACGTTCACGTCGATGTTCGACGAGCCGTCGAGCGGATCGAACATCAGCAGGTATTCGCCCTGCGGGAAGCGGTTGGGCACCACATAGATGCTGTCCATCTCTTCGCTGGCCATGGCGGCGAGGTGGCCGCCCCATTCGTTGGCTTCGATCAGCACCTCGTTGGCGATGATGTCGAGCTGCTTCTGCACCTCGCCCTGCACGTTTTCGGTCTCGGCAGCGCCGAGGATGCCGCCCAGGTCGCCCTTGTTGACGGCCTGGCTGATGCTCTTGCACGAGCGGGCCACCACTTCCAGCAGCAGGCGCAGGTCGCCGGGAATGTGGCCGTCGACACGCTGTTGTTCGACGAGGTAGCGGGTGAGGGAGATTCGTTTGGTCATGGTTCCTCCTTAGTCGGCGAGAGCGCGGGTGACAACCTCGCGCACGTCGTTGCTCAGATCGGGCTTGGCGGCCACGCGGGCGATGGCTTCGCGCGCTGCGCTGCGGTAGGGTTCGGCGAGCTTCTTCCAGCGGTCCAGCGCACGCGCGAGGCGGGCAGCGACCTGCGGGTTGAAGGCGTCGAGTTCGATCACGCGCTCGCGCCAGAACACATAGCCCGATGCATCGTTGCGGTGGAAGGCACCGGGGTTGGCGCTGCAGTAGCTGAAGATCACGCTGCGCGCGCGGTTGGGGTTCTTCAGGTTGAAGTCCGGGTGGTTCAGCAACTGGCGCACGGCGGGCAATACGTTGCCGCCGCGGTCGGGCGCGCCGGCCTGCAGGGCAAACCACTTGTCGATGACCAGGGCTTCGTTGCGGAAGATGGCGTGGAAGCGGGCGAGTGCGTCCTGCGCCAGCGGCTGGCCGCTGACCACCAGGGCCGAGAGCGCGTTGAAGCGGTCGGTCATGTTGCCGGCGTCCTTGAAACGCTGGTAGGCCTTGCCGGGCCAGACCGCATCGCCGGTTTCGCGCGCGGCCAGGCAGAGCATGGTCAGGGCCATGCCGGCCAGGGCGCGCCGGCCGGTGCTCAACGGGTCGGGGCGGTAGGCGCCGTTATCCTTGTGGGTCTCATAGGCCCAGGCCCAGTCGTCGAGCATGGCTTCGGCGAGTTGCTCGCGCATGGTCTCGCGCAACGCGTGGATGCGCTGCGGGTCCACGACGTCGAGCTGCTCGGCGATGTAGGTTTCACTGGGCAGCGTGAGCACCAGTTCCTTGAACGCCGCGTCCAGCGTGGAGTGGCGCAGCACGTCACGCATGGCGCCGAGGTAGGCCGCGTCCAGCGGCTCGTGCGGTACCGGGCCTTCTGCGCGGATGGCGCCGATTGCGCGGCGCAGGGCCAGGCGCTGGCCGGCTTCCCAGCGGTTGAAGGGGTCGGTGTCGTGGGCCAGCAGGCTCAGCAGTTGCGCGTCGGTGTACTCGGCGTCGAGCACCACCGGCGCCGAGAAGCCGCGCAGGATCGAGGGCACGGGTTCGGCGTCCACGTTGACGAAGGTGAAGCTTTCGCTGTCCTGCGTCAGCACAAATGTGCGGGTGCCGTTTTCGGGCTGGGTCCAGTGCGCGAGCTGCAGCGGCAGCTGATTGCCCTGGGCGTCGAGCAGGCCGATGGCGACCGGGATCACGAACGGCTCTTTCGCTGCCTGGCCGGGCGTGGGCGCACAGCTTTGTGTGAGCGTGAGCGTGTAGCTGCGCGAGGCCGCGTCATACACACCGCGGGCCCTCACCAGCGGCGTGCCGGCCTGGCTGTACCAGCGCTTGAACTGCGGCAGCAGACGGGCGAGGTCGCTGTCCGGGTTGGCGTCCGCCATGGCCTGCGCGAAGTCGTCGCAGGTGACGGCGCTGCCGTCGTGGCGCTCAAAGTACAGCTTCATGCCCGCGGCGAAACCCGCACGGCCCACCAGGGTCTGCATCATGCGCACGACCTCGGCGCCTTTTTCGTAGACGGTGACGGTGTAGAAGTTGTTGATCTCGACGTAGCTGTCGGGTCGCACCGGGTGCGCCATCGGGCCGGCGTCTTCGGGGAACTGGGCCGTGCGCAGCACGCGCACGTCTTCGATGCGCTTGACCGCGCGCGCCGACACTTCGGCGCACAGGTCCATGCTGAACTCCTGGTCACGGAAGACGGTCAGGCCTTCTTTCAGCGAGAGCTGGAACCAGTCGCGGCAGGTGACGCGGTTGCCGGTCCAGTTGTGAAAGTACTCGTGGCCCACGACCGACTCGATGTTGGCGAAGTCGGTGTCGGTCGCGGTGGCGCTGTTGGCCAGCACGTACTTGGTGTTGAAGATGTTGAGGCCCTTGTTCTCCATCGCGCCCATGTTGAAGTCGCTGGTGGCGACGATCATGAAGCGCTCCAGATCGAGCGGCAGGCCGAAGCGGGCTTCGTCCCAGATCACGCTGGCGATCAGCGAGTTCATCGCGTGTTCGGTCTTGTCCATGTCACCGGGACGCACGAAGACCTGCAGCAGGTGGTTGCTGCCGCTGCGCGAGGTGACGCGCTGCTCGCGCGCCACCAGCTGGCCGGCCACGAGCGCAAACAGGTAGCAGGGCTTCTTGTGCGGGTCGACCCATTTGGCGAAATGGCGGCCATCGGGCAGCGCGCCTTCTTCAACCAGGTTGCCGTTGGACAGCAGCACCGGGTAGAGCTTCTTGTCGGCGCGCAGCGTCACGGTGTAGCTCGCCATCACGTCCGGACGGTCGAGGAAATACGTGATGCGGCGGAAACCTTCAGCCTCGCACTGGGTGAAGAAGGTGCCCTGGCTCACGTACAGGCCCATGAGCTGCGTGTTCTTCTCGGGCGCGCAGGTGGTGAAGATTTCGAGCTCGATCGGCGCGTCGCCGTCGGGCAGGTTTTCCAGCACCAGCTGGTTGCCGTCCATCTTGAAGGAGCAGCCCGCGCCGTTGACCAGTACGCGCGCCAGGTTCAGGTCTTCGCCATCGAGCCGCAGCGCCTGCGCGGCCACATCCGGGTTGCGGCGCAGGCGCATCTTGTTGAGCACCCGGGTCTTTGCCGGGTCGAGGTCGAAGCTCAGTTCGACGGTGTCGATCCAGTAGGCGGGGGCGGTGTAGTCTTCCCGGCGGACCACGGTGGTGGGGCCTTCACGCAGTGAACTCATGCTCAGACTCCTTGTTTGAGAGACGCTTCGATGAAGGCGTCGAGGTCGCCGTCCAGCACTTTCTGCGTGGCGGAGATTTCGACGTTGGTGCGCAGGTCCTTGATGCGGCTGTTGTCCAGCACGTAGCTGCGGATCTGGTGGCCCCAGCCCACGTCGGTCTTGGTGTCTTCGAGCTTCTGCTGCTCTTCCTGCTGCTTGCGCAACTCAAAGTCGTACAGACGCGAGCGCAGGCGTTTCCAGGCCACGTCGCGGTTGCTGTGCTGGCTGCGGCCGTCCTGGCACTGCACCACGATGCCGGTGGGGATGTGGGTCAGGCGCACGGCCGAGTCGGTCTTGTTGATGTGCTGGCCACCCGCGCCGGAGGCGCGGAAGGTGTCGGTGCGCACGTCGGCCGGATTGATGTTGATCTCGATCGAGTCGTCGATCTCGGGGTACACGAACACCGAGGCAAACGAGGTGTGGCGCCCGCCCGACGAGTCGAACGGGCTCTTGCGCACCAGACGGTGCACACCGGTTTCGGTGCGCAGCAGGCCAAAGGCGTAGTCGCCCTCGACCTTGATCGTGGCGCCTTTGATGCCGGCGGTGTCGCCCGCGGTCTCGTCTTCGATGGTGGTCGTGAAGCCCTTGCGCTCGCAGTACTTCAGGTACTGGCGCAGCAGCATACTGGCCCAGTCGCAGGCTTCGGTGCCGCCGGCGCCGGCCTGGATGTCCAGGAAGCAGTTCAGCGGATCGGCCGGGTTGTTGAACATGCGACGGAATTCGAGCTTCTCCACCTCGACCGCGACCTTGGCGGCTTCGCCTTCGATGGTGATCAGCCCGGCGTCGTCACCGTCTTCGCTCGACATCTCGAACAGCTCAGTGTTGTCCGAGAGCTCACCGGTGAGGCGGTCGAGCACCAGCACCACGTCTTCGAGCGATTTCTTTTCACGCCCCAGGTCCTGGGCGCGTTTGGGGTCGTTCCAGACCGTCGGGTCTTCCAGCGCGGATTCGACTTCTTTCAGTTTGGATGCTTTGGCATCGTAGTCAAAGATACCTCCGTAACTCGACCACGCGGGTGGTCAGGTCTTCGAGCTGGCTACGGATGGTGTTGACGCGTTCTGCTTCCATGATGGGGCCTCAATCGGAATTCGGGGATGGGAATCAGCCGGACAGGCAGGAAGCCGCCGTTGACACAATCCCTGATTTTCTCATGTCCGCCGGCCCTTGGTTCGGCGGGTCCGACATCGCCTCAGATCAGGAAGCTCTCGATCAGCCGGGCGAGTTCTTCCGGCTGGTCGTGGTGCAGCATGTGGGCCGCGTCCTGAACCACGGCGCTCTGCAGGTTGGGCACCGCCTGCAGGCGCTCCAGGTATTGCGCCAGCGTGAACTGGCCCTTCCACCACTGGCTCAGGCTGTCGTCGCTGGCGGTCACGCTGAGCACCGGTGCGCTGATGCGGCGGTAGATCGCCAGCGCTTCTTCCACCTGGTAGAGGTGGGCGCTGACCACCTTGTGGGCCACATCCCCGAGGATCTGCCAGCGGCCCTGGGCATCGGGCGCGGCCCAGTGCTGCGCCAGCCAGTCGGCCTTGTCTTGCAGCAGCCGCGGGTTGGTCTTCATCAGTCGGCGGGCCACGCCTTCGACCGAGTCGTAGGGCTTGAGGTCCATCTCGCCGCGGTGCAGGGCCTTGATCTCGTCCATCCACTTGGCGTACCGCTCGGGCGCCTGGGTCGGGCGCGTGGCCGGCAGGCCGAAACCTTCCAGGTTGACCAGCCGGCGGATGCGCTGCGGCCGCACGCCGCCATACATCATGACCACGTTGCCGCCCATGCTGTGGCCGACCAGATCGACCGCCTGTTCGCCCGCGAAGTGGTCGAGCAGGGCGTCGAGGTCGGCCAGGTAGTCGGGGAACCAGTAGCTGTCGGGGGCCGGGTCGCCGCTGCGGGTCAGGCCGAAGCCGCGCCAGTCGGGCGCGATGATCCATCGATCGGTCTTCAGCGCATCCACCATGAACTGCCACGAAGCCGACACGTCCATCCAGCCGTGCACCAGCACCAGCGGCGCCTGTCCGGGCACCGGTTCGCCCCACTGACGCACGTGGTAGGGCAGGTGGCGGATCGGCACAAACGTGCTGCGCGAGGCTTTCAGGGCTTGGTACATTCGATTCATCATAAAGACGAGACGGAGACCCTTCATGCGCCAGCGTCAAGCCAGCGACACCCCCGACCACTACGCCGATCTGCACAGCCGCTTCGGCTGGCAGGTGCCTTGCCGCTTCAACATGGCGGCGGTTTGCTCGCACCGCTGGGCCACCGATCCGGCCACGGCGCAGCAGACCGCGGTGATCGCTACCGCGCCGGGACAACCGGACCGCCACCACAGTTACGCCGAACTGCAGCAGCAGGCGAACCGCCTGTCCAGCGCCCTGACGGCGCTCGGCGTGCGGCGCGGCGACAGGGTGGCCATCGTGATGCCGCAGCGCTTCGAGACCGCGGTGGCCTACATGGCCGTGCTGCAGATGGGCGCGGTGGGCATGCCGCTGTCGCAGCTGTTCGGCCCCGAGGCGCTGGAATTCCGTCTGCAAGACAGCGAGGCCGTAGCGGCCATCTGCGATGGCAGCACGCTGACCGCGGTGCAGTCGGTCAGCGGCAACTGTCCGCAGCTGCGCGCCCTGATCGCGGTCGACGCGCCGGCGCCGGGTGCGCGGGTGTGGAACGATCTGCTGGCCTCGGCTCCGGCGCGATTCAAGGCGGTGGACACGCTGGCGGACGAGGCCGCGGTGCTGATCTACACCAGCGGCACCACCGGCAACCCCAAGGGCGCTCTGATTCCGCACCGCGCGCTCATCGGCAACCTCACGGGGTTTGTCTGCAGCCAGAACTGGTTCGGCTTTGATCCCTTCGATGCGACGAAGCCTTCGCAGGCGGTGTTCTGGTCGCCGGCCGACTGGGCCTGGACCGGTGGCCTGATGGACGCGCTGCTGCCCTCGCTGTATTTCGGCCGCCCGATCGTGGCCTTCAACGGCCGCTTCAGTCCGCAGGCCGCGTTTGAGCTGATGGAGCGCCACGGCGTCACGCACACCTTCCTGTTCCCGACCGCGCTCAAGGCCATGATGAAAGCCTACCCCCAGCCGCGAAAGCAGTTCCGGGTGCAACTGCAGGCCATCATGAGCGCGGGCGAGGCCGTGGGCGACGCGGTGTTTGCCTACTGCCGCAAACAGCTGGGCGTGACGGTCAACGAAATGTTTGGCCAGACCGAGATCAACTACATCGTGGGCAACTGCGCTCGTTTGTATCCTGCCAAGCCGGGATCGATGGGCAAAGGCTACCCCGGCCACCGCGTGTCGGTGATCGACGACGAAGGCCACGAATGCCCGGTCGGTGTGCCGGGCGATGTGGCGGTGCACCGGCTCGATGTGCACGGTGATCCCGACCCGATCTTCTTTCTGGGCTACTGGAAAAACGAAGCTGCCACGCGCGCCAAGTTCACCGGCGACATGGCCAGCAGCTGGTGCCGCACCGGGGACATCGCGGTGCGCGACGCTGAGGGCTACCTCTGGTACCAGGGTCGGGCCGACGACGTGTTCAAGGCCGCGGGCTACCGCATCGGACCGGGTGAGATCGAAAACTGCCTGGTCAAACACCCGGCCGTGGCCAACGCGGCGGTGGTGCCCAAGCCCGACGCCGAGCGCGGTGCGGTGGTCAAGGCATATGTGGTGCTGGCGCAGGAATACCTCACGGCGCAGCCCGGTCGAAGCCTGGGTGATGCCGGGTTCGAAGCACGTCTCACAGCCGAGTTGCAGGCCCACGTGAAGGGCAAGCTCGCGCCCTACGAATATCCGAAAGAGATCGAATTCGTCGAGTCCCTGCCCATGACCACCACCGGCAAGGTGCAGCGCCGCGTGCTGCGGCTGCAAGAGGAAGCGCGGGCCCGAGCGTTGTCTTGAAGACCCTCAGCGGGCGCCGCGCCCCGGCGGCACGGTGACGTGGATTTCCAGGCTGCGGTTGCTGGCCTGGCCCTCGGCTTGCAGCCGCGTCACCGACAGACCTCGCGCGATCAGGTAGTCGCGCACGCTGTGCGCGCGGTCCAGTGCCAGCATCCGGTTGGACGATGCGCGGTCCGTTTCGTCGCCGGGACCCACGATGCGCAGGCGCGCATAGCCCTGCCCCTGCAGCCGCCGCGCCAGGCCGTTGAGCTGGCGGGCGAGGGCGGGTTTGACGGCCGATCGCCCTGGGGCAAACGCTTCCATGACGGGCACTTCGAGCACCATTCCCGGGGCCGGGCCAGCCCGGTCAGGCCGCGGACCACCGCCCCGGTCGGGTGTGCCGCAACCCGTCAGGGTGATGCACAAGGCGAAGGCGGCGAGCAGGTGCCGGGGCTTGAATCGGTGCATGGGGCAACTCCAGGGCGGGCGGGTTCACGGGCGACACACGGGATTTTCCCGCGGCTCTAAACTTATAGACCGTTTCGGTCTTCCGGTTTCACACCATACGCATTTGCACACTTTTTCATGAACACTGTTTCACTGGGCGCCAGCGCCCTGCAAGTCACCCCCATCTGCCTCGGCACCATGACCTTTGGTGAACAGGTCAGCGAAGCCGATGCCCACCAGATTCTGGACCGCTCGCTGGAGCGCGGTGTCAACTTCCTCGACGCGGCCGAAATGTATTCCGTCCCAGCCCGGGCCGAAACCTGCGGCGCCACCGAGACCATTCTCGGCAACTGGTTTGCCAAGCGACCGGGCGCGCGCGAAAAACTCGTGCTGGCCACCAAGGTGGCCGGACCCGCCCGCGGCATGCCCTGGCTGCGCCCCGAGGTGAGCAAGGCAGGCATCATCGAGGCCTGCGAGGCCAGCTTGCGCCGCCTGCAGACCGAAGTGATCGACCTGTACCAGATCCACTGGCCGGCGCGCAACGTGCCCGCCTTCGGCGCGCTGTATTTTGATCCGGCCAAAGACAAGCCCGGCGTTTCCGTGCACGAGCAGCTGGAGGCCCTGGCCGAGCTGGTACAGGCAGGCAAGGTGAGGGCGGTGGGGCTGTCGAACGAAACACCTTACGGCGTGCACGAGTTCGTGCGCCTGGCCGAGCAGCACGGCCTGCCGCGCGTGGCCACGGTGCAGAACCCGTATTGCCTGATCAACCGCAGCTACGAAAACGGGCTCGACGAAACCTGCCACCGCCTGGGCGTGTCGCTGCTGGCGTACTCGCCGCTGGGCTTCGGCCTGCTGACCGGCAAGTACGACGCCAACGGCTTGGTGGGCGACGCCGGGCGCATGGCGCTGTACGACTCGATGCGCAAACAGCGCTGGGGCCGGCCGGAAGCGCTGGATGCCGCGCGCCGATACAACGCGCTGGCGCGCGAGCACGGCATGACGCCCGCGCAACTGGCGCTGGCCTTCTGCTACACCAACTGGCGCGTGGCCAGCACCATCATCGGTGTGACCTCGCTGGCGCAGCTGGACGAATGCCTGGATGCCTGGGGCACGGCGCTCTCGCCGGATGTTCTCAAGGCCATCGACAAGATCCGCTGGGAGACGCGCGACCCTGCACAGTGATGGCGAAGAAGACACACATCTCCGAGACCCCTGCCACCGCCTGGCTCAAAGCCCATGGCGTGGTCTTCACCGAGCACCCCTATGAGTACCTGGAGCACGGGGGTGCGCAGCACAGCGCCGCGGTATTGGGCTTCGACCCATTTGCCGTGGTCAAGACGCTGATCATGCAGGACGAGGCGGCGAAGCCGCTGGCGGTGCTGATGCACGGCAACCGCACGGTGTCCACCAAGAACCTGGCGCGCCAGATCGGCGCCAAGTCGGTCGAGCCCTGCAAGCCCGAAGTGGCGAACCGCCACAGCGGCTATTTTGTGGGCGGCACCTCGCCGTTTGGCCTCAAACGCGACATGCCGGTGTGGGTGGAGTCCACGGTGCTGGCGCTGCCGAAGATCTGGATCAACGGCGGGCGGCGCGGTTTTCTGGTCGGCATCGACCCGGCCGTGCTCAGCGGTCCGCTGGGGGCCAGGGCCGTGCAGTGCGCGCTGGCAGAATAGGCGACCGGAACCGCCCGCGCGCCCAGCAAGCGCGAACCCCCAGAACAACAACGAGGACACCGCCTTGGAATCCCTCTATCCCCTCATCGCCACCCTGGCCGCCTACCTGATCGGTTCGCTGTCTTTTGCTGTCCTGGTCAGTCGCGCGATGGGTCTGAACGACCCGCGCACCTTCGGCAGCAAGAACCCCGGCGCCACCAACGTGTTGCGCTCGGGCAGCAAGGCCGCTGCCATCGTCACGCTGCTGCTGGACGCCTTCAAGGGCTGGCTGCCGGTGGTGGCCGTGAAGTGGTGGGGCGATGCCTGGGGGCTGGGCGACGGCACGGTGGCGCTGGTCGGCCTGGCGGCTTTTCTTGGGCACCTGTATCCGGTGTTCTTCCGCTTCCAGGGTGGCAAAGGTGTGGCCACGGCGGCCGGCGTGATCCTCGGTTTCAACCCCTGGCTCGGCTTCGCCACGCTCGCCACCTGGGTGATCGTGGCGTTCTTCTTTCGTTACTCGTCACTGGCCTCCATCGTCACGGCGGTGTTTGCCCCGGCGTACTACCTGTTTGGCCGCCAGGTGGCCTGGGACGCACCGAATGTGATGGTGTTGAGCCTGGCGGTCATGGGCATCCTGCTGGTGTGGCGCCACGCGGAAAACATCAACCGGTTGTTCGCCGGCAAAGAAAGCAAACTGGGGTCCAAAAGCAAATGAGCCAGGATATTGAGCGCCACGGCGTGGCGGCCCGCTACAGCGAAGCGGCGGTTTTCAACGGCGTGGTCTACCTCGCCGGCATGGTGCCCGAACGGGGCGACAAGGACATCCGTGGCCAGACGCAGGACGTGCTCGACCAGGTCCAGCAGCGCCTGCTGGACGCCGGCAGCGACAAGTCGCGCATCCTGCGCGCACAGATCTACCTGACCGACATCCGCGAAATCGGCATCATGAACGAGGTGTGGGACGCCTGGGTGGTGCCGGGCACTGCACCGCCACGTGCCACCGTGCAGGCCGCGCTGGCGAATCCGGACTGGAAGATCGAGATCGTCGTGACGGCTGCGCAGGCCTGAACGGTCAGTACCTTTTTTCCAGCGTGAGCTGGTCGTTCGTGCGCTGCATCTGGAATCGGGTGAGGAAGGTGTTGCCGAGCAGCACATAAGGCATCGGCTGCGGCGACACGATGGCCGCCACGTCGTACACCACGACATCACCCAGGCGCACCGAATCCAGCTTGATGAGGTAGCCGTTGGCCGAGCCGTTGGCGGTGTTCATCCGGACCTTCTGTCCTTGATCGAACTTCAGGTTGATGCGCCGGGCTTCGGCTTCACCGATCCCGATGCCGGTGGCCCCGGTGTCCACCATGAACTGCACCGTCTTGCCATTGATCTGCCCCTGCGGCATGAAGTGGCCACGCGCGTCGGCCGTCAGCACGATGCGCTGGCCACCGCTGCCGCTGGCGGCCATGCGACCCACGCTCACTGGCGCATCACCCACCCGCAATGTCTGGCGCTTGCCCTCGATCTCGATCACCGCGGTGTCGTCCTGGGCGCTGATCAGGCGCACGCCCTGGTGCGTCTGCCCCGCGCTCATGAACCGGGGCGCGCCCCCGTCGATCACCAGCAGCGCCTTGCTGCCGCTCATGCCCGAGAGCGCGACCGACTGCGCAAACGACGAACCCGCGGCGAGCGCAAGGACAAGTGCAGGCAGCAAAGGCGTGGTCATGAGGTGTCTCAATCAGTGGGCACTGAGGGTCCGGCTTTGCCGGCCCAAAGGCGCCGCCCCTTTGAGGGGGTGACGCGCCCATAGGGGCGGCGCGCGGGTGGGGACCATCTCGCTGCCGGACCGCCCCAAGGCGAGTGCGCCCCCTTGGGGGGCAGCGACCCGCGAAGCGGCGGAGCGTGGGGGCACGCTCAATCCCTGAAGTTGTTGAACGACAAAGGCAGGTCCTTCAGCTCGCTCTTGATCAACGCCATGGCGGCCTGCAGGTCATCGCGCTTGGCGCCGGTCACGCGCACCGCGTCGCCCTGGATGGCGCCCTGCACCTTGATCTTGCTGCCCTTGAGGGTTTGCTGGATCTTTTTGCCGTCTTCGGTGCTGATGCCGTTCTTGACCTTCACCACCTGCTTGACCTTGTCGCCGCCGATCTTTTCGACCTTGCCGGCGTCGAGGAAGCGCACATCGACACCGCGCTTGGCCAGTTTGGCCACCAGCACGTCGTTGACCTGGGTGAGCTGGAAGTCGGCATCACCGAACAGGGTGATTTCCTTTTCCTTGTCCTTGAGTTCGATGCCGGCGCTGGTGCCTTTGAAGTCAAAGCGGGTGCCGATTTCGCGCGCGACCTGTTCGACCGCGTTTTTCACTTCCACAAGATCGGCTTCGAGAACGGTGTCAAAAGAAGGCATGGTGCGTGGTTCCAGAATGCGTGGGTGAGACAATCTTCGGATGTTAGTCGAGAACAATGTGGCGCTCCAGCCCCTCAACAGCTTTGGCATCGCGGCGCGGGCCCAGCGTTTCGCGCGCGTGCGCTCCGAGGCGGACCTGACCGCGTTGATGGCCGGCCCGGACTGGGTCGCCCCGGTGTTTGTGCTCGGCGGGGGCAGCAACCTCGTGATCACGGGCGACATCAAGGCGTTGGTGCTCAAGGTCGACATCCCGGGCCGGCGCCTGGTGGAAGAAACCGCCAAGGGCTGGCTGGTGGAGTCCGGTGCGGGTGAAAACTGGCACCAGTTCGTGGCCTGGACGCTGGAGCAGGGCTGGCCCGGGCTGGAAAACCTGGCGCTGATACCCGGTTCGGTGGGGGCTTCGCCGGTGCAGAACATCGGTGCCTACGGCGTGGAACTTCAGGACCGGTTCCATTCGCTCGACGCCATCGATCTGCAGACCGGTCGCGCCTTTTCGCTTGACGCAGCGCAGTGCGGTTTCGGCTACCGCGATTCGGTGTTCAAACACGTGCCATCGGACGCGCGCAGCTTTGGCTTGGCGGGTCGGGCGCTGATCACCCGCGTGCGCTTTCTGCTGCCCAGACCCTGGAAGCCGGTACTGGGCTACCTGGACCTGGAGCGCAAGATGGCTGAGACCGGCATCCACACGCCCGATGCGCAGCAGATCTTCGACTGGATCGTGGCGATCCGCCGCGCCAAGCTGCCCGACCCGGCGTTGATCGGCAACGCCGGCAGCTTCTTCAAGAACCCCACCGTCACGCCCGAACAGTGCGCCGACATCATCGCGCGCGACCCGAAGGTGGTGCACTACCCCATGCCCGACGGCAGCATCAAGCTGGCCGCTGGCTGGCTGATCGACGCCTGCGGCTGGAAAGGCAAGAGCGTGGGCAATGCGGCCGTGTACGAGAAGCAGGCGCTGGTGCTGGTCAACCGCGGGGGACCCAGCCACCCCTGCACCGGCGGCGAGGTCATGACCCTGGCCAAGGCGATCCAGACCAGCGTCTACGAACGTTTCGGTATCCGGCTGGAACCCGAGCCCGTGGTGGTTTGATCGGCTGAGCGTTTCCGGGCGCCTGCGCCAAATGGTCTGCCGCTGTAGCATGCGGCACATGAACCGTCGATACCTTTCGCAGATGGTGCGGTTGCTGCTCGTGACCGGCTGTGTGGCCTACGCTGTGCCGGCCCGCTTGGCGATGGCCGAGACCGCTGGCGTCGACATCACGTCCACCCACCAGGGCCGCCGCGTCACCATCGGCATGCGCACCACGGTGGCTGCGCCCTACAGCGTGATCTGGGCCACCCTGACCGACTACGACAACACCGCCCGGTGGATCACCGGCATGGACCGCAGCGTGGTTCTTGGGCGCAAGCCGGGCGGCGCGCTGGTTGAACAAAGTGGACACGCCGACATCCTGTTTTTCAACATGGCGGTCAACGTGGTGCTGGAGGTGGATGAACAACCGCCGGAGCGCATCGCGGTGAAGGCGGTGCGCGGCGATTTCAGCCACCTGGAAGGGGAATACCGGTTGGTCCCCGTGACGGGCGCCACCGATCTGTACGACCTCACCTGGCGCGGTGAGATGGAACTGGCGTCGCCGGTGCCGGGGTTCCTGGCCCAGCCGATCCTGCGGGCGAACATTCGCCAGCGGTTTGAAAGTCTCGTGGCCGAGATTCAACGCCGCGCGCGAGCGGTGCCGAAGTAGGCAGCCATGGGGTTCGCGCGCGCTGATGCCCCGCCGCTGCAGGCCACGCGGTGGCTGTGGGCCGCGCTGCTGCTGGCGGCCTTGTCGGCCTGTGCTTCGTGGCCCGCCCCGTCGGAGCCCGTGGCGAGTCAGCCGGATGATCCGGCAGCCGGTTGCCGGGTCTGGTTCGACCGGCTGGACCGTGTCGTGACACAGCACCGGGTGAACGACGCCGAGGCCCATAGGGTGGCGGGGTTCCCGCAGCTGCGGAGCACCCGTTTTCTGGCTTCGTTTCGAGACCAGGCCGAGCAGGGCGGGGCGGCATTCGACGACTGGATCGCCTTGCTGCTGGCGCAGGGAACCGAGGGGCACGGGATTGAAATCGCCAACCTGTCCGACGCGGGCATTGCCGGTCTGGTTGCGGTTGCAGAGGGCAGGAACGACAGCTCGTCAATGGAGCCGCGGATGGCCGTTGCCGAGCGGACGCGGCACTGCGCGCAGGCGTTGACGGACGTTGACCGAAGCAATCCGGAGCGTCGCGACAGGCTGCTGGAACGGGCGCAGGTGCCCGACGCCTATTCCACTCTGGCCCGTGCGCTGGGCGCGTACGCCATCACGCGCTTGCCGTTCAGCGCGGGTGTGCAGCGCTGGCAACAGGACACGCTGGAGGCCTTTGCCCGTGAGGCACAGTCGGCGTCTGTCGCGAAGTCCACCACGCGCTTTGTGCCTCGGGCACCGGAGGTCGTGGAACTTGGTGATGCGTTCGCGCGTGTGCCGCGCAACGCGCTGGGCATTCCCCAGCTCGATGAGCGCCTGCAGCAGCAACTGCTGGATCACCATGCCCCGGTGTTTGAGCTGCCCGCGGGGGCCGGCTTCGACCGCATCGGTGCCATCACCCTGGCGCCCGGTGGCACGCCGCGTGTGGACACTTCGCAGCCGCAGGTGTACCGGCGCATCGCGTTTGTGCGACATGAAGGGCGCACGCTGGTGCAACTGGTGTACCTCGCCTGGTTTCCCGAGCGGCCACGGGCCGGATTTTTCGATCTGCTGGCGGGCCAACTGGATGGCCTGGTCTGGCGCGTGACGCTCGACACCCATGGTCAACCGCTGCTGTACGACACGATCCACGCCTGCGGTTGTTACCACCTCTTTTTTCCGACCCGCACGCTGCGCGCCAGGCCCGCACCCGAGCCGGGCATTGAATGGGTGTTCATGCCGGGTGAGGCGCCGGCGCCGGGGGCCGGGGAGCGCATGGTCCTTCGGCTGGTTTCGGGGTCGCATTACCTGACAGGCCTGAGCACGGCGCGCGAGCCGGTGGGCGTACCCTATGGGCAACAGGCGGAGTCCGCGTTGCGTTCGCTGCCCTGGCCCGGTGGTGAACCCGGCGCGCGCCGAAGTCTGTACGGTTCCGACGGCATCATCGCGGGCACACAGCGCGCCGAGCGCTACCTGTTCTGGCCCATGGGCGTGCGCGATGCGGGCGCGCAGCGCCAGTGGGGCCACCATGCCACCGCCTTTGTCGGGCGGCGGCATTTTGACGATCCGGACCTGATCGATCGGCGTTTCGAGCGGGTCGAACCGGCTGGCGTCGGCGCCCCAAGCCACTGATGCCCGGTAAGTCGCGCCCAGATGCAGGAAAGCCGCTCCGGAGAGCGGCTTTTTCAGGGGCGCAGACGGGAGGGCTTATTCGCCCTTGTCGCCTTCCAGTCGCAGCATCTGCGCGCCTTCGCCCAGCGACAGCAGGCCGCTCTTGGCGTAGATGCCCAGCTTGGCGCGGGTGTCCACGATGTCGAGGTTGCGCATGGTCAGCTGGCCGATGCGGTCCAGCGGCGTGAACGGCGCGTCTTCCACCTTTTCCATCGACAGGCGCTCGGGCGCGTACGTCAGGTTGGGCGAGTCGGTGTTCATGATCGAGTAATCGTTGCCGCGGCGCAGCTCGATCGTCACCTCGCCGGTGATGGCGCGCGCCACCCAGCGCTGGGCGGTCTCGCGCAGCATGATGGACTGCGGGTCGAACCAGCGGCCCTGGTAGAGCAGGCGGCCGAGCTTCAGGCCGTTGATGCGGTACTGCTCGATCGTGTCTTCGTTGTGGATGCCGGTCACCAGGCGCTCGTAGGCGATGTGCAGCAGCGCCAGGCCCGGGGCTTCGTAGATGCCGCGGCTCTTGGCTTCGATGATGCGGTTTTCGATCTGGTCGCTCATGCCCAGGCCGTGGCGGCCGCCGATGCGGTTGGCTTCCAGGATCAGGTCCACCGGCGAGTCGAAGGTCTGGCCGTTCAGGGCGACCGGCTGGCCTTCTTCGAAGCGCACCGTCACGGTTTCGCGTTTGACTTCAACCTCGTCTTTCCAGAACGCCACGCCCATGATGGGGTTGACGATGGTGATGCCGCTGTTGAGGTGCTCCAGGTCTTTCGCCTCGTGCGTGGCGCCCAGCATGTTGCTGTCGGTGGAGTAGGCCTTTTCGGCGCTCATCTTGTAGCCGAAGCCGTTGGCCGTCATGAAGGCGCTCATCTCGGCGCGGCCGCCCAGTTCGTCGATGAACAGCTGGTCGAGCCAGGGCTTGTAGATCTTCAGGCTGGGGTTGGTGAGCAGGCCGTAGCGGTAGAAGCGCTCGATGTCGTTGCCCTTGTAGGTGCTGCCGTCGCCCCAGATGTGGACGTCGTCTTCTTTCATGGCGGCCACGAGCATGGTGCCGGTCACGGCGCGGCCCAGCGGCGTGGTGTTGAAGTAGGTCACGCCCGCGGTGCTGATGTGGAAGGCGCCGCACTGCAGCGCGGCAATGCCTTCGTGCGCCAGCTGGGTGCGGCAGTCGATCAGGCGCGCTTGCTCGGCGCCGTACTGCATGGCCTTGCGCGGGATCTCGTCGTAGTCCGGCTCGTCGGGCTGGCCGAGGTTGGCGGTGTAGGCGTAGGGGATCGCGCCCTTTTGCTTCATCCACAGCAGGGCGGCGGAGGTGTCCAGGCCGCCGGAGAAGGCGATGCCGACTTTCTGTTTCGTGGGCAGGTTCTGAAGAATGGTGGCCATGTGTGTGCTCAGCCGAAGTGGCAGATGTAGTGGTAGGGCTCGGTCACCCGAATGTCGAAGCTGCTGTTGCCGGGGATGCTGAACTTGTCGCCCGGGCCGGACTTGAGCCAGGCGTCGGTGCCGGCCAGCTTGTATTCGCAGCCGCCGGCCACGCACTCCATGATCTCGGGCGCGCCGGTGTTGAAGGTGAGGTTGGCGGGCAGCACCACGCCGACCGACTTCTTGGTGCCGTCGGGGAAGGTGATGCCGTGGCTGACACATTTGCCATCGAAATACACGCTGGCCTGGGTGCTGACGGTGACGCCGCTGATCTGGGTGGTGCTCATGGGAGGAGGGGGTGAAAAGTGGAGGCGAAACCGCGATTTTAGGCCGCTGTGGACGGTCAGAGCCGTTGTGCCCAGTCCGCGGCGTCGAAGCCGACGGTGATCTGGCCATCGGCCCATGCCACCACCGGGCGCTTGATCACGCTGGCGTGGGTCAGCAGCAGGGCTCGGGCGGTGGCGTCGTCCGTCACCGCGTTGCGCGTGGCCTCGTCCAGCCCGCGCCAGGTCGTGCCCTTGCGGTTGACGATTTTCTCCCAGCCGGCGGCGGCCAGCCAGCGGTTGAGCTCGACCTCGGGAACACCCTGTTTCTTGAAGTCGTGGAAGCGGTGTTCGACACCGTGTTCCGCCAGCCAGGCACGGGCCTTTTTGACGGTGTCGCAGTTGGGGATGCCGTAGAGTGTGGTCATCCCCGAATTCTGGCATGCGCCTCTCGGCAGGCGCGGCCCAACCCGAAGCCACCACCATGACACAGCGCGACTTTTACCCGCCCATCGAACCGTTTCAGACCGGCGTGCTCGACACCGACGACGGCCACTCGGTCTATTGGGAGCTGTGTGGCAACCCGAAGGGAAAGCCGGCGGTGTTCCTGCACGGCGGGCCGGGTTCGGGCTGCTCGGCTGATCACCGCCGCCTGTTCGATCCCGAACGGTATTGCGTGTTGCTGTTCGACCAGCGCGGTTGCGGGCGCTCCCAGCCCGCCGCCTCGCTGGAGAACAACACCACCTGGCACCTGGTGGCTGACATGGAGCGGCTGCGCGAGATGCTGGGCGTGGACCGCTGGCTGGTGTTTGGCGGCTCCTGGGGCAGCACGCTGGCGCTGGCCTACGCACAGACGCACACACAGCGCGTGTCGGCGCTGATCGTGCGCGGCATCTTCACCCTGCGGCGCGAGGAACTGCGCTGGTACTACCAGGAGGGCGCTTCGTGGCTGTTCCCGGATTTGTGGGAGGGTTTTGTGGCGCCCATTCCCGAGGCCGAGCGGGGCGACCTGATCAGCGCCTACCGCCAGCGCCTGACCGGGGCAGACCCGGTTGAGCAGTTGGCCTGCGCGCGCGCCTGGAGCTTGTGGGAAGGGCAGACGATCCGCCTGCTGCCCGACGAGGCCAACACGGCCAAACACTCGAACGATGCGTTTTCGCTGGCTTTCGCGCGGATCGAAAACCACTACTTCGTGCACGACGGCTGGATGGACGAGGGTCAGCTCATCCGCGACGCGGGCCAGCTGGCGGCCATCCCCGGCGTGATCGTGCAGGGCCGTTACGACGTCTGCACCCCCGCCCATACCGCCTGGGCGCTGCACCGCGCCTGGCCGCAGGCCGAGTTCCACCTGGTGCCCGATGCCGGGCACGCGTTCAACGAACCCGGCATCCTCACGCGCCTGATCGAGGCCACGGACCGCTTCGCGCGCTGAGGTTTTGGCTGGCCCGGGATAATCGGGGCCATGAACACGTTCCCGGCCCCGAATACGCTTGAAGACTGGCTCGCGCACTGCGAGCGCCTGCACCCCGTCACCATCGACATGGGCCTGGACCGCGTGCAGCGCGTGGCGCAGCGCATGGGGCTGGCGATGGGCTGCCCGGTGATCACCGTGGCGGGCACCAACGGCAAGGGCTCCACCTGCGCCATGCTCGAAGCCATCTACGGCGAAGCGGGCTACCGCACCGGCGTCTACACCTCGCCGCACCTGGTGCATTTTGAAGAGCGATGCCGTGTCCAGGGCGAGGCGGTGGCCGCCGACGCGCTGCTGCCCGCGTTCGCCGAGGTGGAGGCGGCCCGCCTCGGACAGGATGGTGAAGACAGCATCAGCCTGAGCTATTTTGAGTTCACCACGCTGGCGATCCTGCGCACCCTGTCGCGCAGCGGGCTGGATGTGGCGATTCTGGAGGTGGGTCTGGGCGGGCGGCTGGACGCGGTGAACATCCTCGACGCCGACTGTGCCGTGATCACCTGCATCGCGCTGGACCACATGGCCATCCTGGGCCCGGACCGCGAAGCCATCGGCTACGAAAAGGCCGGCATCATGCGCACCGGCCGGCCCGTGGTGGTGAGCGACCCGGTGCCGCCGCAAAGCGTGCTGGACCGTGCGCTGGAGGTGGGCGCCGAGCTGTGGCGACTGGGCAAGGACTTCCATTTCGCCGGCGACCAGCAGCAATGGGGCTGGGCCATGCACCCTTCGCATGGCGGGCGGCGTTATGCCGGTCTGGCCTACCCGGCGCTGCGCGGCGCCAACCAGCTGGTCAACGCTTCGGGCGTGCTGGCGGCGATCGAGGCCCTGCGCCCGCGCCTGCCGGTCACGGCCCAGGCCGTGCGCAACGGGCTGGCCATGGTGGAGCTGCCCGGGCGCTTCCAGATCGTGCCCGGCACACCCACCCTGGTGCTGGACGTGGCGCACAACCCGCATTCGGTGGCGGCGCTGGCCGAAAACCTGGACGCCATGGGCTATTACCCGACCACCCATGCCGTGTTCGGTGCCATGGCCGACAAAGACCTGGGCGCCATGCTGGAGCGCATCGCACCGCTGATCGACCGCTGGCATGTGACCGACCTGCCACTGCCCCGGGCCAGCAGTGCCGCAGCGCTGGCGCAGCTGTTGGATGCCCATCCAGCCACCGCACCAGGGGGCAAGAGCCGAGTGGCCGGGCGCCACGCCACCCCCTTGGGGGCATTGCAGGCAGCGGTGTCTGCAGCGGACCCCGCTGATAGAATCGTGGTCTTTGGTTCCTTCTTCACCGTGGGTGGGGTTTTGCAGGATGGGATACCCCGGCTGTCGGCGAAACACCTGACCGCCTGACCCTCTCCGCCGATCACGCCTTTGTGCGTTTTTTCGCCTCACCGCCGGCTTTGAAAGCGTATTGGTCCAACCCCGAATGCTCACACCCCGTTCAGGTTCCCAGAGCAGTCCCACGACGCCTCCGCCTCAGAGCATCGAGGCCATTCGCCGCCGCGCCCGCCACCGGTTGATCGGTGCCGCCGTGCTGGTGTTACTCGGCGTGCTGGGCTTCTCGATGCTTTTTGACACGCAGCCGCGGCCCGTCGCGGTGGACATTTCGATCGAGATTCCGGCTCGCCATCCCGCGCAGCCCCTGCCTGGTGCCAAGGCCGCCAGCCCAGAGGCCAAAGCGCCGGTCCAGACACCCGCACCGGTTCCCGTCGAAGCAGAAAAAAGCAAGAGCCCGGAGGGCCGCCTGCCGGCCGGCGACGGGCTCGATGTGCGCGAAGAAGTCGTGGCGGCAACGCCCGGTTCCGAAAAGCCCAAAGCGAAGGACACGCCTGTCGCCGCCGTCCAGACCGCACCGAAGCCGGTGGCCAAGGTCGAAGCGCCAGCCAAGGAGCGCACCGCGGCCACCGAGACCGCGCGGGCCAAAGCCCTGCTGGAAGACAAGCCCGCGGCTGGAAGCGTGCGCATCGTGGTGCAGGTGGGCGCCTTTGCCGAGCCAGACCGGGCACGCGAAACCCGTTTGAAACTGGAGCGTGCAGGCCTTACGACCTACACCCATGTGGCCGACACGCCCCAAGGCAAGCGCATTCGTGTGCGCCTGGGACCGTTCACGAGCCGGGTCGAAGCCGACAAGGCGGCAGCGCGCGTGAAAGCCCTCGGACTGCCCGCCGCCATCCTGACCTTGTGATGGAGCTGTTTTTTATCGCGGGTCCTGGCGCATGAACTGGGTCGATGGTGTTTTGCTGGCGGTGTTGGTGCTGTCGGCGGTGTTGGGCCTGTGGCGTGGCCTGGTGTATGAGGTGATTTCCGTGGCGGGCTGGGTGGCGGCTTTTTTGCTGGCCCAGGCCTACGCCGACGAGGTGGCTGCGGTGTTGCCCATGGGCGACGCCTTGCCGGCCTTGAAGCTGGCGGCGGGGTTTGCGCTGGTGTTCATTGCTACCGCGTTTGCGGGTGGTTTGCTGGCCTGGCTGGTGAAACAGCTGGTGGCTTCGGTGGGGCTCAGGCCCATCGACCGGGTGCTGGGTGCTGCCTTTGGTCTGGCTCGCGGGGTGTTGATCCTGCTGGCCCTGACGGTGGTGATCAGCATGACCCCTTTGCGTGCCGAAACCGACTGGCGGGCGTCGGTGGTGGCCGATGCCATGGCGGACAGTGTCCACGCACTGCGCCCCCTGTTGCCGGCGGCTCTGGCGAGCTACCTGCCTTGAAGTTTTTGTCACTATTTCCGTAAGGATCCGATCATGTGTGGAATCGTTGGCGTTGTGAGCCAGGCGCCGGTCAACCAGCTCATCTACGACGCACTCCTGCTGCTGCAGCACCGGGGCCAGGATGCGGCCGGCATCGTGACCGAACAAGGTCGCAAGTTCTTCATGCACAAGGCCAAAGGCATGGTGCGTGACGTGTTCCGCACGCGCAACATGCGCAGCCTGCCTGGCCACTGCGGCCTGGGCCAGGTGCGTTACCCGACCGCGGGCAATGCCTACAGCGAAGAAGAGGCGCAGCCGTTTTATGTGAACGCACCGTTTGGCCTGGTGCTGGTGCACAACGGCAACCTGACCAATGCACAGGCCTTGAAGCAGGAGCTGTTTCAGACCGACCACCGTCACATCAACACCGACAGCGACTCCGAGGTGCTGCTCAACGTGCTGGCCCACGAGCTGGAAAAAGTCAGCCGCGGCATCACGCTGAAGCCCGCCGACGTGTTTGCGGCGGTGCGCGGCGTGCACCAGCGCATTCGCGGCTCGTACGCCGTGGTCGCCCTGATCGCCGGCCACGGCCTGCTCGCCTTCCGCGACCCCTACGGCATCCGGCCACTGTGCGTGGGCCGGCAGGGCGACAACGTGATGGTGGCGAGCGAATCGGTCACGCTGGAAGGCAATGGTTTTGAACTGGACCGCGACATCCAGCCGGGCGAAGCGCTGTTCGTGGCCCACGACGGCAGCACACAGTTCGAGCAGTGCGCCGAGAATACCAGCCACAACCCCTGCATCTTTGAGTACGTCTACCTCGCACGGCCGGACTCGGTGCTCGATGGCATCTCGGTCTACCAGGCGCGTCTGAACCTGGGCAAGACCCTGGCCAAGCGCCTGGTGTCGACGGTGCCGCCGAACGAGATCGACGTGGTCATCCCGATTCCCGAATCTTCGCGCCCCAGTGCCATGGAGCTGGCCCAGTTGCTGGGCCTGCCGTACCGCGAAGGCTTCGTGAAGAACCGTTATGTGGGCCGCACCTTCATCATGCCAGGGCAGGGTGTGCGCAAGAAGTCGGTGCGCCAGAAGCTCAACGTGATCGCGAGCGAGTTCAAGGGCCGCAACGTGCTGCTGGTCGACGACTCCATCGTGCGTGGCACGACCAGCCGTGAGATCGTGCAGATGGCGCGTGATGCCGGCGCGCGCAAGGTCTACCTGGCCAGCGCCGCGCCGCCGGTGCGTTATCCCAATGTCTATGGCATCGACATGCCGACCTCGAGCGAGCTCGTGGCGCACGACCGCACGGTGGAGCAGGTGCGCGAGAGCATTGGCTGTGACGCGCTGATCTACCAGGACGTGGGCGCAATGAAGCAGGCCATCGGCTCGCTCAATCCGAACCTGGCCGGCTTTGACGCCTCGTGTTTCGATGGCGTCTATGTCACCGGCGACATCACGCTCGAGACCATCGAACGCATGAACCAGGGGCGCGACCAGAGCGAAGAAGGCCAGGAAGACAACTCGCGTCTGGCCTTGCCCAACGCCCAGACCGCCTGAACACGCCCATGCCTTTAGACAAAGACCCCGACCTTCACCGCGACACCCTGGCCGTGCGCGCCGCCGTGCAGCGCACTCCCTACGGTGAAAACTCCGAAGCCCTGTTCCTGACCAGCGGTTACGTGCAGCCCTCGGCCGAAGCCGCCGCACGGCGGTTTGCGGGCGACGAAGACGGCTACACCTACGGCCGCTACGGCAACCCCACGGTGTCCAGTTTCGAGCAGCGCCTGGCGGCACTGGAAGGCGCAGAAGCCTGCATCTCCACCGCCTCGGGCATGTCGGCGATCCTGATGATGTGCATGGGCCTGCTGCAAAGCGGCGATCACGTGATCTGCTCGCACTCCATGTTCGGCTCGACGATCAAGCTGATCGGTTCGGATCTGGCCAAGTTCGGCGTGCAGTCGAGTTTTGTCTCGCAGACCGATGTGTCGGCATGGGCTGCGGCCGTCAGGCCCAACACGAAACTGCTGTTCGCCGAGACGCCCACCAACCCCTTGACCGATGTCTGCGACATCCGCGCGCTGGCCGACATCGCACACAACGCGGGCGCGCTGCTGGCGGTGGACAACTGCTTCGCCACACCGGCGCTGCAGCGCCCGATGGCGCTGGGCGCCGACATCGTCATGCACTCGGGCACCAAGTACCTGGATGGCCAGGGGCGTGTGATGGCCGGTGCCCTGTGTGCCAGCCAGGAGATGGTGACCAAGACCTTCCTGCCCGTGCTCAAGAGCGGCGGCATGACGCTGGCTCCGTTCAACGCCTGGGTCGTGCTCAAGGGCCTGGAGACACTGGAGATCCGCATGCAGGCGCAATCCGCCCGCGCGCTGGCGCTGGCCCAGTGGCTGCAGAGCCACCCTGGCGTGGCGCGCGTGCACTACCCCGGCCTGACCAGCCATCCGCAGCACGAACTGGCCATGGCCCAGCAGTCGAACTGCGGCGGCGCGGTGCTGTCGTTTGAGGTCAAAGCATCCGATGCCGATCAGGCCCGCCAGCGCGCTTTCCACGTGCTCGATTCGCTCAAGACCCTGTCGCTCTCGACCAACCTGGGCGACACCAAGACCCTGTGCGCCCATCCCGCCAGCACGTCACACGGTCGCCTGACCGAAGCGCAGCGCCAGATCGCCGGCGTGAGCCAGGGCCTGATCCGCGTGGCCGTAGGCCTTGAACACATCACCGACATCCAGGCCGACCTCGACCGCGGCCTCGGCACATTCTGAAATGACAGCACCCATTCGCACCCGCTTCGCTCCGTCGCCCACCGGCTTCATCCACCTGGGCAACATCCGCTCGGCCCTCTACCCGTGGGCGTTCGCCCGCGCCACAGGCGGTGTTTTCGTGCTGCGCATCGAAGACACCGATCTGGAGCGCTCGTCCCAGGCCGCGGTGGACGTGATCATCGAAGGCATGAAGTGGCTGGGCCTGGACCACGACGAAGGGCCGTTCTACCAGATGCAGCGCATGGACCGCTACAAGGCGGTGCTGGCCGAGATGGTGGCCGGTGGCCATGTGTACCCCTGCTACATGAGCATGGTCGAACTCGACGCGCTGCGCGAGCGCCAGATGGCCAACAAGGAAAAGCCGCGCTACGACGGCACCTGGCGGCCCGAGCCGGGCAAGGTGCTGCCACCGGTGCCCGAAGGCGTGAAGCCGGTGCTGCGCTTCAAGAACCCGCAGGGCGGCGTGGTGGCCTGGGACGACAAGGTCAAGGGCCTGATCGAGATCCGCAACGACGAACTCGACGACTTGGTGATCGCGCGCCCCGACGGCACGCCCACCTACAACTTCTGCGTGGTGGTGGACGACATCGACATGGCGATCACCCACGTGATCCGCGGTGACGACCACGTGAACAACACGCCGCGCCAGATCAACATCTTCAAAGCCCTTGGCAAAGAACCGCCTGTGTACGCCCACTTGCCCACCGTGCTCAACGAGCAGGGCGAGAAGATGAGCAAGCGCAACGGCGCCAAGCCCGTGACGCAGTACCGCGACGAAGGCTACCTGCCCGACGCGATGGTGAACTACCTCGCGCGCCTGGGCTGGAGCCACGGTGACGATGAAATTTTCAGCCGCGCACAGTTCCTCGAATGGTTCAACCTCGATCACCTCGGGCGCAGCGCCGCACAGTTCGACGAGGCCAAGCTGCGCTGGGTCAACGCCCAGCACATGAAGGCCATGGACGATGGGGCGCTCAGCACCCTGGTGGCCGAGCAACTGGCGAAACGTGGCATCACGGCCGACGAGCGCCTGCCGCGCATCTGTGGCCTGTTCAAGGACCGCTGTGACACGACCGTAGCGTTGGCTGGCTGGGCCGCTGCGTTCTACGCGGATGTGACGCCCAGCGCCGAAGAGCGTGCGCAGCATGTCACGCCAGCCATTCAGCCCGCGTTGGCCACGCTGGCGGAGAAGCTGGCGGCCAGCGCCTGGGACAAGGCCAGCATCTCGGCGGCCATCAAGGAAACCATCACCGCCCACGGCATCAAGATGCCGCAACTGGCGATGCCGGTGCGCGTGCTGGTCATGGGCACGGCGCAGACGCCGTCGCTGGACGCAGTGCTTGAACTGCAAAATCAGCAAACAGTTTTGGCTCGACTTCAAAATCGCTGAAAAATGTCCTATAATCTGAGGCTTGCTGATTCGCACCAAGCGGTGACATGCGAAGTGTGAATCAACAAACCCTGTGGGGGTATAGCTCAGCTGGGAGAGCGCTTGCATGGCATGCAAGAGGTCAGCGGTTCGATCCCGCTTACCTCCACCAAAATTTGTGAAGCTTGTGTCGGGAAAGCGATTGCGCCGCTGATACAATGCGAGATTCTCGAAGTTCCAAGGTTTTGACCCTATCGTCTAGAGGCCTAGGACATCACCCTTTCACGGTGAGTACCGGGGTTCGAATCCCCGTAGGGTCGCCAAGTTTGTGGCACTTGGCCTGAAGCTGTAAGGCATCAGGCAAAAGCTGCACCACTGCGGAGTGGTAGTTCAGTTGGTTAGAATACCGGCCTGTCACGCCGGGGGTCGCGGGTTCGAGCCCCGTCCACTCCGCCAGTTAAAGACAAACCGCCCAGTTGCAAGACTGCGGCGGTTTTTTCTTGTGCGCTTCAGAATGGATTTGGTCTGGCGTGCGGCCGCTATCAGCAGCGAGCCGCTCTCAAGTTGCTCGCTCCAGCCTTCCCAGGCGCAGCAGTCCGGTGGAGAGCGCGGTGCCGCAGACGATGATGACACCACAGGTGATCATCCACGGGGTGATGCTTTCGCCCAGAAAGAACACACCGTACATCAGCGCAAACACCGGGACCAGGAACGTGACGGTCAGCGCCTTCGACGGTCCAGCTTGCTCGATGATGCGGAAAAACAGGATGTACGCGATGGATGTGCAGAACAAGGCCACCGCCGCGAGCGCACCCCAGGCGCCCAGACTCACGGGTGTCTCGGGCCAGAACCAGAAAGTGGGCAACGCCAGGCCGAGCGCAGCGCCGATCTGGCTGCCGGTGGCCGTGGCCAGGGGATGGGCCCCGGTCAGGTAGCGCTTGGTGAAACTGGCGGCCAGGCCATAACACGTGGTGGCCAGCAGGCAGGCGCCCATGGCCAGCAAGGTCGTGCCGATGGATGCAGCGCCGGCCACGCCAGTGGCGCTGAATCCGGATTTCCCGATCACCAGCAGGGTCACACCGACAAAGCCGATCAGCAGGCCCAGCATGCGGGAGCCGCTTGGGCGGTCCTTGAGCCAGAGCCAGGCCACCACCGCACCGGTCAGGGGCACGGTGGCGTTGAGGATGGAGGTCAGGCCGGTGGTGATGTGCAACACGGCGAAGGCAAACAGCGCAAACGGAATGCCCGAATTCAGCAGGCCGACGAACAGGATGGGTCGGGCGCGCTGCCGGAAGTCGGCCCAGACGCCTTTGACGAGAAATACCGGCAGCAAAAACAGTGCGGCGAGTGCGACCCGCAGACCCGCCGTGGGCAGTGCGCCAAATTCGGCAGCACCCAGGCGCATGAACAGGAACGAAGAACCCCAGAGGGCGGCGAGCAGGAAAAACTCAAGAAGGAGGGCGGGCGACATGGGCTCAGTGTGCCGGCAAAGGCTGTGCGGCGGGGTCGCCCGTTGATGTTGTTTGCCCCAGCGATTGATGCGCTTTGTCGATCAATGCGCCTTCGAGCCGGAGCAGGAATCGCTTGCGGTCAAGCCCGCCAGCATAGCCAGTGAGCGCGCCCTGTGCGCCGACCACCCGGTGGCAAGGCACCACGATACCCAGGGGATTGCGACCGATGGCCGCGCCCACGGCGCGCACCGCTGCGGGTTTGCCGATGGCGCGGGCCAGTTCGCCGTAGCTCCGTGTCTGGCCAAAAGGAATGTCAAGCAGCGCGCGCCAGACCGATGACTGAAATGCGGTGCCTGCGGACAGATCCAGCGGGAGGTCAAAGTGGTCTGTGCGCTGTTCAAAATAGGCGGTCAGCTGGTCGGCCGCAGTGTTCAGCATGGCGTTGTCCTGAACGGGTGTCCAGTCCTGCACCTCCCGTTCTGCGGGCAGGTGCCGCTGGTCCATGAACCAGACACCGCTCAAACCCGAAGGGGTGGCGGCCAGCAGCAAAGGGCCCAGTGGCGAGAGGACGGTGGCTGTCACCCGGTGCGTGGTGGTTTTCATGTTGTTGGCACTCCGGAAGGAAGGATGGGGTTTGCATGGGTGCCGGCCCAGGCGCGGATCACGGCGTAGCTGCGCCAGGGTCGCCAGGCGGCCGATTGCCGGTCGGCTTCGAGCGCGGCGGCGCGTCCCCGCCCTTCGATGCCGAGGGTTTTGATCAGGGCCACGTCGCCCACCGGCCAGGCATCGGGCCAGCGCAGGGCCCGCATCGCGATGTACTGTGCGGTCCAGGGGCCAATGCCCGGTAGCGCCTGCAGGGCTTGCGCGGTGGTGTGGGCATCGGCAAAGGCGTTCAGCACCAGGCCACCATCGACGATCGCGCGGGCCAGGGACTGCAAGGCTGCCTGGCGCTGGCGCACGATGCCCAGTTCGCCCAGGATGCCGGGACTGACGTTGGCCAGTGCCTGGGCCGTCGGGAACAGGCGGTGCAACTGGGGATACGGTGTGGTGATGGCTTCGCCCAGTCGCTCGGTCAGCCTGATGGCCAGGGTGCGCGCCGCGGCCACCGTGATCTGCTGCCCCAGGATGGCACGCACGGCCAGTTCGAAGCCATCGAAACAGCCCGGTACGCGAAGGCCATCACCCGCGGGAAAGTCGGCGTGCAAGGCAGAGTTGATGACCAGCGGGTTGGCGTCGAGGTCGAACAGGGCGCGCACCCGCCAGATCACCGCCGGCAGCACGGGGAGCAGGCTGTCGCTCACCTGCAGCCCCAGCCGGTTGGCACCGGGATCGAACCGCACGGAAAACCAGCCGGTGTGCGTCAACCCGCCGGATTCGATCCGTGCGGTTCGCTGCAGGCCAAGGGGAGCGTCTGGCTGGATGTGTTCGATGCCGGGCAGTTGTCGTTCGGCGAGAAAGCGCAGGAGCGCGGCGACATCAAAAGGTGGGCGCCAGAACAGCTGCACCGGGGTGCCGTCGCGTTGGCTGTTGGCGCTGAGGGGCTGTCGCCGCATCTGGCCGGGGCTCAAGCCGTAATGATCCCCGAAGGCGGCGTTGAACCGGCGCAGGCTGGCGAAACCGCTGGCCAGGGCGATCTGGGTGATGGGCAACGCCGTGTCAGCCAGCATCTGCTTGGCGGCCAGCAACTTGCGCGTGAGCAGGTATTGCAGGGGGGAGACGCCCAGCCGGTCTTCGAAAATGCGGCGCAGATGGCGGTCGCTCACGCCCAGGCGCGAGGCCAGCCGCGCCACCGTGGCGCCGCCTTCGCTGGCCCCGGGCCAGTTTTGTGGGTTGTCCAGCCATTGCGTGGCCTGTTGCACCAGGATGCTGCGCGCGTCCTCGACGGACCAGTGCCGTTGCAGCGGTGCAAGCTCCGGGCGGCAGCGCAGGCAGGGCCGGAAGCCCGCCTGTTCGGCCTGGGCCGCGTGCTCGAAGAAGCGGCAGTTCTCGCGCCGCGGCGTGCGCACGCGGCAAACCGGCCGGCAGTAGATCCCTGTGGAGGTGACAGCGGTGAAAAACCGGCCGTCGAACCGGGCGTCGTGCGAACACAGCGCCCGGTAGCGGGCATCGTCGTCGATCGGGTCAGGGGTGTTCATGACGCCCATGGTAGAACTTGCCACGGTCTTTGGCTGGCCGTTTTCGGACCTGTGCTGCCAGCCTCTGCCAGTCCCGCGACCTACAATGCGGGGATTGGCATTCACAGCTCCCATTCATGCAACTCGCGGCATCCATCTTCAAGGCTTACGACATTCGGGGTGTCGTTCCCGATACCCTCAACGAAGAGGTGGCCGAAGCCCTCGGGCTGGCTTTTGGAACGCAGGCTCTCCAGCAAGGTGAGCACACCGTGGCCGTGGGCCGCGACGGCCGGCTGAGTGGGCCGGCCCTGTCGTCAGCGCTGATCCGTGGCCTCGCCGCCGCGGGTGTCGATGTGATCGACATCGGCATGGTTACCACGCCCATGTTGTACTTCGCCGCCCACACCTTGTGCCGCAGTGGCATCCAGGTCACCGGGAGCCACAACCCCAAGGACTACAACGGGTTCAAGATGGTGCTCGGTGGACGCGCGATCTATGGCGACGACATCCAGGTGCTGCGCCGGATGATGGAGGTCGAAAACTGGCAGCGTCTGGACGGCGGACGGGTTCGCGAGGTCAACGTGGGCCCCGCCTATCACGACCGCATCGTGGGCGACGTGAAGCTCCAGCGCCCGATGCGGGTGGTGATCGACTGTGGCAATGGCGTGGCGGGTGCATCCGCTCCGGCGCTGTTCCGCGCGCTCGGTTGCGAGGTGATCGAGCTGTTCAGCGAAGTGGACGGCAACTTTCCGAACCACCACCCGGATCCGAGCAAACCGGAAAACCTGCAGGACGTGATCCGCACCCTGCGCGAGACCGGCGCGGAACTCGGCCTGGCCTTCGATGGCGATGGCGACCGCCTCGGCATCGTGACCCAGGGCGGCAACAACATCTACCCCGATCGCCAGATGATCCTGTTTGCGCGGGATGTGCTGTCGCGCGTGCCGGGTGGCAACATCCTGTTCGACGTCAAGTGCTCCCAGCGGCTGGCGCCGGCCATCGAAGCAGCGGGCGGCGTGGCGCACATCTACAAGACCGGACATTCGCTGATCAAGGCCCGCATGAAGGAGCTGGACAGCCCGCTCGGGGGCGAGATGAGCGGTCACATCTTCTTCAAGGAGCGCTGGTACGGATTCGATGACGGCACCTACGCGGGCGCGCGCCTGCTCGAAGTCCTCAGCCGCAGCCCGGACGCCAACGCCGTGCTCGACGCCTTGCCCACCAGTTTCAGCACCCCCGAACTCAACGTGGCCTGTGCCGAAGGTGAGCCTCACACGGTGGTTGCCCAACTGGTCGAACTCGCCCGCTTCGATGCGCCAGCCAAGGTGTCCACCATCGACGGCGTGCGGGTGGACTGGCCCGACGGCTTTGGTCTGATCCGCGCCTCGAACACCACACCCGTGCTGGTGCTGCGTTTCGAGGGGCATACCCCCGAAGCCCTGCACCGCATAGAAGCGTCCATGCTGACCCTGCTCCGGCAGGCCAAGCCGGACGCGGTGGTGGGCGCCAGTGCGCACTGAGATAGAGCCAAGCCTGAAAATGATTGCTCTGTTTGCCTGTATTCGGAGTGTGTGGTTTGATTGATTCTCTGAAAATCAATCAAAGGACTGCATGGCTCAATGACGGCTCTGATGAGTCACACTGAATTGTCCTCCAGACCGTCCAGCAATATCCCTGGTTGGATATGGATGCTATTTCTGGCATTGCTGATCCTCGCGCCCATTTCCACAAAAATGGCTGGGGCGGCCTGGGTTCTGATGATTTGCCTGGGTGCATGGGCTTTCTGGCGCTTGCCAGTGGTTCCGCCTGAATCTTCTGAAAAGAAGATTTTTTATGATGCGGTCAGATGGTGGCTTTATTTTTGTATTGCGGCTTTTTGTTTTAAAGCGATCGGCATGTTCTACTGGGATGATCCCTGGAGAACTCGCCATTTTGACTTCAGAATCCTGCTGATGGCTTTTGCCCTTTGGGCCCTCGTACCCCGCATCCGGTTGTCGGCGGGTCAGGTCCTGATGTTGGTGATGGCATTGACGTTGGCCAGTTTTTCCGCCATTGCGGTCAGTTACATGCATGCCCAGTATGGCTGGGCAACGCCATCGAACCGGATCAACTGGGCCGGTGGACTGGCCATGCTGTCTTGCGTCCTGCTGCCCGTCACCGCATCCAGGAAGATTGCATTGCGCTGGAGATGGTGCGCAACCGTGGGCATTGTCGTTTTTCTTTCCGCGATTCTGATGTCCGGGGCGCGCGGTGCATACCTGGCATTTCCCTGGATTTTGATCAGTGGCTTGGTTGTGCTTCGTGGATACCTGAATGGCGGGTGTTCGGGTGCAGCGGTATACCGTGCAGCTGCCCTGCTTGCGGTCTGCGCGGTTCTGGTTTCCTACTTTGCGCCGAAAATCATCGAGGTTCCCACAGAGCGCATATCGATTGCTGTTGCCGAAATCCACGCGGTGTTGTCGGATGAGAAAACGACCGAGAATGTTGTTGACACCTCCATCGGCGCAAGAATCTACATGTGGCAGCGCAGCCTTGACGTGATTCAGGAAAGCCCCTGGATCGGCTACGGGAGGGCGCAGCGCATACGATTTATCAAAGAATGGGGTGGTCAGGCGAACGCGCACATTGTGAAGGACCAGACCCACCTTCATAGCGAGTACATCAACGGAATGGTTGACCATGGTGTGTTTGGCTTGTTGAGCACGTTGACCTATATGGCCGGTTTGATATTTCTGACCATCATCTTGCGCCGCCACTGCCATTTCCTTGCGATGTCTGCTGGCGGACTGGCGTACATTCATGTCATGATGAGCTTTACGGATGCCAATTCCCAAACCAACAATTACAGTGTCATGATCGGGTTGGCGTTGTCATCGATCTTTTTGCTGCGGCTTGAAAAGCGCCAGGGTGAGTAGGTGGCTTGGTGCCGAGGTCGCGCATCTGTGGCTGTATTGAGAGTGTGATTTCATATGAAGGTATCGGTCATCTTCACGACATACAATTCTCCCGAGTGGCTGGAGAAGGTGCTCGTGGGCTTTTTTTGCCAATCTGTTCGCGATTTTGAAATCGTCATTGCGGATGACGGTTCTCGCGATGACACCAGGGCCATGATCGAAAAAATGCGTCTGGAGTCCCCGGTTCCTATCCGGCACATATGGCATCCGGATGACGGATTCCAGAAATGCCGGATCTTGAACAAGGCCGTCCTGGCCGCATCCGGCGACTATCTGATATTTACCGATGGCGATTGCATTCCGCGCTCGGATTTTGTGGAGCAACACCTGCGACTCTCATCGCATGGGACTTTTCTGTCGGGCGGATATTTCAAATTGCCGATTGACATCAGTCAGTTGATCTCCCGCGAAGATATCACTTCCCAGCGGGTGTTCAACATCGATTGGTTGCGCTCCAGGGGGTTGAAGCGATCGGTCAAGGATCTGAAAGTGATGACGCGCGGTTTCTTGACGCGTTTCCTGAACTTCATCAGTCCGGCGAAGCTGACATGGAACGGTCACAATTCGTCATGTCACAAGGAGTTTGTGCTCGCGGTCAATGGATTCGATGAGCGCATGCAATACGGGGGTGAGGATTGCGAGTTTGGGGACCGGCTGAAAAATCTGGGCCTCAAAGCGAAGCGCATTCGCTATTCTGCGATCTGCGTTCATCTTGAGCATGGCCGGGGATATGTCAATCCGGCCATGATTGAGGCCAATAAAAAGATCCGTCTGGAAACCCGGCTGCACCGAACGGTGAAAGCCTTGGTCGGGATTGATCAGTATGGCGTTGATCAAAGCTGGGAGCTGGCCGAAAAACCCCGATGAATTAGGGTGGCGGTCTGCCGTCCCGGGGTGTCTCAAATGCATGTGGCATCCAGATAGGCGAGAGCGCTCCGACTACCAGGATTTCAGGCAAGGTTGTTCGTGGTTTCACCGTAGCCGCTGGTCAATGCCTCCCAGCTGGCTTCTTCCCAGAAGAACGACGCGCGTTTTCGCTTTTCCTTGCGCAAGGAGCGCAGCAGCCGATCGAGGTTCTGCTGTTTCCAGTGGTGTTCCCCCCGGATCCCGCATTTGTCGAAATCCACGATCCAGGCGCACCCGCTGTCGTCGAGCAGCAGGTTGTGGCAATTGAGGTCGGAATGGAACACCTGTCGATCGTGCAGCTGTCGGATGGCACGGCCCAATGCCTGCCATTCGTCCCAGCCCAGTGGCGCCTGTGACAGGCGCTGAGCCACGTTCTGCGTGCCCGGAATCATGGCCACCACGATGTCGGCGGTGTACCACCAGCCGTGGCGCAGCTGCCGGGCCGCCACCGGCGCCGGTACCGGCAGCGCCCAGGCTCGCATGTGGCGCAGCAGCGCATATTCACCCAGGGCCCGGCTGTCCTGGGGGCGGCTGCGCCAGTAGCGGTCGGGGCTCAGCCGCGCCATCAGTCCGCCGCGCCGGTAGTGGCGCAACACCACGTCGAGACCTTCGAGCACCATCCGGTGGGCCTGGCCACGACCGCTGCCCGTGGCCAGCGCGGTGCTGCCGTTTTCGGGTTCAAACAGGGTCGGGTTGCAGGATTTGAGCAACACCGGGTCGTGCCACAGGGTCTGGTTCGTCAACGACTGTTGCACCACGGGGGGCAACAAGCCGGGCCGCGTGGGTTGCCACAAGGGTCTGAGTGCCTGCAGGCTGCGCTGGCTGCTGCCTTGTTGCCGCGCCACGAAGTGACGCGCCTGTTCGCCCTTGCTGGCGAGCTGGGCTGGCTGATCCAGCCACCGTCCGGCAAGGTCCAGCAGGGATTGGGCCGATGTGATGCGTTCTCCGATGCCGTGGCTCTGGATTTCCTGATAGAGACGCTGGAAGTGCTGGGTGTGCGGACCGAACAGCACGGGTTTGCCGCAAGCCAGCGCTTCGAGGGCGTTGTGTCCACCGATGGCGGCCAGGCTGCCGCCGATAAAGCACACGCTGGCATGTGCATACCAGAGGTCGAGTTCACCCATGGTGTCGGCCAGGTACACGCCTGTTTCCGGTGCCAGCGTTTCGTGCCGACTGCGTCGGGCATAGGGCAGCCCCGCCTGATCAATCAGCTCGGCGACGGCGTCGAAGCGTTCAGGGTGTCGGGGCACCAGGATCAGGGCGCTGCCGGGATGGCGCGCCGCAAAATCCGGCCAGGCCGCCAGCAAGGCGTCTTCTTCACCTTCGTGGGTGCTGCCGGCCACGACCACCGGGCGCCCCTGCAGCCAAGGCAGATCCTGTGAGCCGGTCGCCGCAACGGGTTGGTCAAATTTCAGGTTGCCGGTTTCCAGCAAGCGCTCCGCGGGTACGCCCAGGGACCGCAGGCGCTCGGTGGTCGGGGTGTCGGCTGTGGCCACCAGCGCGAGCTGCGCCCAGACCGGTCGCATCAGGGCATGCCAGCGCCGGTAAGAGCTCGCGGACGCCTCTGACAACCGGGCGTTGACCAGCGCCACGGGGATCGAGCGCTCGCGGCATTGCAGCAGCAATTCGGGCCACAACTCGCGCTCCACCAGCACCACCAGTTGGGGTTGCAGGCGGTCCAGAAACCGGGCCGTTGCACCGGGCGTGTCGATGGGGAAAAAGACATGCTGGATGGCGTCGCCCCAGTGGCTGCGCAACTGGCGCGCGCCGGTGGGCGACTGGGTGCTGACGGTGATCGTGTGGTCGGGCCATTCCTGGCGAAGCGCCTCGATCAATGGCCGTGCGGCCTGCACTTCGCCAACCGATGCCGCGTGGATCAGCAAACCACTCAACGAGGAGGGCGCAGGCTCGATGAAGCCGAGCCGCTGTGCCAGACCTTGCCGGTAGCCGGCATCCTTGCGGCCCCGCCGCCACCAGAGCCAGGCCAGCATCGGCAGCGCCAGCCCCCTCAGCAGCAGCCGGTAGCCCCGGTGCGCCAGCGGGATGGCCTTCAACGCCAATGGTCGGCGACCCATTGGGTCGGCAGCACACGCCGGTACCACTTGCCACTGACGCCGGCGATCGCGTCGGGCGGGTTGGGCTTGCCGTGGAAGGCAATGATGCGCGCGCCTTCAGGAATGGTGGGTGGCAGGAACCAGCCCATGATGCCGCCGCGCAGGCAGTGGCGCTTGAAACTGCGGCACCAGGTGTCGGGCCAGTAGCTGAGCTTTCCCTGGCGCGCCAGATAAAGCGTGATGAACTCCTGCTCGTTGCGCACGGAGCTGATCGAGGCCGGGTAGTCGTTCTTCAGGTGCTCCAGCGCGTCGGCGTGGGCGCCGATGGTGTAGACGTAGCAGGAGGTGTTGCCCGTGCCGTCGCTCTTGTCCCATTCCTTGATCACGGTGAACTCGCCGGGCTGTTCAAAGAACGGGTCCAGGCTGTCCAGGATGACGATGTCCAGGTCGAGAAACAGCGTGCGGCCCTGCAGGTCGTAGAGCGGACTGGCGAAACTGGTGAGCTTGAGCCAACCGTGGCCGAAGGTCCAGGGTTTGCGCTGGTCGAACTCGTCAAAGCCCACCATGGGGATGGGCTTGACTTCGATCGCCGGGTCGATGCCGGCGCCGTCGTCGGTCAGGCAGACGAAGCGGAACGGCCGGTGCAGGTGGCGGCTGACCATGCTGTGCAGTTTGTTGACGTACTCGGGGCCGTACTTCTTGCCCCATTTGATGCACAGCACATTGACCGCTTGCATGAATCACCCTTCACTGGATCGCGCAGCCGCGGGCGACATGCCCGGCCGGCGAGGTGCCGCAGTTTACCGCGCGAGGAGGGCGTTGATGGGCTGCAGGTCCTCGGCCTTGAGAAGGCCGCCGGCCTGCTTCAGACGCAACTGGCCCACCAGCACGTTGTAGCGTGCCTGGGCCAGGTCGCGCTTGGTCTGGAAGAGCTGGCTCTGGGCGTTGAGCACGTCGATGTTGATGCGCACGCCCACCTGGTAGCCCAGCTGGTTGGCGTCGAGCGCGCTCTGGCTGGAAGCCTCTGCGGCTTCCAGCGCCTTGACCTGACTCAGGCCCGAGAGCACGCCAAAGTAGGCGCTGCGTGTGGCCTGGCCGATGTTGCGCAGGGCCGTCTCGCGGTCGGCGCGGGCCTTTTCCACCAGCGCCACGGTTTCCTTGACGCGGTTTTCAATGGCATGGCCGGCGTACAGCGGCAGGTTGAACTGCAGCCCGACGCTGGCGGTGTTGGTGCGCACGTTGCCGGCCGTGGGCATCGTGGTGCTGGGGCCGCGCGCGACCTGGTACTGGCCCACCAGATCCAGCGTGGGCTTGTGGCCGGCCTGTGCTTTCTTGACTTCCAGCTCGGCGATGTCAAAGCCCCGGATGGCCTGGCGCACCAGAGGATGCTCGCGCTGCGCCTGCTGCACCCAGGCTTCGGGATCGGCGGGCTGCACCGGCTCCAGCGCGACGGCGCTCACCAGGGGTTTGGGGCTGGTGTTGTCTTTGCCGACCAATTGATCGAGCGCCAGCTTCTTCACCCGCAGGTCGTTGCTGGCGGCGATCTCCTGCGCCAGCACGAGGTCGTAGCGGGCCTGGGCTTCGCGCGAATCGGTGACGGTGGTGGTGCCCACCTCGAAGTTGCGCTTGGCAGAAGCCAGCTGTTCCGCCACGGCGGCTTTCTGGGCCAGCACGAAGGTCAGCGTGTCTTGCGCTGCGACGACGTCGAAGTACGCCTGCGCGGTGCGCACGATCAGGTCCTGCTCGGCCGCGTCCAGCTGGGCCTTGGCCACGTCGATCGACAGCTGGCCCTGCTCGTTGGTCAGGCGGTTGGCGGGGCGGTACAGGGGCTGGCTGGCAGAAAGCGCGAGGTTCTGGCTATCGGTACTGCGGCTGCCAGCTGCTGCGCTGCTGTCCACGTTCGCCCAGTTGACGCCGGCGCCCAGGCCAGCCTGGGGCAGCAAGCCCGCCTTGGCCTGATCGGCCTTGGCGAGATTGGCCTCGTACTGCGCGCGCGCCGCCTGCACGGTGGTGTCAAACCCCCGCGCCATGTCGTAGAGCTCAACCAGGCTCTGCGCCTGCGCGCCGCCGGACACGCCCAGTGCCAGCAGGGCTGCCAGCGCGAGCGGCTTCAGGGAAAGCGGGCGCAGCTTCAACGGGGTGTGGTCAGACAGGGCGGTCATGAGAGTTCCTTTGGATAACAGGCGAGGAATGCAGGGTGGCGGCTTCAGTACACCGGCACGGACGGATCCCGCTCGCGGGCCCAGGCGTTGATGCCGCCGTGGATGTTCACCACCTCGGAGAAGCCGTTCTGCATCAGGAAGTGCACCACCTGTGCACTGCGCGCGCCATGGTGACACAGGCAGGCCACGGGTTGCTTGCGGTCGAGTTCCAGGTAGCGTGCCGGCACACTGCGCATGGGCATGTGGAGCAGATCAAAACCATCGGGCTTGACGGCCGCGGTCTGGAGTTCCCAGGGCTCGCGCACGTCGAGCACGACGGGGCGCAGGTCCGGCGACTTCGAGCGGGCTTGTTCAAGCCACTCGGTGAGTTGGGCGGGGTGGATGGAAATCATGGGGTCGGACTTGTGAGCGTTTCAGCGGGTGCGCTGACTCAGAACTGGAAGCGCGAAGGCTCGGGGAAGTTCCGCAGGCGCGGCGCCAGGGTGTCCCAGGGCTGGGCGGTGACGTACGACGCCTCGCCGGTGCGCGTGATGAAGGTGGCGCGCATGACGGGCTCGTTGCCCACGATGGCGGCCAGGCGGCCACCGGGGGCCAGCAGCGAGAGCAGGGCGGACGGCACTTCGGCCACCGAACCGCTGAGCAGGATCACGTTCCACGGCGCTTCGGTGGCGCAGGCGGCAAAGTTGTTGGCGGCGGCATCGGCCACGCGCACTTCGGCGTTGGTGAAGCCGGTCTTCTGCAGGTTTTCACGCGCGGTGCGCGCGAGGGATTCGTTGATCTCCAGCGACACCACGCGCTGCGCCAGGCTGGCGAGCAAGGCGGCCATGAAGCCGCTGCCGGCGCCGATCTCCAGCACCTTGTCGGTCGGCTGGATGGCCAGGTCCTGCAGCAGGCGGGCTTCCACGCGCGGCGCCAGCATGGTTTCGCCGTCCACGGCCGGCTGCCCCAGCGGCAGTTCCATGTCGACGAAGGCCAGTGCCTTGTGGGCGGCGGGCACGAAGTCCTCGCGGCGCATGCGGGCCAGCAAAGCCAGCACCTGGGGGTCGAGCACCTCCCAGGGGCGGATCTGCTGCTCGATCATGTTGAAGCGGGCCTGGTCGAAGCTGGTGGGGGTCTGAGAAGTCATGTTTGATACTCCGGTGGGTATATTAGCCGATCCTGATGCATTTTACTGAGCGCCACCCGCTGCGGCCCTGACGGGCGTGCTGTCATCGGTGTGACCCGCCCCAAACAGGCGGCGCAGCCAGCGGGCGAAATCGTCCATGTAGCAGTACACCACGGGCACCACCACCAGCGTCAGCAGCGACGAGGTGATGACGCCGCCGATCACCGCCTGGCCCATGGGCGCGCGCTGCTCCGAGCCTTCGGTGAGCGCGAAGGCCAGCGGCACCATGCCGAACACCATGGCCAGCGTGGTCATGAGGATGGGGCGCAGCCGCACCCTGGCGGCCAGCATCAGGGCGCTTTCGCGGTCCAGTGGCGCGGCGCCATCCAGCCCGCGGCGGGCGCGGATCGCGAAGTCCACCAGCAGGATGGCGTTTTTCGTCACCAGGCCCATCAGCAGCACGATGCCGATGACCGAGAACATGCTCATGGTGGAGCCAAACATCAGCAGCGTGAGCACCACGCCGATCAGCGTGAGCGGCAGCGAGGTCATGAGCGCCAGCGGCTGCAGGAAGCTCTGGAACTGGCTGGCCAGGATCATGTAGATGAAGATGATCGCCAGCGCGAGCGCCGACACCGCGTAGCCGAACGATTCCTGCATGTTCTTGGTCGAGCCGCCGAATTCGTAGCGGTAGCCCGGTGGCATGGCGATGGTGTCGAGCGCCTGGCGGATATCGGCCGACACATCGCCGGCCGAGCGGCCGAAGACGTTGGCGTTGATCGCCACCTCGCGGTTCAGGTTGCGGCGGTTGATCTGGTTGGGTCCGGTGGATTCCACCACCTGCGCCACCTGGCCCAGGCGCACCACGCGCGCGCTGCCATCGGCGGCGGTGCCGACCACAAAGGGCAGTTGCTCCAGGTCGCTGGTGCGCGCGCGCTGCTCGGGCGCCAGGCGCACGTTCACGTCGTAGCTCTCGCCGTCCGCTGCGCGCCAGTTGCCCACCGTCTGACCCGCCACCAGGGTGCGCAGGCTGCTCGCCACGGCGGCGCCGTTCAGCCCGGCGTCGGACGCGATCTCGCGCCGCATCACCACGTCCACTGTCGGCTTGTCGGGCTTCACGCTGGCGTCCAGGTCGACCAGGCCGACGATGGGGCGGACGCGCTCCATCACCTGCGTGGTCAGGCGCTCCAGTTCGGCCAGGTCGTCGCCTTGCAGCGAGAACTCGATCTGTTTGTTGCCACCCACCGGGTCGAGCAGGCCGGCGTGGGTCACGTTGATGCCGGGCACGGTGCGCAGGCGCTCGCGCAGTTTCGCGGCCATGGCATCGGCGTTGATGCTGCGGTCCTTGCGGTCCACCAGGCGCACGTAAACGCTGGCGTACATGGCGCCCTGGGCGTTGCCGGTGTTGATGGTGGAGAGCGTGTACTTCACCTCGGGAAATTCGCGCAGGATGCCTTCGACCTGCCGCGTCTTGGCCTCGGTGGCTTCGAGTGAGGAACCGACCGGCGTGTGGAACGAGAGCGAGGTTTCGGAGAAGTCGGCCTTGGGCACGAACTCGGTGCCCAGCAGCGGCACCATGAACAGGCTGCTCACGAAGACGGCCAGCGCCAGGCCCAGCGTGGCCAGCTTGTGCTGAAGCGACCAGCGCAGGGCGCCCTGGTAAAGCTCGGTCAGGTCGTCCTGCACGCGGTCGAACCAGCCGGTGACACGGCCAATGGTCTTGTCGTACAGCGTGACCGGCGCGGCGTGTTGGCCGTGCTTTTCGATTTCCGGGTCGTGCCAGATCGACGACAGCATCGGGTCGAGCGTGAAGCTCACGAACATGGAGATCAGCACGGCGGCCACCATGGTGATGCCGAACTCGTGGAAGAACTTGCCGATGATGCCGCCCATGAAGCCGATGGGCAGGAACACCGCCACGATGGACAGCGTGGTCGCCAGCACCGCCAGGCCGATCTCCTGCGTGCCGTCCATGGCGGCGTCGAACGGGCGTTTGCCCATCTGCACATGGCGCACGATGTTCTCGCGCACCACGATGGCGTCGTCGATCAGCAGACCCACCGACAGCGTGAGCGCCATCAGCGTGATCATGTTGATGGTGAAGCCGAACAGGTTCATGAAGAAGAAGGTGCCGATGACCGAGATCGGCAGCGTGAGACCGGTGATCACGGTCGAGCGCCACGAGTTCAGGAACAGGAACACGATCAGCACGGTCAGCAGCGCGCCTTCGATCAGGGTGCGGCGCACGTTGTCCACCGACACGCGGATCGGCCGCGAGCCGTCGGCGATCGGCTCCAGCCGCACGCCCGGCGGCAGTTCGGCCTGGAGCGATGCGATGGTGGCCTTGAGACCGTCGGTCACCGCGATGGTGTTTTCGTCCTGCGCCTTCTGCACCTGCAGCAGCAACGTGCGCTGGCCGTTGTAGAGCGCCAGGCTCTCCACCTCTTCGGTGCCATCGCTCACGCGCGCCACCTGGGCCAGGCGCACGGCGCTGCCGCCGCGGCGCGCCACGATGATGTCTTCAAAATCCTGGGGGTTCTGCAGCCGCGACAGCACCTGCACCACGCGGTCGCGCTCGGTGGTCTTGAGCGTACCCACCGGCAGGTCCTGGTTTTCGTTGCGCACCGCGGAGGTGATCTGCTCGGCGGTGATGCCCAGCGCCTCCATCGCGGCCGGGTCCAGGTCGATGTTGACCGCGCGACGGGTGCCACCCACCAGCGTGACCGAGCCCACACCGCGCACGTTTTCCATGCGTTTCTTGAGCGTCTGTTCGGCCCAGGTGGTGAGTTCGACCGCCGAGGGCGCTTTCCCATGGACAGCTTCGGGCAGGACCGCGACCGACCAGATCGAACGCGCCGCCGGGTCGAAGCGCAGCACGCGCGGCTCCTTCACGTCGGTGCGGAAGGTCGGGCGCAGGATGGCGATTTTTTCGCGCACGTCTTCGGCCGCCTTGCGCCCGTCGATGTGCAGCTGGAATTCGATGATGACGACCGACTGGCCTTCGTAGCTGCGTGAGGTGAGCGTGTTCACG
This sequence comes from Hydrogenophaga sp. ZJX-1, assembly GCF_048590325.1. Classification (NCBI taxonomy): domain Bacteria; kingdom Pseudomonadati; phylum Pseudomonadota; class Betaproteobacteria; order Burkholderiales; family Comamonadaceae; genus Hydrogenophaga; species Hydrogenophaga sp. ZJX-1. The sequence continues at coordinate 141,695 of NZ_JBMBRA010000001.1, forward strand.
CCCGCGATCGCGTTGACCGACTCCTCCACCTTCTTCGTGACCTCGCTCTCCACGATCTCGGGCGAGGCGCCGGGGTATTCGGTGGTGATCACCACCACGGGGAAGTCGATGTTGGGGAACTGGTCCACCTTCAGGCGCTGGAAGGAGAACAGCCCGAGCACCACGAAGGCCACCATCACCATGGTGGCAAAGACCGGGTTGCGCAGCGAAATCTGGGTGAACCACATGGCGCGGGGCTCAGTGCGAAACGGTGGATGTCGCCGGCGCGGTGGCCGCGGCGCTCGGGCCCGTCAGCGTCACCGCCGTGCCCTCGCGGATCAGGCCGGCCTGCACCCGCAGCAGCGTGGTGCCCACGGGCGCCAGCGCCACGCCGTCGATCACCAGCATGGGCTCGCCGTCGAGCAGGCCCTGGCGACCCAGCACCACCGGCACGTGGGCGATCTTGCCGTCCGTGACGGTCTGGATGTAGGGCTGCGGCTTGTCGTTGCGCACCGCCGAGAGTGGCACCGCCGGCGCGTTCAGCTGGCCGGTGACGATCTGGCCCTGGGCGAACAGCCCTTGCCGCATGCCCGCGACCGCCGGCACCCGCAGGTACACCAGCACGCTGCGGCTGCCCGCCTGCACGCTGGGGTTGATGCGCGCCACGGTGGCGTCCACCGGCTGGGCCAGGCCTTCGACCGTGAGCCGGGCCTTCTGGCCGGGTACCACGGCCATGGCGTCGGCCGGGGCCAGCGCGGCTTCGAGTTCGAAGCCGGAGAGGTCCACCACCTCCAGCACACGGGCGTCAATGGCCACCCGCTCTCCGTTCTGCACCAGCCGGGCCGACACCTGGCCGGTCAACGGCGAGCGCAGCGTGGTGTCGCCCAGCGCCTTGCGCGCGATGTCCAGCGCCGCCAGGGCGGCCTGGTGGGTGGCTTCGGCCGCGGCCAGGTTGTTGCTGGTGGTTTCCAGCGCGGTGGCCGAGATGAAGCCTTGTTTCACCAGCGACTGGTTGTTCTCCAGTGCGCGGCGCGCGATGGCCACCTGCGCCTGCGCCGACTTCGCCTGCTGCTCGGCCTGGCGCACGCGCGCCTGCGCGTCGGTGCTGTCGATGCGCGCGACCACCTCGCCCGCGCTCACGCTCTCGCCTTCGCGCTTCTGCAGGCCCTGCAATTCACCCGCCACCTTGGCCTTGATGGCCGCGGTCTGCAACGCCTTGAGCGCACCCGACACGCCCACCGCCTGCGAAAGCGCCAGCGCCTGCACGGTCGTCACATCCTGCGGCGCCAACTGGTACACCGGCGCCTGCTGCATGGCTGCGGCCGCGGCGCTGGCGGCTTCGCTCTGCAGCTTGCGCTTGTTCAGCGCACGCGCCACGCCGAGACCAATGGCCAGCACCAGGGCGGCAAGCAGCAGCCATTTCAACCAGGCGGAACGGGGCGTGTGTGGGTTCATGGCGTGGGACTTTTGGGTGTGTTGTCGGGCGTTGCCAGCATGCCGTTCAGCAGCAGGCCGACCTGGCTGTCGATGAAGGCCACCGGCTCGATCCGCTGCGATGCCGGGCAGCACGGCGCCATGGAGTGCTTCCACATCAGCAGGAAGATCATGGGCGCGATGAGGCTGTAGACCGCATACTCCAGCTCCATCGGACGGAACTCGCCGCGGTCCATGCCGCGCTGCAGGATGCGCCGCAGCAGGTCGTGGCCGGGGCCGATCACCTCCTGCTGGTAGAACGCCGCGATCTCCGGGAACATGCCCGCCTCGCTCATCACCAGCTTCGTGATGCCCGAGGCCGCGGTCATGCCGATGCGCTCCCACCACGACTGCATGCAGTAGCGCAGCAGCTCGGCGCTGCTGCCCTCGAAGGCGTCCAGTTCCTCGTTCCACTCGCCAAAGCGCCCGGCGATGGTTTCGCGCACCACCGCCTTGAACAGCTCTTCCTTGCTCGGGAAATAGAGAAACAGCGTGCCCTTGGATACGCCGGCGGCCGCGGCCACTTCTTCCACCCGCGTGGCGGCAAAACCCTTTTCAACGAACAGGGTGAGTGCAGCGTCCAGCAGCTCGCCCGGGCGCGCTTCCTTGCGGCGCTCGCGGCGCTGGCGCGGCGCCTCTTCGGAAGGGGGCGTGAGAGAACGGGATGAGGATGGCATGGGTTTAATGACCGGCTGGTTATTAATATAACCCATCGCCGGTTTCACCAGCCTGGCCAGGGGTCCACCCAGCCTTGCGCCCGGCGCGCCGGAGCCTTCAACCCAGCTTGATGCCCACGCGCGTGATGCGTTCGCCCGCCATCTCGCGCACGCTCACTTCGGCCTGCCCGAGCAGGGTGCTGTCACCCACCACCGGCGGGCGCTGCAGTTCGCTGCGCAGCCAGGTGGCCAGGTCCTGGGAGGCATCGGCCGGCAGCGGTAGGCCGTAGAAGGCGCAGAGGTTGTCCATCGAGGTGCCGGCGTCCAGCACAAAGTCGCCATACACCAGCCGTGCCTGGGCCGCATCGCCAGGGTCGGGCAGGCTCACGCCCAGCCGCCGGGCACTCCAGGCGATGGTCGACCCCTGCAGCAGCAGCGAAGTGAGCACCACCACAAACGCCACGTTGAAGAACGTCTGCGCGCCCTGCACCCCGGCCATCACCGGGAAAACCGCCAGCACAATCGGCACCGCGCCGCGCAGGCCCACCCACGAAATGAAGGTGATCTCGCGGGCGTTGAAGTGCAACGGCGCCAGGCACAGCCAGACCGACAGCGGCCGGGCCACCAGCATCAGCGCCAGCGACACGCCCAGCGCGGGCCACAGCGTGCGCAGCAGGCTGGTGGGCGTGACCAGCAGCCCCAGCAGCAGGAACATGCCCGCCTGGGAGAGCCAGGCGTAGCCGTCCATGGCGGACAGCGCCGCCCGCACCTGGCGCCGCGCCATGTTGCCCGTGATCACGCCCATGGCGTACACCGCCAGAAAACCCGAACCGCCCAGCCAGGTGGTGCCGGCAAACACCGCCAGCCCGGCCGAGACCATCAGCAGCGCACGGATGCCGCCCCCGCCGTCCACCCCGCGGCCCAGGCGCTTGAGCAGATCGGCCAGCGCAAAGCCGCTGCCCATGCCCAGCGCAGCCCCCCAGCCGAACTGCTGCATCAGCGACAGCAGCACGTCCAGCGCGGTCGGTCCGGCGGCAGCGCCCGCCACCCCTTGAGCGGTGAGCGCCACGGTGATGAAGGTCAGCGTCAGGTAGACCGCCATCGGGTCGTTCATGCCCGACTCGATCTCCAGCGTGGCGGCCACCCGCTCGTTGAGCTTCACGCCCGACGACTTGAGCAGCGAGAACACCGCCGCCGCGTCGGTCGAGCCCACGATGGCGCCCACCAGCAAGGCCAGCGGCCAGCTCAGGTCCAGCAACCAGTAGGCCGCCGCTCCGGTGATGCCAGTGCAGACCACGACGCCGATGGTGGCCAGCAATATGGAAGGCTTCAAACCGGTGCGAAAGGTGCTGAAGTCGGTGCGCAAGCCGCCGTCCAGCAGGATCACCGCCAGCGCCACGTTGCCGACCCAGAAACTCAGGCGGAAATCGTCAAACACCAGCCCGCCCGGCCCGTCCACACCCGCGAGCGTGCCCACGACCAGAAACACCAGCAGGAAGGAAAACCCCATGCGGGTCGACAACACCCCCGCCAGCACGCTGATGAACACCAGCGACGCGGCCACAAGGAGCGGCAGGGAGAGAAAGTCGAGCGACAGGGACATGCCCTGAAGCTAACAGAATGTGTGCCAGCGCGTGGATGGCGCGCTCCCGAAAAAAGAAAAGCATCGGTGGACCGCGGCGATGCCGCCATCCACCAGGACCCGTCCGGCGGGCTTCAGGAACGCGGTCCCGCGCCCGAACGCTTATGCCACAAGCGTGATGCGGCCGGTTTCGAGGTCGTAGAGGCCGCCGACGACCTGGAGCGCGCCCGCTTGCACCGCCTTGCTCAACAGGGGCGTGGCCTCCTGCAGCCGTTGAACGTTCTGCTTGATGTTCTCAACGGTCGCCGCCTGGAGCAAGGAGCCCGTGTGCGGCTCCGCCGCTGCGGCACGCACGGCCGGCATCAGCGCCGTGACGATGGTCTGGATATGGCCGGGGAATTCGGCCTGGTTTTCGAGCGCACGGACCGTCGCGCTCACCGCACCACAGCTGGTGTGTCCCAGCACCATGATGAGCTGGGACTTCAGAACGGCGACGCCATATTCCAGACTGGCGAGGATATCGGGCGTGACGTAGTTGCCGGCCACACGCGTCACAAAGAGGTCGCCCCGCTCCTCGTCAAAACACAGCTCGGGACTGATGCGGGAATCGGCGCAACTCAAGATGCAGGCGTAGGGGTTCTGACCCCGGGCCAGGGCAGCCCGTGTCGACGAATAGCTGCGGCTCCGGGTCTTGCCCGAGGTGTATCGCTTGTTGCCTTCCATCAGGCGTTTGACGGCCTGATCGGGCGACAGCACGTTGTCCGGTTTGGGGGGAGACTTGGCTTGCGCCACGCCGGTCATTGCCGACATGCCCAACCAGGAGAGTGCACCCATCGTGCCGAGCGCGGTGCGCCTCGAGGCTGACGCAGGGGCATGGTTCGAGGTGTCACCGTTGACGCAAAGATTGCACATTGAGGGTCTCCATGTTCGAGAGGGTGGTTGGCCAGCACCGCAACATCCCGTGCCGGGGATCGTCAGGCATGAAGGCCGCGGACTTCGCTCAGTAGCCGAGCACGGTTCGTGCCTGGCGTGCTGCATCGTAGAGCATCATGGCCTCGGTGAAGAGATCGTCGGCATCGAGCAGGGTCGCGAAGACCACCACCGTCACGTCGGTTGCCGGATCGTGGCGTGCCGTGGTCAGGTAGCCGGTGATGCCGCCGTTGTGCCCCAGCCCGAGTTCGGGCGGATCGCAGGCGAGGCCGAGTCCGTAGGAGACATGGACCTCGTTGGTCATCTCGCATTCGCGCATGCGGGCGACTGTCTGTGCGTTCAATCCGGCTTCACCCTTGATCAGCCGACGAAACCATCGGGCCAGATCGGACGGGGTCGTGACCACGTTGCCCTCGCCGACGCCCCAGGACACATTGCGGCTTGTCGTTGCCAGGATCGCTCCGCCGACCCGCGTTGTTCCTTCCAGAAACGGGGCCGGGAGATCCTGCGTTCGGCCGTCGTCCGGGAAACCGGTGTCGTGCAGGCCGTTGGGCACGAGGAGTTCATCGTGCACGAACTGTGCGTATGTCTTGCCGGAAACCTGCTCGACGATCCTGGCGAGCAAGGAGTAACCGGTATTCGAGTACCGGAAGGCCTCGCCCGGCAAGCCGCCGACCAACTGGTTCCGGGCGACCACGCCGACCAGTTCATCCAGCGTGAAGGTGTGTGCCGGGCCCAGCGTGTCTTCAATCCAGTCGCCGTAGCGCATGCCGGCGTAGGGTGCATGGGCCGTCGCGGGAATGTCCCTGTTGCCGACGTCGAAGACACCGGCGCGGTGCCGCAGGAGCTGCCTGATCGTGATCTGGTCCTTGTAAGGAATCGCGTAGTCCGGCGTGGCCGGCACATAGGGGCGCGTTGTCCCCGGCATGTGCGCACTCAGCACGTCGTCGATGTTGAGCTGGCCGCGTTGCTGGAGCAGCATGATCGCCGCTGCCGTGAAGGTCTTGGTGGTGCTGGCGGCGCGGAAATGCGAATCGGCTGTCGCAGCATCGAGGGTGCTTGCGAAGTACGCCCCCTTGGGCGTGATGACCGCGATCGAGAGCCCGCCGGGCAGGGTGGTTGAAAAATTGTTCCACTGACTGGTGGCCAACTGCTTGAGCTCCGGGCTGGAAGTCATGGTCGACGAGGTGTCGCCGCCGCAGCCCGTGAGCCAGCTGGCGCACGCGATCGCGCCGATCAGGACGAGGAATGAAATGGGTCTTCTGTCGTGATTCATGCGTTGTCACCTGTCATGCGAGCGCTGTCGGTTGCGTTCGAGTCTATCGGGTCTGTTCTTGTCGACCACAGCGCCCTGCATGGCCACAGCCTGCCTTCCTGGCTTCAGCCACGCGTCCGTGGCCGCGGCCAGCGTTTCAGACCGGTGCGGAAGGTGTCGGAATCGGTGCGGGCACATCGGGCGCAACGGCCATGCCTGCGAACCGACAAGATGTGTGCCAGAGCTGGGGCTGCGCGATACATCTGGGCTGGCTGCACAGCCTTCCAACCGTGGCCGATTGCCCACGCTGGCAGCCGGGAGTCCGCACCATGACGACCACGCTGCAAGCACTTCTCGGATGCATTGCCTGGACCTTGTTCCTGCTGGTTCTCATGGAGGCCGTGCGTTCCTGGCTTGTGCTGACGGGCGCTGTGCCCGCCAACGGTTTCAATCCCGAGAACACCAACCTCTCGCCCTTCATGCAGCGCCTGGCCCGCGCGCACGCGAACTGCCTTGAGGGCCTCCCCATTTTCGGCGGACTCATGCTGCTGGCTGCGGTGGCGGGACGGTCGGCCGTCACCGACCCGCTGGCGTGGGCGCTGCCCGGTGCCCGCATCGTCCAGTCCCTCATCCCCCTCGCGTCGACCTCGCCCGCCGCCGTGACGGCCCGGCTCACCGCTTTCGCGGTCCAGATGGCGATCGCTGTGTGCTGGGTGTTCGGGCTCTACCGGTCGTGAAGCGACCGGAGGCCAAAACGCCACCGGCAGATCCTCGTGGAGGCAGAGGACATCGCCCTCGAGGTCCTTGAACCAGGCGGCATTTACGGCCGCATCGTTGTGACAGAAGCAGCGGACATCATGGCAGGGCGTTCTGCTCAATCCTGCCGCCTGGCGCCCGCCAGGCCACCGGGCCGACGCATCTGCACAGGCGTCTCGCTGCGCCGGGGCAAACCGGTTGCGCGCCGGAAGCAACCGGCGTATGGTCATTGGCCCATGCAGTGAGTCATCGGCAAAGGAGCATGCACATGGCCATCACACTGCCCCAGCTGTCCGGCGGAACCTTCCTGTGCGACGGGGGGCTGGAGACCTCGCTCATGTTTTACGAGGGGGTCGAACTGCCGCACTTTGCCGCCTTCGTGCTGCTCGACGACGAAACCGGTCGCGAACACCTGAAGCGCTATTACGCGTCCTACCTGGAACTGTGCGCCGGCCTGCCGGGCGCGGGCTTCGTGCTCGACACACCCACCTGGCGCGCCAACCCCGACTGGGCCGCTTTGCTCGGTTTGGACGCCGAGCGGTTGCGGGTTTCCAACACGCAGGCTGCCCGCATGATCTGTTCCTTGCGCGACGACTGGGCTGCCCGCATTGAAGGACCGATCGTCGTGAGTGGCGTCATCGGACCCCGGGGCGATGGCTATGTTGCCCATGCACCCGGCAGTGCGTCGGATGCGGCGCAGTACCACGGGTTGCAGGCCGAAGCGCTGGCAGAAGGCGGTGTGGACATGCTGACCACCGTCACCATGACGAGCTCGTCCGAGGCGCTGGGCGACGCGATCGAGCGGGTGGATGCGTCCGCAGCGCCCGATGACTTTGCCATCAATTGCGCCCATCCCACGCATTTCATGGCAGTGCTGGACACCTCGGCGCCCTGGGTACAGCGCATCCGCTGCATCCGCGCGAACGCTTCGGAGAAGAGCCATGCCGAACTCGACGAGGCCAGCGAACTGGACATCGGTGACCCGTCGGACCTGGCGCAAAGGTACCGGGGGTTCAAGGGCGCGCTGCCGCGCCTGAACGTCTGGGGTGGGTGCTGCGGCACGGACCTGCGCCACCTGCGATCGATCCGGGACGCACTGGCCTGACGGGGCCCATGCCTGGAAGGCCCGTCGCCGGACCCGCTCGCACGCCAGCTCCAAGGGACATGTCCATGTCAAACCGGGTCAACGAAGCCATCCAGACGCACTACGCACGCCCGGACCTGGGCAGCGCCATCCTGAAGGCGCTGGAGAAGGCGGGCAAAGACCTGGGCCACCTCACGCTGGAAGACCTGGCCCCCATCGACGCATTTCACATCCGTGGCCGGGCCGCGACGCTCGAGCTTGCACGGGCGGCCGGTCTCGATGCCACCCAGCGCGTTCTCGACGTCGGCAGCGGCGTTGGCGGTACATCGCGATGCCTGGCGAAGACGTTCGGCTGCCGCGTCACCGGCATCGATCTCACCGACGGGTACTGCCGAGCCGCCGCCATGCTCTGCGAAAAGGTCGGCCTCACGGACCTGGTCGACTATCGCCAGGGCGATGCAACCAGCCTGCCGTTCGATGACGGCGCGTTCGATGTGGTCTGGACCGAGCATGCCGCGATGAACATTGCGGACAAACCCCGGCTCTACCGGGAAATGCACCGGGTGCTGAAGCCGGGTGGCACGCTTGCCATCCACGACATACTGGCCGGCCCGACGACACCGGTCCTGTTTCCGGTCCCGTGGGCCCGCACGCCGGACACCAGCTTCCTCGTGCAACCGGACGAGCTGCGAGGGCTTATCGAGGCGGCCGGATTCACCGTGTCGGACTGGGCCGACACCACCGAGGCGGCGCGTGCGTGGTTTGTGTCACTGGCCGAGAACATCCGGAAAGAAGGACTTCCGACGCTCGGCTTCCATGTGCTGCTGGGGGCTGATTTCCAGACGATGGCCCAGAACCAGCGGCGAAACCTCCAGGAGGGGCGGATTGTCCTGGCGCAGATCGTTGCCAGGAAGGGCGAGCACTGACCGAGCTGCGCCGTCTGCGTACGCAGGCGGCGCTGAACCCGTCAGTTCGAAAAAGCCGCAATCCCGGTGATTGCCCGCCCCAGGATCAGCGCATGCACATCGTGCGTGCCTTCGTAGGTGTTCACCACTTCCAGGTTCACCAGGTGGCGGGCCACGCCGAATTCGTCGCTGATGCCGTTGCCGCCCATCATGTCGCGCGCCATGCGGGCGATGTCCAGCGACTTGCCGCAGCTGTTGCGCTTGAGGATGCTGGTGATCTCCACCGCGGCGGTGCCTTCGTCCTTCATACGGCCCAGGCGCAGGCAGCCCTGCAGGCCCAGGCTGATTTCGGTCAGCATGTCGGCCAGCTTCTTCTGGATCAGCTGGTTGGCGGCGAGCGGGCGGCCGAACTGCTGGCGGTCCATCACGTACTGGCGGGCGCGGAAGTAGCAGTCTTCGGCCGCGCCGAGCGCGCCCCAGGCGATGCCGTAGCGCGCGCTGTTCAGGCAGGTGAACGGGCCTTTGAGGCCGCGCACGTCGGGGAAGGCGTTTTCTTCGGGGCAGAACACTTCGTCGAGCACGATCTCGCCGGTGATGGACGCGCGCAGGCCGACCTTGCTGTGGATGGCCGGGGCGCTCAGGCCTTTCCAGCCCTTCTCCAGGATGAAGCCGCGGATCTGGCCGCCTTCGTCCTTGGCCCAGACCACGAACACGTCGGCGATGGGACTGTTGGTGATCCACATCTTGGCGCCACTCAGGCTGTAGCCGCCGTCCACCTTCTTGGCGCGGGTGACCATGCTGCCGGGGTCGCTGCCGTGGTTGGGTTCTGTGAGGCCGAAGCAGCCGATCCACTCGCCCGTGGCGAGCTTGGGCAGGTACTTCTGCTTCTGCGCTTCGGTGCCGAATTCGTTGATCGGCACCATGACCAGCGAGCTTTGCACGCTCATCATGCTGCGGTAGCCGGAGTCCACGCGCTCCACCTCGCGCGCCACCAGGCCGTAGCAGACGTAGTTCAGGCCGGCGCCGCCGTACTGTTCGGGAATGGTGGGGCCGAGCAGGCCGAGCTCGCCCATCTCGCGGAAGATGGCCACGTCGGTCTTCTCGTGGCGGAAGGCCTCGGTCACGCGGGGCAGCAGTTTTTCCTGGCAATAGGCGCGCGCGGCGTCCTGCACCTGGCGCTCGTCGTCGGTGAGCTGGGCGGACAGGTGGAACGGGTCTTCCCAGTTGAAGGTGTTTTTGGGGCTGGCCATGGTGTGTCTCCGGGCGGGTTGGAAGAAGGGATTGTTTGCGATTGTCGGCGGCGCATGAATAGCTGTCTAATATTGATTGCCGATTGATCAATACATATTATGTATTTATGGAATTCCGCAACCTCCGCTGTTTCACCGTGCTCGCCGAAGAGCTCCACTTTGGGCGGGCGGCCCAGCGGCTGGCCATGACCCAGCCGCCGCTGTCTATGAGCATCCAGCAGCTCGAAGCCTCGGTGGGCGCTCGCCTGTTCGAGCGCAACAGCCGCGGCGTGGCGCTCACGGCCGCCGGACTGGCCTTTCTGCCGCGCGCACAGGCGCTGCTGGAGCAGGCGGCGCTCGCGGCGCGCGAGGCGCGCGACGTGGGGCAGGGGCTGGCCGGGCAGCTGCAGATCGGCTTTGCCGGCACGGTGCTGTATCGCGGCCTGCCGCAGGTGCTGCGCGACTTTGCCGCCGCGCACCCCATGCTGCGGCTGGCGTTGCGCGAACTGAGCAGCAGCGAGCAACTGGTGGAGCTGGTGCACGACCGGCTGGACCTGGGCTTCGTGCACACCACGCGCGTGCCAGCGGGCTTTTCTCAGATCCTGGTGTCGAGCCAGCCGTTCATGGCCTGCCTGCCTTCAGCGCACCCGCTGGCAAATGCCAAAGTGCTGTCGCTCGACCAGTTGAAAGGCGAGGCCTTTGCCATTGTCATGCGCGCCGTCTCGCCCGATTACCACGACCGCATCCTCGCGGCCTGTGCCGACGCGGGCTTTGAGCCATCGCTGGCGTTTGAACTGCGGCACTGGCTGAGCGTGGTCTCGGTCATCGCGCAGGGGCTGGGCGTGGGCCTGGTGCCGGCCGCGCTGCAGCAGGCCGGCCTGCCCGGCGTGGCTTTCGTGCCGCTGGCCCAGCCGCTGGCGCCCTACGACACGCACTGCCTCTGGCGCACCGGGCGCGACCAGTCGGCGCTGGGGGCATTTCTGGCGGCGGTGCGCGAGGTGGCGGCGCGCTGAAGGCGGGGGCAACCGCCGCCGGATCATGCGGCGACCGGCTCCTGCCAGCGGAACTCGGCCACGTCTTTCGACGGTGGTGCGCCAAACATGCGCCGGTACTCGCGGCTGAACTGGGACGGGCTTTCGTAGCCGACCCGAAACGCCGAGGTGGACGCATCCATGCCTTCGGAGAGCATGAGGCGGCGCGCCTCGGTCAGGCGCAGCTGCTTCTGGTACTGCAGCGGGCTCATGGCCGTCAGCGTCTTGAAATGGTGGTGGAAGGTCGAGAGGCTCATGCCCGCTTCGCGGGCCAGTGTCTCGACCCGCAGTGGCTCGGTGAAGCGGGCGTTGAGGCTGGCGATGGCGCGCGCGACCTGGTGGCTCTGGGTGTCGACGGTGGCGATCTGGCGCAGGCGCGCACCGGCTTCGCCCGTGAGCAGGCGGTAGTGGATCTCGCGCTTGATGAGGGGCGCCAGCGCCGGGATGTGTTCGGGCTGGTCCAGCAGGGCGAGCAGGCGGTCGAAGGCTTCGAGCAGGGGTGCGGTGAGGGCGCCGGTGGTCATGGCGCGGCTGTCGCGGGCCACGGTCCCTGTGGGGGCCGCGGGCGACTCCAGCATCAGCGAGGCGATCTCGCGCCAGTCCAGGCGCAGGGCGACGCCGAGGTACGGCCGCGCGGCGCTGGCTTCGACCACCGCCGACCTCACCGGCAGGTCCATCGACGTGATCAGGTAACGGTCTTCACCGTAGCACAGGGTCTCGTCGCCCAGCGAGACGCGCTTGCTGCCCTGCACGATCACGGCAACGCAGGGTTCATAAACGCTGCAGGTGTTCAGGAAGGGCTGGTCGATGCGGATCAGCATCAGCCCCGGAATCTCGGGTGGCATGTGCGGCGAGCTGTCGATCGCCCGCTCCAGCAAACGCCGGACGATGGATGCGCGTGCGCCGGAGGCAGGGGAGGGGGGGGAGTGGGAGGAAGGATCGGGCATGGCGGAGCGGTGTGTCTGGGCTGCGGCCCATGGTATCGGCCCTTGCCCGTTTGTGCAGGGCGGTCGCAGGATTGGGCAAACATGGCGCAGGTTCAGGCTAACGCCGGACGGGGACCCGGGACGACACTGGCGCCCTTCCCGGGGTTGCGGCCACGGGAACCCGCATCCCCGTTCCCCATGTTTTCAGGAGACCCCTCATGACCACCCTGCAAGTCAACGGTCGCGTCCAGCAGCTCGACGTCGATCCCTCCACGCCCGTGCTCTGGGCGCTGCGCGATTCGCTGGGCCTGACCGGCACCAAGTTCGGCTGCGGCGCTTCCCTGTGCGGCGCCTGCACCGTGCACGTCGACGGCCAGGCGGTGCGCTCCTGCGTCACGCCCATCAGCAGCGTCGAGGGCAAAAAGATCACCACCATCGAAGCCGTCACCGGCGGCGACGACCGCGTGGGCCGCGCCGTGCGCGACGCCTGGGTGAAGCACGACGTGGCCCAGTGCGGCTACTGCCAGAGCGGCCAGATCATGAGCGCCACCGCTTTCCTCAAAACGCTGCCCAAGGGCCAACAACCGAGCGCCGCCGACATCGACGCCGCCATGGCTGGCAACGTCTGCCGCTGTGGCACCTACGCCCGCATCCGCGCCGCCGTGGCCGACGCCGCGCGCAACCTGGCCTGAAGGAGACCCCACCATGTTCACCCATTCGATGCAAGAACTTCCACGCGCGCTGCAACACCTGCTGGCGCGTGACCAGCCACCGGTGCCCGTGGCCGAACTGCCGCGCCGCACCTTCCTCAAGCTGGGCGCGGCCAGCGGCTTTGCGCTGGGCGTGTTCCCGTTGCTGTCGCAGGCGCAGGGCGCAGCAGCCGCGCCCGCCGCGCTCAAGCCCACGCAACTGCCCGGCGCCTTCGTGGCCATCGCGCCCGACGGCACCGTCACCGTCACGGTCAACCGGCTGGAGTTCGGCCAGGGCGTGCAGACCGCGCTGCCCATGATCCTGGCCGAGGAACTGGACGCCGACTGGTCCAAGGTGCGCAGCCAGCTGGGCACCAACGACATGGCCTACGCCGACCCGCGGTTTGGCATGCACCTCACGGGCGGTTCCAACTCCATCAAACACAGCTTCACGCAGTACCGCGAGCTGGGCGCGCGCGCCCGGGCCATGCTGGTGCAGGCCGCTGCCACGCGCTGGGGCGTGGACGCCGCCAGCCTGCGCACACAGAACGGCGCGGTGCTCGGCGCCGGTGGCCGCCATGCCACTTACGGCGAGTTGGCCGAAGCCGCGATGGCCCTGCCGGTGCCGGCCAGCGTCACGCTCAAGGACCCGAAGCAGTTCCGCCTGATCGGCCAGCCCACCACGCGGCTGGACGCCGCCGCCAAGAGCAGCGGCCGGCAGGACTTCGGCATCGACGTGCGCCGCCCCGGCCAGCTGACGGCCGTGATCGCTCGCCCGCCGGTGTTCGGCGCCAGGCTCAAGTCGGTGGACGACACCGCGGCGCGCGCCGTCAAAGGTGTGAAGGCGGTGCTGCGTGTGCCGCTGGACCGGGGCGCCGAGGGCGTGGCGGTGATCGCCGACGGTTACTGGCCCGCCAAGACCGCGCGCGACGCGCTCAAGCTGGAGTGGGACGCCAGCGCGGTCGAGAAGGTGGACAGCGCCCGCCAGCTGGTGCAGTACCGCGAACTGGCCGGCCAGCCCGGCGCGAAACACTTCGACGCCGACATGGCGCCGCTCGCGAACGCGCCGAAAAAGATCGAGGCCGAGTTCGTCTTCCCCTACCTGGCGCACGCGCCCATGGAGCCCCTGAACTGCACGGTGGAACTGACGGAGCAGGGCGCCACGCTCTGGATGGGTTCGCAGATGCCGGGGCTGGACGGCATGGCCGCCGCCGGTGCGCTGGGCCTCAAGCCCGAGCAGGTGAAGGTGCTGGTGCAGTCCGCCGGCGGGGGCTTTGGCCGCCGCGCCATCCCCACCAGCGACTACGTGGTGGAAGCCTGCACCATCGCCAAGGCGGCCCAGGCTGCCGGCCTGCGTGCGCCGGTGCGCACGCTGTGGAGCCGCGAGGACGACATCAAGGGCGGCTACTACCGCCCCATGCACCTGCACCGCGCGCAGGTGGGCTTTGACGCGACCGGCAAGGTGCTGGCCTGGGACCACGTGATCGTGGGCCAGTCCATCCTGGCCGGCTCGCCTTTCGAGGGAATGATGGTCAAGAACGGCGTCGACATGACCGCCGTGGAAGGCATGCGCGCGCCGTACCCACTGCCGATGCGGCTGACGGTGCACCACCCCAAGCAGAACGTGCCGGTGCTGTGGTGGCGCAGCGTGGGCAGCACGCACACGGCCTTCGTCATGGAAACGCTGGTCGACCAGATCGCCCGCGAGACGAACCAGGACCCGGTGGCCTACCGCATGAAGCTCTTCGGCGCCGAGCACCCACGCCACCGCGCCGCGCTGCAGCTGGCCGTGGACAAGAGCGGCTACGGCAAGAAGCCGTTGCCCGCCGGCCGCGCCTGGGGCGTGGCGGTGCACGAGTCCTTCGAATCGGTGGTGGCCTACGTGGTCGAAGCCTCGGTGAAAGACGGCCAGCCGGTGCTGCACACGGTCACGGCCGGCGTGCACTGCAACCTGGTGGTCAACCCGCGCACGGTGGAAGCCCAGGTGCAGGGCGCGGCCCTGATGGGCCTGGGCATGTGCCTGCCGGGGGCAGCCATCACGCTCAAGGACGGCGTGGTCGAGCAGCAGAACTTTGGCGACTACACCGTGGCACGCGTGACCGACATGCCGGCCATCAGCGTGCACACCGTGCCCAGCGCCGACCCGCCCACCGGCATGGGCGAACCGGGCCTGCCGCCGCTGGCGCCGGCCTTCGCCAACGCGGTGGCGCGCCTGACCGGCAAGCCGCTGCGCGAGCTGCCATTCAAACTGGCGTGAGGAGCCCCGCCATGGAAGACCTGGACACCCAAGTCCTGCGCGCGGCGCAGGCCTGGCACGCGGCGGGCTTGTCCGTGTTGCTCGTCACGGTGACGCGTACCTGGGGTTCGTCGCCCCGGCCACCGGGCTCGCTCATGGCCATCAACGGCCGGGGTGAAACCGTGGGCTCGGTCTCGGGCGGCTGCATCGAGGACGACCTGATCCGCCGCGTGCGCGAAGAAGGTCTGGACGCGGTGTGCGCGCAGGGCCGGCCCGCCACGCTGCGATACGGCATCTCGGCCGACCAGGCGCACCGCTTCGGCCTGCCCTGCGGCGGCACGGTGGAGCTGGTGCTGGAGCCGGTGGCCGCACACAGCCAGCTGCCGCAACTGCTTCAGGCCAACCTGGAGCGGCGCAGCACACAGCGCCGGCTGGACCTGCGCAGCGGCGCGGTGGAGCTGCAGCCGGGTCGGCGCGACGGTGTGCCGGAGCTGACCGATCACACGCTGATCACCCACTTCGGGCCGCGCCACCGGCTGATCCTTATCGGCGCCGGCGACCTCTCGCGCTTCCTGAGCCAGATGGCGCTGAGCCTGAACTTCGAGGTCATCGTCTGCGACCCGCGCGAGGAGCAGCGCGCCAGCTGGTCGTTGGACGGCGTGACCCTCAGCCACGAGATGCCGGATGACCTGGTGCTGCGCCTCCAGCCCGACGCGCGCACGGCGGTGGTGGCGCTGACGCACGACCCCAAGCTCGACGACCTGGCCCTGATCGACGCGCTGCAGTCCGAGGCCTTCTATGTGGGCGCCATCGGCTCGCGACGCCACACCGCGCTGCGGCGCGAGCGCCTGCGCGAGCACTTCGGCCTGGGCGAGGCCGAGCTGGACGCCCTGCACGGGCCGGCCGGCCTGTACATCGGCAGCAAGACGCCGGCCGAGATCGCGCTGTCCATCATGGCCGAGGTGGTGGCGGCGAAGAACGGCATTCAGCGGGTCACGCCGGTGCCGGTGGCCGAAGGCAAGGCGGCGTGGCTGGACGGTGGGGCTGCAACCGCGGAGCTGCCGGCCACCTGTCCGGTGTGAACAGATGAGCGCCGCGCCGGGCCGTTCCCAAGCCAGCTCGCACCGCAGCCCGGAGGGCGGAGGTACGCCAATGAACCCGTCTGTGCACCCCGGTGCCCCGGTGGCGGCCACCCTCCTGGCGGCCGGTTTGGGCCGCCGACTGGGTGGCGTGCCCAAACCGGCGCTGCTGATCGATGGGGAAAGCCTGTTCGAGCGGCTGGTGCGCGCACTGCACCAGTCGGGCATCGAAGCCATCAGCGCCGTGATCGGCCCGTACGCCGACACGCTGCTGCCGCTCGCCCGGCGTTGTGACGTGCAGGTCATCCGGCACAGCGGACCCGCGGACGAACTGGTGGCCTCGCAGCGGCTGGCGGTGCATGAACACCTGCGACACCAGCCGGGCGCCGACCTGATGCTGCTGGTGGCGGACCTGCCGCTGCTGGCGGCCGACGACATCCGGCCACTGCTGCGGGCCTGGGCGCAACGACCCGCGCACACGCAGGCGCAGGTGCCCGTGGTTGGCGGCGTGCGCGGCCATCCGGTGCTGCTGTCCTGGCAGGCCGTGCAAGCGGTCGCCGGGCAGCCCTGGCCCCGCGCGGTGAGGGCGTGGATGCTGGCCAACACCGGCTCGACACAGTGGCTCCAGGCCGACCGCGACGCCTGCGTCATCGACCTGGACACGCCGGACGACTTGCAGATGCTGCGGTCCCGTCTGGCGGGCGCGAGCATCGCCTGGCCGAAACCACCCTGACGCGGCCGACCCCTGGGACGGTGGGTGCTTGGGGCTTGTCCCATACTGCGGGCCAAGGAGAATCAACCATGACCCTATCGACCATCGTGCTCGGCGGCGGCTGCTTCTGGTGCACCGAGTCCGTCTACAAGGAAGTGCGCGGCATCACCGACGTCGAGTCGGGCTACAGCAACGGACAGACCGAACGACCGAGTTATGAAGACGTGTGCACCGGCCGCACCGGTTGCAACGAAGTCGTGAAGCTCGAATACGACCCGGCCGTGATCAGCACACGCGAGATCCTCGAAATCTTCTTCGTGATCCACGATCCGACCACGCTCAACCGCCAGGGCAACGACGTGGGTACGCAGTACCGCAGCGGCATCTACTTCACCAACGACGAACAGCGAGAAACCGCGCAGGCGCTGCTGGACGAACTCGCGCGCGACAAGCCTTTTGGCCGCCCGGTCGTGACCGAACTCGCGCCGCTGGAAAACTACTGGCCGGCCGAGGACTACCACCAGGACTTCTTCGAGCGCAACCCGCACCAGGGCTACTGCATGGCCGTGGCCGCACCCAAGGTGGCGAAGTTCCGCAAGACCTTCGCGCGATTGGCGAAATAGAGGCCCCCACGCTCCGCCGCTGCGCGGGTCACTGCCCCCCAGGGGGCTGATCCGCCTTGGGGCGGCCCGTCGGCGGATCGTCTCGGAGTTCAGGGCCTTTCCAGGCGGGCCCGCAGCCGTGGCCACAGAACGATCACGGCCAGGCCGCAGAGCACGAGCGTCGCAGCGCCCAGCTTCCACCCCGGCAGCGATTCACCCAGCGACAAGGCCGAAGCCCCCATGCCGAACACCGGCACCAGCAAGGCCAGCGGCGCCACGGTGGCGGCCGGGTGGCGCGCCAGCAGCCAGTTCCACACGCCGTAGCCAAAGAGCGTGTTGCCCAGCGCCTGCCAGAGCACGCTGGCCCACACCAGCGGTGTGGCGTGCGTGACCGCACTCTGCATCAGGGCAGGGCCTTCGATGAACCATGAAATCGCCAGCAGCGGCGGCACCGCGAACACGCTGCTCCAGACCATGAAGTGCAGCATGTTCACCGGCCCGAGCGACTTCACCACCAGGTTCGCGCCGGCCCAGAAGAAGGCGGCCGAGAGCACCAGGCCCAGCCCCAGCCACGTGACCACGGCGGCGTCCAGGTTCAAGGCGATCACGCCCAGTCCGGCTAGCGCCAGCAGCAGGCCCACGATCTGGAAGCCGCGCACGCGCTCGCCCATGAGCAGCAGCGAGAGACCGATGGTGAAGAACACCTGCACCTGCACCACCAGCGAGGCCAGTCCGGGCGAGATGCTGCTGCGCATGGCCAGGAACAAGAGGCCGAACTGACCCACACCGAGCAACACGCCGAACGCGGCCAGCTTGCGCCACGGTGCGGTGGGTCGCGGAATGAACAGCAGCCAGGGCAGGGCGGAAAAGGTGAAGCGCAGCGTGGCAAACAGGAACGGCGGCAGGCCGTCCAGTCCCCAGCGGATGACCACGAAGTTGGTACCCCAGACGAACACCACCGCGAGGGCGAGCAACAGGTGGTTGATGGGCAAAGGGGGCTCCGGCGGGTGAAAAGCCCGCCAGTGTAGCCACGTGCAGCCCCCGGGGCAGCGCGCCTGCGCGACGCTCAGTGGCCGTGGATGGCCTGCGTGAGCGCGGTGGTGTTGGCGCGCATCATGGCCACGTAGCTCGTGGCCGGGCCTTGGGCGTCGGACAGGGAATCGGAGAACAGCTCACCCGCGGGCTTGACGCCGGTCTCGCGACCGATCTGCGCGATCAGGCGCGGGTCGGAAATGCTCTCGACGAACAGCGCCTTGATCTGCTCCTTCTTGATCTGGCGCACCAGTTGCGCCACGCCCTTGGCCGAGGCTTCGCTGTCGGTGTTGACGCCTTGCGGGGCGAGGAATTTCACGCCGTAGGCATGGGCGTAGTAGCCGAACGCGTCGTGCGAGGTGATGACCTTGCGTTGCGCGGCCGGAATCACGGCCCAGGTGGCGCGGATGTCGGTGTCCAGCGCCTTGAGCTGTGCGTTGTAGGCCACCGCGTTGCGCCGGTAGCTGTCGCAACCCGCCGCATCGGCCTCGCAAAGGCCTTTGACGATGTTGCCCACATAAACCATCACGTTGGGCACGCTTTGCCAGGCGTGCGGGTCGGTTTCCTCGTGTTGGAGGCCACCATGTGGGTGTCCACCGGCTTCTTCGGTGTGGATCGCCTGGATGCCCCGACTGGCCACCACGTGGCGGCCCGAGTAGCTGGCGGCGCCCAGCAGGCGGTTCATCCAGCCTTCGAAGCCCAGGCCGTTGGAGAACACGATCTGCGCCTGGCCCACCAGCCGGGCCTGCGAAGGCGTGGGCTGGAACACATGGGCATCGCTGCCGGGTCCCACCAGCACCGCCACCGCGACGCGGTCCCCGCCGACCTGGCGCACCAGATCGCCGAGGATGCTGAAGCTGGCCACGGCCTTGATGGGGGGCATGGTCCGGGCCGGCAGCGCGGGGCTGAGGGCTGCGGTGGCGAGGCCGATGACGGTGGCGATGAGGGGGCGGCGCAGTGAGGTGTTCATGAAAGATCCTTAGGCTTGCAGATGGGACGAGGCGGGACGCTGGTGGCGCAGCGCGCCGTGCGGCGCGAAGAGCAGGGAAAGCAGGTACATCGCGCCGAGGCTGAGCACGATCACCGGGCTGGTGGGCCAGTCGGCGTGGTACGAGATGAGCAGGCCGCTCAGGCAGGCCAGCAGGGCGAGCGCGGTGGCCAGCAGCAGCAGGGGGCCGAGGCGGCGCACCCAGAAACGCGCGGTGGCCGCGGGCAGCACCATGATGCCCACCGCCATGAGCGTGCCCAGCGCGTGAAAACCGGCCACGAGGTTGATCACCAGCAAACCCAGAAAACCGTGGTGCGCCACCGGGCTCCAGCGGCTGACCTGGCGCAGGAAACCCGGGTCCAGGCATTCGAGCACCAGCGGGCGGTAGAGCAGGGCGAGCGCCACCAGCGTCGTGGCGGAGATGCCACCGAGCAGCGTGAGCGCCGCGTTGTCCAGCGCGAGCACGGTGCCGAACAGCACGTGCAGCAGGTCCACGCTGTTGCCGCGCACCGAGACGATGAGCACGCCCAGCGCGAGCGAGAGCAGGTAGAAGGCGGCGAGGCTGGTGTCTTCGCGCAGCACGGTGTTGCGCGCCACCAGCCCGGAGCCCACGGCCACGGTGAGCCCGGCCGCGATGCCGCCGAGGGTCATGGCGGTGAGCGAGAGGCCGCTCACCAGGTAGCCGATGGCGGCGCCCGGCAGGATGGCGTGGGCCATGGCATCGCCGGTCAGGCTCATGCGGCGCAGCATCAGGAACACGCCCACGGGCGCCGCGCTCAGCGAGAGCGCCACGCAGCCGAGCAGGGCGTCGCGCATGAAGCCGAATTCGGCAAACGGGCCGAGCACGGGGTTGGCCAGCAGCCAGGCGAGGAACGGGGAAGCGGCTGTGTCGTTCATGCGAGGGCCTCCCCGATGGCGTGGGCGTGGATGCGCTTGTCCGGCGTCGCCGCGCAGAGCGGCGCTTCGTTGTCGAACGCCTCGTGCATGCGCTGGGCGCGTGCCCAGCGCGCATCGGTCAACACCTCGGCGGTGGGGCCGACGGCCACCAGCTCGCGCGCCAGCAGCAGGGTGAGCGGGAAGTGCGCGCGCACCTGCGCCAGATCGTGCAGCGCCACGATCACCGTCTTGCCTTGGCGGTGCCAGCGGTGCAGCAGGGCCAGCAGGTCGGCGCTGGTGCGGTTGTCCACCGCGGCAAACGGCTCGTCGAGCAGCACGACAGGTGCGTCCTGCAGGATCAGGCGGGCAAACAGCGCACGCTGCAACTGGCCTCCCGAGAGCGCGTCCAGGCTGCGTTGTTCATAGCCCGTGAGCCCGACGGTTGCCAGTGCTTCGTCGCACAGGCGCCGGTGTTCCGCGGTGAAGCGCCCGAACGCGCCGACGCGGTGCCACAGCCCCAGGGCCACCATGTCGCGCACGGTGACGGGGAAGCTGCGGTCGAGCCCGCTGTGCTGCGGCAGCCAGGCGATGCGTTGGCCGGCCAGACCGCTCACCGTGCCACTGATGGGGCGCAGTTCACCGGCCAGCGCGTGGATGAGCGTGGACTTGCCCGCGCCGTTGGGGCCGACCAGCGCCAGCAGCGAACCGGGCGCGATGCGCGCGTTCAGGTGGTGCACGGCCGGGTGGCGGTCGTAGCCGAGCGTGAGGTCGTGCAGTTCGATCGCCGGGACAGCGGATGGGGATGGAGGTTTGTTCATGGAAGGCGGGCGTAAACTATCGCAACTGAATTGCAATAAAGATGATATTAACGCAACTTTGTTGCAATAATGGAGCCATGCCCGTGTCCACACGTCCGCCCAAAGAAACCGCCCTGGTGCCTGCCGAGATCCAGGCCCGCCTGGAACGCGCGGGCCTGCGCCGCACCTTGGCCACACGCGCCGTGCTGGGCCTGTTTCTGGCGAATCCGCAAGGTACGCTGAGCCACGCCCAAGCGCTGGCCTCGCTCACCGCGCGCGGGCTGGACATCAACCGCGTGACGCTCTACCGCCTGCTGGACCGGCTGGCCGCCTGCGGCGTGCTGCAGCGCCACGCCAACGACGACGCCCGCACCTGGCGCTACGGCCTGGCCGACACCGACGAGGGCCTGGCGCCGCGCTTTGAGTGCGACGCCTGCCATCGCCAGTTCCGCCTGGTCGAGGGCAGCGCGCCCACGCAGGCGGTGGCCAGCGATCTCTTGCGCACGCTGGCCGGACTGGGCCATCAGGGTCTGCGCGTGGATGTGGCGATCCACGGCACCTGCGCGAGCTGCTTGCCGCAGGAGCCGGCCGCGTGATCCACACCCGCGGCCTGGCCTGCCGTTTTGCCGACGGCAGGGCGCTGCGCTTCGCCGATGTCGATGTGCCCCAGGGCGGCACGTTGCTGCTGCGCGGGCCGTCCGGTAGCGGCAAGTCCACCTGGCTGGCGCTGGCCGCGGGCCTGCTCTCGGCCACGGGTGGCGAGATGGCGGTGGCCGGGCAATCGGTGGGCGCGCTGGCGCCTGCCGCGCGCGACGCCTGGCGCGCCCGGACCATCGGCTTTCTGCCGCAGCGACTGCTGCTGAGCGAAGCGCTCACGGTGGCGGGCAACCTGGGCCTGGTGTTTTTCGCCGCCGGCCTGCCGCTGGACAAGGTGGCGATGCACCACACGCTGGATGCGCTCGGTGTGGCGCAACTGGCCGCGTGCAAGCCCGCTCGGCTCTCGGGCGGCGAGGCGCAGCGCGTGGCGCTGGCGCGCGCGCTGCTGCTGCGCCCGCGCGTGATCCTGGCCGACGAGCCCACCGCCAGCCTGGACGACGCGGCTTGCGCCGCCGCGCTCACGCTGCTGCGCGAGCGCGCCCAGATCGCGGGTGCCACGCTGGTGATCGCCACCCACGACGCGCGCGTGGTGCAGGCAGTGCCAGGCGCGCAGGTGCTGGCCATGGGCGGCGACGCATGAACGTGTTCTCGCTTTCCTGGCGTTACCTGTGGTCGCGTCCGCTGGCTTCGGCGCTGAACCTGCTGCTGCTCACGCTGGGGCTGGCGTCGATGGCGTTCGTGCTGATCGCGCAGGACCAGATTGACCACGCCTTCGAGCGCGATCTGGCGGGCATCGACGTGGTGGTGGGTGCCAAGGGCAGCCCGCTGCAACTCATTCTGGCGGGCGTTTTCCACATGGACGTGCCGCCGGGCAATGTGCCGCTGGCCGAGGTGCAGGCGCTGGCTTCGCACCCGCAGGTGGCGCAGGTGATTCCGCTCAGCCTGGGCGACAGCGTGATGGGCTTTCGCATCGTTGGAACCAACGCCGATTACCCGGCGCACTATGGCGCCATGCTGGCGCAGGGCGCGCTGTGGAGTGTGCCGATGCAGGCGGTGCTGGGCGCACAGGTGGCGCAGGCCACCGGGCTGCAGCTGGGCCAGCGTTTCACCGGTTCACACGGTCTGGGCGGTGGTGGCCACGAACACGCCGACATGCCCTACACCGTGGTGGGCGTTCTCGCGCCCTGCGGCTGCGTGCTGGACCGGCTGGTGGTGACCGACACGGCCTCGGTCTGGAACGTGCACGAGGGGCTGGCGGCGGGCGAGTTTCAGAGCCTGTCGGCCGAAGACCGCGAAGCCATCGAGGCCGAGCGCGAGGTGACGCTGGCGCTGGTGCGCTACAACACGCCGATGGCGGCGATCAGTTTTCCGCGTTTCATCAACGCCACCACGAAGATGCAGGCCGCCGCGCCGGCGATGGAGATCACGCGCCTGCTCTCCATGGTGGGCGTGGGCACGCGGGTGCTGCAGGGCATGGGCGCGGTGCTGCTGCTGGTGGCGGCACTCTCGGTGTTCATCGCGCTGTGGAGCGCGGTGCGAGAGCGCCGGGCCGACACCGCCATGCTGCGCTTGCTGGGCGCGCCGCCGGTCAAGGTGGGCGCCTTGCTGCTGTGTGAAGCGCTCTGGCTGGCGCTGCTCGCCAGCGCGCTGGGCCTGCTGGCCGCGCAGGGCCTGTCCGCTCTGGTGGGCTGGTGGTGGATGGCCGACCAGGGCCTGGCCATCAGTGGCTGGCACTGGCCGACCGCACTGGCCGGCGTGCCCGTGGCGGCCCTGGGCGTGGCGCTGGCCGCGGCTGCGGTGCCGGCGGTGAGCGCCTACCGCATGGATGTACTGTCTCTTTTGCAACCGAGGTAAACCGGATGAAAAAACACCTGCTCTCGCTGTCTCTGGTCCTGCTCGCCACGGCCGCTTTCGCTCAACATTCCGACAAGGAAACCCAGGAAGACATCGCGCGCCACCGCGCCATGGCCGCGGCGCACGAAGGCGCGGCCAAGTGCCTGGCGTCGGGCAAGAAGGAAGACGTGTGCATGGCGGAACTTCAGGCCGCCTGCAAGGGTCTGGCGATTGGCAAGTATTGCGGGATGCGGCATGGGCACTGAGCCCACTCCTGCGCCGCGCCTGCGGCGCGTCACCCCCTCAAGGGGCAACGCTGGCGGCCCGGCGAAGCCGGTTCCGCGGCGTTCTCGGCTGGAGACACTTCGTTGACATGAATCACCTCTCTCGTTCTTTGATCACTGTGTCTTTGTGCGGAGCAACGGCCGTTTTCGCGCAGGCCCTGTCGTCCCCGTTGGGGTCGCCGGCTGCATCCGCTCCGGCAGGTACGCCGTCGGCTGTGCCGCACGGCCAGGGCGCGGGGGTGCACAGTCCGCTGAGCCCGTTCGCACCGCTCAAACCACGCACCGACGTGGTGGCTTGGTCGGTCTTGACGGATGTGAAAACCCGAATCCAGAACCGGCGCATCGTGCCGGTGTACCCGGTCGCGGTGACGGCGCTGGACCAGAAGACGATCCGCCTGCAGGGCTTCATGATGCCGCTGGGTCCGGGCGAGCAGCAGCGCCATTTCCTGCTCGCTTCCGTGCCGCTGACCTGTGCGTTCTGCACCCCCGGCGGACCGGAGAGCATGGTCGAGGTGCGCACCGTGAAACCGGTGAAGTACAGCCAGGCCGCGGTGGTGGTCGAAGGAAAATTCCACGTGCTGCAGAAGGACCCCTCCGGGCTGTATTACCGCTTCACCGAAGCCTCAGGGGTGAAGTGAACGGCCAAAGCCGAAAGCCCCTGGCCTGTGGGCACGCGCACCGCGGCGATACCATCGCCCGGTGAACATCACCGCCCACCCCGTCGTCGCATCGCTCACCCCGGTCTTCCTGCTCATTGGCCTGGGCTACCTGGCCGGGCGATTGCAGTGGATCCGCGAGGGCGCGGTGAAGGACCTGTCCAACCTGGTGTTCCTGCTATTGATCCCGGCGCTGCTGTTCCGCACCATGAGCGCGGTCAACGTGCAGGCGCTGGACCTGCGGCCGCTGGCGGCCTACTTCCCGGTGGCGCTGGGCCTGCTGGGCGCTTCGATCGCATGGCGCGGTTTCAACCGCGGCAGCGTGGTGATGGCGGTGGGTGGCGTGTTTTCCAACATGGTCATGATCGGCATCACGCTGGTGGAACTGGCCTATGGCAAGGCGGCGCTGGTGACGCTGCTGACCCTGGTGTCGGTGCACGCGCTGATCCTGCTCACGGTGAGCTCGGTGGTGCTGGAACTGGTGGTGGCGCGCGAGGCACGCGCGGGTGGCGAGCGCGTGCCGCATGTGCTGGAGACGGCATGGATGGCCTTCAAGGGCGCGCTGATCCACCCGATTCCGCTGCCCATCATCAGCGGCCTGCTGTTCGCGCAGACCGGCTGGACGCTGCCCACGGTGGTGGACAAGCCGCTGCAGTTGCTGGGCAGCGCGTTCGGGCCCATCGCGCTGGTGCTGGTCGGTGTGACGCTGGCGCGCACGCCGCTGGGCGGTCACCTGCGCCAGGCGCTCTGGATCACGGCTTCAAAGAATCTGCTCTTGCCGCTGCTGGTCGGGCTGGCGGCCTGGGCGCTGGGCATCACGGGTCTGCCGCTCACCGTGATGGTGGTGGCTGCCGCGCTGCCGATGGGTGCCAACGTGTTCCTGTTTGCCCAGCGCTACGAAGTGGCGCAGGAGCTCACCACGGCAGCGATGGGCCTGTCCACCGTGCTGGCCTTGTTCACGCTGAGCCTGGTCATGCTGGTCATGTCTTACATGGGCTGACCCCCGCCGCGCTGCGCGCGACCCCCTTTCAGGGGGCAACACGAGCAGCCCGGCAAAGCCGGTTCTGCCGTGTGCTGGGTGGGACACGCGTTCCGGATACGCCTATTGACTGATCTTTCTGGCTTCTTCGATCTGGTATTCGAAGTAACGTTGTATGCCAAACGCCAGGCTGCCCATGAAGGCCACGGTGCCAACCAGCAGCGCCAGCACCAGCGCGCCGATGGTGAGCCAGTTGGTGCCGCCGGCCACCGCTTCGGCGTCCAGGCCGGGGTTGAACCAGCTGTTCCACTGCGCGCGGTCGCTCAGCGCGTAGACGATGCCGGCGAGGCAGCTGGTGGCGATGCTCGCGCCCAGGAACGGAATCAGCACCCAGGCCAGTTTGTCGTCCTGCCCCAGTTCCTGCACCCGCTCCACGCCCCACCAGCCCAGTGCCGCAGCGATGGGGTGCAGCCAGCCGATCCAGTCACCCAGGCCGCGCAGGTAGAACCGGTGCAGACCCATGCTGCCGCCGAGCACGGCGAGCCAGACGGTGAGCGTCTTGTTGCGTGCGCGGGCGGGCACTGGAGTACCTTCGCCCTGCGGGCTGCGGAGCGAGCTTGCTTGGGAGCGGCCCGGCGCGGCGCTCATGCCGCGCCTTCGGTCGGCTCGGGCGGGGTGCTGTCGCCCGCGCCCAGGCTGCGCTGCATGAGCACGATATCGAGCCAGCGACCGAACTTCCAGCCGCAGGACGGCACCACGCCGACCTGCTCGAAACCGAGTGCGCGGTGCACACCGACGGAGCCGGCGTTGGCCGAGTCGCCAATCACCGCCATGACCCGGCGCACGCCGGCGCGCTCGAAACTGGCCAGCAGCTCGGCCAGCAAGGCGCGGCCCAGGCCCTTGCCCGCGGCTTCCGGCGCCAGGTAGATCGAGTCCTCCACCGAGAAGCGGTAGGCCGGGCGCGGCTTGAACCAGTTGCCGTAGGCGAAGCCCAGCACCTGGCCGCTTTCTTCGACCACCAGCCAGGGCAGGCCCTTGGACAGCACGTCGGCGCGGCGCGCCGTCATGTCGGCGAGCGAGGGCGGGGTGGTTTCGAAAGTGCCGGTGCCGGTCAGCACGTGGTGGCCGTAGATGCGGGTGATGGCGTCGAGATCTTCGTCGCGGCTGGGTCGGATGAGGGGCATGTCGTGAGGGAGGGCGAATGGTTGGGGATGAGACGCTGATGGGGGTACCACACGGGCTATAATCGCGGGTTTTGTGGTGTTTCGCTGGCCGGGTGGTCAGTCGTGTGTCTCAGGCGCTGCAATGAATGGGGTTTATTCAGCCAAAAAAACCCACTGAAGTCCCGATTTTGGGGCTTCTCCATCCGAAGGATAAATCATGGTCGTCATCCGACTCTCCCGCGGCGGTTCCAAATCGCGCCCGTTCTACAACATCGTGGTTGCCGACAAGCGCAACCGCCGCGATGGCCGCTTCATCGAGCGCATCGGCTTCTACAACCCGCTGGCCCGCGGTGGTGAAGAGCCCCTGCGCGTCGCCATGGACCGCCTGACCTACTGGACCAGCGTCGGCGCCGAGCCGTCGGACACCGTGTCCCGCCTGGTCAAGCAAGCCGCCGCCAAGGTCGTGCCCGCCTGATGGGCCTGGCCGGCCCGCACAGGGCTGGCCGGTTTGCCTCTTTCCTGCATGTCCAACAGCCCGTTCGCCACCGCGTCCCTCCCGGACGACGCCATCGAACTGGGTCGCATCCAGGAAGCCTGGGGCATCAAAGGCTGGGTTCGCATCCTGCCGCACAGCGCCGACACTTCGGCGCTGTTTGAATCGTCCGAATGGTTCCTCCAGCCGCCCGAAGCCCGCTTCGCGCGCGGCTTTTCGGCGTTTGCGGGCGGTGTCCGGGTGAAAGTGGCCGAGATCAAGGCCCACTCCGATGGCATCGTGGCCCGGATCGAAGGGTTGGACGACCGCAACGGCGCCGAAGCGCTCAAGGGCGTGCGCATCTACCTGCCGCGCAGTGCGTTCCCGGCCACACCCGAAGGCGAGTATTACTGGGTCGACCTGATCGGCCTCACCGTGGTCAACCGCGATGGCGTGCACCTGGGCGTGGTGCGCGACCTCATGCCCACCGGACCCAATTCCGTGCTGGTGATGGAATACACCGAGACGGTGGATGGCAAGGAACAGAGCGCCGAGCGCATGATCCCCTTCGTGGCCGCCTACATCGACGACGTCGATCTCAAAGCCCGCCGCATCACCGCCGACTGGGGTCTCGACTACTAATCCCCCCCTGCGCCGCTGCGCGGCTTCCCCCCAGGGGGACAACGCCTTAGGCCCGGCGAAGCCGGTTCCTCGGCGTTTGCTGGGTTGGGCCGGGGCGCGCCGCCATCCCTTGTGTCGCAGAAAGCTCGACAACGAATTCACAGGACGCTCGCGAGCAAGGTGTCTTGCCCAGCGGGCGCCGAAGATCCGGCTTTGCCGGTCGAAGGGCGCCGTCCCCCTGGGGGGAAGCCGCGCAGCGGCGCAGGGGGGTGACAATACCCACATGCGCTTTGACGTCATCACCCTGTTTCCCGAGCTGTTCGAGCCGTTTTTCAAGAGCGGCATCACCCGCCGTGCGTTCGAGTCGAAACAGGTGGATGTGCGTCTGTGGAACCCGCGTGATTTCGCCGAGGGCAATTACCGCCGCGTGGACGACCGGCCGTTCGGCGGTGGCCCTGGCATGGTCATGATGGCCGAGCCGCTCTGGCAGTGCCTGCAGGCCATCCGTGCCGACCGGGCCGAACCCGACGAAACACGCGCGCCGGTGGTGCTGTTTTCGCCTATCGGCCAGCGTCTGGACCATGCGGGCGCCACACAGTGGGCCGCCAGCACCGGAGCGGTGCTGGTGTGCGGCCGCTACGAGGGCATCGATCAGCGTTTCATCGACGCCTGTGTCGATCGGCAGATCAGCCTGGGTGACTTTGTGCTCTCAGGTGGCGAGATCGCTGCGCTGGCTTTGCTGGATTCGGTGGCACGTCTCATGCCGGGCGTGCTGGGCGATGAGGGCAGCCACCAGCAGGACAGCTTCAATCCGGCGCTGGACGGTCTGCTCGACAGCCCGCACCACACCCGACCCGAAGTCTGGAACGGCCCGCAGGGACCGATGGCCGTTCCTGAGGTGCTGCAGGGTGGGCACCACGAGCGCATCGCGCGCTACCGGCGCGAGCAGAGCCTGGCGCTCACCGCCCGCCTGCGGCCTGAGCTGCTGGAGGATGCGAGGGCGGCTGGCCGACTCAGCAAGGCCGATGAGGCTTTTCTGAGCCAGCCAAAAAGGCTATAATCCAAGGCTTTTCGATCCTCTGACCGGCCGCCATGACCGGGCCAGCCCGCAGCCAGCGCCGTTCGTCGGTGCCAACTGGACAGGGCTTTTGCCGGATTTGTGGCCTTTAGTGCAGCGCGGGCATGATCGTGAAAACAGGAAACCATGAACCTCATCCAGACCCTTGAGCAAGAAGAAATTGCTCGCCTTGGCAAGACCATTCCCGCCTTTGCGCCTGGCGACACCGTGATCGTCAGCGTCAATGTGATCGAAGGCACGCGCAAGCGCCTTCAGGCTTACGAAGGCGTGGTGATCGCCCGTCGCAACCGTGGCCTGAACTCCAACTTCATCGTGCGCAAGATTTCCAACGGTGAAGGCGTCGAGCGTACGTTCCCTCTGTACAGCCCGCTGATCGCCAAGATCGAAGTCAAGCGCCGTGGCGACGTGCGCCGTGCCAAGCTCTACTACCTGCGCGAGCGCAGCGGCAAGTCGGCACGTATCAAGGAAAAGCTGGGCGCTTGATCGGCGACCGCTTTCCTTCGCAAAAAAACCGCTCCCTGGAGCGGTTTTTTTTTGTCCGCTGGGGCTGTTCCTGGCGGGACGGCCGGTTGCACGCCTTGTGTCCTATGCTTGGACCACCATGTCTCAAACATTGCCTGTTTTTGATCCACGCCTGATCCCGGTGGTGCCCGGTGCATCCCGCGAAAACTTGCTGCCCGCCCGGGCCGATCACCTGACCGAGCAAGGCTTGCGCGAACGGTTTTCCCGCCCGCCCGCCTGGACCCCCGAGTTGTGGCGCGAGGTGAAATTTGCCGACCGGGCGCCCGCGCAGGCGGCGGTGCTGCTGCCACTGGTGATGCACGCGCGGCCGACCCTGTTGCTGACCCAGCGCACGGCACACCTGTCCACCCATTCGGGCCAGATTGCGTTTCCCGGTGGCAAGCTGGATGCGACGGACGCCGACGCCACGGCTGCGGCCTTGCGCGAGACCTTTGAAGAGATCGGTTTGCCCCCGGACCGGGTGGAGGTGCTGGGCAGCCTGCCGGTTTATGTGACGGGCACCTCGTACATCGTGACGCCCGTGGTGGGCCTGGTGCAACCCGGCTTCACGCTGAAGCCCAACCCGCACGAGGTGGACGATGTGTTCGAGGTGCCGCTCGACTTCCTCATGAACCCGGCACACCACCGCAGGCACGCCCTGGAATGGGAGGGCGTGGTGCGCGAGTGGTACTCGATGCCCTATCAGGACGGCGAGCAGGAGCGCTTCATCTGGGGGGCCACGGCCGGCATGTTGCGCAACTTCTACCGGCTGCTCAGCGCCTGACGCCTGGTGCCGGAAGGGTCGCCGCGCTGAATGTGGCGTCCGCTGGGTGCCAGCCACCCGCACGCGGGACCAGACACTATCATTGACCCATGAGTTTCTTCGCCATCCTGATCGCTTTCCTGCTGGAACAGGCGCGCCCGCTCGCCTACGACAACCCGGTGCATTCGGGCTTGCGTGCCTGGGCGCGGCTGGTGCGCCGCAACCTTGATGCCGGGCAGAGTGCCCACGGCTGGCTGGCCTGGTTGCTGGCCGCAGGGGTGCCGGCGCTGCTCGCCGGCCTGGTGTACTGGGGGCTGTGGACGTTCAGCACGGTGCTGGCCTTTGCGTGGCTGGTGGTGGTGCTGTACGCAATGGTCGGGTTCCGGCAGTTCAGCCACCATTTCACCGACATCCGCCAGGCGCTGGAAACCGGAAACGACACGGAAGCCCGCGAGAAGCTGGCTGCCTGGCTCCGGGTGGATGCGGCCAGCCTGCCGCGCGCCGAGTTGCTGCGCCAGGTCATCGAGCACTCGGTGCTGGCGGCCCACCGCCATGTGTTTGGCGTGCTGGCCTGTTTTGTGATCTTCTGGGTGCTGGGGCTGGGGCCGTCGGGGGCGGTGTTCTACCGCATGGCCGAATACCTGGCGCGCAACTGGCGCGCCCGGCCCGATGGCACGCCCAGCGCCGCCCTGCAGCAGGCGGCTGCCACCGCATGGGCCTGGGTGGACTACCTGCCCGCGCGGGTGACCGCGCTGGGCTTCGCCATCGTGGGCAACTTCGAAGAGGCGGTGGCCAGCTGGCGCGATGAGTCCGACCGCTTTGCGCACGGGAACGACGGCGTGTTGCTGGCGGCCACGTCGGGCGCGCTCGGTGTGCGGTTGGCGCAGCTCGCCGAGGTCAATGGCGTGGTCGAAACCGTGGAGGGCGGTTCCAGAGCTGAACCCCAGATCGCCCATCTGGCGAGCGCCGTGGGTCTGGTCTGGCGCAGCGTGGTGCTGTGGATGTTGCTGCTGGCGCTGCTGACGCTGGCCCGCTTGATTGGATGAGCTGTTGGGCGGGCTACAGTTTCATCACGAAGCTGCGCGATTGGCGTCGCACGACGTGGTCCAACCGGGGACACCGCCGGGCCGGCTTTGCCGGACGGCTGGTGTCGCCCCCGTGAGGGGGTAGCGCGAAGCGCTGCGGGGGCGGTCTTTCTCAGTAGCTGCGGCGGGCCGAGAGTTCGGCGAACAGTTCGCCGTAGATCCGGTAGCGGTTGTCGCCGATGCTTTTTTCTTTGCTCGCGCGGCCCGCGTCTTCGACGCCCATCACCTGATCGCGCACCGCGCAGCCTGGTTCGTGCAGGTGCGTGCAGTTGTAGAAGCGGCAATGGCCGAGCGTGGCGCGCAGGTCGGGCATGAAGTGCGCGAGCTGCATCGGTTCAATGTGGTTGAGGCCGAATTCCTGAAACCCCGGGGAATCGATCAGGGCGGTGCTGCGGGTCTCGTCCACCCAGTACCAGGTGGTGCTGGTGGTGGTGTGTTTGCCGGAGTTGAGCGCGCGTGAAATTTCACCGGTCAGCGCCTTGGCGTGTGGCACGAGCCGGTTGACTAGCGTGCTTTTGCCAACACCCGAAGGACCGAGCACAAGCGTGGTCTTGCCAGCCAGGTGTTGCTCCAGTTCGATCAGGCCCCGTTCGGTTTCGGCAGCGGTCTGGCCTTTGAGGCGCAGGGGCAGGACCTCGCAGCCCATGCGGCGGTAGCTCTCCAGCCGTTCCCACGCCTGGTCGAAGGCGGGTTGCAGATCGCTCTTGTTGAGCACGATCAGCACCGGAATGCCCTCGGCTTCGGCGGCGATCAGCGAGCGTGCGAGTTGGCGCTCGGAGAACTCCGGGTCGGCCGCGATCAACACCAGGATCTGGTCGAGGTTGGCGGCAAACGACTTGGTGCGCATCTCGTCCTGCCGGTAGAACAGGTTGCGCCGCGGTTCCACACGTTCGATGCTGCCCTCGTCGCCGGTGGCCTGCCAGGCCACCCGGTCGCCAACCACCACGGTGTTCTTTTTGCCCCGGGGATGGCAGATGCGCCGTGTGCCATCGGGGCTCTCCACCAGGCAATGCCGTCCGAAGGCGGCGACCACCAGACCGGGTTGCAGCGCACCGGCTGCGGGGGTGGCGGGGTGTTTGCTCAAGGCGTGGTTCCGGTGGCGGGGAGGGCGTGCATTCAGTCTTTCAGCAGCGCGTCGACCGCGGCGGCGCAGAAAAAATCGCTCACCGAGATGCCGCCCACGTCGTGTGTGTTGAAGCGCACGGTGCAGCGCCCAAAGCCGAGCGCGAGATCGGGGTGGTGGTTCTCCCGGTGCGCGATCCAGGCCACGGCGTTGACGAAGGCCATGGTGGCGTGGAAGTCGGGGAAGGTGTAGGTCTTCTCCAGCGCCCCGTCGATCAGTTTCCAGCCCTGGGCGGCGTCGCCATTGAGCTGGGTGAGCTGGGTCACGACCGCGGTGGCGGACAGGGCTTGCCGGTTCTGGTGGATGGGATTCATAAGCCTTGAGGGCATCGATGTGGATCAGGCCGGGGTGCCGGCGGCGCGCAGGCGGGCGATGCGTTCGCTCGCGGGCGGGTGGGAGTAGTAGAAGCGCGCGAACACGGGGTCGGGCGTGAGGGTGCTGGCGTTGTCCTTGTAGAGCTTGAGCAGCGCACTGGCGAGGTCCTGGCCATTGGTCTGCGCCATGGCGTAGGCATCGGCCTCAAACTCGTGGCTGCGCGACATGCGCGCCATCAGCGGCGACAGGAAATAGGTGAACAGCGGCACTACCATCATGAAGAGCAGCAGCGCGAGGGCGTTGTTGGGCGCGTCCAGCGATGGCATGACCCCCAGCCCGGTATAGAACCAGTTCTGCCCCGACACCCAGCCCAGCAGGGCAAAGCCCAGCAGGCTCAGGGCGAACATGAGCACGATGCGTTTGAGGATGTGGCGGCGTTTGTAGTGGCCCAGCTCGTGGGCGAGTACGGCGTCGATCTCGGCCGGATTGAGTTGCTGCAGCAGGGTGTCAAAGAACACCACGCGTTTGGCGGCACCAAAGCCGGTGAAGTAGGCATTGGCGTGGGCGCTGCGCTTGCTGCCGTCCATGACGAACAGGCCCTTGGCGGCAAAGCCGCAGCGCTGCATGAGCGCGTTGACCCGCGTCTTGAGGGTTTCGTCCTGCAGCGGTTCGAACTTGTTGAACAGCGGGGCGATGACGGTGGGGTAGAGCACCAGTGCCAGCAGGTTGAAGGCCATCCAGACACCCCAGGCCCACACCCACCAGCTCGCGCCCGCGGCACCCATGAGCCACAGCACCAGCGCGGCGATGGGCAGGCCCACGAGCGCACCCACCAGCGCGCCCTTGAACAGGTCGCCCAGCCAGAGCGAGAGCGTCATCTTGTTGAAGCCGAAGCGCTCTTCGATGCGGAATGTGGACCACCAGGCGAGCGGCAGCCCGACCAGGCCACCGATCAAAGAAAACGCGGCCAGCAGGCTGAGCTGTTGCACCATGCCGCCACCGAGCGCCGCGAGCAGGGTCTGGTTCAGCCAGTCGAGTCCACCCAGCAGCGTCCATCCCAGCAACATAGCGGCTTCCAGGGCTGTGTCCAGCAGGCCGAAACGGGCTTTGGTGATGGTGTAGTCGGCCGCTTTCTGGTGGGCCTCGGGCGTGATGGTCTGGGCAAAGGCGGCCGGTACGGTGGCGCGGTGGCGGGCCACGTGCCGGATCTGCCGGCTGGCCAGTACGGTGCGCGTGATCAGCCCGGCCACGAGCAGGGCGCAGAACATGAGGGAAAGCATCAGGGCGGGGGATTCCATGGGGGGAGTCTATCCAACACCGCATGCACATGGTGCCGGGAGGGATGGCCCGGACGGGCTCGCTGGCGGGGCAGACAGGCCAATCGGTGAAAATCGGCGGCATGAACGAACACACCCCCCCTTCGTTGCCGGCCGTAGAACCTGCCGCGCCGAGCGATACCCCTGTCCTGACCAAGAGTGACCAGAATCTGGTCTGGCTCGATTGCGAGATGAGCGGGCTCGACCCCGAAAAAGAGCGCCTGCTGGAGATTGCGGTGGTCATCACCGGGCCGCAACTCACGCCGCGCGTGGAAGGGCCGGTGCTGGTGATCCACCAGAGCGATGCGGTGCTGAACGCCATGGACAACTGGAACAAGGGTACGCACGGCAAGAGCGGCCTGATCGACAAGGTGCGCGCCAGCACGGTTGACGAAGAGCAGGCGCAGGCCGAACTGCTGGCCTTCATCGCCCGCTACGTGCCCAAAAACGGCTCGCCCATGTGCGGCAACACGATCAGCCAGGACCGCCGTTTCCTGGTGAAGTACATGCCCAAGCTGGAGGCGTATTTCCACTACCGTTGCCTGGACGTGAGCACCCTCAAGGAGCTGGCCAAGCGCTGGCGCCCGGCGGTGTACGACAGCTTCAAGAAACACCAGAAGCACACGGCGCTGGCCGATGTGCACGAGTCGATCGACGAGCTGGTGCACTACCGAACGCATTTCCTGCGCTGACCGGCGCGCCGTATTCACCCGAATCCCGCCCGCACGCCGGGCTTTGACGGCTTGGCTCAGCGCCCGGGATCGTCAGGTCGGCATGTCAGAATCGTGTCATCCACGAGAGCTTTTTATGACAAAAAAATCCCGCTCCAGTTTCGTCACGCGCCACATGGACGCTTTGCAGCTGACCTCCGCCATCGGTTTTCTGCTCCTGGTGGGGTTCTACGCATCGCTCACGGGCGCCAACGTGCTGGGTCTGTCCAGCACGGCGGTCTGGCTGCTGATCATCTCGGCCGTGGTCGGCGGCTACATGGCCATGAACATCGGTGCCAACGACGTGGCCAACAACATGGGTCCCGCCGTGGGCTCGGGCGCCATGACGATGGGCTGGGCGATCGTTATTGCCGCGGTCTTTGAAGCCATGGGCGCGATCGTGGCCGGCGGCGAAGTGGTGGGCACCATCAAGGGCGGCATCATTGACAGCAAGCAGATCACCGATGCAACGCTGTTCGCCTGGGTGATGTTTGCCGCTTTGCTGGCCGGGGCGCTGTGGCTGAACCTGGCCACGGCCATTGGTGCGCCGGTGTCGACCACGCACTCCATCATTGGCGCCATCATGGGCGCGGGCATTGCGGCCGGTGGCTGGGGCCTGGTGAACTGGGGCACCATCGGTTCGATCGTGGTGAGCTGGGTGGTGTCTCCCTTGATGGGCGGTGCCATTGCTGCCGCCTTCCTCTATGTGATCAAGCGCAGCATCACCTACCGCAACGAAATGACCGTGGCGGCTACTCGCGCGGTGCCGTGGCTCATAGCGGTGATGGCCTGGGCTTTTGGCACCTACATGCTGCTCAAGGGCGTGGGGCAACTGGTGAAGGTCCCGTTCTGGAGCGCGTTCTTGTTGGGGGCGTTGTTTGCTGTCGTGGTCTGGGCCGTGATTCGTCGCCCGATCGCGCGGCTGGCTGTGCGACAGGACAACAGCAAAGATGGCGTGAACAAGTTGTTCACCTGGCCCCTGGTGTGCTCGGCAGCGCTGCTGAGTTTTGCCCATGGCGCCAACGATGTGGCGAACGCGGTGGGCCCTCTGGCAGCGATCTATGAAGCGGTGAAGGCGGGGGCCATCGCCACCAAGGCGGCGACGCCGATGTGGGTCATGTTGCTGGGCGCGCTGGGGCTGGCGGTCGGTTTGGCGCTCTATGGGGCAAAGCTGATCCGCACCGTGGGCAAGGAAATCACCGAACTGGACAACATGCGGGCCTATTCCATCGCCATGGCCGCCACCTTGACAGTGATCGTGGCCTCGCAGCTGGGCATGCCAGTCTCCACGACCCACGTGACCATTGGCGCCGTGTTCGGTGTGGGCTTTCTGCGCGAGCTGCTGAAGGTGAACTACGCCAAGATGGAAGCCGTGGTTTTTGCCGGTCACCAGGGCGAAGACCGGGCCGAGGTCGAGGCTTACCTGCAGCGTTTTGAAGCGGCTGAAGTGCAGGAGAAAAAACGCATGTTGGCCGACATGAAGCGCCGCGCCAGGCTGCACGAAGCGGCTGAGGGCGCGGTGTTTGCCAAGAAGGAACAGAAGGCGCTGAAGAAAGCCTACAAGAAGGAGCTGGTCAAACGTTCAGCCGTGCTGCGGATCGTGGCCGCCTGGATCGTCACCGTGCCGGCCACTGCGGTGCTCGCGGCCATCCTGTTCCACCTCGTTTCTGCCGTGCTGGGTTGATGGTTTGAAATATTTCTAGGGTTTTCCCTGAAAATCTGCGATAATTGCAGGCTGCACAGGAAACTGTGCTGATTTGTGCATCTGCCTCTCACACCAGGCCTCCCGATACTTGTGCTGACTGCCCCTTCCCAGGAAGGGGATCTGCCAGCCCGCCACGGAACATTCCGCTGGCGCCACGGAAGAGGCCATTCGCTCCCGGTGTCATCTGCTTTTGAGCAGGACACCGAGCGCGTTGACCGTTTGATGGTTGATGTTTTGTAACCACGAACGGATCAAGCGCCCAGGAGCGCCCGCCCATGAGGCGGGCATCATCCTTGTGCTTTATTCGATCAATTGCGCTGTATCTGCGCAAGGACGAACATGAGCGACTCTTTTGAAGCCCGCGGCGATTTCTCGCCCGAAATGATTTCCAACGAATCCGACAACCTGCTGGACCAGCCGGTTGTTCTGGAGACCCCTGACGTGCCTGCGGAGCCCAATGGCTTCGAGCTGCTGGGTCTGGCGCCCGAACTCGTGCAAGCCTGTGCCGACCTCGGCTATGTGCAGCCGACACAGGTGCAAAGCAACGTGGTCCCCAAGGCCATGCTCGGCGAAGGCGAAAAGCGTTTTGCCGACCTGATGGTGTCCAGCCAGACCGGCAGTGGCAAAACGGCGGCTTTCCTGCTGCCCGTGCTGCACACCCTGCTGCAGCAACAGGCCCAGGCCGAAGCCAACGAAAAAGCCGAGTTCGAGCAGAGCGTTGCCGACGCCCTGGCCCGCGGTGAAGTGGCTCCGAAGCGCGCCAAGCGCAAGGACCCGACCAACCCGCGCAATTTCAAGGCCGCCACCCCTGGCGCCCTGATCCTGTGCCCGACGCGCGAACTCGCCCAGCAGGTGGCCAACGACGCCATCGACCTGGTGCGCCACTGCCGTGGCCTGCGCATCGCCAACGTGGTCGGCGGCATGCCGTACCAGCTGCAGATCGCCAAGCTGCAGAACGCCGACCTCGTGGTCGCCACGCCAGGCCGCCTGCTCGACCTGCAACGCTCGCAGCAACTCAAGCTCGACAAGGTGCAGTTCCTGGTGGTCGACGAAGCCGACCGCATGCTGGACCTCGGCTTTGCCGACGACCTGGCCGAAGTCAACGACCTCACCAGCCAGCGCCACCAGACCATGATGTTCAGCGCCACCTTTGCGCCGCGCATCCAGCAACTCGCCATGCGCGTGATGCACGATGGCGGCAAGCATGTGCAGAAGGTTCAGATCGACAGCCCGCAGGAACAACACGCCAACATCAAACAGGTGCTGTTCTGGGCCGACAACGCCGACCACAAGCGCAAGCTGCTGGACCACTGGCTGCGTGACACCGGTATCAACCAGGCGATCGTGTTCTGCAGCACGCAGATCGAATGTGATGGTCTGGCCACCGACCTGCAGCAGGTGGGCTTTGCCGCCGTCGCGCTGCACGGGGCGCTCAGCCAGGGCATCCGCAACCGCCGCCTGATGGCCTTGCGTGGCGGTCAGGTGCAGATCCTGGTGGCCACCGATGTGGCTGCACGTGGTATCGACGTGCCCACCATCACCCACGTGTTCAACTTCGGTCTTCCCATGAAGGCTGAGGATTACACCCACCGCATCGGTCGCACCGGCCGTGCCGGTCGTGACGGCCTGGCGGTGACCTTTGCCGAACTGCGTGATCGCCGCAAGATCGGCGATATCGAAGCCTTCACGCGCCAGCGCATCGCGGTGGAAACCGTCACCGGCCTGGAGCCGCGCCAGCGTGCGCCGATGGCCGAGCCCTTCGGTCGCGGCGGCCCTGGCCGCCCGGCGGGTCGTGGTGGCAACGAGCGTTACGCCGAGCGCCGTGGCCCGGCCCGTGGTCCGCGCTTTGAAGGTCGCAGCGAAGCTCCGCGTTTTGAAGGCCGTGGTGATGCACCGCGCTTCGAAGGCCGTGGTGAACAAGGCCGTTTCGACAACCGCGCCGAACCTGCGCGTTTCGAGAACCGCGGTGGCCCGCGTCTCGAAGGTCGTTTTGACAACCGTTCGGACAGCCGCCCGGCCGCTCCGAGCCGTGGTTTTGCCGATCGTGGTGCCCCGGCGCGTCCCGCTGGAAAGCCCAGTGGCTTTGGCAGCTTCGGCCGCAGCGACGCCGGTGGTGATCGCTTCAGCGACCGCGGCAACTCCGAACGTGCGGCCATGCGTGGCGGCGAATTCGCCCCTCGCCGCAGCGAAGGCGGCACTGCACGTCCGGTGGCACGTCGTCAGCCTCGCTGATCGACCGTTCCGCAAAAAGGGCGCGTCAGACGCCCAATAAAAAAGCCGGGTTTGACCCGGCTTTTTTGTTGCGTGTGAGTATCCAGCGAGCAGAGCCCAGGTGACTCTATTTCGTCTTGAAGATCAGAGGTGCCAGTTGTTCGACGTAATAGGTGGAAGCGCTGGTGGACAGATGTCCGTAGTCATAGGAAAGCGGTTGGCTTGAATCCTCGGACATGCGGGTCAGGCAGCCTTGTTCGTTGCAGAAATAATCCATGCCGGAGATGAACTCGATGTTCATCTTCTGTGCCCGCGCCCGCATGCTCGCGGTGGCGGCGCGAACGGCGGGATCCAGAAACTCGTCTTTCAACCGCATCGGAGGTCGCTTCATGGGCGGCCCCTTTTTCCATTCCTCCAGCAGGATCTGGGGCAGTTGTTTTTTCCAGTACGGTACCGCGCCAAGCATGATGATCCGCGGCACGCCGGCCTTCTTGATTTCCGTCACCGTGGCTTCAAGGTTTCTCAGGTCGTAGCGTTTGTTGTGCCACCAGGAATAGAGGATCACCACGTCGGGTTTGGCATCCCGGATGGCCTGGATATTGGCCTCGTTGAGGCTTTTGCAGAGTGGGCGGGGTTCGATGCCGAGCACGGACGGGCAAATGGCGGCCGCACGCTCGCCCAGGCCGAAGCTGTACTTGCCACCCGCCTGCAGCGCCTTGAAGCCGGGATACAGCGAACCGGCGTGCGAATCACCCCAGAGAAACACCAGCGGGCGCTTCTTCTCGATGCAGAAGTCTTTGTAGTGGGAGGCCGGAAGCCTGAAATCCAGCGTGCAGTCGCCGTCGCGCCACCCCTCGACGACGGCGGTTTTCCCACCCTTGGACATCATGTTGCGCACGATTTCCGGGAAGCGCTGCTCAAAACCGTCGCGCTGGTAGGTGGCGTAGCCAGACCCCGCCATGGCGGTCATGCCGGCGCACAGCGTGCCGATCACGACCTTTCGGTTCCATCGGCCGAAGCGGATGGGTTTCTCCACGAGCTGGAAGGTGAGCCAGGCCAGCAGCACGCTCAGGGCGATCCAGCCCATCTGGGTCTGCCAGTGCGGCAACTCACCCGCCTGGATATGGGCAAACGACAGCAGCGGCCAGTGCCAGAGGTACAGCGGGTAGCTGATCAGGCCGATCCAGACAAAAGGTTTGCTGGCAAGGACGTGGCGGTTGAACCAGGCCCTGGGGCCGGCGGCGATCAGCAGCACCGTGCCGAGGGTCGGCAACAGGGCCCACCAGCCCGGAAAGTGGCGCTCCGGGTGGATGGTGAGCAGCACGATGACCAGCAACGCCAAACCGGTCCACGACCACAGGTTGTTGCGCCAGTGCCGCTCGGTCACGCTGTCTTCCTCGGTCGACACCTGGTTGCGGAAGATGGATTTCCAGCCCAC
The DNA here is from genome assembly GCF_048590325.1 of Hydrogenophaga sp. ZJX-1. Lineage (NCBI taxonomy): Bacteria > Pseudomonadati > Pseudomonadota > Betaproteobacteria > Burkholderiales > Comamonadaceae > Hydrogenophaga > Hydrogenophaga sp. ZJX-1. The sequence goes on from NZ_JBMBRA010000001.1 coordinate 181,362, forward strand.
TCGGTGGACATGCATGGCCGCCAGCATCGCGCCGACCATCAGTTCCCAGAAACGCGAGACCGGGTTATAGAAGGCGGCGGTGGGTGAGGTCCTGACCAAGGCAAGGTTGATCAGGAACGAAACCACCAGCAAGGCGAATATCCAGCGCAGCGCATTCATGCGCCAGCGGTGGAGGGCGAACAGTGTGAGTGGCCAGAAGATGTAAAACTGCTCCTCAATCGCCAGCGACCAGAGGTGCAGCAGGGGTTTGTTGGCCGAGTCTGCATCAAAGTAGCCCGCTTCGCCCCAGAAGGCGAAGTTGGAGATGAAGGTGCTGCCCGCAAAAATGTGTTTGCCCACCTGTTTGTAGTCAACCGGCAGCAACTGGTACCAGCCCATCACCAGCACCGTGGCCAGCACAAGGAACAAGGCCGGGAAGATGCGTTTGATGCGGCGCACATAAAAATCCGCAAACCCGAAGTGCTGCTTCTTCAATCCGCCCAGAATGATCGAGCTGATCAGGTAGCCGGAAATCACGAAGAAGATGTCCACCCCAATGAAGCCACCACGGATGTGTTCGGGGAAAGCGTGGTGCAGCACCACCGAGACCACCGCAATCGCGCGCAAGCCATCGATGTCGGGGCGGTATTGGGAACTGTGGGGATCAGAAGACATGGAGGGAAGACAGGCCGCGCTGCGCGCGGCGATTCATGAGCAGAAAGGGCCGCCCCCTGAGAACGGAGGCCGCGGCGGTCAGGCGTAGAGCTTGCGCGCGATGCTCAGCGCGAGCGTGTCCGGCAGCTCCACATCGTCGAAGCTCAAGGTCTGGCCGGCCAGGACCGGTCGGGTGATCACGGCATTCTGGATCATGCCGATGGGCACATGGTTCGGCACGTCCTGGATGCGGGCCGCTTCGCCGCGCACCTGGAAACCACCGATGGCGCGGTCGATCCGGGTGCCTGCGGGCAGGTCGGTTTTGGCAATGCCCACGATGGAAACCGTCGGGGCGCTGGAGTTGTTGAGCAGCACGCCACCGCCGTTGATGACACGGCGCACGGTCTTGATGATTTCGTACTGGCAGAGGTGGAACGGGCGAACCAGCACGTAGTAGGGACCATCGCCCAGCTTGAGGTAGTTCAGTGCTTTCCACTCCGACTTGTCGTGCGTCCCGACAACAAAGACGCCGGCGTTTCCTGGCGAGAGCACATAGTCGGAAATGGCCTGTCCGCGTTCGGCCGCGGTGCGGGCCAGTTCAATGGCAGCTTTGGTGACATCCGCCGACTTCGGGCCTTCCATGCCCTGTCGGGTGATGGTGCCGCCAAAGCCGTTGGCCACCAGCGCCTGCTCGATCTGGATCTTGGTCCCATCGGTGAACGAGGTCGTCTGCTCGACGCTGATGCCCTGTTTGCCAGCCCAGTAGGCCATTTCTTCAGGGGTCGGGTGGTGGTTGAGGAAGCCTTTCATGTTGCCGTAGACCAGGGGCTTGAAGCCCATCATCACGGCTTCTTCGCGCAGGGCCGCGATGGAGCCGGGCTGGTCGCCCTCGGCTTCGGTCAACAGGCCCTTGTCGGCGAACCAGGAGCCGGTGGTGACGTGAAACTCTGAGTTCATGGTCACCACCGGCTTGCCGGCGCGCAGCGCGGTGTCGATGACATCGGTGGCGTGCAGCACGTCACCGCTGCACTCCACGATCATGTCGCACTTGTCGAGCAGTTCCTGAACCGAACGGGTGAGCCGCTCGGGGAAGGGAAAGCCTTCGGTGTTGTCGGGTGCACGGCGTGTCAATACGGCTGCAATGTCCAGGTCCGGGGCGTGGTTGTGCACCAGGCGTGCGAAACCGCTGGCGATGAACCCGGTACCCACCAGGCCGATTCGGTGCTTGTTCAAGCTGTTCATGGAAGTCCTGACCGTTGAGTCGTGATGTATTGATGAGAGGGGGCCACACAAGCCATGGCTCTATGGCCCCCTGCGCGCCGGGAATAAGACAAGGGGTGTCCTGGCCTTACACGCTGTAACGCAAACGGCGGGCCGGGCTGGCGGCATCCTGCCCCTGATCTTGCGGGGTGTAGCCGGAAACCAGCTCGACCAGCAGCGCCTTGGTGCTTTCGACGTCGTTGCTGGCGAGCAGGTTCTCCAGCTCCTGGAGTTTGTCCTGCAACAGAGGCCAGGCAAGGAATTCTTCATGCGCCTTCATGATGCGCGGGTGTGATGTGGGGCGCGGATCGTTGCCGATCAGCAGTTCTTCGTAGAGCTTCTCGCCTGGCCTCAGGCCGGTGATCTCGATCGCAATGTCGCCTTCGGGATTTTCTTCGTCCCTGACGGTCAGGCCCGAGAGTTCAATCATCCGCAGGGCCAGGTCCATGATTTTCACCGGGTCGCCCATGTCCAGCACAAACACATCGCCGCCCTTGGCCATGGCACCGGCCTGAATCACCAGTTGGGCAGCCTCGGGGATGGTCATGAAGTAGCGTGTGATGTCGCGGTGGGTCAGCGTGATGGCACCCCCGTCGCGGATCTGGCGCCGGAACTTCGGTACCACGGAACCCGATGAGCCCAGCACATTGCCAAACCGGACCATCGAAAACCGGGTGTGAGGCGCGGTGGAGGCGAGGGCCTGCAAGGCCATTTCGGCCAGGCGCTTGCTGGCCCCCATGATGTTGGTCGGACGCACGGCTTTGTCGGTGCTGATCAGCACGAAGTCGGTGACGCCATGCTCCACCGCGATCCGGGCGGTGGTCAGCGTGCCCAGGGTGTTGTTCTTGATGCCCTCGATCGGGTTGTGTTCCACCAGCGGAACGTGTTTGTAGGCCGCGGCGTGGTAGATCGTGTCCGGCTTCCAGCTGGCCATGACATCCCGCAGACGATCGGCATCCCGCACCGATGCCAGAATAGGCACGAGCAGGGTGGTGTCGTCGGCGAGCTTGTCTTCAAGCTCCTGCTGGATTTCGTACAGGGCGAATTCGCTTTGCTCCAGCAGGATGAGCGTGGCCGGGGCCATGCCAAGAATCTGCCGGCAGAGCTCCCCCCCGATGGAGCCGCCGGCACCTGTCACCAGAACGACCTTGTCGGTGATGTTCTTGCCCAGCAGGATGTGGTTGGGGCTGACGGGTTCGCGCCCCAGAAGGTCGTCAATGTCGAGCTCGCGCAGGTCGGAGATACTGACCATGCCCTGCGCCAACTCACTCACGGCGGGCAAGGTGCGCACCTGCACGTGGGCATCAAGCATCTGCGCGATGAGTTCGTTGCGGCGGTGCCGGCTCACCGATGGCAGGGCCAGCAACACGGTACTGACCTGGAGTGAATTGACAAGACCATGCAGATCTGCCGGGCTGTAGATGGAAAGGCCATTGAGCACGTGACCGTGCAGGCGGTCATCGTCATCCAGAAAGCCCACCACACGCATCTCGTGGCTGTTGGCCATGGCCGCGGCCAACTGCCGCCCGGCATTGCCGGCGCCATAGATCAGCACACGGGGCAGCGCAACCAGCTTGAGTTGGTTGCGGTAGAGGCCTCCGAGCCAGAAACGCGCCAGCATGCGCGAGGCTCCGACCAGCAGCAGCAGCAGCATGGGTTGAATGAGCCCCACGGTGCGCGGCACGCCATTCACGCCAAAGGCCGTGAAAACCGTGGCATAGAGCAGCCCGTACACAGCGATCGCCTTGATCATGGTCATCAGCGCTGTCAGTCCCGAGTAGCGGAAGATCGCGCGATAAAACCCGTTCACGACAAATATCGGCAGGGCCACGAGCAGCGACCCCCCGACCGCCCACAAGGGTTGCCAGAAGCCGTCACCGGAGAGCTTGACCCACTCACCCAGGCGAAGGTAGTAAGCCAGCCACACGGTGATCACGCACAGCGATGCGTCCACGCTCAGCACGACGACGCGCTTGGCTCGCCGCGGCATGGCGAGTATGGGCAAGGCGAAACGGTTCAGCATCGGAGGGTTCCTGACTTCAGTGGGTGACGCCATCACGACGCAGCACGCGCCACGCGGTCAAGAACATGATTTTGAGGTCCAGCCCGAAGGAGTGCGTCCGCAAGTATTCGGCGTCCAGGCGAACCTTCTCGGGAATCGGCAGTTCGTCCCGCCCGTTGATCTGTGCCCATCCGGTGAGACCCGGAACCAGTCGGTCGATGCCATTGTGCGTGCGCAATTCGATCAGATCGTCCTGGTTGTACAGCGCGGGGCGTGGACCGACGAAACTCATGTCACCCTTAAGGATGTTCCACAGTTGCGGCAATTCGTCGAGGCTTGTTTTGCGCAAGAAAGACCCCATCGGTGTCAGGCAGGCCTGCGGATTGGGCAACAGATGGGTGGCCACAGCGGGCGTGTCCACTCTCATGCTGCGAAACTTGGGCATGCGGAAAATGCGATTGTGCTGGCCAACACGGTCACTCCAGTACAGGGCGGGTCCTGGTGACGTCCATCGCACAAGCAGGGCAATGACCCCGATCGGCAGCAGCAGCAGCAGACCCAGACAGGCCGCCAGCAAGAAGTCGAAAGCCCGCTTCATCTGGTGAAACCCTGCACGGTGAGCCTCAAACCCTGCTGCAATGTCAAACGGGGTGACCAGTCCAAAACCTCTCTAGTATGCCCGATGTCCACCTGCAAAGACCCGATCAGGCGCTCAATCTGGTGCAACCGCCCGGTCAGACGGCCTGCCCAGCGCAGCCAGCTGACCGGAACCGGCAGCAGCCGAGGTGGTCGTCCCATGGCTGCGGCCAGCTCCCGCACCAGATCGGGGGTGGAAACATCCTGATCGTCCGAGGCGAGGAAGGTCTGTCCGGGCGCGTCGGGGTGTCGGGTGCACAGCTGCAACAGGTCGGTCAGATTGCCCAGGGCCAGCAGGGAGCGCTGGTTGTGTACCTGCCCGAATGGCAGGGGCAGACCGCGCGCCACCGCTTGCATCAGGCGCAGGAAGTTGGCTTTGACACCCGGGCCGTGCACCAGCGGCGGACGGACCACCACGACTTCCAGCCCGGTGAGCCTTGAAACGGCCCACAAGGCCTGCTCGGCTTCCCATTTGGAGCGACCGTAGGCGTCCTCTGGTGCCGGGGGCGTCAGGCTGTTGAAACGCAGGCCCGGCGCAGTCTGCTCGCCGAGTACCTTGAGCGAACTCAGAAACACCAGCCTTTGCACACCGGCTTGCACTGCCGAGTGCGCCAGGTGGCGCGTGCCTTCCACGTTCACCCGCCGAAACGCAGCCAGGGGATCTGCCTCGGTGTCTTGCATCACATGGACGCGCGCAGCGCAGTGGACGATGCAGCTGACCCCCAGCAAGGCAGCAGCCCATTCGGTGCCGGCGCCGATGTCGCCGATCACGCGGGCCTGGGGCAAGGTCGCATCCGGAGTACGAACCAGGGCGCGGAACGGCACGCCCTGATCGGCCAGGGCCTGACAGAGTGCACGACCGACAAAGCCGCTGGCACCGGTCACGGCGATCAAGCCCGCCCCCCTGCTGCGAGGCGAACGGTGCCGGTTTTGCCCAGGCTGGGAGCCAGCCAGCGTTCCATCACCGCGACCACCGGGATCAGGATAACGGCTGTGACCGCCAGAACCACCAGGCCCAGGCCCACGCTGGCCTCGATTTCCCGGATCGGCATCGACAGCACCCCCGCGAGCACCACCTTGACCGATTTGATGATCAGCATGTGAATCAGCATGATGGACAGGCTGTAGCGCCCGATCCAGGCCAGGAAATGCCCCTTGCTTCCCAGCAGCTGAACGAGCGCCAAGACCATGAACAGCCCGCTGAAGGCGAACAGGAAAAAGAGCGCGGGGTGACCCAGCCGGGTGTCGGCCATGGTCACGAAGCCGTTGATCTGGCTGAACAGGCTGATGAGCAGGCAAACGGCCAACCCGGCCCAGCGCCAGCCAGCAGACGGCCATCCCGACCGGGCGAGACCCTGAAACGCCACGCCCGTTTCGAAGAACACCAGGCCGGCCAGGGCCGGACCGAGGCTGAACGGCAGCTTGAAGTGCGGTGCCACGGCATGGGCGACCGCTGCCAGCAGCAAAGCGATGAACATCCGCAGGGCGAAAGAAGAGGTCAGGCGCCGGAGCAGGTGGCCGATCATCAGGGTGCAGAACAAGGCGATGACAAACCAGACCGGTGTGTTGACCAGATGGCCGTCGCCCAGCGATCCGTAAAAAATGCCCAGGAAGGGCGTGAGCAGACCATGGTTGAACTGCTCTAGTTTCAGTCCCGAACGGGCCGCAGCCCAGTAGCCCGCGAGGTAAAAAAGGTAGCCCAGTGCGGCATAACACAGGTAGGGCACCAGCAGGGAACGGAACTTCTTGAGGAAGAAGGCCGGGAGGGCAGGCGGGTCAAAGCTGTAGGTCAGACCGGCAATGAAGAAAAACAGGGGAACGTGAAAGGCGTAGATGAAGACGTAGAGCGGCGAAGGCTCCGCGACCGAATAAATGTGACCGATCACGATCAGCACGATGCCCAGCCCCTTGGCCGCGTCAATCCAGTCAATGCGTGAACCCTTGCGGGGTTCGTTGACGGGACGGGTTACAGGCTGCATCGTTGTGGTGGACGGGTCGGGAACTGCCACGCTCAGCGCAGCGCATCCCGGTTCTGCAAGGTCATCGAGCGGATCTCTTCGAGCAGCTTGCGGTTGGCGGAGAGCAGATCGGCCACGAAGGCAATCAGGATGGTCTGAAAACCGATGACCATCAGCGAGCTCGCCAGAATCAGGGATTGCACATGGCCGTCGTAACCGTTGTCCGTCGTCAACCATTTGTAGACAAAGCGCATCCCGATCAGGAAGCCCAGACCAAAGAGGGTTATGCCGATCGAAGCGAAAAAACGGAACGGCCGGTAGATGACGAAGACGCGGATGATGGTGACGATGCTGCGCCGGATGTACGAGGAAATGCTTTTGACCAGGCGGGAAGGCCGCAGGTCGCCGTTGACCCGGATGGGCACCGATGTGATGGCCATGTTTTTCTGGCCCGCCTGGATGATGGTTTCCAGGGTGTAGGTGTAGTCACTGAACACCGTGAGCTTCTGGGCCGCGGCCCGGCTCATGGCCCGGAAGCCGCTTGGAGCGTCCGGGATGCTGGTCTTGCTGGCCACGCGCACGACCCAGCTCCCCAGCTTTTGCAACAATTTCTTGATCGGGCTGAAGTGTTCGATCGCCTGGATAGGGCGGGCACCGATCACGATGTCGGCTTTGCCATTGACGATGGGGGCCGTCAACAGGGGGATGTCGTCGGCCTCGTACTGGTTGTCGGCATCGGTGTTCACGATCACGTCGGCGCCGTGCTCCAGGCAGGCTTGCAGGCCGTTCATGAAACCACGCGCCAGACCCTGGTTGCGCGTGTGCCTGACCACATGGTCGACACCATGACTCAGCGCAACCTTGACCGTGTCGTCGGTGCTGCCGTCGTCAATGATCAGCCACTCCACGCTGTCGAATCCGGGGACTTGTCGCGGCAGCGCTGACAGGGCAATGCCCAGGGTTGCGGCTTCGTTGTAGCAAGGGATCTGGATGATGAGTTTCAAGGGGTCGCCTCTATGGTTCGGCAGTTATGACGGGCTGTGTCCACGAAAACGGGGCAGCTCCAACTCCAGATCGTGATACGGCATGGATTGGAGTCTCAATGGCCGGGCTATTTACTTACGGTCTTCCCGGAGTGAGGATGCACATGGTGTTGGTAGTAATCAAAAAAATGCTGCTGAAACAACGCGCATTGCTTGTTCATGTGTGCGATCAGTGACGGTGGAAAATCCTGCCGGGCATCAGCCGCATCCACCTCGTCGCGCAGTTGTTGTTGCAACAAACATTCAAAAGCGTTCTGGCAGTAGCGCTGCACGTCGCTTTGCAGAGGGTAGGCAGCGACACGCCATTGGGCGTTCAGCGACAGATAGGTACTGAACAGCCGCTCAATCATAAACGGCAGGAATGGTGCAGCATCGGTGTGGCGGGTGGCGCTCAATATGCCAATGGCGGCCTGGTGCGACGGTTCTCGCAGCAAAAAGTCCGCGATCGGTTGCAGCACCTCGCCCACATAGGCCTGCCAGAACTTCGGGCGGGCCACCCAGAAGTTGCCATATGCCAGCAGGCCGGGCCCGTGGCGCGGCACCTCGCTCAGTTGCCAGGGAATGCCGACTGCGTCCAGCACGGCCTGCGCGGCCGCGCCCAGACCGGGATGAGCGTGCTCGCCTTGCATCCAGACGTTGTAGGACCAATAGCCAATCTGCGGAAAAGGGTTGATCAGGCAGACGTCGGCATCTGCGTTGTCAGCAACGAACCCAAGGAAACGATCCACGCCGATGTGGGTCTTGAGCGCGAACTTGGGCGAAAACATGCCCGTGAAGTCATGCTGGCGCCAGTCGCCGCGGCGGTAAATTTCCAGAAAGGCCTGAAGCTCGCGCCATTCCGGATGGTCATTGGCAATCGCCAACGGGGTCAGGAACGGATCGCTGAGGGTCTGATCCTTGGCATAAAGGCATTCATAGATGACGGTCCCCGGTCTGGTCATGGCAGCAAACTCAGGCACCGGCTGTGATCAGGCAGAAGCGCCCCAGGTCGGCGCGCCATTGCAGCCGGCTCATGCTGGCGTTGGGCACGGTGAAACTGGGGTAACGTTCTTCCATGGGCACACCCAGCAGGTACTGCAGGATGACGGTGATCGGGCCGCCATGGGCCACGGCCATGAGCAGCCCGGGCTCGTGCTGACGCGGCACGATCTCGGTCTGCACCCACTGGCAGACGCGCTGCGCCATGTCGCGGTGCGATTCGCCGCCGTCGTAGCGCCGACCCAGGTCCTGGTAGAAGTCGGGAAACGCGGCATTGAAGTCTTTCTCCAGCCAGGTGCCGTGGCGCCCGGGAAAGGTTTCGGCCAGGCGCGCATCCAGCTGCGTTTCGGGCATGCGTTCGCCGAGCACGATTTCCGCCGTGCTCAAGGCGCGGCGCCAGGGGCTGCAATACAACCAGCGCGCCTCGGCCAACACGGCAGAAATCCGCGCTGCCAGCGCATGCGACTGCGCCACACCGTTCTCGGTCAGGTCGTCCTGGTCGTTCGAGATCAACAGGCCTTTCTGGTTGGCCACCGATTGGCCGTGCCGAATCAAAACAATGTCCATGTTCAGGTCCTGGTGATCAGTTCAAGCAGCTTGTGGGCCGAGGCCTGCAGGCCAAAGTTGGCGATGCAATCGGCGTACGACTGTTCCCGTATTTTCTGGCGCAAAGCGGCTTGCTGGTAGAGAAGGTTCATGGCCTTGAGCCATTCGTCACCCTGGTTGTGGACCAGCATGCCGGTTTTTTCGTGCTGCACCACCTCGCTGTAGACCGGCGAATGCGAGTACATGCCGGGTATGCCCAGGCTGCCGTAGTCGATGTATTTGATGCACGACTTGCAGCTGTTGAAGAACAGGGTTTCCGGGTCTTCCTGACCGCCCAGGGGCACGACAGCGAACCAGTAGCCGGCGTCGCGAATCGTCTCTTTGTAGGTCTTGTTGGGGGCAAAACCCTTGTCGTTCAAGCGCGGAATGCGACCAATTTCGGGGAAGTGATCGCCCCAGAAATCCAGCTGCACCTCCGGGTGCATTTCCATGAAGGCCACCAGTTGCTGCAGGAACTGCTTGCGGTGCGACACCAGCTTGATGCCGTCGGTGTTGGAAAACAGGATGCGCGGCTGACTGGATTCGTTGTGGGCCGTGGGGCTGTACGGCAGGGCCTCGTGGTCGAATCCGTTCTTCAGGATTGCCGAGACCGGGCGAATGTACTTCAGCTTGTTTTGCAGCACCGGGTTCGATACCGAAACCACGTCGGCCTCGCGGATCATGCGCACGATGTTGGCCAGCACGTCTTCGTCAAGGTTGGTGACGCTGTAGCTGGGCAGGTCCAGGATCCAGTCGTCGAGATCGTAAATGCAGCGCAGGCCCAGCGCCTTGGCGGTCTGGATGATTTCCAGGCCACGCGTGGAGCTGTGTTTGTTCAGCAGCACGGCGTCGTGACGGCGGAAGTCCTCGATGCCGATTTCGGTTTCGAGAATCTCCTGCCACTGCATCAGGCCGTGACGTTCCATGTAGTCCAGCAACGGGCCAAAGCGGGCGCCGATGGAGCGTGACTTGAGTCGGCTGTGCGAAAGCGATAGGCGTTGCACCACGAGCAGGCGCGGCGGGGAGCGGGTGTCAGTTGAAAGCGGCATTCACGTTATCAGTCACAGGCGTCGACAATGGTGGTCACGAACTGGGCGACGGCTGCGGTCGAGGCGTGGCGCTCGGCGATGCGTTCGTGGGCCCGTGCAGCCAGGCGCGCGCCCTGGGCGTCGCTGATGGCTTGCTGCAGTGCGGCCACGGTTTGATCCAGGCTGTGCGGGTCGGCCTTGTAAACGGTGTCGGCAAAGTACTCGTTGACCCAGTCATCGGCCGACAGCACCAGGGGTTTGTTCACCAGAGCGGCTTCAAGGCTGGAGCGTCCGGCCGGATCGAAACTGGTCTCTGCGACCACCCGGCTGCCGGCCAGCAAAGACAGCAGCAGGCGGCTGCAGGGCTTGACCCAGGGTAGGAACTGAACGGTGTCACCGGCCTCGGCCTTGCACTGCTGCAGGTAGGCCGCATCATTGTGTCCACCCACCATGACGCCGCTCAGGCCGAGCCGGCGCAAGGCGCGGATCAAGGTGAGCTGGTTCTTGATCGGTTCGACCCGGCCGAGGCACAGCACATAGTCGTCCATCTCGCAGACGGTCTTGGCAAGGTCGAGGTCGGGGGCGGTGGTAAAGCGCGACGACACACAGATCGGAACCACCACGCGCTTGGCCGGCGGCACGCTCACATAACGTGAAAACTGCTCGCATTCGGTCAGCGATTTGAACAAGACCTTGTGCGCCTGATCGACAAACACCTGTATGCGTTCAACCTCGCTGGCGGTCGGTGGGTTGTTCCACCACACGTTGGGCCACAGCAGAATCGGCGTCTGGCGTGCCCGAACAGCGTCAAAAAAAGCCTTGCCTTCGGCTTGCACCGAGAAGTGCATGACGGCGTCGTAAAAGTCCAGCGGGCGGCTCTGTATGCCGTAGATGTCGGCGTGCACGGCGGACTCGTTCAGCGTCTCGGCGATCTGCACCAATTCGGACTCGCCGCCGCCGCTGGCCAGAAAGGCCGTGCTGTACGTGGAAAGCAAAAACTTCATACCGGCCATGTCGTTTCCTGCTGGCGTGTTGGCGTTGCATGATCCGGGTCCGTGTTCATGGGCCTAGAATGGCGTTGATGCGTGGCTGGGTGGTCGCTTGCGGCGGCGTGGCCGGGGTGGGCGTCTTGATGCGCCCGCCTTGATGAGAAGGCGGTGCTGAAACGAAGCGGCGCTGCCATCAGCATGAAATACCGGACTGCGCGTCAACTTCCTGCAACAGCTTTTGCCAAGCACCTGCCGAAGCCTGCTCCAGCAACTCGGCGGCGCGTCGCTGACCGGATTTTACCATCGCCCCCTTGAGCCCCGGCTCCTGCGCCAGGCGCTGGAGCTGGCCGGCCGCCTGTTCGATGGAGGCGAAGTTCTGCACTGCGTCTGCACCCACCTCACTCGCCGCCGTACCCTCGCGCATCACCACGGGAAGGCCGCGGTGCATCGCCTCCAGAACGGGCACACCAAAGCCCTCGTGCTCGCTGGTCAGCAGCAAAGCGTCGCTTTCGTTGTAGGCCCGCAGCAGGGTGGGCGCGTCGACCAGACCCTTGAAGTGCACCAAAGCGCTCAGCCCCAGGGACTGCACCAGATGGTCGAGATGGTCCTGGTAGACCCTGTTGCCGGACGAACCCACGATGTTCAGCGTGGCCGCCACGCCGCGCTGGCGCAGCAGCGCCAGCACCTGGATCGCGTCTTCCAGGCGCTTGTGCGGCACCACACGGCCCAGCACCAGGAGGTGCAGGCCTTCGTGCTGGTCGTGCTCCAGCATCGGGCCGGGCTGAAACTGCGGGAAATTGGGCGACACCGGGGGAATCACCACACTGGGTCGACCCGGTGCGTAGCGCTCCAGAAAGCGCTGGTTCAGTTGCGAGCTGAACACCAGTCGATCAAAACCGGCCAACAAGGGAAACTGCTCGATCGATCGTTGGCATAAATCGGCTGTGACAGGCTCGTGTTCGCGCAACAACTCGGGCGGCGTCACGCCATGGAAATAGCAGATCTTGCGGCAGGGCAGGGCCAGCAGCCGCTCCAGATACGGGTCAAAGATCGAGTAGCTCACCAGCAGCAGGCTGTCGGAGAGGTCTTGTGTGAACAGCGTTTCGAGGTCGTGCACGGGCACGTCGGGCGGCGAAAATCGCTGGGCGTACAGCTGCACGTCCAGACCGGTGTGGCGCAAATCCTCGGCCAGGTAGAGGCAGTGGTTGCCCACCGCGTCAAAGCGGTGGATGTCTGGTGCGGCGATATGAAGGGATGCGCTCATACAGAAAAGATATGCCCCGGAACTGTTTATTGCTTTTGCAGGAAAAATACGTCCTGGTGATTGTCCCAGCCGCCGACTATCTTTTTAATGATGTTCAGGCCAAGAGTTTGACTGATTTCGGTCATCCATTGGTCTGGAATCAGCGATATACCGTAGCTGTCACCGATGTAGTCCACAGTCTTTGCTTCAAACGAATGATCGGGTAGGTAATTGACGAAACCAAATCGACTGTTGTCGTATTGCTGGACAAGATGCTGCCGTGCTTCTTCGCCGACCTGGTAAACGTCCTTTTCTCCAAGCAGTTGCCGCGACCGAATGCCGTGTGTGGTAATAATTGCAATACCCCCGGATTTCATTACGCGGGAGAAATTCTGGAGCAAAGTATGCGAGTTCGCGGCAGAAAGGTGGGTGATCAAAGACCCCATGACTGCAATATCAAAAGTGTCCGTCTCAATACCCGTGAGCTCATTGACCGGGATCTCGGCTGGGTGGCCTTTCACGCCAAATTTGGTGGCGACGAATTCCACGGCGGGTACCATGATGTCACAGGCAAGGATGCGTTCAGCAGGGAACAATTTGACCAGATGGCGTGTGACCCGCCCGTAGCCGCAGGGTAGTTCAAGGATATGAGGTGCAGACAGTCCCAAATCGTGCGCGGCCACCTCAACAAGATCGGCCATTTCCTTGCCAACAGACTCGTAATGGTCAAGCGAACCCGAAAACATGTCGTCATCAGGGTGAATGTCGCTTGGAGTATCGGATTTCATATGTTTTTCAACAGTTAGTTCGATGCCAGTGCCTTGAGGCGTTCAAGATATCTTTGAGCAATTTTCTCAATGGTGTGATGGGTCGAGATCTGCAGATGCCCCGCCTGAGCGATGGCCTGAGTTCCACTCTCGTCCTCTACACAATGTCTAAAGGCCATGGCCGCATCATCGATGTCCGGATCCATCCAGTACTGGCCCTCGAATTCGACGTAGTCACCCTGCCGCAATGGCACCAGCGGTCCGTCAACGGTATACGCGGTGCCTTCGAATGCGAAGTCCACACTGCCGGAGTAGTTGGTGGATATCACGGGCCTGCCCATGTACATGGCCTCGGCGATCACACGGCCAAAACCCTCCGATCGATGCAGTGAAACAAAAACGTCACATGCGTCGATGAGCGCAAGCATGTCGTTGCGCGGCAGGTACTTGTCGATCAGGATGATCCGCGAATCCTTGGCCACCTGGGCCAGAAGCTCCTGGTACTCCGGAATGGATGACTGGGAGTTCATGATCTTGACGACCAGTCGCACGTCCGAACGCTCGGGCGGAAAGGCCGCAGCAAAGGCCTTGACCGCACCCATCGGGTTCTTTCGCTTGATCCACGAATTGCAGTCGAACACGGACAAGAACGTGTAGGCGTTGTCCGGAATGCCGAAAAAGGCTTTTCCTCTCGGGGAAAACACCGGCTTGTCGATGGACAGCGGCATGTAGGTCACCGGCTTGTCGGTGGTCTTGGCAAACATGTCCGCCACATAGCGGGACTGCGCCCAGATCTCGTCCGGTATGTTCAGCAACGGAACCCATCTCTTGGGCCACACGGGCAACTCCCATTGCCAGGCACAGATGTTGTATCGACCGGCAAGCACTGGGGCCCACCCCTTGAGGATGAGCTGGTAGGTGTCGGCGGCCGGCAGGCAGATCAGGTTGGTCCTGGACCTGGGTGTGCTGGAGACGAGGTCATCGGTCCACTCGGGTTTGTATACCGTTGTCAGGGCGCCGATGGGTGCGGGGCACACGCAAGTGTCGACCCCTGCGCGCAGCAACGCGCGGGTGGCGGTTCGTGCGTCCTCGCCGACACCAAACTGGCCATTGGGCAATCCCACCACATTGACCCCCCGCTCGTGGCGCGTGCCGCGAGGCAAAGCCGCCCTGAAACCCGATTTCTGCTGCGAGGGATGTTTGACCAGGGCATCCAGTGACGCGGTCAGCTCGACCTGCTTCCATGGCCACCACTGCTCATAGGCAGCGACATCGCCTTCTTGCAGTTGCTGGACGATGCCTGGTGTGTTGTGGAAGGCGGCGGAGAGCAGTGCCAGATTGGGCAGGTGCGATATCTTGCCGGCAAACACCTGACAGGGGGCATGGAGGTGGGCGATGTCCTGATCGGTCAGCGCCAGGAATCGATACTCCGCCTGGCCCAGCGTGAGGCGCCAGTGGTTGAACTGCTGCCGGCCCAGGAAGGTATTCAGATCGAAGGATTGAATATCTGTCCGGGTTCGCCAGACGGCCAGGGCCCCTTTGGTGATGGACAGGGCGGAGTCCTGGACGATGCCCGGAGCGGGTTCGTAGACCACATCCGGGAACCGATTGGCTGCCGGCCAGATAAGGTCCGGCATCGCCTTGCGCTGAGGATGCTCCCAAAACGCAATGGAGTTGAGAACCGCCTCTTCGGTGGCCACGCCGATGTTCAGCTTTTCCTCAAGATCTGGCCAGGTCGTGAGCAGCTGTGTCAGGAAGTAGGGGATCCGAATGCCCGATGGTGTTTCGACTTCATCCAGCAGCCAGGCCAGTTGTTTCGAGGTGTCCGCATGGTGGAACTCGCGAAGATCCTGGCCGATCAGGTCAACGTCGCAGCCGGCCTGCGCTTGGACGAGGGCGCCCCATCCATCGATGTCGACGCCGAGGGGATTGTGCCGCAGCAGGTCGGCGTGAATGAAGGGATAGCGGAACGTCTCAACGATCAAGTCCCAGTGGGCGTGGCGAACGTCCTGGCGCACGCTCACACCGTCCAGCAACCGGCGTCGAATGGAAGAATGGTCCGGCAGTTGCGAGGACAGCACTTCGGCTACATGGCGCCGCACATCGGACACGCTGCAGAACGCCCCCAACCTCAGCAGGCCATCGGTGAATCGGGTGCAGGCTTCCTTCTCGATCTGGCGAAGCGCTGCACGGTTGCCCTCCGTGTTCCCTGCCTCGGGCAGCAGGGCTGGGAGGCGGTCCCAGAATTCGCGGACGGATGGGTGCGTCAAAGCCGCTGCCCGCATGACCAGGAAATCGCTGTGCAGGTAGTACCCGCTGGCGAACCCATCCGAGGCACTCCAAATATCAAGGTCCCGCTCGTCACCAAAGCGCAACAAGGGACCCAGATCGTTCAGCGGGCCGTACAGCTGGTCGTGTGTGAACACTACCTTGTCCCAGGTGTCCTTGTCGGCTTGCAGCTGACCCAGGCCAGCACGGTAGGCATGGAACACACCGCCCAGCGGAACACCGAGAACAAGCTGGTGACACAGCATCTGCAAGCGCGCCAAATCCTCGGGCCGGAGCTGTACGGCGCTGGAACAGAACACGGTGGCGCAACCGATCTGCTTCAGGCACTGCAGATAGTGGAAAACGTACTCGCCGATGAACTCGCCGCCGGCAGTGTGCGCAAACACGCAGGCCGTTGTCTGGCCAGACTGTCGGGGCGATCCCTCGTGGACAAGTTGCGTGGTGGCCATGTCAGATGACGCCTTCATAGATCGACTTCAGTTTTTCGACGACCCGGATCCAGGCGAAGCGCTCGTAGATCTGGTCCGCCTGTGCAGCGGTGGGGGCTGGCATCGACAGGGCCTGCCTCAGTCCGGAGGCGATCGCTTGAGGATCCTTGGGTGAAACATAGATGGCATCGTCACCAAAATACTCCCGGGTCGAACCCTCCTCCGTGATGACCTGGCGGCAACCCTGTGTAGCGGCTTCGAGCGCGGCCAAACCCGGCGTTTCCAGCGTGCTGGGCAGGCAAAACAGGTCACAGGCCTGGTAGGCGGAGCGGAGCAATTCGGAATGGTGGTCCAGCGGTCCCAGGTATCGAAACCGCCCCTCCGGCACCGCTTCCTTGATCTTGTCGAAATAGGCTGCGTCGCGGATGTGACCGATCAGGATCAGTTCGTGATCGGGCAGGGATGCCATGGCTTGGGCAAGGCCCAACTGGTTCTTTCGCGGCTCGATGTTGCCGACATTGAGCACAAACCGGCCTCGAACGTTGAAGTTGGACCGAAAAAGATCCGGAGACGGCTTCTTCTGGAAAACCTCGTCCACACCGTTGTACACCGCTGCGAACTTCGATCGGTCCAGCTCCAGGACCCGGGCCAGTGTGTCGCTCTCCATCTCCGAGTTGGTGATCACCCGGTCCGCCAGCGAAAGCTGGTGGCGGATCTCATCGATGGGGTAGAGATGCCTGGTTTCTTCAGTGATCCAGAGGCTGGACGTGATGACCAGGGGCTTTCGCAAGTTGCGGACGAAGTGACAGAAGTGCACCGAGCCACCAACGCACGAAAAAAAGTGAACCACATCGTGCTGGTCAAAGCGTGGATTCCACAGGTCAAACAGGGTGACAGCGACCCCGATCTGCGGCAGATGATCCCGATAGGCCAGCAACTGGACTTCACCTCCGCCGGGCGTATGAAACGCCATCGGATACGTGGAAAACAGGACTTTCAATTCTTCACCACCCGTTTGAATGCGCACTTGCGGCCTTCCAGGAAACCGTAGCGTTTGAAATGCGCCAGGCCGAAGGGGTAGTCGCCAATCTCGACCACCGCGGCAATGTCGGGGTAGCTGCTGAGGTAGAACTGGTCGTCAAAGCGGAACTGGACTGCAGCTGGCACGCTGGCAGCGTTGATCCACTTGCTGAGGGCAGGGGTGAGGGGGACATCAACAACGTCTTCCGGGGTCTGGATGACGGACAGCGCCTGACCGATATCGATGGGGTATACGTTTTCGATCGCGCCCTGGTTGATGAGTGCTTCGAGGATCATGGAAACATCGTAGTGCGAGGTGGTCTCTATCTTCTGTGGCCATGTCGAGACATCCGTGGCGGTGGGGTTCCTGGTCAAAAGCTCGCGCTTAATGAAAGGCATGCCCATGTCAATCAGTTCTTCCCAATAACAGTGCGATGCGTTGAGGTTGTAAACCAGTTCGCCGGGTTGGATGACGATGTCTGAGTCGGGTTGCCGGGACTCATCCAGCCTCCGCAATGTGCGCTGAAACACCCGATTGAGAATATCCCGGTAGGGGAAGACAACCGCGTAGCTGCAACCAGCCTGAAGAAAGTGCTGGCTGCCACCCACCTCGTAGTTGTGAACGATTTTCTGTTTGAAATTGTCGGTGGTGTTGCTGATGAGGTCGACCGAAGACCAGAAGTCGTCGAACGCTGCGCTTTCATACAGCTTGGAGCCGTACGAGATGAAGTAGCTTTGCAGGTGGTAACCGTGGTCGTGTGAGTCGGTCAGGCCGTAGAGGTCGATGTCCTCGCGCTCCATCTCATGGAGGATCGGCTGCAGATCGTTGAACGGGCCAAAAACACTGTCGTTGGCAACCAGCAGACGACTGACTCGGGCGCCGTGCTGCTTCAGCAACTCAATCCCCGCCTTGTAGGAGCCGAAGTCGTAGCCGACGTTTTCTCGAAGGCAGACCGTGTGGCAGACATGGGACAAGGCGGCATGGTCAGCTTCAGAGATGGCCCGGCTGGTGGACACCAGAAGCACCTCGTACCCACACAGCTTGAGCTGTTCCAGGTAGTGCAGCACATAGCGCTCTACCCGGTCGTTCGCATCAAAGTGGGAGAAGACGCAGTATTTGGCCGGAGTGGTCGGCGTGTCGCCAGAAAACCTGGAGGTGAGGATCTTCATGTTCTGTGAAAAGGCTGCAGGAAACAGACTGTGGCGAGCTGTCAAGCGCTGCCACCCTGTATTGTCGGTCCCTTTTTAGAGCGCCATTGCTGAGCCGGAGCAGGTAAAACCAATACCGAACGTAGAAGGTGGGGGGATACATCGCGAGCGTCACCGCCGATGGGCGAGTGCTTGCGAACCGCGCTTGTTCCAAGTCGCCGACTCGCACAATGTTCGACATGCACAAGACCTTGGGAGCACAACGCTATTCAACCAAGTACTTTGCAAGAACGTCTTTGGCGAAGTTGTATGACGCAATCGGAGCAAGATGGCCGGCGTCCCAAGTCGTAATACCATCACCGACATCATCACCATAATACACAAGACATCCATCGTCATTGCAAAAATAGTCGATCAGACTTAGATAGAAAACATTTGAAGAAGAAAAGAACTCTGCTTTGACTTTTTTATCATTTTCAAGAACTTCTTTCCTGACACCAACAAATGTACGATGAGGAGTATTTGGGAAAAATTTATAGGCAATAATATTGGGTAATTTAGGGGTCCAATGAGGGGCTGGTCCGGTAAATATCACATTCTCGATTCCGATGCCTACAAGCACATCAGAAATCTTCTTCATCTCCTTCGCATTGTGATGGAGGTTTTGCCCAATTATTACAGATTTCGGTCTTAGTTCCTGTATTTTTTGAAATGCAAACCAGTTTGAGTATTCGCAATAATCGAGATTGGATCTGGTGGTCGCTATTTTGGCAACGCAGCCCGAGCTGGCAACTTGCAGAATATCGTGATCCGTAGAGATCACTTTGCTTAACCCGTGATACAGTTGCTGTGCGTGCGAATCACCCCAAATAAAAATCAACTTTTCTCTATCTTTTTGGCTTGTGAAACATTTGATCGAAATGGATTCCAATGGTACGTTGGTTGCGTTCCCAGTGCGGTACTTTGGTAAGTCGTAAAAGTCGCAGTCAAAACGGTACTTCTCTGGAATTCTGGTCCTCTTGAAGTAGTTCCAGGCTGGCAAATCATTCTCGAAACTTGCTAAAAACATTTCCTGTTTTGTATCAAGCTGTCCAATATTGCCATCCTTATAATGGCCTAAAAGACCGAATGAAACAAAAAACAAAATGCCAGTAATTCCGAGTAGAAAGATCTTATTGCGGCTTACTAATTTCTTGCTTCTAAAAGGTCTTTCGACAAGATGCCAGCTGGCTCCCGCCAACAAGAGAGACAATGAAACTAAAACAAGGAACGCACCTCGGTCAAATTCTGTCAAGCCTCTATGCCTGGCAAATGCAAATAATGGTTGGTGCCACAAGTAGGCACTGTAGCTGATCAAGCCCACACCTACAAAAACTTTCATACCGAGCATGCGCCCTACGAATGTGAACTGTGAAGCATAGAGAATGATCAGTGCAGTACCAACGGTGGGAACGAGCGTGTAGAGACTTGGGAAAGGTGTTGATTTATCAAAAACAAGCACGCTGTACAGCAACAAGCCCAGACCCGCCACACTACCGATTTCTTGCGCCGTGGGGCTCGGATTGGTTCGAATTTTTGCTGATAGATGGAACGCAACGAAGGCGCCGATGAGCAACTCCCAAACTCGTGTTGGTAAAAGATAAAATGCAGCAGCCGGATTCAACTTGGACCCCCAGTGTGCTGCGCCAAGACTTGCCAAGGCAAATATTGCAAGAAATACTAGGATGCTGCGCTTGCCTAGGCGCCAGGTCAATATGAGGAATAAGGGAAAAATGACGTAATATTGTTCTTCTACAGACAGACTCCAAATATGTAGCAGGGGTTTGAGTTCAGCTGCAGCATCAAAGTAGCCACTTTCACGCCAAAACAGTATGTTGGAAACGAATAGCGGTACCGCAACAAGACTCTCCGCGAAGCCCTTCATCTCGCTTGGTAACAAGAATAGCCAAGCAAATGGCAGGCACACGAGCATTACGAGAAACAGGGCCGGGAGAATCCGCCTTGCACGCCGCTCGTAAAAGTTGATGATTGAAAAATTTCCTTGCTCGAGTTCAGACAAAATGATCGTTGTGATCAAGTAGCCGCTGATGACAAAGAAAACATCGACCCCTACAAAACCCCCACTGAATACCTCGAAACCAGCGTGGAAAAGTATGACCGGCAGCACCGCGAGTGCCCTGAGGCCATCCACCTCTCGTCTGTATTCCATAAATATTTGACCTTAGCGCTTGGTGGATTCAAAGTCTGTCAAACAATATCTCAACTACGGCAAGTGACATTGCACGGTAGCTTGCCCATGGGACAGGTACAGTTGTAGCGAATATTGTGTGAAAAGCGGTGCTCGTGAACTATGGGAAGAAGTCGGTGGCCGTTGGCCGGTGTCAGTGAGTGGGCTGCGAATCCTATCTGGATGCGGTTTCTATTGAATCCACCCAGCAAAAAAACTTCGTTGCTCAATTGTGTCGTTGATCGAGTGAAAAGATGCGCCAAGATCTTTTAATTGCGAACAAAACCAGAACAAAAGAGCTTAAAGCTATCACTCCATTAAAATAGCTTTCCCTCGACATCCAAGGGCCTAACCTGCCGAAGTAAACCTGCCAATCAGGGTGCGACAATGGGAGCTGTGAAATAACGGCCTGTGCCAGAGTCGGTTTTATGGCAGCAGCAGGGATAAGCATGACCACAGCCATCACCGCAAAAGGTAGCAGGCGCCATTCGCTGCGCAATCTAACAGCCAACCATGCAACACTCACAGGGAACACTGCGGCCCATTGGCGACTTTCCGATCCCATCAACAAAAATGGTAGAAACGCGAGTATGACGACTGCCAGACCAAGATGTGGCTCAAGTTTTGACTTAGGTATCGCAATGGACCATCGCAGTACCGACGCAATGGCAAGCGGAAGAATGGGGCCAAAGTACAGGAAGTTTGCAACGAGGGGCTTGAAAGGAGCTGCGAGGGATTGCAGCAACATGTTATGAAGAATAGGCGGACCCCGGAAACCGCTATCCCAGTCAAGAATAAATACCAATAGCAACAAGCTGAAAGCACTAGCACCAATGGTCCAAATCATGCCCTGCAATGATAGCTTCGACCAGAACCAGCGTTGTGTAAACAACCTTGTCCATGCCAACCAAATTGCGACAACCGATAGGAGGAGGCAAGTCATCGAGATATATTTCAACGAAAGCCACGCAACATCAAGGCCTTTTGGATGTGTCGTGATTTCAGCATCTTCAATGTGGAACGCGATAACGCAAACTGCAATCAAAGGAAGGGCAATCAGTATCTGCAGCATCCATCGAAACATTGGCCGCAAGGTACTTTTTAACTCCACGGAGGAATTTGGATCCATTGGCGCACAGGCCAATAACATGGGAACCAATAAAAGACCCGGCATGATCCAAACGGAAGCAAAGGCCAGGATCGCTAGAAGGTCGGGCCTGTTTCTGTTCCAGACCCACATAGACAACACAGACACTACCAACGCAGTGTGATCACTGAGCATCGGGTAGAACACAGGCATGATCAGCCAGGACCAACTCAGACCAAGGCAAGACGTCGCGATCCATGCCGCACTCTTCGATAGCCCCCAGTCCAGTAGCAGGCGAAGGAACATCCCCAAAGAGATGGCCAACATCACCGAATTCAATATGGACTGAAAAAGTAACAGTCCTTGCTCTTTAAGGCCACCAAGTGCTGCGATTAACGCAGGCGCAAAACCAAGCATTCGACTGAGGTGGTATGGGCCTGTGTCGACAAATGACCCCGCTGCGATTGTCTGAACATAGCGCAAGTACAAGGCACCATCCCATCCAGCACCTTGAGCCACCGGTATGCGACCTGTAATCTGGCTGACAATGATGAAGATTACAATCGCAATAAATGCGCATGCCATTGCGTGCCGGTTTGCGCAACGGATATCTGTCGACTCGCTTTGCATGCGTGTCCCTGTTTTTAATCGGTTTGACCGGTAACTATTCCGAGGATTTCATTCGGTATTGAAATAACTCTGTGGCGGGTTGTAGGTTTCTTGTGGTGATGGGTCTTATGAAGCCATTTAAAATGTCTGGGTAAAAGTCAGGGCAATCATAGCGCTTACTCTTGTCATGTTGTGCTTCCATCCATCGGTTGCGAATGCAATCAGTTCCACTGAGTTCTTTTGCCTTTATGGTCTCGAATTTTTTCGAATCGTTGTGGATAATCTGATCAGATTTAAATATTACAAGAAGTAATATTAGAGGAATGGTAAGCCGGCGTCGCCAAGCTGTGTTGGGTTTGATGAATTCAAGTGTCAGTGCGAAAAAAATCGGGAGCAATGCAGCAAGCCACCAATAATGGAACCTGCCCTTTGCATAAACAGCGATTTGTGCCCAGCCGGTGGCATCTTTTGCGGTCAATCCTGAACGTCCTGCGGACACCATGCAAGCATACAGAAGTGCCCCAAACCCGCAGCCGAAGGCTATCAACAGGGTCTGATTTTCACGGATGCTGAGTCGACGCCGGGTCGCAATAAAGGCAAGAAAAAGCAAGCTTGCAAAAAACAATATAACTATAAAAAGATCCAGCCAAACAGACGTGTTGGGCAGGCCAGTTGCGCGTCCAAACAAACCGGCAAAAAACCACCAAAATCGGGCTTCAATTGGCAAGACCGTTGCAGAAGCGTGGCTGTGTTCCAGCAGCGATCCTTGCCGCGAAATGACGATGCCAAGTTGTACCAGCATGGTCGTAACGCCGACCAAACTCAATGTTATAAGTGCGGGTCGCCAGCGATTGGCATCCTGATTGTTCTTGATGATGCCAGGTCGTGCTTGAAGCCATGGAAGGGAAATGATGGCAAGGCTTGCAATGCCCAGTGATATGAATAATATAGGGCCTGATATATAAGCCAGACCCGCTGCCAGTGCCAAAGAAGCAAACACCACCAGCTGACCCGGCGTTGATGGGTTTTGGTCGCTGATTTTCGTGAGATGCCAGAGGCTCCATGTGAAAAAAAGCACAGGCAACATTTGATGGTAAGCAATGCCAGTGTGGCCCCAGTACCCCGAACTTGATATGCAAAGACTCAGAAAAATCAGTGCAATTGCTGTGAAATTTCGGCTGAAGTGCAGGAGCAATGCAATCGCGAAAGATAGAAATCCAGCCAACGCAACAAGTCCGAAAATTCGGATCGATAAAAAATTGCCATTGAATGCTTTCAACAATATCCAGTCGAATACCTGTCCGGTTAAAAAGTAGGTGTCATTGCCGGAAATCAAAATCCAGTCAAAACTTTCGTTGATGAGCGAAAATCCTCCATCGGAATAATAGCGCCAGTCGTCCATAAGGGGTAGCCAGGCGGAGGACCATACCACTTGGTGTGCAAAAATCGAAAAGCAAAACACAACCCATGCCACAGCCCAGTTTGTTGCACCATCATGGCCATCGAGCTGCTTGGGCCAGAGTTTGAAAAGTGCAAACAAAAACAGCCCTGCAAACAGCCAGGGGATCATTCCGAAAAGGGTGACGGTTGCAGGGATACTTATTTCTAGGTTCGAATAGCTTCCAGCTTGATCAATTTGTCTGATGATTGAATCTGGTTTGACATGTTTGCGCAAACCAAGAAATAGAAAGTCTACCTTCTGTAGCTGGATTGAGTCTGAAAACGAGGAGATATCTAAAACTAGACTTCTTGCCAGTGTATTCGATGCGGAAAACACAATCGTGCGGGTTCCGGACAGCACCTGTTGCGTTGTGGACTCAATTGAGCGGGTGAAAGGCTGGGTTTGAGTCAGTTGCATCTGACCACCAGCACTTCTTAAAGTGATCTCGAGTTGCGGGTGGTAGCCTAAAAATAGTGAAGCGAAAGCGCAGGATATCAGCCAAAAAAATATGATCTTGGGCTGTGTCAGGCGGCCAGCGTTCAGTTGAAGTTTCTGCCACAGCATCTGAAGGGTGTAATTTTGATGCATCACCCAACGAACTGCAACAAAGTTGATGGGCACGCTCAAGATGATCACAAAAATGGCTGCCAGACTTGGAGGAACCCCCATCCCATCGCTGATCAAACGCAATAGCAGTGTGCCAATGATCAATTGCGGGAAGTAGGCAATTGGGTAGAGCGCAATCTTCAGCTTGGTGCTGCTCTTGAAGAACACCCAGCGGCTGTTCAGGTAGTAGCCAAAACCCAGTCCCAGGACATAAGAGACGATATAGGCCAGTTCATAAGACGTTACCCTGAGCAATAAGAGGTAAACAGCATAGCTCAGCGCTGTATTGACCGTGCCAGAAACCAGAAATCGATTGAACTGGAGAAAAAACGGGCGATTAGCTTGCATCGGTCTGCTTGCTGGTCATGCTCAAGAACTGACCGTAGTCACGAATATAGTCGCTTGAATCGTAATGATGCGACGCCAGGACCAGCAAGACCGCACCTTCGGAGTACTGGTACTGGATGCCCCATGTCATGGGCGGCATGTGCAAACCAAGACCGGGATTGTCCAGTTTGACTTCCTGGCGGAGCGTGCCGTCATCGACCACGACGCTGCATTGCCCATTCAAGCAAACCAGGAATTGATGGCATACCTTGTGCGCATGTTCTCCTCTCACCTCCCGATTGGGAACGCCAAAGACCACGAAGGAGCGGTTCACCGAGAATGGAACATGTTGCCCAAACTCCAGAGCGACCAGACTACCGCGCAAATCCCGGGCCTGCGGGAGTTTGCGCAGCGTTACACCTTTCACGTTCAGCTGTTGCACACCACTGACGTCAACTTCGTCAGGTAGTGTTGTCGCCTTGCGGCTCCGATCGGTGCCAACATAGCCAGTAATGCGACCAGGGTTTCCCATGACAATCGCATTGGGCGGCACTGAGCGGGTGACGACTGTGCCAGCTCCGATCATTGCGTTTGCGCCGATATGAAGCCCTGGCAAAATGGTCGCGTTTGCACCGATGGATGCTCCCTTTTCTATCCTGGTCAGTGGGTAGCTTTCGAGATGTTGTCTGCTGCGCGGGTAGCGGTCGTTGCTGAAGGTCGCATTGGGCCCGATGAATACATCATCTTCAACGACCATGCCATCCCACAGCTGGACGCCACATTTAACCGTAACACGGTCACCAATGACAACATCATTTTCAATGAAAACATTGTCGCAAATGTTGCAATCGGATCCGACCATGGCCCCTGGCAATACATGTGCAAATGCCCAAATACGGGTTCGCGCTCCAATCTTTGTGCTTTCGCACAGGGCATGCTCGTGGCAGAAATAGTCTTTCATTCAGATCTTTTCGGTTGTATTCGTATTAAATTCGAATTTTCGTTGAATCATGGACAGCGGGCGCTGCTTGGTGTTTTCGTAAGCCCGCCAGGCGTAGGTGCCAACAATGCCCAGGCCCAGTGTGTTCAAACCTCCAAAGCCTAATACCGCCAGCAAGGTGGCTGTGTAGCCTGGCACCTCGATGAGGCCGGTCAATCGAGAAAAGGCCGCGACCAGGGCCATTAAAAACGCCAGAGAGAGTGCAGTAATGCCCAAGCGTGTCAGGATCCGGATAGGAAGATCCGAAAACGAAAACACGTTGTCAAACAAATAGTCCAGTTTGCGACGGAAGTTCCATGCACTGCTTCCTTCCTGGCGTCCTAGTCGGCTGTAGGAAAGGGTTTCTCGACGAAATCCCAGCCAGAAAATCTGCCCAATCAGCGAGCTTCTGGCCTCCTGCAGCGAAAGCAGGTGTTCCAAAAACAAGCGATTGCAGCCAAACACGTCGACACCGCCCAGTGGTACTTGAGGCATAACGAACTTGCGGTATGCCCACCAGAACAATTGTGAGAACCACTGTGAAAGGCGTGGGTCGTCACGACTGACGCGACTCGCGACAACCACATCCGCACTGTCGGCGTTCAAGACCTCAAACATCTTCAAGATCAATTCGGGCGGTTCCTGCAGATCGGCCGCCATGACAGCAAAATGCTCGCCCCGCGCAACTTGAAGACCCGTGCGGATAGCAGGGAAAGAACCAAAGTTTTTTGACAAGGTCACCAGTTGCGCTGGAAACCTGGCTTGCTGCAGTCCTTCATGCAGGCGCTCGGCGCTGGCATCAGGACTGCCATCCACAACAAAGACGACCTCCAACTCACCGTTCAGGGCTTCGTACATGCCCTGAACGGTGGTCAGCAGGCGCGGAATGGACCCCTCGTTGAGATATACCGGAATGATCAATGAGTTCATTGCCCGTTCCAGTCGTTGATGATTTGTGCAATCCTGTTGACTTCGGCGTCGTTCAAGGCTGGAAAGCAGGGCAGGGTCAACACGGTTTGTGCGGCTGCTTCTGTGACCGGAAGATGGGTTCCCGAATATTCAGACGAACACACGGGTTGTCGGTGGTCCGGAATCGGATAGTGAACATCGGTGGCGATATGGTGTTGGCGCAGGTGCTGAGCCAGTGAGCCGCGCTGATGGACCCTGACCACGAAGAGGTGGGCGACATAGTCGTCGCCGGTGACCGTGGGCAGCCTGACCAACGGGTTGGTGATCTGCTCGCTGTAGCGCCGTGCGATGTCTCGCCGCTGTTGATTCCACTGGTCAAGATAGGGCAGCTTCTCGACCAGAATGGCTGCCTGCAAGGCATCCAGCCGGGAGTTGCGCCCTCCAGCGTGCAATACCTCGTATTTTTTGCCCCAACCATACTGGCGCAGGCTTTTCAGTCGCTGCGCCAGCGGTGTTGACGCGGTCACGACGGCACCACCGTCACCCGCTGCACCGAGGTTCTTCGTTGGATAGAAGCTGAACGCAGCCAGATCACCGTAGCTGCCCGCCATCCGGCCATCGGCACCTTTTGCCCCGTGCGACTGCGCGCAGTCCTCGATCAGAAACCACCCCCGCTGCTGACACAGTGTTGTCAATCTGTTCATGTCCAGCATGCGACCAAACAAATGGGTGGCCACGACCACCTTTATATCTGTAGCAGGGACGCTTGCGAGAGCCTCCAGGTCCATCAACAACGAGTCGTCGTCGACATCGACATAGACCGGTTGCAGATCTGCGCCGAGCGCAGCAACAGAGGAATAAAAACCGGCATTGGCAACCAACGCGATGCCCGACTGGGCCGGCAGGTCCAGCGCCCGCATGGCCAGTTCCAGCGCGTCGGTGCCATTGCCCGTGCTCACACAATGTTCAACACCGCAGTACTGAGCGAACAGGCCTTCAAAGTGTTCAACTTCGCTGCCCAACACGAAATAGCCCGATGACAGCACCCGTCGCGCTGCCTCCATGATTTGTTCGGAGAGCGTGCCGTCTTGCCGCGTCAGGTCATTGATCAATAGCATGTTGTATCGACGATTGAAGGGTTGGTTTGAATTACGCTGATCGCAGACAGGATGTCGTGCGATCAACGTGCGGTGTGGTTGCTAGCGGGGGCACCATGTTCGACTCTCGGCGGCCAAGCCAGACTGAAGTCCTCATGGACCAGCGACAGGTTGGGGCTGTAATTCCTGTCCTCCGCCATCGTGTTACCCCAGCGGGCGAACATGTATTGCACTTCGCTGGCGAATCTCGCCTGTTTGGCGGGGTTGTCTTCCAGTCCGCGCGAGGCTGACTCATGGTGCTTGAGCACAGCATGTGGGGTCCAGACGTTCCTGAATCCTGCGGCCTGCACGCGCAGGCAGAAGTCCACGTCATTGAAGGCGATGCCGAGCTGTTCGTCAAAGCCTTCCACGGCCTCCCAGACGGATCGTTTGATGGCCAGGCAGGCGCCGGTGACGGCGCTGAGTTCCTGATGCAGCTGAGCACGACCGAAATACCCGGGTGCGTCGCCAGGGAAGAACTTGTGCGAGTGGCCGGCGACACCGCCGATACCCACGATCACGCCGTTGTGCTGGGCGCGTCCATCCGGGTAGAGCAGCTTGGCGCCCACCGCACCGACATCGTTGTGCACGGCGTGGGACACGAGTTCGTGCATCCAGCCGCCGTCCAGGATTTCGATGTCGTTGTTGAGCAGCAGGATGATGTCACCCTTGCTTGCAGCGACACCCATGTTCACCAGGCGCGAGAAGTTGAACGGGATGCTGGCATCCAGGATGCGGACCTTTTCGCTGGCGACCTGCTTGTAGAGCGCCTTGACCTGTTCGTCCACGCTGCCGTTGTCGACCACCACGATCTCGAAGTTGGGGTAGGTGGTTTTCTCCAGCACCGTCTTCAGGCACAGGGCAATGAGTTCGGGCTTGTCCCGCGTGGGGATGACGATGCTGACCAGGGGCGGCGGGTCGGGCAACTGGAATTTGACGCGGTTGTAGTGGGGGATGATGCCCGGTACCACTTCGCCCGGAAGCCCCACGCGCGCCAGGTGTTCGGCCACCGCTCGCCGCGCCGCATCCAGTGCGTAGTTCTTGTTGTCAATGCTCAACGCGGTGCTGCCTTCGCAGGCGCGCCAGTGGTAGAGGATGCGCGGGATGTGTGCGATTTCGTCCTTCTTGAGTCCTTCGACCAATCTCAGGGTCAGGTCGTAGTCTTGTGATCCGTCGAAGTCGCTGCGCAGCGGCCCCACCTGGTCCAGCAGTGTTTTTTGAACCGCCGTGAAGTGGCAGACCATGTTCTGGGCCAACATGAGTTCGTAGTTGAAGTCGGACTTGAAATAGGGCTCGAACCGGTTGCCGTTTTCGTCGATCTTGTCTTCGTCTGAATAGATGAGCCTGGTTTGCGGGCGCTGGTTGATCGTGTCCACGACCCAGTGCAGGGCATCCTGGGTCAGTTCGTCGTCATGGTCCAGAAAGCACACCCAGTCACCGGTGGCGAGTTCGATGGCGCCGTTGGTGGCCCCCGAGATGCCGCTGTTCTTCTCCAGCTTCACGTAGCGGATCCGGTCGTCCTGAGCCAGGTACTCCTGGACGATCTCTTCAGCCTCCGGGCGGGTGGAGCAGTCGTTGCAGATGCACAGTTCCCAATTGCTGTAGGTTTGTGCCAACACGGAGTCCAGCGCCTTGCGAAAGAACACCGGGTCGGGGTTGTAGGTCGGCATGACGATGGACAGCTTGGGTGTGCTGGTGAACGTCTTGGCCTGCAACAGCAGGCGCTTGAGGTAGCCGGCGTCTTTTTGATCGTATTGCCGGACCCAGCGCGTGTAGTCGTTGCTGGTTTTCTTGCTGGTTTCGGACAGCAGCCGGGTATCAAGGGTCAGGCGCCTGATGTCTTTGTCAAAATCACCGCGCAGGTATTTCGCGGAGAACCGGAGGCGCTCCCACAGCGTGCGTGCTGCCTGACCGTTGGGGGACAGCAGCGCCTTCAGCAGGCTGTTGCGGGCGATGCCCTCGCCTTGAATGCTGAGGGCTTCATCGACGCGAAGCTGGTCGTTCAGGCGCGCGATTTCTGCTTCGCGGCGTTCGTAGTGCGCCAAGAGCGCCAGTGGGGTTGTGTTCTTGTCCATGTCGTTGGGTGCTCTATCGAAAGCCGAGGAGCTGAAAGCGGGTGGGAAAACGGCGTATTCGGCGCATCAACCGCCAGAGCCGTTCACGATTTGAAGCATCTTTTCAAGGCGCCGTGACCAGGTATTTTCGCCGACGAACTCCGCAGCTTCCTCAGACGTCAATCGGCCACGCCGCAACTGGTCATGAATGGCCCGGGAAAAGCTCGGCACATCATGGCCAATGCACAGTCCGGCATGGTTGTGTCGGGTGAATTCCAGCGGTGTCGAGGCCACCGGTACACCCGCGGCCAGGTACTCGAAGTACTTCATCGGAAACATGCTGCGTGTGTAGTCGTTCACCCGGGTGGGCAGCAGCCCGACAGCCATGCCGCGCAGATATTGCGGCAAGGCCGCATAGGGTTTGTGCCCCAGGGTATGCACATTGGACAGCTTGTGCATCTCGGACAGCGTGGGGTCGTGTTGTCCCTCCCGCTCTTCGCCGATCAGGACAAAGCTCCACTCGGGATGTCGTTGTGCCAGTGCATGCAGCAGCGCAAAGTCGACCTTGAAGTCCGACAGGGCGCCCACGTAGGCCAGGCGCGGGGTCGGGATCGCTGCCAGATCTTCAGGCAGTGGCCCGCTTTCCAGGGCCTGCCCGAAATGCCCGGCATCCACCACGTTGGGCAAGTCGACCACCTGAGGGTGATGACGGCTGCACTTGGCTTGCAGGGCTGGGCTGGTCGTGAAAACGTGGTCTGCGACCTTGAGGAGGCGCACTTCGGCCTGGTTGAATGCGCCCGCGTCTATACCGGGGATCGCTGCGAGATCGTCGACACAGTGATAGACCAAGGGACCGGTATCAAGATCGTCCAGAAGATCGACGATGTACGGGTGGTAGGTCCAGATCATGGGCCGGGAAAATGATCGCTGGCGAATGAACCAGCGCAGCACGCCGCTCAGCAAGCGGCGGTTGAGTGTGCGGATCCAGGGATGGTCATGGCGGAACGGCACCAGGAGCGGGGAATAGACCCACAGGTTCTTGCTCACCTGCCTTGGGCCGCGCAGACCTCGCCAAAGGCGTCTGAAGATGCGTCCCCAGTCGGTGCCACTGCCCAGTTTGGGTGGCCTCAGGCCGATGCTCTCGACATACAGCACGCGCCACCCGGCTTCGGCCAGATGGGCCGCGGTGTGCTGCTTGTTGGTCCAGTAGGGCGTGTCCCAGTCGGCGGTGGCAAAGAGAATGCAATCCTTGCTGGCGTGTGGTGTCCGCTCAGCGGTGGCCATGTCGGGCCCCGTTTCCTTCGTTCAACAGCACCTGCAGCATGCGTTGCGAGGCCTTGCCATCGCCATAGGGATTCGGTTGACCCAGCAACCGGGCTCGCCGCTCCGGGGCGTTCAACCACCCGCGGGCCGCTTCCAGAATGGGGTCGACATCGGTACCGGCCAGGGTCGCAAATCCCGCGTCTATGCCCTCGCTCCGTTCGGTGTGTTGACGCATGACCACCGCCGGCACGCCAAACGACGGCGCTTCTTCCTGGATGCCGCCGGAGTCGGTCAGGATCAGGACCGAGCGGCTCTGCAGGTACAGACTGGTCTCGAAATCAACGGGTGGCATCAGCCGCAGGTTGGGTATGCCGGCCAGCCGCTGGTAAACCACTTCCTGCACCTGCGGGTTCAGGTGAACCGGAAACACGAAACCCAGCTGGGGGTACTCGCGACCCAGTTGAAGCAGGGCTTCACAGATGTTTTCCAGTCCCTGTCCGAAGTTTTCGCGCCGGTGGGTGGTGATCAGGACCACGTCCTGATCCGGGAAGAGGTCGACGGCTTCGCCCTGATAGGGGTGCTGCGCCCATTGACGCCGGATCAGCTCGATCGCGTCGATGACCGTGTTGCCGCACTGCGTGATGTGTTCCGGCGCGATGCCTTCAGCGAGCAGGTTGCGGGTGGCCTTGCTGGTCGGCGTGAAATGCCAGCGCGCCAGACGCGCGATCATGGCGCGGTTGATTTCTTCTGGAAAGGGGCTGTAAGGGTCGCCCGTGCGCAGTCCGGCTTCCACGTGTGCCACGGGGATGCGCTGGTAGAAGGCTGCCAGCGCACCCGCAAACGCTGTGGTGGTGTCACCTTGCACGACCACAACGTCCGGCCGGTGTTGCTGGTAGGTGTGGGTCAGGCTTTCGATCAGTCGGGCGGTGAGTTCCGGCAAGGTCTGGTTGTCGCGCATCAGGCCCAGGTCGATGTCGGCCTGGAGGCCAAAACACGCCAGCGCCTGGTCCAGCATCTGACGGTGTTGGCCGGTCGAGCAGCTGAGCAGTTCGATGCCATCCAGGTGGCGCGCCGCCTCGATCACGGGCGCGAGCTTGATGACTTCCGGGCGGGTGCCAAAAACAACCATGAGTTTCATCGCACCAGGCCTTCGCGTTCGATGCACAGGGACTGGCCCTGGTACCGCACTTGCAGCGGCCAGGGGGAAGCCGCCTGCGGTCGCACAACGAGGAAGCCCTCGGGCGTGGCCCGAATCCGCGTGTGCGCGCGGTCATGCAGGAAATCCATGGCCTGGTCTTCGTTGGCGAACAGAACCCGTCCGCGCTGGCGCATGTGCTGAATCAGCTGGACATGGGCGCTGGCACGCTGCGTTTCGGTGAGCCATCCGTATTGATAACGTTCGGAAAACGGGTGGTCGAGGTAGCCAAAAAACGCACCGCCTTCGCAGGCCAGATCAAAGGCCTGCTTGAAGATCTTCATGGGTTCGTCGCCCTCCAGCATGCAGTCGCCGTGCAGCATGCACTGCTGGCTGTGGCCAATGAAGCCGGTGCCCGAAGCCGGTGGCACGCCTGCGCGGGCCATCAGGAAGTCGAAGTCGTTGCGGATGATGCCGCCGATGCAGCCGCTGTAGCCGGCGTCGGCCAGCCCCAGCCGTGCATACACGGGCGTCTGGTGGAAGGGTGAGACCGCGTAGCGCACGGTGTGGCCGATGGTGTCGCGGATCACGTCGGCCGATGTTTTGCCTTCGAGGTAGGCGGCTTCGTAGCTGCCTCCCCAGTCCGGGGCATGGGTGGCGGTGTGCGACAGGATGGCGCCTCCGGCGGCCAGCACTTCCCGGGGCAGGACGTGGTGCTGCACATCGCTCAGCACCTTGGCGTGCAGCGCCAGGCTGAACGGAACGCCTTCGCGCTGGTACACCTGCCACAGCGTTCGAGCCGACTCCACGTCTTCGTCGCAGTCCAGCCGCATGGTCACGGCAGCGTCAAACCCGTGGGGAATTTCGGCCAGCACGGGCCAGCACGGCAACTCGGCCGGACGATGATCGGAGAGGAAGTCTTCGATCCAGCGCCATTCCTGTGAATCGATCGGGCCAACCGCGCGGTTGACCCAGAGCAGGCTGGCCGGACCGTGGTCCCACAGGCCCGCGTAGGCACCGTGGTGCTCCGCTTCGACCACGACCTGTGCCAGTTCGTTGCCGGGCTCCAGCCAGGCGCGTTGCGCCAGTGACCAGGGTGAGCCGTCCGCTGTGATGGCCCCGAAGCCCAGGTTGTTCCATTCGTCGGTGAAATCGTAGCGGCGCAGTGCCCGCTCTGGCTGGCGACAGGTGCGGCCCGTCAGGCGGCGCATCGGATCGGGCAACCAGCGCACGCGGGCGGCACTTTCAGAACACTGGTAGGTGCTGGCCGGCGCGCAATTGGCCGCCTCGATGAGGTCCTGCGGCAGCGGCTCGGTGCGCACCTTCAGGAAGTCGGCCAGAGAGGGCGCAAGTTCGCCCAGAACAATGATCTTGCTGCGGGCACTGGCCATGCGAATGAGCGCGGGGACCCAGTCTTCCAGCGGGTTGATCACGACCCATGCATGGTGCCCGCCCGGTTCAGGAGGCGTCTGCAGCAGACCGGAAAAACTGCCAGGCGATACCTGGTCCAGCCCGCAGCTGCGGGCCAGTGCCGCCGTCAGCAGCGTGGCGGTGGTCTGTTGATTTCCGGGAGCGAGAACGTGGATCATGGGGCAATCAGGGGGTGACGACGTGGCGGAACTTGGCGTGCCGGCCGACGCGGACCAGGTCACCGTGTTGCACAAATTCGACCCGGAAGGCGCTGGGCCAGAAGGCCTCGACCCGACTGGCGATGTGCGCTTCATTGCCATGGTTGTCCACCACCACGCGCAGCGTGGGGGGCGACGAGCGCAGGTCGATCTGGAATTCCTGGATGCCGCCCACGCGGTGGTCCAGCACGTCCTGGATGTGGTGCGTGGCGTGCGGTGTGCCGTTGATCGGCACGATGTCGTGCAGGCGGCCCACCACGTCGGTGAGAAACAGGCCGTTCGCCCGTTGTTCGACGCGACCCAGGTCGCCGCTGCGGTAGCGCAGCAGCGGCATCAGGCGGTTGCGGAACGAGGTGAACACCAGCTCCTGGTGGCCGTCGGGCGCGTTGTCGGTGGCGAGCGATTCGCTCCAGCCTTCGGAGTCGAGCAGCTGCATGCCCTGGCCCCGGCCTCCGTCGAGGTCGTAGGCCATCACGCCGAGTTCGGCCAGGCCGTAGCGGTTGACCACCCGGCACTGCAACACCTCGGCGATCTTCTTGCGCTGGTAGTCTTCCATCAGTTCGCCGCTGGATTCAAAAACGGCAAAGGCCTTGTCCTTGCCTTGCGTCTTCTCGATGTGGCAGGCCAGCGCATAGATGGTCGACGGGTGCCCGTGCACCAGGTAGGGCCGGCGCCGCTGCAGCGTGGCCCAGATCTCATCCAGACCCGCGGCGTCCAGCGCGCCGAAAAAGATGTTGCTGCGGTTCATCGCAAAACACTTGAAGTCTTCGCGCGATGGCCAGCGCGGCACCGGGTCGCCGGGGAAGCGGCAGGCGAAATGCAGCTCGGACTGGCGTTGCGACTTGCCCGCCATCTTGCGGCAATACAGCACCACGGCCGCGGCGTGATCGGCGGCGATCTGGTCGTATTCGATGACGCAGGAGAGGCCGGTCGAGCCGCCGGTCTTGCAGGTGAAGTGGGGTGCCGCGGCCAGCGGGCGGGACAGCAGGCGATCGCCTTGTTCGCGGATGATGTCCTTGGTGAGAAGGGGCATGTCCTGCAGGTAGCCGATGTCCGTGCGCAGCCGTTCGGGGTCAAAGCCGATGCCGCCCAGCGTGTCCTTGTAGTAGGGCACGGCCTGCATTGCGAAAGCCACGGTGTCCGCGAGCTGGTGCCGGGCCAGGCGCAGGCGCTCGGCGAAGGGCTTGCGGTAGTGGCGGTGCAGCTCGGCCAGCTTGCCGCGCACCTGGCGCTGTTCCATGCGCTCGGCCACCGGGTAGGCCAGGTAGGCGCTGGTCAGGCCCTTCAGGGTGCGAACGGGCTGGCGGCCGGAGAGCCATTCCAGGTAGGGAAAGATGGGGTGGTCGGCGTTCATGGCAGGCGATTGATCGGAGGAACCGGTCCGGCCGGCTTCAAGCCAGCGCGGACGCCGGGCTGCTGGCCTGGCCCAGCACCTCGCTGGCCACGATCTTGCCGTGCTCCAGCTGCAGCTTCTTGTTGCAGACGTTGTCGATCAGCTCGGGGTTGTGCGAAGCGATCACGAGGATGGAGGCGTTGTCAACCAGGGACTTGAGGCGCTTGGCGGCCTTTTCCCGGAAGTCGGCATCGCCGACGCTGAGCCATTCGTCCATGAGCAGGATGTCGGCCTGGATGCTGGTCGAGATCGCGAACGTCAGGCGCAGCATCATGCCGCTCGAATAGGTGCGCACCGGCAGGTTGAGGTATTCGCCGAGTTCGGTGAAGTCGGCGATTTCATCGATCTTGCTGCGGATCATGCTCGGTTTGAAGCCGTTCATGATGCCGCGCAGGTAGATGTTTTCAAACCCGGTGGCGTCCGGGTCCACGCCGGTGGAG
Source organism: Hydrogenophaga sp. ZJX-1 (assembly GCF_048590325.1). Classification (NCBI taxonomy): domain Bacteria; kingdom Pseudomonadati; phylum Pseudomonadota; class Betaproteobacteria; order Burkholderiales; family Comamonadaceae; genus Hydrogenophaga; species Hydrogenophaga sp. ZJX-1. The sequence continues at coordinate 216,604 of NZ_JBMBRA010000001.1, forward strand.
ACGTCGAGCAGGGACGCTGTCTTGCCCTTGATCTTGAGCTGGCCGCGCGTGGGTGAATAGATGCCCGAGAGCACGCGCAGCAGCGTGGTCTTGCCCGAGCCGTTGTGGCCCACCAGGCCGACGCGGTCGCCGTCCTTGAACTCGAAGTCGAGGGCGTCGAGGGCGCAAACCACGGGGTGGTTGCCGGCGTCGTTGCCAATGGTGCCCCCGGTGGTCAGGTGCAGCACCTTTTTCTTCAACGAGCGGTGCGAGTTTTCAAAAATCGGGAACTCCACGGTCAGCTGCCGGGCGGAAATGCTTGTGCTCATGGGATTACAGCCAGTAAGTCAGACGGTGGCGCGCGCGCTGCATCAGGTATTGGGCGGCGACAAAGCCCACGATCAGGAAACCGATCGACCACACCCAGGATTGCAGGTGGATCGGGGTGCCCAGCACCGGTGCCCGGACGATTTCGATCAGGTGGTACAGGGGGTTGAAGTGGGCGATCCAGGCGCGATCCTGCAACAGCTCGGGCGACCACATGATGGGCGTGAAGAAGAAGGCGACCTGGAGGAAGTTGGTGACGATCGGCAGGATGTCGCGGTAGCGCACGCACAGGATGCCGAGCAGAACCCCCATCCAGACACCGTGCAGCAAGAGGATCAGCAGGCCGGGAATGATCAGCAGGAACGTGATGCCGGGCCAGTGGCCGATGGCCAGCAGGAAGAGGATCACCACCGGCAGGCTGTGCAGCAGGATGCAGAAATTGCGCCAGACGATGCGGCAGACATGGATGCTCAGCGGCATGCGGATCTGCTTGATCAGAAAGGCCGAGTTGATCATCGAGTTCGCGCCCTCGGTGATGACGGTCGAGACGTACTGCCAGATCACCAGGCCCACGCCCAGGTAGGGCAGGTAAGTGACGATGTCCTGCTTGAGCAGGGTGGAGTACAGCACGCCGAGCACACCGATCATGATGAAGGTGCTCAGGGTGAACCAGAACGGACCGAGCACCGAACGCCGGTAACGCTGGCGGATGTCGTGCCAGCCCAGGGCCGACCACACGTGCGCGTTGCGCAGCCCGACCCAGATGTCGCTGCGCCCGTCGTGTTCGTACCAGGCGTCGTCGTGGCCCATGTCCAGGGGTGGGGACTGGCTCAAGGCCGTATCAGTTTGTTCTGCCATAAATGTCTTCAAATCGCACGATGTCGTCTTCACCCAGGTAGGAGCCGCTCTGGACCTCGATCATCACGAGCGGATCCGGGCCGGGGTTGTGCAGACGGTGCTTGTGCTCGGCGGGAATGTAGGTGGATTCGTTGCTGGCCAGACGGAACACATTTTCGCCGTTGGTGACCTCGGCCACGCCGCTGACCACGATCCAGTGTTCGTTGCGGTGGTGGTGCATCTGCAGGCTCAGGCTCGCGCCCGGCAGCACTTCGATGCGCTTGAGCTTGTAGCGGGCCCCTTCGCCCAGCACGGTGTACGTGCCCCACGGCCGCGCCACCGTCTGGTGCAGCTGGTACGCCGGGTGCTGTTTCTGCTTCAGCAGGCTGACCACCTGGCGCACATCCTGCACGCTGTCGGCATCCGACACCAGCAAGGCATCGGGCGTGTCGACGATGATCAGGTTGCGGGTGCCCACGGTGGCGACCAGGCGCTGGTCGGCGTGGATGTAGGTGTTCTGGCTGTCGATGAAGATGCTGTCCTCGTTCGACCGGTTGTTGTCGGCGTCGCCCGGTGTCAGGTCGCGAACGGCCGTCCACGACCCGATGTCCGACCAGCCGATGTCGGCCGGGATCACGGCCACCTGGCCCGACTTTTCCATCAGGGCGTGGTCGATGGAAATGGACGGCACCTGGGCATACAGCGCGTCCGGAATCTCCAGCCCCTGCCCATCGGCCCCTGTCTGGCCACGCATGGCCGCGTAACACGCCTGGCAGGCGGACAGGACCTCTGGCGCGTGCAAGCCCATTTCATGAAGGAAGGTGCTGACCTCGAAACAGAACATGCCGGCGTTCCAAAGGTACTCGCCCGATTGCACGTACGCCGTGGCCGTCGCCAGATCGGGTTTTTCGACAAAGCGGCTCACGGTGTACCCCGGGGACAGCGCCTCACCGGTCTGGATGTAGCCGAAGCCGGTTTCCGGACGGCTGGGCTGGATGCCGAAGGTGACGAGCCGTTTCCGGGTGGCCAGCACGGCGGCCTGTTGCACGGCCTCGGCAAACGCCTCCACCCGGCCCACCAGGTGGTCGGACGGCAGCACCAGCAGCAGCGATGGGCCACCCAGGTGTTCGGCGGCGTGCAGCGCCGCCATCGTGATCGCCGCGGCCGTGTTGCGGCCATTTTTCTCCAGCAGGAACACACATTCACTCGTGTCTGAAACCGACTGTTTGAGGGTGTCACGGCTGGAAAAAAAGTAGTCCCGGTTGGTCACGGTGATGGAGCGATCGGCACCACTTGTCTGTTGCGCCCGCAGATAGGTCTTCTGCAGCAGGCTTTGGCCGTCGGGCATCAGCATGAACGGTTTGGGGTGCGCCTCACGCGACACCGGCCACAGGCGTGTGCCTGTGCCACCGGAAAGGATCACGGGAATGATGGGCTGAAGTCCAGGGGGCATGGCGTGGGTTCAGTGTGGGGTGACGGACTGGTACAGCGCCGCGTACGACCGGGCCATGATGGCGCCCGTGAAGTGCTGCTCGTAGCGCTGGCGTGCCCGGTGGCCCATGGCCTGGGCCTCGACTTCATCCGAGATGAGGCGGTTCATCGCCGCCGCCAGGGATTCGGGGTCCTCGGGGGGGACGACAAAACCGGTGTCCAGATGCTGGTTGATGAAACTGGTGCCGGTGCCGATGTCGCAACTGATCTGCGGTTTGCTGTGCATGGCGGCTTCGAGCAACACCATGCCGTAGGCCTCGGACCGCAGGTGAGAGGGCAGTGCCAGAGCCGTGCAACGGCCGAGCAACTCGTGCTTCTCGGCTTCGCTGACCTGACCGGCAAAGACCACGTTGTCGAGTCCCAGGCGGGCGACCTGCTGGCGCAGATTCTGGTCTTCCGGCCCACTGCCCGCCAGCACAATGGTGCCGCGGGTATGCTTCGCTGCTTCGACCAGGACATGCAGGCCCTTGTAATAGCGCAGCACCCCCAGCGACAGGATAAAGGGCTGATCCGTCAACCCGAGCCGGGCCACGATGGAGTCGGCGCCGTCGACTGCGGCCAGTGGCAACGCATCGTTCATCCCCAGCGGGATCACCTTCAGTTGCTCTGCGCGCACCAGCTGCTGCAGCACCGGGCTGGTCTGTGCATAGGCCGGCGAGGTGGCGACGACGGCATCCATGCTGCCGAGCGTGTGCCGCATCAGCGGGTAGTACAGACGACCCAATACCCGCTGCTTGACGATGTCGGAGTGGTAGGTCATGACCTTGGGTTTGCGCGCTGCCGGCATCAGGTTGAGCAGATCGGCAAACGGCCAGGGAAAATGGAAATGCAGCACATCGGCCCACTGGGCGAGCTGGTCGAAGTGGCGAAAGGCTTCGGGTCCACCCAGATCGCAGGAGGCGGGGGCCCAATACGATCGCGAGCGGTGCACCATGCCTTCGGCACGGGACAAGCTGGCCGGGAGCGGGGAGGGTGACAGCGTGAACACCGCTGACTCGATGCCGAGTGGTTGGCAACCGGCACAGATTTGCTGAATCGCTTGCTGCAACCCGCCCGGTGGATCGGGGTAGTACGTGCGATAGACATGCAGAACTTTCATGGTCTTCGGTATCGCACTGGACTCAAAACGGGATGCAGTTCGATAGCGCTTGCCCTTGTGGTGGAATCAGTCGAACAGGTCGGCGTTCTTCAGCAGGGCCCCGGCCTGGTCCTTGCCGGACAGCAAGGGCGCGGCATCGGTCGGCCACTGGATGCCGATGTCCGGATCGTTCCAGACAATGCTGCGCTCGTGGGCCGGCGCGTAGTAGTTGGTGGTCTTGTACAGAAATTCTGCGGACTCGCTCAGCACCAGAAAACCGTGGGCAAAACCTTCCGGTATCCAGAGCTGGTGTTTGTTTTCGCCGCTGAGATGGGCCCCCACCCATTGACCGCAGGTCGGTGAGGAGCGGCGGATGTCCACCGCCACGTCAAAGACCTCGCCTTGAACAACGCGGACCAGCTTGCCCTGGGCCTGCTGGATCTGGTAGTGCAGGCCGCGCAGCACGTGGCGCGCGGACTTGGAGTGGTTGTCCTGCACGAAATCGACCTTGCGGCCGACAGCTTCTTCAAAGCGCATCTGGTTGAAGCTCTCGAAGAAGAACCCACGATCGTCCCCGAAGACTTTGGGTTCAAACAGGATCACGTCCGGAATGGCTAGCGGTGTGGCTTTCATGGCTTATCGCACGTCTTCTCGCAGGATCTGTTGAAGGTACTGTCCGTAGCCGTTCTTTGACAGGGGCTTGATCAGGGCTTCCATCTGCCCGGCATCGATCCAGCGGTGCCGGTAGGCGATTTCTTCGGGGCAGGCGACCTTGAGGCCCTGGCGCTTTTCCAGCGTGGCGATGAACTGCCCCGCTTCGAGCAGGCTGTCGTGGGTGCCGGTGTCCAGCCAGGCGTACCCCCGGCCCATCACCTCCACCTGCAGCTTGTTGGCTTCCAGGTACAGGCGGTTGAGATCGGTGATTTCCAGCTCGCCGCGGGGGGACGGTTTGAGGTCCTTGGCCAGGCGGGCCACATCGTTGTCGTAGAAATACAGGCCGGTGACCGCGTAGTTGCTTTTGGGATGCTTCGGCTTTTCTTCCAGGCTCAGCACCTTGCCCGACGGGTCGAATTCGGCCACGCCATAGCGCTCCGGGTCGTTCACGTGGTAGGCGAACACCGTGGCGCCTTCGGTACGCTGTCCGGCGTTGTGGAGCAAGGCGGCGAAATCGTGGCCGTAGAAGATGTTGTCGCCAAGCACCAGCGACGACGGGCTGTCACCAATGAATTTTTCACCAATCACGAAGGCCTGGGCGAGGCCGTCCGGGCTGGGCTGGACCGCATATTCCAGGTTCAGGCCCCACTGGCTGCCGTTGCCCAGCAGTTCCTGGAAGCGGGGTGTGTCGTGCGGCGTTGAAATCACCAGGATGTCACGGATACCCGCGAGCATCAGGGTGCTCAAGGGGTAATAGACCATCGGCTTGTCATAGACCGGCATGAGTTGCTTGCTCACGGCCTGTGTGACCGGGTAGAGGCGCGTGCCGGACCCGCCGGCCAGGATGATGCCTTTGCGTTGAGAGGTGCTCATAAGATCTGTTGCAGTATGTGGTTCAAGCCTTGCTCCCAGTGGGGCAATTCCAGGGCGAAGCTGCGTTTGAACCTGGACGAATCCAGCCGGGAGTCCCGTGGACGTTTGGCCAGTGTGGGGTAGGCGTCGGTGGTGATGGGCATCACCCGGTCCGGGCTCGTCCGCAGTTCATAACCCTTGATTGTCGCCTGTTCCAGAACGTACCGGGCATACGCGTGCCAGGAGGTCTCGCCAGAGGCCGTCACGTGGTAGAGCCCGAAGGGAAAAGCGGCGTGGTCGGACTGCTGGAGCTGGCGCACCAGATGGGCCGTGAGATCGGCCAGCAGGGCGGCCGACGTGGGGGCGCCGATCTGGTCGGACACCACGCGCAGCTCGCTGCGCTCTTGGGCGAGCCGCAACATGGTCTTGGCGAAGTTCTGTCCATGCGCCCCGAACACCCAGCTGGTGCGCAGGATGAGGTGCTTCGGACAGGCCTGCCTCAGCGCGATTTCCCCCAGAAGCTTGCTGCGACCGTAGACCGACTGAGGGTGGGGGGCATCGTCCTCCACATAGGGCGCCCCTTTCACACCGTCGAACACGTAGTCGGTCGAGAAGTGGATCACCGGTGCGCCCAGTCGATGCGCTTCTTCGCCGAGCAAGCCGGGCGCCACGGCATTCACGGCCATGGCTTTGTCCGCATGGGACTCGGCCAGATCCACCGCCGTGAACGCCGCAGGGTTGACCACCACCTGCGGCCGGACCCGGCGCACCAGTTCGCGCACGGCTTCACCGTCTTCGAGGTCGCAGTCGCTGGAGTCGACCGCAAACACCCGACCCAGCGGCGCCAGCGCCCGCTGCAGTTCAAAGCCCAGCTGACCATTCTTGCCGGTCAGGAGAATGTTCATGCAGCGGCACCATATTGCGTGCCGATCCAGTTGCGGTAGGCACCACTTTGCACATGGGCCACCCACTCGGGGTTGTCGAGGTACCACTGCACCGTCTTGCGGATGCCGCTTTCAAAGGTCTCGACCGGCTTCCAGCCCAGTTCCGCGTGGATCTTCCGGGCGTCGATGGCGTAACGGCGATCGTGACCCGGGCGGTCTTTCACGTAGGTGATCTGTTCGTTGTAGGGCTTGCCATCGGCCCGTGGGCGGAACTCGTCGAGCAGGGCGCAGACCTTTTGCACGATCTCGATGTTGGCCATTTCGTTCCAGCCACCGACGTTGTAGGTTTCGCCGGGCCTGCCCGCTTCCAGCACGCGGCGGATGGCGCTGCAATGGTCCTTCACGAAGAGCCAGTCGCGCACCTGCTGTCCATCGCCATAGATCGGCAGGGGCTTGCCCTGCAGGGCATTGACGATCACCAGCGGAATGAGTTTTTCGGGGAAGTGGTACGGGCCGTAGTTGTTGGAGCAGTTGGTGGTCAGGACCGGGATGCCGTAAGTGTGGTGGTAGGCACGCACCAGGTGGTCAGACGATGCCTTGGAGGCCGAGTACGGGCTGTTCGGCGCGAAAGGGGTGGTCTCGGTGAACGGCGCATCATCGGGGCCCAGGGTGCCATAGACCTCGTCGGTGGACACGTGCAGGAAACGGAAGGCGGCCTTGTCGGCGTCGCCCAGCGCTGTCCAGTGGGCACGCACCGACTCCAGCAGGTTGAATGTCCCGACCACGTTGGTCTGGATGAACTCGCCGGGGCCATGAATCGACCGGTCCACGTGGCTCTCGGCTGCAAAATTCACCACGGCGCGGGGAGCATGGTCTTTCAGCAGTTGGTCAACCAGTGCCCGGTCGCCAATATCGCCTTGCACGAATACATGCCGTGCGTCGCCCTGCAGGGTCTTGAGGTTTTCGGGGTTGCCGGCGTAGGTCAGCTTGTCCAGATTGACAACGGCCTCGCCACTCTGGGCCAGCCAGTCGATCACAAAGTTCGATCCGATGAAGCCAGCGGCCCCTGTTACCAAAATCATGGGTATGTCCTTGAAGGTGAGTCTCTGGAGTGGAGGTGGAAGCGCGCACAGGTGCTTCAGGATTGTTTTCTTGAGAAAGATTGCACGAACACGATCACCAGCACCAGGCTGACGATCAGGTTGATGACCGCGAAGGACATCCACTGGCGCCTGGAAATGGGTTGCATGACTTCGAGTGAGAAGGGCAGGGACAGGTTGGATGCGACGCCGTCAATCTCGGCGGGAAATCCCTTCTTGTAGGGTGTCATGACAACCCAGGCTTTGGCGGGTGACTCGGCCAGAATCTGGATGGACACCTGCTGGTCCCTCAACTGGCCCAGCGTGGTGTCGTCAAAGCAGATGCGGCCGAAGTCATTTTTGATCACGGCGGTGCTCAGCACTTTGACAACGTTCAGTCGGTCGCCAACCAGGGACAGCTTGAAGGGTACGTGCTCGATGGGCGGGGGGGGAGGGCCATTGTCCAGGAACAGGGACAGGCAGATCGGGCGATCCAGAAAATCGTCACGGAAATTGATGTGACTCATGTCCATTTTCTGGCTCACCAGGAATTGCCCGTCGAAAGGGCCCACCGGCGTGATGGCTGTGATTTCCCGCTGGTCCAGGACCTGTGTGTTGCCGAAGTACTGCACCTTGTCTTTGCTGAGCGTCCAGGTCAATGCAGAAAAGCCGGCAAACAGCGCGGCAGTGAGCAGCAAGGTGTTGATAAGTTTGCTCATATCCGCACGAATTGGAAGAAGGGCAGCACGTAGGTGGCGTAGGCGTTGGCATAGGCCCAGCCCATCCCCAGGCAGATCACGAACAGGAGTTGCGCTTGGTACCGGAAGGTTTTGGTGGCGAGCATGAACGAAGCCAGCAACAGGGGGACAAAGGGCAGGAGGTAGCGCCCCTGGATGCCGTGGGGTGCACCCGTCAATAAAACGGCCTGATAGCCTTTGTAGAACAGCAGTGCCACGAACAGTGTCAGCAGCAGGGGACCATAGGCGGTCAGGCGTTGCTGAGGTTGCTCGCTCGTGAACACGCTGGCGATGCCCAGGAAGCCCGCAAACGCCAGCAGAAAGCTGGCGCCAAAAGGCAGTGCGGTTGCATTCCATGAATCGTTGTGGCTGTTCATCAGCGCCCATGTCACGCCAGCGGTGCCCGCGGCGAACAGCAGGACAAAGATCAGCTTGCGAAGAGACCCGTTGCCCAGCAGGGATGAAAGCCATGCCTGGAAGCTGGTCCAGCCCTTGGTCTCTGGACGAACAGCCGTCGCGCGCCAGGCGTTCCGCGTGATGCCCACCAGCAGCGCCAGCACGCAGACCAGGGCCAGCGCCGTGAACACCCAGTAGGAGGGCCCTTCCACCCGAAACATCTTGGCGCCGTGGCACAGGCGTTGTACCTGTTCTGCGGTCTGAGGCGTCTGGCAATAGCCTGAAAACCCCATCAAGGCGTAGAAGTGGTACATCAGCCATTCAAAAAACGGCTGCTGACGAAAATAATCCAGCAAGGAGTAGTCAAAAACCTGCTGTTTCAGGTGCGACCCATAGACGAAAAAGGGATCGCCAAAGTGGTAGATGTTTCGACGCATCCACCACAGGGCGGTGCTGACGGACAGCAGCGACACGGCGAGCGCGTGTCCGATCCACAGCAGACCCCGTTTGCGCATCTCGAACAGCAGAATGCCCACGTAGGCCGCGATCAGAATCCACGCCGTCATTTTGGTTGCCCCGGCGCAGGCCAGCCAGAACGCGCAGGCATAGGCGTGGCGGATGTGACCATCCACGACATACTTCACCAGGTAGAGCGTCGCCAGGGCGGCCATCAAGGTCAGAAACAGGTCGTTGGAAATGCCCGAGGCGAGGTGGGTCACCATCGGGATGAAACCGATCAGTGAGGCACCGGCCAGCGCCGGACCTTCTGCGATGCCCAGAAACGTCAGCATCCTGAACAGGACGAACACCAGCAAGCCGAGCGACAGCGCCGTTACCATCCGCGGTGCACGCGAGAGGATCTGCTTGTCTTCGGTGAACTTGTGAACGATCGCGTAAGGTATGGCTGCGACACCGTAGTACAGCGGGGGGTGCTGGACGATGTAGTTCTTCCGGTGGCGATCCGGTGCGCCTTCGATGTCGCGCCAAAGGTTTGGCGGTATCTCCGCCTGGTTCAGCAGGGGGAACGGCCGCCCCTTGGTCATGTCCACCACATAGGCGTAGTGCCCGGATTCGTCTGGCAGATCGCCAGGAGGCGTGACAAAAATGGCCAGGAACACGGCCAGACTCGCAAACAGGGATGCCACCAGGTACGCAGGCCAGGATCGATTGTTCATGGTGGGCTTGTGGGTGACAAGGAGCTGGTTTCAGCGGTGGTTTTGCACGGGTGGCGGCGACATTTTCAGGCTCGCCATGCCCAGCAGGAAGGCCAGCCCGTCACCCAGGATGGATGTGACGCGCATTGTCACTGAAATGCCCAGGGTGGCGCCGGCACCAATGACCGGGGTGAACAGCAGCAGCATCATGGCCTCGCGCACGCCCATGCCACCCGGTGATCCTGGCACCACGTAGCCGATGATCCAGGCCACGCTGAACAGCAGGGCAAACAGGAAGAAGTTGCCCCCGTGGGCCTGAAATACCGCCGTGGCCTGCAGTTTGAGCACGGCGCCCAGCACGAACAGGTTGAACAGGATGATCCCGCCCACCACCAGGCTGGTCACCACCCTGGGGGGCTTGACCAGGGAACCGCCACCGAGCTTCAGGCTCAGGCGTGGAAACAACCGGTTCATCACCATGATGCCCACCGTGGGCGCGGCCACCGACACCAGCAGCAGTGCGACGAGCATCTCGGTTGTTGCGAAGCTGTCTTCCAGCACCGATTCGAACCCGCCGATGCCCATCGCCAGTGCCAGCAGTGTCAGCGCCGCGCCCACGATGATGTTCCAGATGGTTTCGATCGAGGTGGTGGCCACCGTCACCCCCATGGGGATGCCTTGTTCCTTGCCCAGCACCGCCCGGCCGGCGAAATGGCCCACGTTGCCAGGCAGGTACTTGCCGATCTGCGAAACAGCCACCATTTGCCAGACGTGCAGCAGCGAGACATGCACATCCTGATCCCTGAGCAAAAGGCGCCAGTTGAGGGCGATGGTGAGGGTGTTCAACGCCGTGACCAGGATCGACAGCACCAGCGCCAGGACGATCGTGAAGGACCAGTCTATCGGCGGAATGTCGGCCAGATGCCGGTTGAGTTGCAGGCCGAAATAGACCACCGCGACGGACACCAGCCCATACGAGACGATCTTGAAGAGGATTTTTTTGAGATTCATGCGGTTGCCAGACCGACCCAGTGACGTCTCTGGGTGCGGGCTCAGGCCTTTTTGCTCACGACTTCGTTCAGGATGGCTTCCAGTCCTTCACCCAGTTTCTGGATGGTGCCGTGTTCGAGAAAGCGCCGATGGCCGTTTTCTGCGATCTTCTGACGCAGGCCTTCGTCGCGCTGGAGCTCGAGGATGGCATCGGCGATCGCGCGGGGACTGGCGGCATCCACCAGGTACACGCTCTCCCTGTGCGTCAGCAGTTCCTGGACCGGTGCGTTGCGGCGTGTGATCAGCGGTTTGGCCATGCCGATGGCTTCGTTGACCTTGTTGGTCAGCACCAGTTCGGCACGCATGTTGTCGCCAAAGATGCCCAGACACACATCGGCCTCTGCCATGTGGGTCGCCAGTCCGGCGTAGGGAACCGGGTCCAGGATCTTCACGTTCTGGACGTTCAGTTCCTTGAGCAGGGCCATGTCTTGCTCGAAGGTCAGGCCACGGCCGATGATCTGGAAGGCGACGTTCTCGGCTTCCAGCAGTTTGGCGGCCTGGAAGATGTGTTTGACGCCATGGAACGGGATGTACTCGCCGTGGAAATGCACCAGGAATGCCTCGTGCTTCTGCTGGCGTTCCCGGGGGTAGATGACGGTGTTGTCCACGGCCAGAAACAGGCGGCGCAGCTTGCTGGTGCTGGAGCGAGCGTATTCGCCGAAGTGGGCGATCACGTGGTTGCTGTCCAGGATGGACACGTTGGCGGCCTTGTACGACAACCAGTCGGACAGGGCGTAGAGCTTGGCTTTCAGCGAACCGGGTTTGGCTTTTTCCCGGTCAAACACCATGGTGTCGTAGGTCGTGATGTACATGTCGAACACGATCGGCTTCCAGGTCAGCAGCCGAATGACCGGGGTCAGCAACTGGCCGTAAAACCCGGTCAGCACCACATCGCAGGACGGCGCCTTCAGCAGGGCCGAGAGGACCAGTCCGGGGTAGTGTTTGAACGATTTGTCCGGGGGCAGGCATTTGACCACCTCATGTCCCCGCATTTCCAGCGCACGGATGACGATTCGCGTGCGGGAGTAGCTTTCTTCCCGGCCGGCGACATACAGAATTTTCATGATGGGAGATCAGTTCGGGATGCCGGCGCTGGTCAACGGCCACGCCTCGGCGGCTGGGGCGATGGAATTCTAAAGGTGGGGTGTTTGCCCGTGCAGATTGAACCGGCTCGCGCGGTGAAGACCGCCAAAAGTGTTCAAACGGGCCCCGGAAACGTCACCCGCAATGATACCTTGTCACGCCAATGCCAAAAGAATGGTCACTCGGGTTCGCAGGCTCAGTCTTTGCCGAACAGATCGCGGGTGTAGACCTTGTCTTTTACATCGGTCAAGGCTTCGGATTGGCGATTGGCCACAATCACGTCCGACATCTGCTTGAAAGCGTCCAGATCGCGGATCACGCGCGACTGGAAGAAGTTGTCTTCATTGAACATGGGTTCGTAAATGACAACCTCGATGCCCTTGGCTTTGATGCGTTTCATGATGCCCTGGATGCTGGATGCACGGAAATTGTCCGAACCGCTCTTCATGATCAGGCGGTAGATGCCCACCACCTTGGGGCGCCGACGGATGATGTCGTCGGCGATGAAGTCCTTGCGTGTGCTGTTGGACGCCACGATGGCCTGGATCAGGTTCTGCGGCACTTCCTGGTAGTTGGCGAGCAACTGCTTGGTGTCCTTGGGCAGACAGTAACCGCCATAGCCGAACGAGGGGTTGTTGTAGTGGGCGCCGATGCGCGAGTCCAGGCACACACCGTCGATGATCTGCCGGCTGTCCAGACCGTGGGTCGCCGCATAGGTGTCGAGTTCGTTGAAGTACGACACGCGCATGGCCAGGTAGGTGTTGGCGAACAGCTTGACGGCCTCGGCCTCGGTCGGGTCCGTGAACAGCAGGGGCATGTCTTTCTTGATGGCCCCTTGCTGGAGCAGGCCGGCGAATGTGCGGGCACGCTCGCTCTGTTCGCCCACCACGATGCGGGTGGGGTAGAGGTTGTCGTGCAAGGCGCGGCCTTCGCGCAGGAACTCGGGAGAAAAGATCAGGTTGTCGGTCTGGAACTTCTCGCGTGCCTTGACGGTATAGCCCACAGGGATGGTGGACTTGATCACCATCACGGCCTTCGGGTTGATCGCCTTGACGTCCTGAATAACCGATTCGACCGATCGGGTGTCGAAGTAGTTGGTCACGGGATCGTAGTCGGTGGGCGTCGCGATGATGACAAATTCGGCGCCTTCATAGGCCTCGTGCTTGTCAGTGGTGGCCCGAAGGTTCAACGGTTTTGTCTTGAGGTATTCCTCGATCTCTGCGTCGATGATGGGAGACTGCTTGCGGTTGAGCATCGCCACCTTGTCGGCCACGATGTCCAGTGCGACCACTTCGTTGTGCTGGGCCAGCAAAACGGCATTGGAAAGGCCGACATAGCCGGTACCCACGATGGCGATTTTCATGATTTGTCTTGAAGGTCAATGTTGGTTGGGTGCACTGGCATGGGTTTTTGCTGCAAATGCGGGGAACACTCCCTGCATCTGCAATGCTGGCGTTGAGCAAAGTTGCCCATGAGAGGTGTTGATTTTTGCGCAGCGTTCTACAGAAACGTTGAAGGGCGCTCAGGCGCCCTTCAATAGGTTCGGTCAGCCCATGGGATCAGAACAGGAGGTTGGCCAGCAGGCTGACGCGCTGCGTGTCCTTTGTTTTTTGCAGGTCGGCGGCGTAGGAGGCGGAAAAATTCAGGGACTTTGAAACGCCCAGGGAGGCATTCACGCCAGCCAGCGTGCTGCGGAATTTTGCCCGTTCAATCGTTTCACGCTGTGGCACACCCGGTTGATTGGCTTCCGTCATGGAAATGCTCAAGGCGCTGCGGTACAGCGATTCCGTGTGACTGAACCCGCCGCTGAAGGTCAGGGTTTTTCCGTTCTGGAGGTGAAGCGGCGCGAACTGCACATCGAACCCGATGCCCGAGAAGACGTCTCTGGCGCGAGAAGCACTGTATGAGACGTCCGAGGTGTAGAGCGACTGGGATACATAAGGTTTGAGCTGGTGGGTCTGGCTGGAGAAGGAGGCCCATGGCGTGAAGCTCATCCACTCGTTACCCATCGGGCGGCGAATCTTTTGTTCGAAAGACCATGTATTACCGACGCTGGTATTGGCGAACGACCGATCCAGCAATTCGTCGCGTGCGTTGTTCTCGACGCGCAATGTCAGGTTGGAAAGCTGGGTCGTGAAAAGGAAACTGGAAACGGGCTGGTGCCAGTAAAAAGTGGATCCTTTTGAGCTGTAGCGCTGCAAAAGCCGGTCGGTGCTGTGCAGTGGCTGGGCATTGTCGTTTTGCGTGATCGCAAAACCGTAGCGACCGTTCTTTTTGAAGAGGCTGTTGCTGGCGGTGAAGTCGAGGGCCACGCCGGTCGGTACGGTCGCGTTGGCGTGAGGGTCATTGAGCGTCGCAAACCGGTTGCTTGCCACCGAGCGACGATCTGTAGCGCTGGTCTGACCGATCGGGATCAGGTTGAATCCGGCGGCTGTGGGTGTGCCGCGCAGGTTGAATGCCAGGATGCCACTGTCGACTTCCGCCCCAAGGCGCTGGGCCGACTCAGCGCCGGCCGCCATCGTGTTCGACCATTCCCAGCCGCGCGTCAGGTAGTGTTCGTACACGCGCGCGATGATGGTTTGACCGCGGGTGCCGAAATGGGTGGTGTCGTGAAACAGGGCGTCAACCGCCGACCGGCTGGCATCCGGCGTGGAAACGTTGTTGAATCCGAAGGCTTGGGGATTGGCAAAAATGCGTTCGAAAGCCGTGTACATGTCCACGGCAACGATGTTGGGATTGCTGTTGGCAATCCCCGCGATATACGCATTCCAGGCGACCACCTGATCATGGGTTGAATCTGCAACGCCGGGATTCTTGCTCCAGTCGTGCAGCTGGGTCAGGAAGAGGCGCCGGTTTTCATTGGCGGCGCCCATGGCTTTCAGTCGGTTCACACCGTCGGTGAGACCAAACTTGGCATGGGCCAAGTCGTCGCGTGCGCCGTTCTTGTTGATGTCGTTGTGGCCCAGGTAGACGATGGTCAGGTCGGTGTCGCCCACTTTGTCCTGACCGCGCAAGGTCATGGTGTCGAGTTGTCGGTTGAACTCCCGGTGACCCGCGTACCCAGCCCGTGCGCCCCCGATGGCGTAGTTCAGTGTCACATCGGTAGGGATCCGTGCACCGAGTTCCCTCACCCAGTTGCCCGTGCGTTGCGAGTTGGTGAAGGCAATGTCGCTGTAACTGTCACCAAAAACCCGCAATGTGCCAATGTGGGGTTGCGTAGCCCCCGCGCTCGTGGCGATCTTGAAGGGGTTGGGTGCGACGGAGCCGCCGCTGCTGGCACAACCCATGAGGCTGATCGCCGCAACCACCGAAGCTGTGAGGGGCGCAAGGTGGCCAAAGGGGGCGGGGAAAGACATGCTGAATCCTCGATGACAGGTTGCCGATCACGACGGCTTGAACAAGGCAGGTGGGGGCCGATCGGGCCCCAAAAATCTTTTGAATTCTGCCACAGGCGGTTGTGCTTCCTATCGAAAACCAGGGTGTTGTCCAGGCGTTGGCCAGTCAGAGATTCCCGAATACCTGAAATTTTGAAAGAAAGCCCAGTGCAAACGGCAAACTCACCATCCCCAGCAGGGTGGACAGTGTGACCAGCCCGGCCACATACGGTCCGTTGTAGCCCATGCGGGCGGCCAGCACGTAGCAGCTGGACGCGGTGGGCACGGCGGAGAACATCAGCAGGACCGTGGTTTGTGTGGCATCGAGCTGGAACAGGCGGGACAGGCCCAGCGCCATGAGCGGCATGCCCAGGTGTTTGACGGCCAGCACCGCCACCCCCAGCGTCTTGGCCGCGTGCAGCGAACCGAGCTGCATGCCTGCACCGGCCGCCATCAGGCCGAGCGCCAGCGAGGCCTGGCCGATGCGGCTCACCGTGGGTTCCAGCCAGACCGGGATATGGAAGCCCAGCAGGCTGGCCATCAGGCCCGAAGCGGTGCCGATGATCAGGGGGTTGCGCAGCAGTTCGCCCACAAAGTGCTTCTGTGCATGGCGGGCCATGGGCCACACGGCACCCACATTGAACAGCGGCACACACACGCCGATGATCACGGCGATCAGCTGCAGGCCCTGCGGACCGGCCACTTTGTCGGCCAGGGCCAGGGCGATGAAGGAGTTGAAGCGAAAGCCGATCTGTGCGCTGGCGGCGTGCAGCCGCACGTCCAGGCGCTTGCCGAGCCAGGGCCAGTGCGGCAGCGAATACGAGAGTGCGATGCCCAGCAGGCCGAGTGTGAAGCCGGCGGCCATGAGGCTGGAGGTGACCCCCAGGTCCAGCGGGCTTTTCACAATGGACTGGAACAGCAGCACGGGAAACAGGAAGTAGTAGACCAGGCTCTCGATGGGCTCCCAGACCTTGCGGTCGAGTGCGGTGAAACGGCACAACAGGTAGCCGATCAGGATGAGCGAAAAGTCGGGGAAGAGCAGCTGGGCAAAGTTCACCGGCGCGAGCATACCTTGGGCTTTGCCGTCAGCGTGTCACCGGGTCATCGTGCTGTGGCGGGCGGTTGAACGCAGGGCGTGAGCAGGGTGACGCCACCATCCGACGGCAGCCATTGGCCCAGCGGCACGCATTGGCCGCCCACGCACCAGGCGTAGTCGGCGGTGTACGGCGAGCGCGTGAGCCGCAAGCCCTGTGGCGACCACATGTGGGGGGTGTATTCGTACCAGCCGTTGCGCAGCACCGCGTCGTCGGGTGGCTCCATACCGGCGGCAGAGCCGCGCACACGCGCCCCCAATGCCCGCAGCACCGGGGGCTGTCCGGCGGTGGTCGACGCGACCACGGCGTAGTCTTCCTCCCAGCGCACCTTTTCGATCGAATGCGTCCAGGCCAGCGTGAAGCGCTCGACCGGCACGAACACCGGCGGCGTTGCCGCCGATGCCGCCAGGGCCAGACAGACGCCGAACACGGGCATGGGGTCAGCGCACGGCGCCCAGGGCGCGTTGCTGGCGGGTGCGCCAGGCGTGCCAGAGCGCAAACAGCGCCACCGCGCCCAGGCCAATCTCATCGGTGAGCGGCAGCGCGACGATGAGGAAGCTGGCCGAGGCAATCGCCACGATGCGCTCCGCCCAGTTCAGCGGTCCGAGCAGGAACCCGATGGCGCCAGCGCCCCACATGGCGATGGCCACCAGCGCCTTGAACACGATCCAGGTGGTGTCCAGCCAGTCACCGCTTTGCAGCATGAGCGCCGGGCTGTAGACCGCCATGAACGGCACGATGAAGCCCGCGATGGCCACACGGATCGCCTGCATGCTGATCTTCAGGCCGCTCTCGCGCGCGATCGGCGCGGCGGCGAAGCAGGCCAGCGCCACCGGGGGCGTGAGGTCGGCCATGATGCCGAAATAGAAAACGAACATGTGCGAGACGATCAGCGGCACGCCCAGCTCCAGCAGCACGGGTGCGGCCAGTGAACTGGTGATGATGTAGTTGGGGATGGTGGGAATGCCCATGCCCAGCACCAGGCAGGTGACCATGGTCAGCAGCAGCGCCAGGAACAGGCTCTCCCGACCGATGGCGATGATGTGGCCGCCCAGTTCGGCGGCCACGCCGGTGAGGTTGATGACACCGATGATCACGCCCACCAGGGCGCAGGCAATCGCCACGGGCAACGCATGGCGTGCGCCGTCCACCAGCGCCTTCACCGCCAGCGCGCGTGCATCGCCTCCGGTGCGCAGGATGAAGGTCAAGGCGATCAGCAAGGCGCTCACCACGAAGAAGGTACCGACGCCGAACTGGAAGAAGCCGGCGCAGGCGAAGCCCAGCAGCACCCAGGCCAGGCCGCGCAGAGCGGGGGCCTTGACCCCGCTGATCACCGCGGCCCCGAAGATCAGGATCACGGTCAGGCCCAGCCCCACCGAGCCGGAGAACAGTGGTGTGTAGCCCGAGAAGAGCAGGGCCACCAGGCCGACCAGCGGCAGCAGCAGGTACCAGCGTTCGCGCACCGCCGTCCAGGGGTTGGGGCATTCGTCCTTGGGCAGGCCGATCAGGCCCTTGCGCCCGGCTTCGAGGTGCACCATCCAGAACGCGGTGACGAAATACAGGATGGCGGGGATCAGCGCCGCCTTCACGATGTCGATATAGGGCACGTTGATGGTCTCGGCCATGATGAAGGCCACGGCGCCCATCACCGGCGGCATGATCTGTCCGCCCATGCTGGCGGTGGCTTCCACGCCACCCGCAAAAGCCGGGCTGTAGCCAAAGCGCTTCATCAGCGGGATGGTGAACTGCCCGGTGGTGACCACGTTGGCCACACCCGAGCCGTTGATGGTGCCCATCAGGCCCGACGAGATCACCGACACCTTGGCCGGGCCACCACGCGTGTGGCCGACCGTGCCCATGGCGAAGTCGTTGAACAGGCGGATCATGCCGGCCTGTTCCAGGAAGGCGCCGAACAGGATGAACAGGAAGATGTAGGTGGACGACACATAGGTGGGCGTTCCGTACAGGCCTTCGGTGCCGAAGCCCAGTGTGCTCACCACCTGGTCCATGCCGTAGCCACGGTGGGCCAGCACGCCCGGCAGGTGCTGGCCAAACAGGGCGTAGAGCAGGAACGTCAGACACACCAGCGGCAGACCCCATCCCATGACGCGGCGCGCGGCCTCGAACACCAGCGCGATCAGCAGCACGCCCACCACCCAGTCGGCTTGCGTGAGCTCGCCGGCCCGCAGCGTCAGATCGGCCTCGAACACCCACTGGTACAGGCCGGTGGCGAACCCCGCCAGGCCCAGCAACCAGCCCAGGCCGCGCCAGTGACCGGAGCGCCCGTCCATGGGCGGGAACAGCGCGAAGATCATCAGCAGCACAAAGCCGACGTGGATGGCCCGGATCACCTGGCTGGAGAGCGGATGAAACGAGGCCATCCAGAGTTGGTAGGCCGAGAAGGCAATCGCGACCCAGAAGATGGCGCCGGTCAGGTGATCGCCGTGGCCCATTTGGCCGTCGTCGGTGCTGTTGTTGTCGTTCATGGAATCCTCGGCTGGCAGAAATGGAAACGGCCCCGGGACGGGGCCGCATCACGACGGGGAGTGCCGGCAGGCTTGCCCGCGGGCCCGGTTACTTGATCAGGCCCACTTCCTTGTAGTAGCGCTCGGCACCGGGGTGCAGCGGCACGGGCATGCCCTTGATGGCGTTCTCGCGCTTGATGTTCTTGGCCGCGTTGTGGGCGGCGTAGAGCGTGTCGATGTTGTCGTACATGGCCTTGGCCATGCGGTAGGCCACGTCGTCGGACACCCCGTTGTGGGTCACGAGGAAGTTGGGGATGGCCGCGGTGGCCACGGCCTCGGTCTGGCCGCCGTAGGTGTTGGCCGGGATCATGGCCGCCTGGTAGGCCGGGTCACCGACCTTGTCCACCACATCGGCGGGCACCGGGATCACCACGATCTTCACCGCCGTGGCCAAGTCGCGGATGGACGCGACGCCCAGGCCGGCGGACTGCAGCGTGGCGTCCAACTGGCGGTTCTTCATCAGTTCGACCGACTCGCCGAACGGCAGGTATTCGACCTTGGCCAGATCGCCATAGCCCAGGCCGGCGGCCTTGAAGATGGCGCGCGCGTTGAGCTCGGTACCCGATTTGGCGGCGCCCACCGAAACCCGCTTGCCCTTGAGGTCGGCCAGGGTCTTGATGCCCGAGTCGGCGCTGGCGACGATCTGGATGTAGTTGTTGTAGGTGGCGGAGAGGCCGCGCAGCTTGTCCAGCTTCTTCGGGAAGCCCGCTTCGGCGTCGCCCTTCCAGGCGTTGGACAGCGCGTCGGCCAGCGTGAGCGCAAGCTCGCCACGACCGGCCTGCAGCAGGTTGAGGTTTTCGGCCGAGGCCTTGGTGACCTGCGCGGTGGCGCGGGCGTTGGGGATGTCCTTGGCGAAGATCTGCGACAGCGCCACACCCATGGGGTAGTACACGCCGCTCTGGCCGCCGGTGAGCACGTTGATGAACTGCTGTTGCTGCGCGACCGCAGCACCCGATACGATGGCCGCTGCCACGCTCAAGCCCAGACCGATCTTGTGAATCAAACGCATGGATGTGTCTCCTGTGGTTGGGATGAAATCAAAAGGGCAGAATACCCCAATTCGATAGCAGGCTCCCCCCGGTAAACGCTTACCAGCGGGGGCGGGTTTTCCCCGACGCGGCCTGTGCCGCGCGCGACAGCAACCGTGGTTTTTCAACGTTCCCATGCCTGCTCGACGACCTTCGCACCTTCCTGCCGACCCTCTCGCCGCTGCATCGCCGCTGCTGCTCGCCAGCCAGGCGAGCGCCGAGCAATTTGCCGACGCGCTCTGGCTCGAAGAGGGGCTTTCGCGCAACACGCTCGACGCTTACCGACGCGACCTCACGCTGTTCGGGCAGTGGCTGGTGCAGCGCGACCGAGGCCTGCTGCAGGCCAGCGAAAGCGACATCAACGCCTACTTCGCCGAACGCCACGCCCAGACCCGTGCCACCACCGCCAACCGGCGGCTCACGGTGTTCAAGCGCTACTACCGCTGGGCGCTGCGCGAACGCCTCATCACCGCCGACCCCACGCTGCGCCTGATGGCCGCGCGCCAGCCGATGCGGGTGCCCAAGACCATGAGCGAGGCGCAGGTGGAAGCCCTGCTCAATGCGCCCGACACCGGCACACCGCTGGGTCAACGCAACCGCGCCATGCTGGAACTGATGTACGCGAGCGGCCTGCGCGTGAGCGAGCTGGTGAAGCTCAAGACCTTTCATGTGGGCATGAACGAGCACGTGCTGCGCATCACCGGCAAGGGCAACAAGGAGCGGCTGGTGCCGTTCGGCCAGATTGCGGGGCAGTGGCTGCAGGTCTGGCTCGGGCAGGGGCGGCGCGAGGTGCTGGGCGGATTGCAGAGCGACGACCTGTTCGTCACCTCGCGCGGCTCGCGCGCGGGTGAGGCCATGACGCGCGCCATGTTCTGGCAGCTGGTGAAGAAATACGCGCTGGTCGCCGGCATCACCTCGCCGCTTTCGCCGCACACCCTGCGCCATGCCTTCGCCACGCACCTGCTCAACCACGGCGCCGACCTGCGCGCGGTGCAGATGCTGCTGGGCCACGCCGACATTTCCACCACCACCATCTACACGCATGTGGCGCGGGAGCGGCTCAAGAGCATAGTGGCGCAGCACCACCCGCGCGGTTGATACGGCTTCGCCTTCAAACGCATAACGGCGTTGGTTCGCCTAGCCGTGCTGCAGCACTGTCTGCGGCTCCCGCCTTGTTCTGCGCTTGAATGCAAACCCGTATGAGTCAAAAAGCGCAGCTCACTGCGCCATGCGCAGTCGACGTGCCGCGTCTTCATCGCGCGCGTCGTCGATCTCGCGCATCACGCTGGCCAGGTCCACTTCGGCGTGGGACGGCGTGTAGCGCCCGGTGAGCAGCGTGTCGTTGCTCAGCAGGCCACGCTGGTACAGGCTCCAGATCTCGGGACCGTACCGGGTGGCCAGCAGCTCGGGCGCAAACTGGCCAAAGAAGTCGCGCAGGTTGGCCACGTCGCGCAGCAGCATGCGCGGTGCGTGGTTGTTGCCGGCGGCGTCCACCGCCTGCGGCAGGTCGATGATCACGGGGAAGTCCTCACCGTCCGCTTCGCCCGAATGCGCGAGCAGGATGTTGAATTCCGACAGATCGCCGTGCACCACGCCCGCGCACAGCATGCGCACCACCTCGGCCACCAGGGTGGTGTGGTGCTGGCGCGCCTGACCCGGGGTGAAACGCACATCGTTCAGGCGCGGGGCGGCGTCGCCATGGGCGTCGGTCACCAGCTCCATCAGCAGCACGCCGTCACAGAAGTTGTAGGGCTGCGGCACGCGCACGCCGGCCGCGGCCAGGCGGTACAGCGCATCCACTTCGGCGCTTTGCCAGGCCGCCTCCTGCGCCTCGCGGCCGAACTTCGTGCCCTTGGCCATGGCGCGGGCCTGGCGCGAGTTCTTGACCTTGCGGTTTTCGGTGTAGTCCACCGCCTGGCGAAAGCTGCGGTTGTTGGCTTCTTTGTAGATCTTGGCGCAGCGCGTCTCGTCGCCGCAGCGCACCACAAACACCATGGCTTCCTTCCCGCTCATGAGCTGGCGCACCACGGAGTCGATCAGACCTTCTTCGATCAGCGCCTGCAGGCGGGGCGGCGCCTTCATTCGGACCCGCGTCCGTTGCGGGAAGCGCTCACTTGGGCGCCAGCGACCAGCCGGCGCGCTGGTTCGTCTTGTCGTTGGTGTAGTGCCAGTGGGCGCCGCAGCGGTCGCAGAAATAGCCGGTGATCGTCACCTGCACATCGCCGCGCAGTTCCTTGCGGTGGTTGCCCTGCTGCAGCTCGGCATGGCCGGGTGCGCCGCGCCAGTTGCGCTGGATGCCCTGGCAGGGTTCGCACAGCGGCGAGGGTTCGATGGGGCTGGTGGCGTCTGGTGCTGGATTCATGGCTTTAGGGGGGGCGTGCGATCACGCGGGTTCAGGAAGGAGATTGTGCGCCCAGCGACTGGTGTGCTGTGGTTACATCAGGAAGTCGAGCAGGCTGGCGATCGGGGCGATGGCGCGCATCTTGAACAAGGTGTCCTCATCGGCGTCTTTCACCAGGGCATTCAGCCCGCCCGCGTTGGCCCCACCCACCACCGCGCGGGACTGCGCGATACGCAGGCGCATGTTGTGTTGCAGGGTCTCGGCGAGGAAGCGGTTGTTGCGGCAGACCACCATCAGCTCCGAATTCAGGTTGGCCGAGCGGGGATCGATGTTGTAGGTGCCGACGACGACCGTGTGGTCATCGAAGACCGCGCGTTTGGCGTGCACGCCCCAGCGCGGCGAAGCGGAAGGTCGCTCGCTGCCCGCCAGCGCCTGCCCGCCATAGGCCCAGACTTCCAGCTTCGGCAGGGACAGGCGATCCAGCGAATTCGCCAGACTGGCCACGGTGTAGAACGCGTCGGTGGAATACAGGCTGTTCGTCAAAATCTGTAGCCTGACGCCGCGTTGCGCCACCTGCTGCAACACCGCGAGGCCGTCGTCGCGCAAGACCAGGTAGGGGCTCTCCACCATGATCTGCTGGCGCGCCTCCTTGGCCAGCCGGGTGAGCTCCAGAAACACCTTGCGCCGCTCCACGCCCGAGCCCGGGTAGTCGGTGACGAAGTGCATGTCGTTGCAGGTGCTCAACGCGTGCTGGGGCTGGTGGCGCTGCAGTTCGGCGGCCAGCGCGACTTCAGCGGGGGATGGCAGGCCCAGCAGTTCCGGGCCCGGCACGGACGGCGATGCGGTCACGTCGATGGGGTTCGTCACCCAGTCCGATGCCCAGTACAGCTCGAAGCTGTCCGTGATGCCCGAGACCACCGGGCCATCGATGTACATGTCGCTGTCGAGGAAGTTGTAGCGTTCCGAGAGGTCGAAATAGTCGTCGGCGATGTTGCGCCCGCCGATGATGGCCTTCTGGCGGTCCACCACCAGCAGCTTGCGGTGGGTGCGGTGGTTCGAGGCGAAGAACCGGGCCAGGCCCGCGGTGTTGTAGTAACGCACCTCCACGCCAGCGGCCTCCAGCGCCTGGGCGTAGTGCGGCGCGAGCTTGAAGACCGGCAGCGCGAAGTCCACCAGCAGGCGCACCTTGATGCCTTCGCGTGCCTTGCGCGCCAGGGCCTGCGTCACCAGCCGGCTCGCGGTGTCGACCTCGTAGATGAAAAATTCCAGCTCGATGGACTCTTTGGCTTCTTCAATGAGCCGCATGCGTGTGGCCAGCGAGTCAAAGCCCACGTCGAGCAGGGCCACCGTGTGGGGCTCGCGCGAGCGCACGTCGATGGCGGGGTGTGTGGGGGCCTTGCCCAGCCACTGCCGTTCGCTCGCTTCCTGGATGCCCAGGAAACCGAGGTAGAGCAGCACGGGCAGGCCCACGAAGATGCCCACGAGGCTCCAGACCAGGACTTTCGCGGCGCGCCAGAGGGTCCATCGGCTCCCACTCATGCTGTGTTCCCTGTCATCGTTTGAATGCCGTGTGCGGGCGCAGTATCGCACCCGTCGCCAGCGGCGAAGTGCCGACCGGCCGGGGCCTACAGCGGTTTGGTGACCAGTTCGACCGCCAGGCCCTGACCGGTCACGGTGATGCGGCCCGGGCGCAGACCCAGCAGGTCGGCCATCGCCGTTTCCTGGGCGTTCAACTGGTACAGCACCACTTCGCGCAGGGACTGTTCGGCCAGCGCCGGCGCGTAGGTGTTGAGCAGCTCCGCTGCGTCGGCCGGCAGGCCGGGGAAACGCATGCGGTACACCTTGAGCTGGTGGGCTCGCAAGGTTCGATCGCTGTGCTCGTAGCGCAGCGCGAAATCGACGGTGAAAGTGCCCGGCTGGCTGCGCTGCAGGATCGGGCCGGCCGCGTTCACCGCCATCTCGGCGCGCAGCCGGTTCGAGGCCGGCAGCAAGCCCAGCTGGGGCACCGCCAGGTCTAGGTTCACCAGCCCGGCCACCGGGTAACGCAGCGGGAACCGTTTGGCCACCTCGCTCTGCAGCACATCGAGCGGCACGTTCAGGCGGGGCGGCGAGGCGGGCGCCGCGTCCGGTGAAGGCGCGGCCTGTGCCCGTGCCGCGCCGATCCAGGGCAGCAGCGGTATCCAGGCGGTCAGCAAGACGCGGCGGTGCATGGCGGTTTACTTGTAGAACACCTCGACCTTGCCCTTGAGCTGGATCAGCAGGGGCTGTCCTTTGCGGTCCACCGTCTTGGTGGAGGGTACTTTGACCCAACCTTCGCTGATGCAGTATTCGGCCACGTCGAAGCGCTCCTTGTGATTGAAGCGGATGCCGATGTCGTGTTCGAACACGGCGGCCACGTGGTGCGGGCTGCGTGGGTCGATGGAGAGGCGGTCGGGCAGGGCGGGTTGGGCCGGTTGGGTGTTCGTGTCGTTCATGGGGCTATTTTCGGGGAGTTCTGGGGGGCGGCAGGCAGCGGTCCGGTGGCATCAATCGGTCAGCACCCGCACCTTCACGCTCTTGCCCTTGATGCGGCCATCGTTCAATCGGCTGGCGACCTGCTCGGCGATGGCGCGGTCCACCGCGACGTAGGTGGACCAGTCGTTGACGTTGATCTTGCCGACCTGTTCGCGTGTGTAGCCAAGGTCGGCGGTGAGCGCGCCCAGCACGTCGCCGGGGCGGATCTTCTCCTTGCGCCCGCCCTGGATGTGCAGCGTGACCATCGGTGGCACGAGCGGGCCTTTGCCGGTGGGCACCAGTTCGGCCAGTTCGTGCCACTCGGATTCGCGGCCCTGCAGCTGCTCGATCTTGCCCACGCTGCCCATCTCGTTCATGCTGGCCAGGTTCAGCGCCAGGCCGCTTTCGCCGGCGCGGCCGGTGCGGCCGATGCGGTGGATGTGCACCTCGGCATCGGGCGTCACGTCCACGTTGATCACGGCGGCCAGGCTCGCGATGTCGAGCCCGCGCGCGGCCACGTCGGTGGCCACCAGCACCGAGCAGCTCTTGTTGGCAAAGCGCACCAGCACCTGATCGCGCTCACGCTGCTCCAGTTCACCGAAGAGCGCCAGTGCGCTCATGCCTTGCGCCTGCAGCACGGCCACGAGATCGCGGCACTGCGCCTTGGTGTTGCAGAACGCGAGCGTGCTGGCCGGGCGGAAGTGCAGCAGGAGCTGGCTCACCGCATGCAGGCGCTCACTGTCTTTCACCTGGTACCAGCGCTGTTCAATCTGGCCACCGGCGTGCTGCGCCTCCACCGTCACCGTGACGGGATCGCGCATGAACTGCGCGGCCAGCTTGGCGATGCCTTCCGGGTAGGTGGCGGAGAACAGCAGGGTCTGGCGATCTTTCGGGCACTGGCGCGCGACCTTCACGATGTCGTCGAAGAAACCCATGTCGAGCATGCGGTCGGCTTCGTCGAGCACCAGGGTGTTGAGCGCGTCGAGTTGCAGGCTCTGGCGCTCCAGGTGGTCCATGATGCGGCCGGGTGTGCCGACCACGATGTGTGCACCATGCTCCAGCGTGGCCAGCTGCCCGCGCAGCGGCACACCGCCGCACAGCGTGACGACCTTGATGTTGTCTTCGGCGCGCGCCAGGCGGCGGATTTCGGTGGTCACCTGGTCGGCCAGTTCGCGCGTGGGGCAGAGCACCAGGGTCTGCACGGCGAAGCGGCGCGGGTTCAGGTTGGCCAGCAGGGTCAGGGCAAAAGCGGCGGTCTTGCCGCTGCCGGTCTTGGCCTGGGCAATGATGTCCTTGCCCAGCAGAGCGGCCGGCAGACTGGCGGCCTGGATGGCCGTCATGCTCAGGTAGCCGAGCTGCTGCAGGTTGGCCAGCATGGCCGGTGTGAGCGGTAACTGGCTGAAATCGGCAGCGGAGGCCGCGGCGGGGGAAGTGTTCGGGGAAGCGGTGGTCATCCCCGATTATCGGCGTACCGTGCGGGCGAACGGTATGGGTTCTTCATGGGACCGGAGTGCCACCGGTAACGCATGAAGCGGTCCAGCCCAGGGCACTGCGGAACCGGCTTTGCCGGGCCGCCAGTGCCGCCCCCTGGAGGGGGTCGCGCGAAGCGCGGCGGGGGTGTTTCAAATCACGTGCTCAGCGTGAAGTGGAACGCGGCGCCCAGGCCGGGCTCGGAAAAGGCCCAGACCCGGCCGCCGTGGCGCATGACGATGCGCTGCACGATGGTCAGGCCGATGCCGGTGCCGGCGTATTCGTCCTCGCGGTGCAGGCGCTGGAAGGGGCCAAAGAGCCGGTCCGCCGACGCCATGTCGAAGCCGCATCCGTTGTCGCGCACAAAGAAAACGGTCTCGCCGTTGAGGGTCTTGCTGCCGACGTCGATGTGGGTGATCTCTTTGCGGGCAGAAAACTTCCAGGCGTTTCGCAACAGGTTGTCGAGCAGGCTGCGCACCAGGGTCGGGTCGGCCATGGCTTCCAGGTTCGGGGCGATCCGCACCTGCGCCACCCGTTCGGGGGCCGCCTCCATGAGCTGGGCGGCGATCTCGCTGGCGATTTCACTGACATTGACCACGCGCAGTTGCATGGGCAACTGGTTCAGGCGCGACATGTGCAAGAGCGCGTCGATCAGCGCCCCCATGCGTTGGCCCGCTGTCACGATCCGGTTGACCAGATCGATGCTGTCGACGCCCAGTTCGCTGGCGTGTTCCCGGATCAGTTCCTGGCCGAACCCGACGATGACCCGGACCGGGGAGCGCAGGTCGTGAGCAACCGAATAGCTGAAGGCTTCGAGTTCTTTGAGGCACTGTTTGAGCTCCGTGGTGCGCTCGGCCACCAGGCTCTCCAGGCTGTCGTTGAGCAGCGCCATCCGGAGTTCGCTGTTCTTGCGTTCCGAGATGTCCTGCACCACGCCCGTCAGGCGCCGGCCGGAGGCGTGGCCCGCGTCGAGCTTGATCCAGCGCGGAGGGACGTCTTCGGACAGCACACGAAACTCTTCGCTGAACCGCTTCAGTTTGGCCAGGCTCTCGTCCAGCCGGGCGGTCACCTCAGCCCGTTCCTCGGCGTCCACGCACGAGAGCAGGTCGTCCCGGCAGTGTGGCTGGTTCGGTGACCAGCCCAGCAGATCGGCCGTGCGGGGCGAAGCGGTGATGGCCGAGGTGGCCGTGTTCATTTCCAGTACACCCATGCTCGCGGCATCCAGGGCCTGCTGGAGCAGTTGCCGGTTGTCCACGAGTTCAACTTCCAGCTTGTATCGCTCGAAGGCCATCTGGATGGTGGCATGCAGCTCGCGCTCCGAAAAGGGCTTGAGCAGGTAGCCATAGGGGCGGGTCTGTCGCGCGCGCTCCAGCGTGGAATCTTCGGAATAGGCGGTGAGGTAGATCACCGGCGTCGAGTGGGTTTCACGCAGGCGGGAGGCCACCTCGATGCCGTCCATGTCGCCCTGGATGTGGATGTCCATCAACACCAGATCGGGCAGGGTCTGCGAGACCATCTCCATGCATTCTTCACCTGAGACCGCTATGGCGGGCACGTCGTAGCCCAGCTGCGCCAGACGCTGTTGGAGGTTGAAGGCGACGATGCTTTCGTCTTCCACCACCAGGATGCGGGAGGGACTGTTCATTTTTTTCGTTCCAGAGGAAAGCGCAAGGTGAAGCAGGTGGGACCGCTGCGTTGCACGTCCAGCCGGCCATGGAGCTGGCGCGTGAGCAACTGGACCAGTTGCAGGCCGAGTGAACCGTTGCGTTCGAGGTTCTGATGCTCGGGAATGCCGATGCCATCGTTGCTGATGGCGAGTTCGATGTGGTGGTCGTCGTCTTGCCGCATGAGCACCCGGACCGTGCCCCTCTGCCCGGCGGGAAAGCCGTGCTTGAGCGCGTTGCTCACCAGTTCGTTGACGATGAGGCCACAAGGGATCGCTTCGTTGATGGGCAGCTTGACATGGTTGGCCTCGATCGCCATGGCCACATGCCCGGTCACCATGCCGTAGGAGTCCATCAGATTGGGCAGCAGCTCACCCAGAAACTGCTGAAACTCCACCTGCGCGAAGTCGTGCGACTGGTACAGGGTCTGGTGGATCATCGACATCGACCGGATCCGGTTCTGGCTGTCGCGCAACATGGCCACGAGATCCGGGTCCTTGATCTTGAGCGCCTGCAGATCAAGCAGGCTGTGGATCACCTGCAGGTTGTTCTTGACGCGGTGGTGCACTTCTTCCAGCAGCAGTTCTTTTTCCTGCAGGGCGTCGTGGATGCGCTTTTCGTTTTGCTTGCGTTCACTCAGGTCCAGAATCACCGACAGGATCATCGGGCCTTCGCCGGTCTCGACCGGGTTGATGCCGATCTCCACCGGGAACTCGCTGCCGTCCTTGCGCAGGCCGCTGAGATCGCGGCCGGCACCCATGGGGCGGGCGGTGGCTTCGGTCTGGAAGCCCCGGCGGTAGCCCGGATGTGCATGGCGGTAGCGTTCGGGCACCAGCACCTCGACCGGTTGTCCCAGCAGCTCTTCGCTGGTGTAGCCGAAGGTGGACTCGGCCAGCCGGTTCAGTCGCGTGATCACCCCCTGCAGGTTGACCACCACCATGGCAACCGGTATGCGGTCAAAGGCCTGCCCGAGGTATTCGTCCAGCTGGATGTGTTTTACGCTCATTGCCAATATTCGGAAAGGTCATTGCCTCACCGCCTGCCCTGATGCAACGCGGCTCTGCGGCGCAGCATAAGCGCGAATCGGCAACACTGCACGTGAAGGTGTCCTTGTCCGCACAGGCTGTGCGGGCCACGGGCAACAAACGATTCGTCACGCGGCTCAGGCGCCGTGCAGGTAGTCCAGTTCCTGCTGGCTGAAGCCGGCCGCGCGCCGGGCCGCGTCGTTGAAAGGTGGTTTCAGTCTGGGCGCGTTGTGCATGCGCGAGAGCACGCGGTAGTGCGCCAGCGGGTCCAGCCCCTGCTGCGCGCAGAGCCAGCCGTACCAGCGGTTGCCGATGGCGACATGGCCGATCTCGTCGCGCAGGATCACGTCGAGGATGTCGACGGTGCGCAGGGCTGCGGGGGTGTTGACCTTGCGCAGGCGGGCCTGGATCAGCGGCGTGGCGTCGAGCCCGCGCGCTTCGAGCGTGCGCGGCACCAGCGCCATGCGCGCGGTGATGTCGTGCTGCGTCTTCACGCACATTTCCCACAGGCCGTCGTGCGCTGGGAAGTCACCGTAGCGGAAGCCCAGGCTTTGCAGGTGCGTGTGCAGCAGGCCGAAGTGGGTGGCCTCTTCTGCGGCCACGCGCAGCCAGTCGCGGTAGAAGTCGGTCGGCATGCCGGCGAAGCGCCAGACCGCATCGAGGGCCAGATTGATGGCGTTGAATTCGATGTGGCAGACCGCATGCAACAGCGCCGCCAAGCCCTCGGAGGTGAAGGGCGAACGGTGCGGCACGTCCATGGGTGGCACCAGGGCGGGCCGGTCCGGCCGACCCGGCAGGGGTGTACCGGGCGCTGGGTTCAGGGTGGCGTTGGGGCGCAGGGCGTCGAGGCATCGATCCGCATCGGCGCACCCACCCAGGGCGGCCCACAGCGCCAGAGCCGCCTGGGCTTTGTCGCCCGGGGCGGGGATGCAGAGCGTGTGCAAGGCGCGTTCCCTCAGGCTGGTGCCGGGCATGTCGGACGGGGGGCGGTCATCGGGGCGCTGCATCCCTACAATTCTAGGTTTCGCGTGTGGCCCCCCGGGCACCGCAACAACAACCAGGATTGGAGACACCCGGCATGGCGATTTATGAACTTGATGGCGTGGCGCCGCGCGTGGCCGATTCGGCGTGGGTGGCCGAGAACGCGTTGGTGATCGGGGATGTGAGTCTGGGCGAGCACGCGAGCGTGTGGTTCGGCACCACGGTGCGCGGCGACACGGCCACCATCACCATCGGTGCCGGCAGCAACATCCAGGACGGCAGCGTGCTGCACGCCGACGACGGGCAGCCTTTGACCATCGGCGCCCACGTGACCGTGGGCCACCAGGTGATGCTGCACGGCTGCACCGTGGGGGACGAATCGCTGATCGGCATCGGCGCCATCGTGCTCAACGGCGCGAAAATCGGCAAGAACTGCCTGGTGGGTGCGGGCGCGCTGGTGACCGAAGGCAAGGAATTCCCCGACGGCTCCATGATCATCGGCAGCCCGGCCAAGGTGGTGCGCCAGCTCACGCCCGAGCAGATCGAAGGCTTGCGCCAGAGCGCGAAACACTATGTCGAGAACGCGGAGCGCTTCCGGCGCGGCTTGAAAAAGATCGCTTGACCCCGATCTGCCAGCGTTGACCGAATCGAAAGAACCCCTTGTCCGAACTCCACAAATTCATGTTTGAAGGCCTGCCCGTGCGCGGCATGCTGGTGCGCCTGACCGGTGCCTGGACCGATATCCTGAAGCGGCGCGAGCAGGCTGGCGGCTATCCGGCGGCGGTGCAGGAACTGCTGGGCGAGATGACCGCCGCGGCCACGCTGATGCAGGCCAACATCAAGTTCAATGGCGCGCTGGTCATGCAGATCATGGGCGACGGCCCGGTGAAGCTCGCGGTGGCCGAGGTGCAGCCCGACCTGAGCCTGCGCGCCACCGCCACGGTGTTGGGCGAGGTGGCGGCCGATGCGCCGCTCTCGCACATGGTCAACGTGAACAACGCGGGCCGCTGTGCCATCACGCTCGATCCGAAAGACCGCCAGCCCGGCCAGCAGCCCTACCAGGGCGTGGTGCCGCTGTTTGGTGACCGCCACGAGAAGCTGGAAAAGCTCAGCGAGGTGATCGAGCACTACATGCTGCAGAGCGAGCAGCTCGACACCCGCCTGGTGCTGGCTGCCAACGACAAGGTGGCGGCGGGCCTGCTGATCCAGCGCCTGCCGCTGCAGGGCGAGGCCAACCTGGCCGGCGCCGGCGCGGTGGCCAGGGACGAAGACCAGATCGGCCTGAACGAGGACTACAACCGCATCGCCATCCTGGCCGCCAGCCTCAAACGCGAGGAGCTGCTGGAGCTGGACGCCGACACCATCCTGCGCCGCCTGTTCTGGGAAGAAGACCTGCGCCGCTTCGAGCCCCTGGTGGGCGACGAAGGCCCGCGTTTTGCCTGCACCTGCTCGCGCGAGCGCGTGAGCAGCATGCTGCGCAGCCTGGGCCGCGACGAGATCGAATCTATCATCACCGAGCAGGGCCAGGTGGAGGTGGGCTGCGACTTCTGCGGCGCGCAGTACCGGTTCGATCCGGTGGACGCGGCGCAGGTGTTTTTGCAGCCGCACGCGCAGCCGCCCGCCACGCCCAATCTTCAGTGAACGGCGGGCAGGGTCAGGTCGTCGCGCGCAACCGCCGCGCGCCCTGGCCCAGCGTGTCGAGGACGTCGTAACAAGCCCCCATGGTGTGGTAGTCCACCTTGCCTGCGGGGCTTTTTTCATCGCTGATTTTTGAGTTGTCGGCGCGCAGGATGCGCCACCAGGCACCGTGTTCGTGGTCCACGAAATGCTGCCAGGCGTAAGCCCACAGGCGGTCGTAGTCGACCCAGTAGCGCGCCTCGCCGGTCGCCTGGGCCAGGCGCGCTGCCGTGGCCAGCGACTCGGCCTGGACCCAGAAGTACTTGTCGCTGTCGCACACGCTGCCGTCGGGCGCGAAACCATAGAACAGGCCGCCGTGTTGCGTGTCCCACGACTTCGCCATCGCGGTGTCGAAGAAGAACCGGGCACGTGGCAGGTGGTCGGCGCGGGGGCGGCGCTGATCGAGCAGCAGCAACAGCTTGGCCCATTCGGTCAGGTGGCCGGGCTGAAAACCCCAGGGGCGGAAGATGTTGCTCTTGTCGTCCTTGTTGTAGTCCCAGTCGACCGACCAGTCGGCGCGGTAGTGCTCCCACACCAGGCCATCGGCCAGCGCCGCCTGGCGGATGCAGATGTGGTCGGCCAGGCGCTCGGCTCGGACCAGGTAGCGGGTCTCGCCGGTGGCGTCTAAGGCGGCCAGCAGCGCCTCGCACAGGTGCATGTTGGCGTTCTGCCCCCGGTAGTCGCTGAGCACCCCGTTGGGGCCGATTTCGTCGGCGTAGAGGCCGTGGTCCGGCTCCCAGAAGCGCTGCTCCAGCAGCTCGAAGGTCTCGGCGATGCCGGCGTGCGCCTCCGGCAGCCCGGCCATGAAGGCGTGGGCATGGGCCAGCAGGACGAAGGCCAGGCCGTAGGCGTGCTGGGTGCCGTCGAGCACGGTCTTTTTCCCATCGCGCCAGTCCAGCAGCCAGGTGTAGCCGCCGCTGTGGGGGTCGCGGTGCGCGCGGCGCAGGAAGTCGAAGGCGTGGACCAGCGCCTGGCGGTGCGAGGCATCGGCTCCCGAGCGCACGGCCATGGCGTAGGTGTAAACGAAGCGGGCGCTGCTGACCAGGTGGCGGGTGCGGCGGTCGTAGACCTCGCCGTCGTCGCGGAAGAAATGGAACAGACCGCCGCTGGGGTCGATGGCCCGCGGGTGGTAGAAGGCCATGCAGTCGCGCACGTGCGCGCGCAGGAAATCGGGTGAACGGAAGTCGGGCAGGGGTTGTGCCGGGATCATGGTGGCGGGTCCTTGGGGTGATCGGTGGTCACCAGCTGGCTGAACAGGCGGTGTTCACAGTCCGGGTCGCTGCAGCTGTCGCAGACCCAGCGCCCCCGGCCCAGACGCAGCGCCGGATCGTCGGCCAGCAGTGGCCGGCCGAGGTGGTTGCCGATGGCCCTCAAGGCCTGCTGCAGGCGCTGAGGGCCTTTGCCATAGATGGTCTGGTAGCGCACGCCGGCGATCTGCAGCTCGCGCCGCAGCACCGCGTCGGTGGCCTCGCGCACGGCCGGGCCGTCGCGAAACAGGCCGTCGGCGACCCAGGGCAGGTCCAGCCCCATCAGCAGTGTCAGGCCGTAACCGCGCTGTCTGGCCCGGGCGGCGGGCAGCAGTGAGGTGTCGTTGAAGTACAGCTCGCTGTAGGCCGCGATCACGAGCGAAGTGGTATCGGCCACCACGAGTTCCACGCCATGCTGGCTGGCAGCCTGTGCGATGAGCGCTGTCTGCTCGGCAGCGCGCGCGAACTGTTCATCGGCGCGCGGCGCACGACCCATGGTCTCGCACCAGTGCCGGAGTTGTTCCGCCACGAGCACGGTGGGGATGTGGAGTGTTTCGTTGAGGTGCCGGCACAGCGCCAGCGCCAGGTCGGACTTGCCGGTGGATTCACCGCCCAGCAGCGTGATCGTCGTGGCCAAGGGAGTCGCGTTCAACGATGCATGGTGGCGGTGATGCGCGACGAGGGATGGATGACCGGCTCAGGGCCGTGTCTGCGCGATCTGGACAAAGACCTCGTTGGGCTTGACCATGCCCAGGTTTTGCCGGGCCAGCTCTTCCACCATGTCCAGGCCCTCCTGCAGGTCGCGCACCTCGCTGGCCAGCTGGTCGTTGCGAAGTGTGGCCTCGCGGTTGCTTCGCTCCAGCTTGGCCAGCTCCTGCTTCATGCCGGACACCGTGGGCACGCTGCCCCGACCGAACCAGAGCTGCGCGTGCAGCACAAGCAGCAGCGTGATCAGCAGGGCGGGGATGAAGCGTGAACCCATGGTGGCAGGAGTCTATCGTTGCAAGAGGCCCGCAGACATCACTTCAAGTTGTAAAAGGCAGCGCGACCCGGGTACACGGCCACGTCGCCCAGATCTTCCTCGATGCGCAGCAGCTGGTTGTACTTGGCCATGCGGTCCGAGCGCGACAGCGAGCCGGTCTTGATCTGGCCGGCGTTGGTGCCGACGGCGATGTCGGCGATGGTGCTGTCTTCGGTCTCGCCCGAGCGGTGCGAGATCACGGCGGTGTAGCCGGCGCGCTTGGCCATCTCGATGGCGGCAAAGGTTTCGGTCAGCGTGCCGATCTGGTTGATCTTGATAAGGATCGAGTTGGCGATGCCCTTGTCGATGCCTTCTTTCAGGATCTTGGTGTTGGTGACGAACAGGTCGTCGCCGACGATCTGCACTTTTTTGCCCAGGCGGTCGGTCATGAGCTTCCAGCCGTCCCAGTCGCCTTCGGCCATGCCGTCTTCGATGCTGATGATGGGGTACTTGTCGACCCAGTTGGCCATCATGTCGGTCCACTCCTGGGCGGTGAGGCTCATGCCTTCGCCGGCCAGCTGGTACTTGCCATCCTTGTAGAACTCGGAAGCGGCGCAGTCCAGGCCCAGGGCGATCTGCTCGCCAGCCACAAAACCGGCCTTGTCGATGGCTTCCAGGATCATCTGGATCGCGGCTTCGTGGTTGTCCACGTTGGGGGCAAAACCGCCTTCGTCGCCCACGGCCGTGCTGATGCCGCGGTCGTGCAGGATCTTCTTCAGCGCATGGAACACCTCGGCGCCGTAGCGCAGGGCTTCGCGGAAGCTCGGCGCCCCCACGGGGATGATCATGAACTCCTGGATGTC
The DNA here is from genome assembly GCF_048590325.1 of Hydrogenophaga sp. ZJX-1. Lineage (NCBI taxonomy): Bacteria > Pseudomonadati > Pseudomonadota > Betaproteobacteria > Burkholderiales > Comamonadaceae > Hydrogenophaga > Hydrogenophaga sp. ZJX-1. The sequence continues at coordinate 250,948 of NZ_JBMBRA010000001.1, forward strand.
GAGGTTGTTGTTGGCGTGTTCGCCGCCGTTGATGACGTTCATCATCGGCACGGGCATCTGCACCGCGCTCATGCCACCAAAGTAGCGGTACAGGGGCAGGCCGGCTTCTTCGGCGGCGGCGCGGGCCACGGCCATGGACACAGCGAGCAGGGCGTTGGCACCCAGGCGACCCTTGTTGTCGGTGCCATCGAGGTCGATCAGGGTCTTGTCCAGGAAGGCCTGCTCGGAAGCGTCAAGGCCCAGCACGGCTTCGGAGATTTCGGTGTTGATGTGTTCGACGGCTTTCAAGACGCCTTTGCCAAGGTAACGGCTCTTGTCACCGTCGCGCAGCTCGATGGCTTCGCGGCTGCCGGTGGAGGCGCCCGATGGCACGGCCGCACGGCCCATCACGCCGCTCTCCAGCAGCACGTCGCATTCGACGGTGGGGTTGCCGCGGCTGTCCAAGACTTCACGGCCGACGATATCAACGATTGCACTCATGTTTTCAACCTTTGGATCAACAAAACAAAAAGACGAGGACGCTCAGACGCCCTCGACAGCAAACATGCGGATCGAGCCCGCACCTTCCCGCAACTGGCGGGCATGGGTATAGGTTTCGGAGTGGTAGTAGGCTTGCGCGGTGGCCAGATCCTTGAACTTGAGCACGACCACACGCTGCGGATGCCAGTCGCCTTCGAGGGGCTCGATGCGACCGCCGCGGACCAGCGTCTCGGCGCCAAATTCCGTCATGGCGCGCGAACTCCATTCGCGGTAGATCTTCATCTGCTCTTCGTTGGTGACGGTCACTTCCGCAATGATGTACGCACAAGGTGTTGAACCTTCGCCCTCACGGGCTGCGGTGCGAGCTTGCTTGGGGCGGCCCGGCGCTTCGCTCATTGGAAGTTGTTCTCCAGCAGTGGTGTTTTCTTGATGACGGCATCGAGCGCCACCAGTGTTTCGAGCAGCGCCTTCATGTGCTGGAGCGGCACCGCATTGGGGCCGTCCGACCAGGCCTCGGCGGGCTTGGGATGGGTTTCCATGAACAGGCCTGCGACCCCGGCGGCCACACCCGCACGGGCCAGCACCGGCACCATCTCGCGGGCACCGCCACTGACCGAGCCCAGGCCACCCGGCTTCTGCACCGAGTGGGTCACGTCGAACACCACCGGCGCGCCGGACTTGCGCATCTCGGCCAGGCTGGTCATGTCGGCCACCAGGTTGTTGTAGCCAAAACTCACGCCACGTTCGCAGGCCAGGAAACGGTCTTCGGACAGGCCGGCTTCCCTTGCAGCATCGCGGGCCTTGTCAATCACGTTTTTCATGTCCCAGGGCGCGAGGAACTGGCCCTTCTTGATGTTCACCGGCTTGCCGGACTGCGCCACGGCACGGATGAAATCGGTCTGGCGGCACAGAAAGGCGGGCGTCTGCAGGACGTCCACCACGCTGGCCACTTCGGCCACGTGTGAGGTGTCGTGCACGTCGGTGAGCACCGGCAGGCCCAGCTGGCGGCGCACCTCATCGAGGATCTTCAGGCCGGCATCGATGCCCACGCCGCGCTGGCTGGTTCCCGAAGAGCGGTTGGCCTTGTCGAACGAGCCTTTGTAGATCAGCGGAATGCCCAGCGATGTACAGGCTTCCTTGAGCTGGCCGGCCACGTCCAGCGACATCTGCAGACCTTCGATCGAGCAGGTGCCGGCGATCAGGAAGAAGCGCTGGTCCAGACCGACATCGAATCCGCAGAGTTTCATGAGGGCGTTCCGTTACGCGGCAAGGGCGGTCTGGCGGCTGTGCTGGTGTTCCACCGCGGCCTTGACGAAGGCGTTGAAGAGGGGGTGTCCGTTCCAGGGCGTGGACTTGAACTCGGGGTGGAACTGCACGCCGATGAACCAGGGGTGCACAGCCTTGGGCAGCTCCACGATTTCGGTCAATTGCTCGCGCTGGGTGAGCGCGGAGATCACCAGGCCAGCCTTGCGCAGGCGCTCGAGGTAGTTGACGTTGGCCTCGTAGCGGTGGCGGTGGCGCTCGGTGACCACGTCGCCATAAATGCTGTGGGCCAGGGTGCCGGTCTCGACGTCGGAGCTTTGGGCGCCCAGGCGCATGGTGCCACCCAGATCGGAGCTGGCGCTGCGGGTCTGGATGCTGCCATCGGCGTCCTTCCATTCGGTGATCAGAGCGATCACCGGGTGTGGGGTGGCCGGATCGAACTCGGTGCTGTTGGCGCCTGCGAGGCCGGCCACGTGGCGGGCGTACTCGATGGTGGCCACCTGCATGCCCAGGCAGATGCCGAGGTAAGGCACCTGGTGTTCGCGGGCGAAGCGGGCGGTGTTGATCTTGCCTTCGACGCCGCGCTGGCCGAAGCCGCCCGGCACGAGGATGGCGTCGTACTGCGCGAGCTTGTCCACGGCGTCGGCGCCTTCCATGGTCTCGGAGTCCACGTGATCGATCTTCACGCGCACGTGGTTGCGCATGCCGGCGTGGCGCAGGGCCTCGTTGACCGACTTGTAGCTGTCGGACAGATCGACGTACTTGCCGACCATGGCAATGCAGACTTCGCCTTGCGGGTGTTCGGTTTCGTGCACCAGGCTGTCCCAGCGCTTGAGGCTGGTGGGCGGCGTGTTCAGGCGCAGCTTGTCGCAGATCAGGCCGTCCAGACCTTGCTCGTGCAGCATGCGCGGCACCTTGTAGATGGTGTCCACGTCCCACATGCTGATCACGCCCCACTCGGGCACGTTGGTGAACAGCGAAATCTTGGCGCGCTCTTCTTCCGGAATGCGGCGGTCGGCGCGACAGAGCAGGGCGTCGGCCTGGATGCCGATCTCGCGCAGCTTCTGCACCGTGTGTTGCGTGGGCTTGGTCTTCAGCTCGCCGGCGGCCGCGATCCAGGGCAGGTAGGTCAGGTGCACGAAGGCCGTGTTGTTCGGCCCCATGCGCAGGCTCATCTGGCGCACGGCTTCAAGGAAAGGCAGGGACTCGATGTCACCCACCGTGCCGCCGATTTCAACGATGGCCACGTCCACCGCGTCGGGTGTGCCGATGCCGGCGCCGCGCTTGATGAATTCCTGGATCTCGTTGGTGACGTGCGGGATCACCTGCACCGTCTTGCCGAGGTAGTCACCGCGGCGTTCTTTTTCCAGCACCGACTGGTAGATCTTGCCGGTAGTGAAGTTGTTGGTCTTCTTCATGCGCGTTTCGATGAAACGCTCATAGTGACCGAGGTCCAGGTCGGTTTCGGCGCCGTCGTCGGTGACGAACACCTCGCCGTGCTGGAAGGGCGACATGGTGCCCGGGTCCACGTTGATGTACGGGTCGAGCTTGATGAGGGTGACGTTGAGGCCGCGCGATTCAAGGATCGCAGCCAGGGAAGCAGAAGCGATGCCCTTGCCCAGGGAGGACACCACACCGCCGGTGACGAACACAAATTTGGTCATGTCTCGGGCGAGCCGGTCGCTCGCAGGAGGTGGAAATGCCGATTATAGAGGGCACCCCACGGACCAGGCCGGCCTGCGGCCCGATGGGACCGGGCCGAACGACCGTCAGAGAACGCTCAGTTGTTGGCCCGCACGCGCAACCTGAAGTTGCGGGACAGCGAACCCTTGTTTCCATTGACACTGGCCGTCGCCGTGATCTGGAATTCATGGTCCTGGGCACTGTGGTTGTCGTAGCAATTCGGAAAGCCCGTGCAGCTCTGGGTGATCAGGCCGGTGTCCGCCTGGATCCGGAGGTTGCTGGTCAGGCTCGCGACTTCGGCCGCGCCAACGTTCACGCCTGTGACCTTGAAGCTGTAGCTCAGCGTATGCCCAGCCGGCACGCTGGCCGAGGTGTCGATGGCCCATTTTGATTCGGTGCGGTTGTTGGCCGCATAGGCCGGGTTTCGTGGCCCGAAATCGGCCTCGTTGCCCACGAAGTAACTGCCGTCGGCCTTTAGCTTGTCCAGCGGGAAGTAGCTGTCGCTGTCAATGAACGCCAGATTGGGCAATGGCGACCCGGTCGGGGTGACCTCGGAGTCATCCGATCCGCCGCCGCAGGCAGCCTGTGTCACGAGGGCGGCGCAAAGGCCCATGGTCCGAAGTGCGGGAGCGATACGCATGGCGGTGTCTGTAGGTCTGGTTGATGTTGCAGGGGGATTATCACTGCGGTTCGCAGTGATGCGGGTGCAAGGCCTGTCGGGGGCATTGTGCCTGCAAGCGCTGTTCAAAACCGCATACAAACTGATACATTGAGGTCATGAACGACCTCGCCGGAAAACACATCGTCCTGGGCCTCTCGGGCGGCATCGCCTGCTACAAGGCGGCCGAGCTCTGTCGCGCCCTGATCAAGGAGGGCGCCTCCGTGCAGGTGGTCATGACCGAGGCGGCCGAGCAGTTCATCACGCCGGTCACGATGCAGGCGCTGTCGGGTCGCCCGGTGTTCACTTCGCAGTGGGACCAGCGCACGTCCGGTGGCTCGGACAACAACATGCCGCACATCAACCTCAGCCGCGAGGCCGATGCGATCCTGGTGGCGCCGGCCAGTGCCGACTTCATGGCCAAGCTGCTGCATGGCCGGGCCGACGAACTGCTGAGCCTGATGTGTCTGGCGCGGCCTCTGGAAAAGGTGCCGCTGATCCTTGCACCTGCCATGAACCGCGAGATGTGGGCGCACCCGGCCACGCAGCGCAACGTGGCCCAGCTGCGCACCGACGGTACGACCGTGCTGGATGTCGGCGTGGGCGATCAGGCTTGCGGCGAAACGGGTGACGGCCGCATGCTGGAACCCGACGAGCTGCTGTACGAGCTGGTGCGCTTTTTCACCCCCAAGGTGCTGGCGGGCCAGCAGGTGCTGGTGAGCGCTGGCCCCACGTACGAGGCCATCGACCCGGTGCGCGGCCTGACCAACCTCTCCAGCGGCAAGATGGGCTTTGCCATTGCGCGCGCGGCGCACGAAGCGGGCGCCCACGTGACACTGGTGGCCGGTCCAGTGAGCCTGCCCACGCCGCGTGGGGTGGGGCGCATCAACGTGAAGTCGGCGCTGAACATGCAGAAGACGCTCAACGTGCTGAGCCAGACCGCGACGGTGTTCATTTCGGCCGCCGCCGTGGCCGACTGGCGCCCGGCGCAGTCTGCTGACGAAAAGATCAAGAAGGACGGCAGTGGCCGGGCGCCCACCTTGTCCTTTGTCGAGAACCCGGACATCCTGGGCGGTATTGCCTCGGGCGCCCGGGCCCAGAACCACCAGCTGTTCTGCGTGGGTTTTGCGGCCGAGAGCCACGATCTGCTGGCGAACGCCCAGGCCAAGCGCGAACGCAAGGGCGTGCCCCTGCTGGTGGGCAATATCGGGCCCGACACCTTCGGTCAGGACGACAACGCCCTGCTGCTGGTGGATGCCCAAGGCACCACCGATCTGCCCAAGGCCTCCAAGCTGCAGCTGGCGCGCCAGCTCGTGGCCGAGATCGCCCTGCGTCTGCCGACCTGACCCTGTCACCGGCCCGCTTGCCTGCCTGGCGGTTCCGGTCTTATGATTAAAAATAAGCACATGCTTATTTGATGATCCAAAGACAGGAGACACCCCATGAAGCAACGGTCCACACCGGCACAGGCCGGCAACACCCTCAATCCACCCACCAACCCACGCAGTCGCCGCGCGTGGCTTCGCATGATGGGGGGCGCGGGGTTGGGGGTGGCCGGGCTGGCCCTGGTTCCTGAGGTGAGGCTTTTTGCCCAGCAGGTGCACGAGTTCATCGAAGGGCCGCCGGTACCCGATGTGAAACCCGAGCAGCTGTCGCCACACGTCTGGATGGTGTACGCCAAAGAGGGCTTTCCGACGCAGGAAAACCAGGGGTTGATGGCCAGCATCATCTTCGCCATCACCCAGAAAGGCGTGGTGGTGCTGGACACCGGCGCTTCGGTGCAGATCGGCCAGATGGCGATCCGCATGATCAAGACCGTGACGCCCAAGCCGGTGATAGCGGTCTTCAACAGCCATTACCACGGCGACCACTGGCTGGGCAACCACGCCTTCGCCGACGCCTATGGCGCCGACCTGCCGATTCACGCGCTGGCCCACACGCGCGACCAGATCGCAGGCCATGAAGGCAATCTCTGGCGCAGCCTGATGGAGCGCTGGACCAACCAGGCGACGCTGGGCACCAAGGTGGTGGCGCCCAACCAGGTGGTCGAACATGGCCAGGTGTTCGACTACGGCGATGTGCAGATCAAACTGCACCACTACGGCCGCGCCCACACCCCGTCCGATCTGTGTTTCGAGATCGTGCAGGACAAGCTGACCTACGTGGGCGACATCGCCATGGCGAACCGCATCGCCAACATCGACGACGGCTCCTACCCCGGCACTTTCAAGTACTACGACGCGATCAAGAAGGCTGCGGGTGAGCAGTTGTGGGTGCCCGGCCATGGTCGCGGCAGCAAGGACTTGCTCGACACCTATGGCACTTTCATGAAGGGTATCTGGGAACCTTGCGTTCAGGCCGTGAAAGACGGCATTCCGCTGGATGGAGCCAAGACACTCGTGATGAGCGATCCACGGGTCGCCAGCCGCGCCAAGACCATGGACGGCTTCGACAGCAACATCGGCAAGTACACCAGCCTGGCGTATCTGGAAGCCGAGAAGGAAGCCTTTTGAGTCGAAGGGAAATTCAACCCAGAGCACCGCGGAACTGGCTTTGCCAGGCAGCAGGTGCTGCCCCTTGAGGGACGGAGCCGGCTACACGGAGCGAGCCGGCGATGGGGGTGGGTCAAGCTCTGGGGTGGGTCAAGCCCGCCACCAGGGCAGCAGGCGTTTCATGGCGGCCACCTCGCCACTGTGGTCACTGGTGTAACCAGGCAACCTGTCGAGTCGCGCCTGCCACGCCTGGCTGCCCAGCAACGCCAGCAGGCGCTTCACCGCGGGCAGTTCCAGCGCGGACTTCAAACACACCAGCAGGTAGCGTTCATCGGTCAGTGGCACGAAGCCCAGGCCCTGACTGCGTGCCGCGTATTCGGTGCCCAGGCCCGCATCGCCGTCGCCGCTGGCGATCGCCTGTGCCACGGCGGCGTGTGAGCTTTCCACGCGGTCAAAGCCCCGCAGATCGGTCGGGGCCATGCCGGCCTGTGCCAGCAACTCTTCCAGCAGCAGCCGGGTGCCCGTGCCCTTGGCGCGGTTGATGAAGCGGGCCTGCAGCCGGGCCACGTCGCGCATGTCCCACAGGCGCAGCGGATTGCCCGGCGCCACCATCAGGCCCTGGGAGCGGCGCGCGAAGCCGATGATCTTGTGTGTGCCCGGCTTGAGCAGCGGGCGGTAGGTGCGCGCGCTCAGGCTGGTCGCGTCGGCGAACGGCTGGGTGTGAAAACCCGCCAGCACGCAGCGCCCTTCGTTCAGCGCGCGGATGGCGTCCACGCTGCCACAGAAGCGGATGTCCAGGTGCAGTCCTGTCGCGCCGGCCACCGGGCTGGCAGCGATGTCCTGCAGTTCGTTCAGGGCGTGGTCATGGCTGGCGTACAGCGTCAGCACTTCGGCGCCCGCTTCGCTGGTTTCGGGCTCGAACGCCAGCGCAAAGGCACGCTCCAGCTCGGCACGCAGGCTTTCCATCTGCGGCCCCAGGCGCGCCTGCGCCAGCCGCTCGGCCATCAGCAGGCGCTCGCCGAACGGGCTGAGCAGGGCCGACTGGCCCCGTTCCCACACCAGCAGTTCCTGGCCCAGCTCGGTCTCCCAGGCCTTGAGCAGGCCCCAGACGTGGCGGTACGACAGACCCAGAAAGCGTGCTGCGCCCGAGATGGAACCCCGCTCCCGTACGGCGTGCAGCACGTCCATCATGGTGTTGCGCAGCAGCGCATGGTGGGGCGTGCGGTCCGTGCCCTGGGCCGTGAGTGAATACGAAAGCTCGACCTTTCTCATGGGCGCGAGTGTGCCTCAAGCGCCATCACCACTGGCCCGCTTCCTATGCACGCGGGTTCATACCGCGTCACTACGTACTCTCAAACCCCCGGCGGCCACGTAAGCTCGTCCGCACCCTATGAACACCTTTTCCGATAGCGCGGGAACCGCGCTGCAACTGATTCTCTCGGGCGATGCCGGGCTCTGGGCCATCGTGCTGCGCTCACTCGCCGTCAGCGCCATGGCCTGTCTGCTGGCCTGCAGCCTGGGGCTGGCGCTGGGCGCCTGGCTGGGGGTGTCGCGCTTTGCGGGCCGGGGCGTGGTGCTGACGCTGCTCAACACCTTTCTGGCCGTGCCGGCGGTGGTGGTGGGGCTGGTGGTTTACCTGCTGCTTTCGCGCTCGGGGCCGCTGGGTTTCCTGGGCTGGCTGTTCAGCTTTCAGGCCATGGTGCTGGCGCAGGCCATCCTGGTTCTGCCACTGGTCACCGCGCTCACGCGCCAGGTGGTGGAAGATGTCGACCGCAGCCATGGCGAGCAGTTGTCGTCGCTCGGCGCCCGCCTGGGCCTGCGCAGCCTGCTGCTGGCATGGGACGAGCGCTACGCCCTGCTCACGGTGCTGATCACCGCCTTTGGCCGCGCCATCGCCGAGGTGGGTGCGGTGATGATCGTGGGCGGCAACATCGAAGGTTTCACCCGCGTCATGACCACCGCCATCGCACTCGAAACCAGCAAGGGCGACCTGCCGCTGGCCCTCGGGCTGGGCATCGTGTTGCTGGCCGTGGTGTTGCTGCTCAACAGCCTGGTGGCGCTGTTGCGCCGCTGGCGCGAACACCTGGACGGTGGCGACCTGCGGATGGCCACGACATGAGGATCGAACGCTCCACCGAAGGCAGCATGGCCGGCGCGATGGTGCGTCAGGACGCCGTGCTGGAACTGCTCGACGTGAACGTGAGCCTGGGCCCGGCGGCCCAGGTCGAAGCGCTGCGCAACATCACGCTCACGATCGAAGCCGGTGAACGCGTGGCGCTGGTCGGTCCCAACGGTTGTGGCAAGAGCACGTTGCTGCGCACCCTGCACGGCCTGCTGCCCATCGCTTCTGGGCAGCGTCGGGTGCCGCAGGCCTCGCGTATCGCCATGCTGTTCCAGCGGCCACATATGTTGCGCATGTCGGTGCGGCGCAACCTGCAGCTCGGTCTGTGGCTGAGCGGCGTGCCCTGGGCGCAGACGCGCGGCCGTGCGCAGCAGGCACTCGTGCGTGTTGACCTCGTGCACCTGGCCGACCGCAATGGCCGCGCGCTGTCGGGCGGGCAGCAGCAGCGCGTGGCGCTGGCGCGCGCCTGGGCGCTGCAGCCCGACGTGTGGTTGCTCGACGAACCCACCGCCAGCCTCGACCCGCACGCCAAGCGCGACGTGGAGGCGCTGATCGCCGACTTCGGCGACGAGCTGCCCGCGCCTGGCCGACGGCCCCCCACGCTGGTGCTGGCCAGCCACAACCTCGGCCAGGTCAAGCGCCTGGCCAGCCGCGTGATCTATCTCGAACAGGGGCGTGTGCTGGCCGATCTGCCGGTGCACGACTTCTTCAACCAGGACCTGCTCGAACAACGTTCGCCGCAGGCCAGTGCTTTTGTCAAAGGAGAAACCACATGAAGACCGATCTGAAACACCCTCACCGCGCTTCGAGCGACCCCCTCAAGGGAGCGGCACTGGCCGTCCGGCAAAGCCGGCCCGGCGGTGCCCTGGGCTGGGCCGCTGCATGCGTGACGGCCGTTATCGTGTCTGTCGGCCTGCTGGCCAGCACCGCCGCGCTGGCGCAAAGCAGCATCGTCGTGGCGTCCACCACGTCCACCGAGCAGTCGGGCCTGTTCAGCTACCTGCTGCCCGAGTTCAAGAAAGCCAGCGGTATCGATGTGAAGGTGGTGGCGCTGGGCACCGGCCAGGCGATCGACATGGCGCGCCGCGGCGACGCCGACGTGCTGTTCGTGCACGACAAGGTGGCCGAAGAAAAATTCGTGGCCGATGGCTTTGCCGCGAAGCGCCAGGAGGTCATGTACAACGACTTCGTGCTGATCGGCCCCAAGGCCGACCCGGCGGGCACCAAGGGCACAGACATCGTGGCCGCGCTCAAGAAAGTGGCCACGGCCAACGCACCCTTCATCTCGCGCGGCGACAAGAGCGGCACCCACGCGGCCGAGCTGCGCTTCTGGAAGATGACCGACACCGATGCCAACAAGGGTTCGGGCTACAAGGAATGCGGCTGTGGCATGGGCCCCGCCCTCAACATCGGCGCCAGCAGTGGCGCCTACGTGCTGGCCGACCGCGGCACCTGGCTCAACTTCAAGAACCGCGCCGACATGGTGGTGCTGGTCGAGGGCGACAGGCGCCTGTTCAACCAGTACGGAGTGATGCTCGTGAGCGCCGCCAAGCACCCGCAGGTGAAAACCGCCGAAGGCCAGAAGTTCGTGGACTGGGTGACGGGCGACGCTGGGCAGAAGGCCATCGCCTCTTACAAGATCGGCGGCGAGCAGCTGTTCTTCCCGAATGCGGCCGCAGCCTCCCGCTGATTTCAGTTCATTGCTCTGTACGCTGACGGCGTGAGCCCCACCGATTTGCGGAACTGGCGTGTGAACGAGGCCTGGTCGGCGTAGCCACACGCCAGGGCAATCTCGCTGATCGGGTCGCGCGAATGGCGCAACAGGTCGCACGCCCGCTCGATGCGCGCCCGAAGCACGTATTGACCCGCCGTCACACCAAACAGGCCGCGGATGCGCTGGTCCAGCTGAAACACCGACAGACCGGCCAGGGCGGCGAGTTCTTCCAGATGCAGCGGTGAGTCCAGGTGCCGCGCGACGTGCTCGATGACGCGCGACACCGCAGCCGTCTCGTTCGTGGAGCCCATGGGCTGCTGGATGTCGCGCGACAGACCGGCCAGCCCGACGATCTGGCCTTGCGTGTCGGTGACCGCGACCTTCCAGGTGAGGCACCAGCCCGGTTTCCGGTTGCCGTACAGGTGCAGCTCCAGCTGAGCGTTGATCGCGGGGCCACCTTGCAGGATGCGCAGGTCCTGTTGCGAATACCCGGACCCCAGCGGGAGCGGGAACACCTGTTCCGCTGTCTTGCCGATCAGCTCCGCCTTGTGCTCGAAGCCGCAGCGCCCGACCAGGGTGTGGTTGACCGCCGTGTAGCGCCCTTGCCTGTCTTTCAGGAAGAACACCGTGTCGGGCACGTGGTCGAACAGCAGGTCGCCCCGGAAGAACCCGTGGTCGATCAGGAGCCCTGGTGACAGGGGCGATGGCAGAGAAACATCCATGGCATTCAGGGGCCGACCGTTTGTGCAATTTCCCCAGTCGGCACCCCACTTTCCGACAAGACGTGGCGCGCCCAAACTGCGAGACTGCCGGCAGCTTAACAGTCACTTGAACGGAGCATCCCACCCATGAAACGGAATATCTTCGGCGGCACGATTCCCGCCTTGATGACCCCTTGCACGACCGACCGTCAACCGGACTTTGACGCCCTGGTCAGCACCGGCCGCGACCTCATTGAGGCCGGCATGTCGGCCCTGGTGTACTGCGGTTCCATGGGCGACTGGCCCCTGTTGAGCGACGAGCAGCGCATGGAAGGCGTCGAGCGGCTGGTCCGCGCACGCCTGCCCGTGATCGTGGGCACCGGGGCGCAGAACACGGCCCGCGCCAGCGCGCTGGCCGCGCACGCCAAGGCCTGCGGCGCCAAAGGCCTGATGATCATTCCCCGCGTGCTGTCGCGTGGCAACTCGGCGGCGGCCCAGCGCGCGCACTTCGCCGACATCCTGACCGCGGCGGTCGACCTGCCCAGCGTGATCTACAACAGCCCCTACTACGGCTACGAAACCAAGGCCGACCTGTTCTTCGAGCTGCGCTCGCGCTTTCCCCACCTGATCGGCTTCAAGGAGTTCGGTGGCGCGGCCTCCTTGCGCTACGCGGCGGAGCACATCACGTCGCGCGATGCGGGCGTGACGCTGATGGTCGGGGTGGACACGCAGGTGTTCCACGGCTTTGTCAACTGCGGCGCGAAGGGCGCCATCACGGGCATTGGCAACGTGCTGCCCAAGGAGGTGCTGCAACTGGTGGCCCTGTGCGAGCAGGCGGCCGGCGGCGACGTGCTGGCCCGCCAGCGCGCGCAAGAGCTGGAGGCGGCGCTGGCGGTGCTGTCGTCTTTTGACGAAGGCGTGGACCTGGTGCTGTACTTCAAGCACCTGATGGTGCTGCAGGGCCACAAGGCCTATGCCCTGCACTTCAACCCCAGCGATGCGCTGTCGGACAGCCAGAAGAACTACGCCACCGCCCAGTTCGAGCTCTTCAAACGCTGGTACGCCAGCTGGCCGGGGAGGGCCTGACCATGGCACCGAACACGACGCGGATCGAGATGCAGGTCATTGACTCCCACACCGAGGGTGAGCCCACGCGCATGGTGGTGGCCGGCGGGCCACCGCTGGGCAACGGCTCTTTGAGCGAACGCAAAGCCCTGTTTGCCCGCGACTTCGACCACTACCGCGTGCTGGCGGCCAACGAGCCGCGCGGCTACGACGCGGTGGTCGGCGCCTTGTTGTGCGAGCCGGTCGACACCAGCTGCGCCGCCGGCCTGATTTTCTTCAACAACACCGGCTACCTGGGCATGTGTGGCCACGGCACGATCGGCGCTGCCGTCACGCTCGCCCACATGGGCCGTATCGCGCCCGGCGTCCACCGCTTCGAGACGCCGGTCGGTGTGGTGAGCGTGGACCTCCGGTCCGCCCACGAAGTGACGATCCAGAACGTCGAGAGCCAGGCCTTCCGGCGCGATGTGGCGATCGACGTGCCCGGCCTGGGGCGGATCGTGGGCGACGTCGCCTGGGGCGGCAACTGGTTCTTCCTCTGCCACAGCACCCCCTGCGAACTCACGCTGCAGAACATCGGCGAACTCACCCGCCAGGCCGAGGCCGTCAAGGCGGCGCTGGTGCGCGACGGCATCACCGGGCGCGACGGCGCCGAGATCGACCACATCGAGTTCTTTGGCCCCGCGCTGGCGGCCGATGCGCACAGCCGCAACTTCGTGCTGTGTCCCGGCGGTGCCTACGACCGCTCCCCCTGCGGTACCGGCACCAGCGCCAAGCTGGCCTGCCTGGCCGCGGCCGGCAAGCTGCAGCCGGGCCAGACCTGGGTGCAGGAAAGCGTGATCGGCAGCCGCTTCGAGGCCAGCTACCAGCCCACCGAACACGGCGTCATCCCCAGCATCACCGGCCGCGCCTACGTCACCGCCGAAGCGCGGTTGATCGCCGACCCCGCCGATCCCCTGTTGCCTGCGGCGTTCCGCGCAGCGCTGGCCTGAAGTCGCCAGGCCCATGAGTTCCGCGATGAACCCCGGGTCCACACCCGCCGACGTGGCGGTGGTGGGCGCCGGCATCATTGGCCTCTCGGTGGCGATGCACCTGGTGGCCCAGGGCCGTTCGGTGCTGCTGATCGACCGCAAAGGCATCGCGCTGGAAACCAGTGCCCAGAACGCCGGAGCGCTGGCCTTTTCCGACATCCTGCCCCTGGCCTCGCCGCGCATCCTGCGGCAGGCGCCGCGCTGGTTGCTCGACCCGCTGGGGCCGCTGGCCATCCGCCCGGGTTACGCGCTGCAGATGCTGCCCTGGCTCATGCGCTTTGGCATGGCCAGCCGGCCCTCGGCCTACCGCGCGAGCCTGCAGGCCCAGACGCAGCTGATGCGGCTGGCCGCGCCCGCGTTTCACGCCATGCTGGCCCGCGCGCAGGCCTCGCACATGATCCGCCAGGACGGATCCTTGCAGGTCTATGAAAGCGATGCCGAGTTCCGCTCCAGCCTCGCGGGCTGGCAGCTGCGCGCCGAAGCGGGCATCGCCTTCGAGCATGTGAAAGGCGAGCGGCTGCGGGCGCTGCAACCGGGTCTGGCCAGCTCCATCGTCGTGGGCACCTTCGTGCCGCACTGGGAAACCGTGAGCGACCCGTTCGAGGTGGCTTCGGCGCTGGGGCGCCATGTACTGCAGGCGGGCGCCAGCTGGCGGCAGGCGGAAGTCCGGTCCATCGCCGTGCGCGATGGCGGTGTGGAACTGCAGCTCGCGCAGGGCGGCGCCGTGCGCGCGAAACAGGCGGTGATCGCCACCGGCGCCTGGTCACGCCAGCTTGCGGCCCAGCTGGGCGACGCCATCCCGCTGGAAACCGAGCGCGGCTACAACACGACCCTGCCGCCCGGGGCCTTCGACCTCCAGCGCCAGATCATCTTCGGCGCCCATGGTTTTGTGGTCACCCCGCTCTCAACCGGCATCCGGGTTGGTGGTGCGGTGGAACTGGGCGGGCTCCAGCTGCCGCCCAACTTCAAGCGGTCGGCTCACATGCTGGAGAAGGCCACGCGCCTGTTGCCGGGGTTGCGCACCGAGGGCGGCACGCAGTGGATGGGCTACCGCCCCTCGCTGCCCGACTCCCTGCCCGTCATCGGGCACGCCAAGGCCAGCCGGCAGGTGGTGTACGCCTTCGGGCATGGGCACCTGGGCCTGACACAAAGCGGCGCCACCGGGCACCTGGTGGCCGAGTTGCTGGCGGGGCACACCCCGTCGATTCCGCTCGAGCCCTTCCGGCCCGACCGCTTCTAGCGCACCATCGCCACGCCCTTGATCTGCGCATACACCGGCAGGCCGGGCGCGATGCCCAGCCGCTCGCAAGAAAGCCGGCTGATGCGCGACAGCAGGCGCGTTTCCTGCCCCAGACGCAGGCCCACCAGCACCTGACCCGGGCCGTCGTCGCTCACGTCGGCCACGGTGGCGGGCAGGCAGTTGAGCACGCTGGTCTGCTCCGGCTGCACCAGCGAGAGGCTCACGTCCCGTGCCTGGATGCGCACGCGCACCGGCGTGCGGTCCGGCAGCGGTGTGGCGCGGGTTTGTGGCAGCAGCAGCGTGCCGCCGTCAAAGCGCAGCTCGCACAGGTCGCTGTCGCTTAGCAGGCCGCAAGTGACGGCTTCCACCAGGGCGCCTGCGCTGTCGCCGTGCGCCAGCGGCAGATCGGCGCGCGTCATCAGCTCCAGCACCGGCCCTTGCGCCATCACCCGGCCCTGTTCCAGCAGCACCAGGTGGTCGGCCAGGCGCGCCACCTCGTCGGCCGAGTGCGTCACGTAGACCACCGGTATGTCCAGCTTCTGGTGCAGCTGCTCCAGCCAGGGCAGGATCTCGGCCTTGCGCGGCGCGTCCAGCGCGGCCAGGGGCTCGTCCATCAGCAGCACGCGCGGGCTGGTGGCCAGCGCCCGGGCCATGGCCACGCGCTGGCGCTCGCCGCCCGAGAGTTCGTGGGGCATGCGCCGCAGCAGGTGGCCGATGCCCAGCAGCTCCAGGCCGTGGTCCCAGCCGTAGCGGCGCTGCGCGGCGGGTGTGCGGCGGTAGCCGAAGCGGATGTTGTCCTGCACGCTGAGGTGGTCAAACAGGCTGGCTTCCTGAAACACATAGCCCAGCGCGCGCTGGTGCGGCGGCACGAACAGCCCCCGGGCGCTGTCCTGCCACAGCTCGCCGCCCACGCTCAGGCGCCCGCTGGCAGCGGGCTCCAGGCCGGCGAGCACACGCAGGCAGGTGGTCTTGCCCGAGCCCGAGGCGCCAAACAGCGCGGTCAGCCCGCGGCCCGGCAGCGTGAGGTCGATGGCCAGCGTGAAGGCGCCGCGCACCAGCCGGGTTTGCAGGGTCAGGCCGGAGGTCATGAGGCGCTCCGGCGGCGGCGCGCGTTGTAGAGCTGCAAGGCCAACAGCACGGCGAACGAAAACACCAGCAGCACCGCGGCGAGGCGGTGGGCGTCGCCGTATTCCAGCGCCTCCACGTGGTCGTAGATCTGCACCGAGGCCACGCGTGTTTCCCCCGGGATGTTGCCGCCCACCATGAGCACCACGCCGAACTCGCCCACCGTGTGGGCAAAGCTCATGATGACGCCGGTGACCAGCCCGGGGCGGCACAGCGGCAGCACCACGCTGAAAAACGTGTCCAGCGGCGAAGCCCGCAGGCTGGCCGCCACCTCCAGCGGGCGGTTGCCCATGGCCTCCATGGCGTTGTGCACCGGCTGCACCATGAACGGCAGCGAATAGAACACCGAGGCCACCACCAGGCCCGTGAAACTGAAAGGCAGCAGACCCAGGCCGAGCGCCTGCGTCCATTGGCCGACCGGGCCGTTGGGACCCATGGCCACCAGCAAATAAAAGCCCAGCACCGACGGCGGCAGCACGATGGGCAGCGCCACCACTGTGGCCAGCGGCGTCTTGAGCCACGAGCGGGTGCGCGCCAGCCACCAGGCCAGCGGCACGCCCAGCAGCAGCAGGATGGCCGTGGTCAGCGTGGCGACTTTCAAAGTCAGCCCGATGGCCTGGAGATCGGCGGGAGTCAGCAGCATGGGGTGCGCGCGGTGTCAGATGTCATAGCCGAACGAGCGGATCAGGTCTTTGGCGTTCGGGCTCTTGAGCAGCGTGAGCAGCGCCTGCGCGGCCTCGTTGCCCGCACCGCGTTTCAGCAGCACGGCGTCCTGCCGGATCGGATCGTAGAGCGTCTGCGGCACCACCCACATCGAGCCGCCCTTGAGCCGCCCGCCCTCCAGCACCTGCGACATCGCCACAAAGCCCACCGCGGCGTTGCCGGTGTGCACGAAGCTGTAGGTCTGGCCGATGCTCTCGCCCTGCACCAGCTTCGGCGCGAGCGAAGCGCTCAGGCCCAGCCGGTCCATCGCCTGCACCGCGGCCGCGCCGTAGGGCGCCAGCTTGGGCGCCGCGTGGGCCACCTTGCCCAGGCTGGGGCTTCGGAGGATGTCACCCCGGGCATCCACCGTGGTGGCGCTGGCCGACCACAGCACCAGCTTGCCGGTGGCGTAGGTGAAGCGGCTGCCCGGCTGCGTCAAGCCCTCTTTCTCCAGTGCCTCAGGCGTCTTGGCGTCGGCCGCCAGCAGCAGGTCGAACGGCGCGCCGTTCCTGATCTGCGCGTAGAGCTTGCCGGTGGAGCCCAACGTGATCTTCAGGGTGTGGCCCGTGGTCTTTTCCAGCTCGGCCGCGATGGCCTTGATCGGCTCGGCGAAGTTGGCCGCCACGGCCACCTGGGCTTCGGCGGACCAGGCGGCACTGTGCACGAGCGTGGCGAAGAGCAGGACGGCTAGAGGGCGAAAGGGCAGGGGCATGGTGACCTCGGATCGGAGCGGGACGCGGCAGCTGGGACTCGTTATCCCAAAATGGAATAGCGAGTGTAGCGGGTGTTCGCTTGGGTTCGGGAGTGGTACAGGCCACACTGCTGCTCATTAGGTGTTCATACCTGCACGCGACAATGCCCAAGCGTGCAGGCCGTCTGGATGGCAGTCCTCAACTGGGCCAAACACACTGGCTTGGTCAGGTAAGCGTCCATGCCGGCATCGCGGCAACGCAGTTCTTCGCCGTGCAATGCGTTGGCCGTCAACGCGATGATGGGCAGCCGAGAGCCTTCAGTTTCTTCGGCACGCACCGAAGCGGCCAGCGAGTAGCCGTCCATGACCGGCATGTGAAGGTCCGTCTGCAGCAGGGCATGGCCTCCGCCGCGCCAACGGGCTAGGCGACTCTCCCAGAGGTCCCTGGACGGGTGCAGCCTTGCTCAAAAGCTCTTTTTGAATCCAAGGGACAGTTTGCTGGTGTCCTTGCGGTTTCGCAATCCCGCTTCGTAGCGCGCATCGGCCCAGAGCCACGCCGCATCACCCGTCTGGGTCTGCACCCCGACGCCCAGCTCCAGATAGGTCTGGTCGAACGTCTCTCCGGCTTTGACCTGCCCACCGCCTTGCTTGGCGCTGAGCGTCATCTGGCGGGTCTTGACCAGGTCGTGTACCAGGTGCGCTATCCCGTAATACTGCGTTTCGTCCGTCCGGCCTTTCCCATCCCAGGCCTGCCCGTTGTGCACGCGAACACCGGCTCGCGTTCGCAACGCATCAAAGCTCTCGCCTTTCATGCGCGAGTACGTGTCTTCGAACGCTCCGTAGCGCGTGTGCAGCAGCACCGCCTGCCCCTGACCTTCCACCGTCCACTGCGTGCCCGATGCGAACTGGAAGGTCTTGAGGGGCACGCCCTTTTCCACACCCAGCGCGAGTTGCCAGCCTTTTTGCGTGGCTTTGTCGCCGTAGCTGACGCTGAAATCGTTCTTGATCAGGTTCAGGTGCCCCACCCAGTCGGTGTAGCTGCCATCTGCCTTCATCTCGGTTTTGTACCCGCCAAGACCGTAGCTCTTGGTGTTGATGAGCCCCGTGTCGGCTGGCAGGCCCGCGGTCGGACGCACGCGGTCCCAGGTGTCTGTCTGGCTGCTCACGTAGTGGCCCAGCCAGCCCATGCGACTGCGGGTGCCTTGCTCGTCGCTGCTGTTGCGCAGATCGTTGCCAAACTGGAAGCCCTGGGATTCCTGGTCGTAACTGAAGCGGTCCCGCCCTTTGCCGGAGAGATCTTGCGCGAGGAATCGACCCCAGGCCTTGCCTTGTTCGGCGCCTTGCACGTTCAGGTCGCCCTGGCGCTGGTGCAGGGTGGCCGTCTGCAGGAAACCCACATCCGCGTTCATGCTGCGTGCAACGCTGTAGGCGCTGATGGCCGGTCGCCAAAGCGGCACAGCCGCGCCAGGGGCGTAAACCACGGGTCCAATGGTCTTGAGCGGGTTCGGACCTTCGGATTCTCCCGGGCAGGTGTTGTTTTGTTCGCAAGGCACCACGGCCGAGACCAGATACCAGTCATTGGCGTCTGCGGCACTGCCCTGTTGCAGCACGTATTGGTAGTTGCCGACTTGCAGGTTGCCAATGTCCCAGCTGAAGTTGCTGCTGTCGGAGCTGCCGTCCACCTGGATCAGCTGGATGCCGTTGGTGGTCTGGGCACCGCTGCCTCCGATGTTGTTGATGTTGAGTGTGCTTTGACCACTGACATTGCCCTGGATGTTCAGGCGGTCTGTGGCGCTCGCGTCGTCACCGAAAACCGTGTCAAACAGGAGCACGCTGCCGGTGTTGCCCAGGTAGTTGCCTGTCAGGGTGGCCTGGTCGTCGCCGGCACCGTCCTGAAAGGTGACAGTGCCGGCGTTGCCCAGCGAGCCGTTGATGGTGAAAACGCCTGGAGAACCGCCTTTGAGATCCAGGGTGGCGCCTGAATCGATGTTCAGTTGCCGCACGCCAGCTGGTCCGGCCTCGAACAGGTCGCCTGTGAGTTTCAGGGTGCCGCCGTCGACGACATTGATGGTCTCCCAGCCGGTCAGATTGTTGCCCCTGGCCAGGTTGTCGGTTGCGCCCGTGAAGCCCCGCACGCTCAGCCCGCTGAGCGTCAGGGCGTCATCGCCAGCGCCGCCATCGAACCGAGGAGCGCGGCTGATATCGACGCTGCCGGCGAGCAGCACGGTGTCGTTGCCGCTGTCCATGAAAGTGGAACCGACCAGCGATCCACCGCTGGCCACGAGCTGGTCATTGCCGGCACCCAGACCGATGTCGCCCCGGAGGGTGCCTGCGGTCGTGGTGACGCGGTCGCCCGATGCGCTGCCACGGATGGCGAAGTTGCCCGCCGAGGTCGCTGTGATGTTGCCGCTGTTGTTGACCGTGCTGCCATTCGTTACACCACTCAGGTCGATGCCGTCGCCGCCAGTGCTGGTGATGCTGCCGCCTGTGTTGGTGACGCTGGCGGTTCCGGACGTGATTTGCACCCCGTCACCCACGGCGGTGATGTGACCGTCGTTGCGCACCAGGTTTGCCGCGCCCTGCGGCGTGCTGATGCTGATGCCGACGCCTGCCGACTGAACGCGCCCATCCTGACGTACTGCCGCGTCGCCCAACGCCGCTTGCACCCGGATGCCAGCGGCGCTGGCATCGGTGGTGGTGATCTGACCGGCCGCATCTTGCGACACCTGCACATCGCCCGCCGTGGAGTTGGTGTTGACACCGGCGAGTGTGGCGTTGATGAAGCCGCCCTCCTGGATCACGGAGACTTGCCCGGTGGCATTGGCGGCAATGCCTTCACCGCTGGAGTTGATGGTTCCCCTCTGGGTCACGCTGCTGGTGCCGTTGGTGGGCGACTCGGCATGGATCCCGCTGGAGCTGGCGGTGGTGGTGGTGAGGGTGGTGATGCTGCCAGTGGCTTCCTGAAGCACATGGGCATGGCCATCGCGGGTGGCGGCATACACGCCAGGTGCGTTGACGCCATGGGTGGTGATGCTGCCCGCCTGCACAACGTCCACATCGCCCTGGCCTGTCGTGATACCGGTGGTAGCAGAAAGGCCATAGCCGAAATCGCCCTGCGTGACGATGCTGGCGCCAGCGCTTTGTGAGGCAGTGGCCGTGCCTTGGCCCTCCATCAGAGCCACCACGCCAGAGGAACCGTTGAAAACAGGCGATGCGCCGCCCGATGTCTCGATGGTGCCGCCGGTCTGGCTGGCCTGCACGACCACGCCCGTGGCTGTGGCGTTGTTGGCATGCGCCATGACGCCGTCGGCGTTCGTACCCGATGTCACGATGCTGCCACCGCTTTGTGTCGCGCTGATGGTGACGATGCTGCCACCACCCACTGCGTAGAGGCCTTCTGCGTTGTCGCCTGCCGTGCTCACGAGACCCGATTGCATGTCCACCTGCGCAGAGCCCTCGCTGGAGTTTGCCTGGGCGCCATGCGCATCGGGGCCCAGGGTGGAAATGTCACCGCCCACCGTCACACCGCTGCCTTGTGTTGAACTGGCCAGGATGCCATGGGCCCCGCTGGCCAGCGTGGTGATGCGGCCACCCGTCATGTGAACAGTGGCCTGCCCATTGGACACGGCCATGATGCCGCGCCCTTCCTCGCCCGAGGCCGTCGCATTGATCTGGGAAAACCGGTTGGCCATCACGGTCACGTTGTTGGCGCTCGTGGTCGATCCAGCAAGAACACCCTGTGTGCTCACCACCATGGCCGCGTTGTCCAGGATGAGGCTCTCGATCGTGGTGTTCGGGTAATAGAGGATGCCATTGGCGTAGGTTTCGAGCGCGCAGGTGATCGATATCGCTGCAGGGCCGCACTCGTCGGCCGCGTGCGCCAACGTGGATCCAGCAAGCGCCATCGCACCAACCACCAAGGTTTGTGCGCCCGCCATGCAACGGTTGACCTTGCCGCTCTTGCCCGACGAGCGCGCCGTTTCCGCCGCGACCACCCACTGTCCCGCACCGCGATTCCAAACGACACGATGTACCTTGTTCATGATCCCGCCTTTTTTTGTTGCGTTACACGCCAATAACGGCGTGGGAATGGTTTGGCTGATCGCGGGTCAAACCAGTACGTGGCCTCTTGATCGGGCCTTGGTCAACTGGTTGTTTATGCATGCCCTGCACCCGGCTCGCCGATGACGGCGGCGCCCGACGCAAGGCCTTCTCAGCGCCGCCAGCATGCGGTCAAGTCCGCGCGCAGTCCGTCTGCTGGCGTACAGAACCACAGAGCGTGGCCGCCGCTGCTTCGAGCAGGTGGATAGACCGATCACGGCTGAGCCTGAGAACGGAGCCGATCCCGAACAAGTGCCTTGGTCGTCAGCGGCCTGGCAGCGGACCCCTTCAGCCGTTGCTCGAAGGAGGCTCGCTGGAGGCGGTCCAGGCGGGCGAGCGCGGCAAAGCCCAACCGCTAGGCTTTCGGGATGCTGGTCGCAGAACGACAACTGGAGCCTGAGCGCTGCGACTTGTTCAGCAGCCACTGGTCGACCGCATGAGCCAACTGCTAGGTCAGACTCGCAGTCTTAAGCCATGTTGGCGTGTGTTGAGAGGCGGGTGACTGAGGCGCAGCGGTCGTTCGACCCTTCCATCTTCGAAAGACAGGTGACCACAGCGGCCGACATTCAGCCGTGCTTGGTCAGCGGCAGCAACCAGCCTCAAACAGCCCGTCACGTCAACAAACTGACGGGCCTCTTATTGCCGATTCCAGTTGGACCCAAAGCAGCGTTGGCATTGCCTGGAGGCGTTGCGCCACGTGGGACAGGCGGGGTCGATACCGCAGGCCGCAAGCGACGCGGGCGTCAGCTACAAGGCGGCATGGCAGGCGATTGACACGCTGAGCAACCTGAGAGGTCAGGCGCAGGTGGACCACCCGGTGGGCGGCAGAGGCGGTGGCGGTGCGGGCACCAAGCCGCAAGGACAACCGCTAAAAGCTGCGCCGAGCCATCATCGTCTTGATCTTGCTGATGGCCCCCGCGGGCAGCAGGCCCTTGGGGCACACGTCGACGCAGTTTAGGATCGAGCGGCATCGGAACAGACGAAAAGGGTCGTCCAGGTAGTCCAGCCGCTCTGCGGTGGCCGTGTCGCGGCTATCGACGAGAAAGCGGTAGGCCTGCAACAGGCCGGCTGGCCCGACGTATTTGTCCGGGTTCCACCAGAAGCTCGGACACGCCGATGAGCAGCACGCACACAGGATGCATTCGTACAGCCCGTTGAGCTCTTCGCGCTGCTCGGTGGACTGCAGGCGCTCCCGCTCCGGGGCGGGCGCTTCGTTGATCAGGTAGGGCCTGATCGAGTGGTACTGCTTGAAGAACCCGGTCATGTCGACGATCAGGTCGCGGATCACCGGCAAGCCCGGCAAAGGCTTGAGCGTCACCACACGCGGCAGCGTGTTCATGTTGGTGACGCAGGCCAGGCCGTTCTTGCCGTTGATGTTCATGGCGTCGGAGCCGCAGATGCCTTCGCGGCAGGAGCGCCGAAACGACAGGCTCGGGTCCAGAGCCTTGAGGCGCACGAGCACGTCGAGCAGCATGCGGTCGCCGGGGTTCACATGGAGCTCCAGCGTCTGCATGGTGGGCTTGGCGTCGACATCGGGGTCGTAGCGGTAGATCTTGAAGGTGTGCATGGGGGCTTTCAGAAAAAGGCTCATGACTTCACCAGCCGCTGCATCCAGTCGAGCAGCACGGTGGGCAACGAGGCCGGCGTCTGCAGCAAGGCGTGGTGCTGGGCGCCGAACACGGCGGGCAGGTAGCTCGCGGCCTGGCGGTCCACGGCCAGGCAGAACGGCGAGATGCCCTGCAGCCGGGCTTCGGTCACGGCCTGGCGGGTGTCTTCGATGCCGTAGCGGCCTTCATAGACATCGCAGTCGTTGGGTTTGCCGTCGGACAGGAGCAGCAGCAACCGGTGTGTGGCGCCTTCGCGCATGAGCGTGGCGCTGGCGTGGCGCAGGGCGGCGCCGGTGCGCGTGTACTGATCGGGTTCGAGGGCCGCGATGCGCAGCGCCACGGCGGGGCTGTAGGGCTCGTCGAAGCGCTTGATGTCCCAGAGGCTCACGGCGGCGGGCCCGTTGCCCGAGAAGGCCTGCACCGCGAAGGGTTCGCCCATCGCACCGAGGGCAATGCACACCAGCAGCAGGGCCTCGCGCTCGACGTCGATCACCCGGCGGCTGTTCGAGATCCAGCCGTCGGTGGAGCCACTGACGTCGATGAGGATCAGGATGGCCATGTCGCGCCGGGTGCGCTGCTGCGAGCAATACAGGTCGTCGGCCATCGGCCAGCCGGCGCGCAGGTTGGCCAGGCCTTCCACGCAGGCTTCGAGGTCGATGTCGTCGCCGTCGGTCTGGCGGCGCCGCAGCGTGCGCTGCGGGCGCAGGGCCGCGAAGCGCTGGCGGATGGCGCCGAGCAGCGCGCGGTGCGTGGCCAGGGTGTCGTCCACCCACCGCTGTGCGCCGGCCGGGGCGGCCAGCAGCCGCACCGTGGCGCCCGGGTGGCGGTAGACCGCTGTACGCCAGTCCCACTCGGGGTAGCAGAAGGTCTGCGGGGTGTATGGCGCGGTGGCGCTGGTGTGTCGGGGCCGCACGGCCGGTGGGTCATCGGAGAGCAGCACCTCCGGAGCCTGGCCCGGGGTCCAGACCAGCCGCGCCTGCGCCAGCTCTGACACCAGGTCGGCGAACTCGTCGGCCCCCGCCGACTGGTCGCGGTCGGTGGGCCGCTGCAAGCCGAAAGGGTCCTCGGCCTGTTCGTGCGGCACGTCGGGCGGGATCATCCACGCGCCCGGCGTCTGGTCTTCTTCCTGCTCGGCGCCTTCGCGCACCTCGGGGCGGCGCGTCAGGCGCGCGCTGCGCGGCGCGCGGGTGGCTGCGTTGTCGGCCACGTCATGGCCCGCAAGCGCTGAGCCCGTGGCCGCGCCGGGCGGGCGCAGCTCGCCGGTCCAGCTGTCGCGGAACAGGGGCGATGGGCCCAGGCGCCCGGCGCTGGGTAGGTCGCGGACCATTTCGGCCGCGAGGAGGTGTGCGATGCAGGCCGATTCTTCCGGCGACGTATGGATGGGTGCGTGCACGTTCGGCCCCTCGCAAGGCTGCGCGATCAAGTCGCGCACCCAGGCTTCCAGCGGGCGGCGCGACGCGGTGAACTGCGACAAAGGAGGGCGGGCCGCGAGCGCGGCGCTGCGCAGGCTCTTCAAGGCCCTCGCCATGCCGGGCAACAGCCGCGCCAGCGCCGCGTCGGCCGCCACCGCCTCGATCAACAGGTAGAGGTCGAGCACCAGCGGCGAGGCACCGGGATCCAGGCCGGCGGCACTGCCCCGGCTTGCCCGCATGGCCTGCACCAGGGCCATGGCGCGAAAGCGGTCCATGGCCAGCGTGGCGTCCGGGAGGCCGGTGTCGGGTGGCAACCAGATGCACTTTCCATCGGTGGCCGGCAGCGCGGCGCGCGCGCGCGGGAAGGCTTCGCGCTGGAACACCTGGGCGAGCAGGGTGGGGCGGGCCGGCGTTTGCGCCGTGCGCAAGCGGTAGGTGATGCCGAACACCGCCTCGATCAGCAGGCCCAGCCGCGGCGCCACGTCCGCCAGCTGGGTCATGGGCTTGACGGGCGCATTGGGGCGGTGCCGCCGCCACAGCGCCTGCGTGAAGACGGTGGCGTGCCGGGCCACGTCGGTGATCACGTCCTCGGCTTCGGCCATCGGGTGGTGCCTCTCAGACGAAGGTGGCGTCGACCAGATCGCGCATCGCGCCCACCAGTGCTTCGTCGTCCGACAGCGGCGACACCACCGCGCTGAGGCAGGCCTGACGGATCGGGATGCCGCTGACCACCAGCGCTGCCGCCGCGATCAGCAGACGGGTGCTCGGCACCTCGGCCAGGCCGCGGTCGCGCAGCGCGCGCAGCCGTTGCCCGAGCGACACCAGCGCCATGGCCGTGGCGTGGTCGGCGTCGGCCTCGCTCTCGATGATCGCCGCCTCGCGCGGGGCCGGCGGAAAGTCGAAGTCCAGCGCCACGAAGCGCTGCCGCGTGCTGGGCTTGAGGTCTTTCAGCATGCGCTGGTAACCCGGGTTGTAGGAGATGACCAGCTGAAATCCGGGCGCGGCCACCAGCGTTTCACCGGTCTTGTCGATGGGCAGGATGCGGCGGTGGTCGGTCAGCGAATGCAACACCACCATGGTGTCCTGCCGGGCTTCGACCACCTCGTCGAGGTAGCAGATGGCGCCCTCGCGCACGGCGCGGGTGAGCGGCCCGTCCTGCCAGGCGGTGCCGTCGTGGCGGATCAGGAAACGGCCGATCAGGTCGCTGGCGCTCAGGTCGTCGTGGCAGGAGATCGTGATCAGGGGGCGCCGCAGCCTCCAGGCCATGTGCTCGACAAAACGCGTCTTGCCGCAGCCGGTGGGGCCTTTGAGCATCACGGCCAGTTGCAGGGCGTGGCAGTGCTCGAAGACGGCCACCTCGGCACCCGAAGGCAGGTAGTACGGCTCGTCGACGGTCGACCGATCTGACCCGTCCAGTGGGCCAACGGTGTGGAGCAGTGGAGCGGCCAAGGGGGCACTCACAGGGTTGTCAAGATGGCTTCGGCTTTGGTTGAGCGAGGCGCACTGGGGTCCGCCTCGACATCGAAGCGCGGTGCATGGCGGAAGAAGTCGTAGATGAACAGCCCCACGCCGATCGCGAACAGCGAGCCGGTGGCGATCAGCATCACGAAGTGCACCTGGATCTTCAGCTGCGCGTCGAGGTAGCCCATGCCCATGATGCGTTCGAGGTAGACCTGCGCGATGCCGGCGGTGGCGAACGACAGCGTCATGCCGAACATGCCGCCGACCTGCATCCAGAACGCCCAGTAGCCGAGGCTGCTGCCTTGCTCGCTGCGCCCCGGCGCCATGGCCGGCAGGGCGTAGGTGATCATCGCGAGCACGATCATGGCGTAGGCGCCGTAGAAGGCAGCGTGGCCGTGCATGGCGGTGATCAGCGTGCCGTGGGTCCACTTGTTGACGTCGGGGAAGGTGTGCGCCAGGCCCAGCAGGCCGGCCCCGAACAGGGTGAACAGCGCGCTGCCGATGGTCCAGTGAAGGGCCAGCGTGTTGGGGTGCGAGAGGCCGGCGCGGCGCATGGCCGAATACGCGAACATGGCCATGCCCACCAGCGCGGCGGGCTCCAGCGCGCTGAAGACGCCGCCGATGGGCAGCCAGTACGACGGCACGCCCACCCAGTAGTAGTGGTGCGCCGTGCCCAGGATGCCGGCGATGAACACCAGGCCCACGATCACGTACAGCCACTTCTCCATCACCTCGCGGTCGGCGCCGGACAGGCGGATCAACAGGTAGGCCAGGAAACCGCCCTGGATCATCACCCACACGCCCTCGACCCAGAGGTGGATCGTCCACCAGCGGTAGTAGATGGACACGGTGTAGTTTTCGTACTCCAGCAGCGCGGGCAGGTACAGCAGCGCGGCCAGGCCGAGGCCGAGCACCAGAACGCCCTCGGTGGTGGTGAAGCGCTTGGAGCGCCAGATCGTCATGCCGATGTTGTAGAGAAAGATCAGCATGCAGATCACGATGACGATCTTGTGCGGCAGGGGCTGTTCCAGCAGCTTGTTGCCGGTGCCGTAGCGGAACAGGTAGCCCACCACGGCGGTCACGCCCATCAGGGTCCAGAGGCCCAGCTGCACGTAGGCGAGTTTGGTGCTGTAGAGCTCGGTGCGCGATTCGTCGGGCACCATCCAGTAGGTGGCGCCCATGAAGCCGGTGAGCACCCACACGATCAGCAGGTTGGTGTGGATCACCTTGGTCACATCGAACGGCAGGATGTTCAGCAGCGGATCGGGGCCGAGGTACTTGGCGGCCGACAGCAGGCCAAACACCAGCTGCAGCCCGAACAGCACCATGGCCACGGCGAAATACCAGTAGGCAACCGATTGAGACCTGTAGCGCATGTGAAAACTCCTGCAGAAATGGCGGCGGTGGCCCGCGGCCTGTGTGGGCTGGACGGCTTCGAAGCCCGTTACTTGAAGGTCGCCAGGTAGGCCGCGAGGTGGGCCAGTTGCTCGGGTGTCAGGTCCTTTTGATAGGTGTTCGGCATGAACGAAACCCCGTTGGCCGAGTACATCGCGCCTGCGACCAGGTGTGCGCTGGGATGGGTGATGGACTCACGGATGTAGGTCGCCAGGTCGGTGGCCGAGCCCTTGTAGTCGGGAGAGGCCAGCGTCTCCTGCGTGCGTGTGGCGATGCCGGCCAGCGAGGGGCCCGCCATGTCGGCCCCGGGCGTGAGGGCGTGGCAGGCGGTGCAGGCGGGTGCGGCAGATCGGAACACACGCTCGCCCAGGGCGACCGGGTCTTTGTCGGAAGCGGTCGCGGCAGCGGTCGATCCTTCAACAGCTGCGGCGGGGCTTGCGGCGTTCGCTCCCGTTGCGCCCAGGCCGGTGACCATGATGGGCCGCGGTGGCCAGTCCTGGTTGTCCACCTGGCTCACCCAGTCCAGAAACGCGATCAGGCCGTCGATGTCGGCATCGCTCAGGTCCTGCTGGGGCATCAGCCGGCGGTGGCGCTGCTCGTCGTAGAACTTCGAAGGGTCTTTCAGGAAGGCCCGCAGGTAGGGCGCGCCGCGCTGCTGCGCGATCTTGGTGAGGTCGGGGGCGTAGTACGCCCCTTCACCGAAGATGGTGTGGCAGTTGATGCAGTTGTTCTTGTGCCAGACATCCTTGCCCAGGGTGACCGCGGGCGTGATGTTCTGTGCGTTCGTCAGTTTCGGGAACTGGCGGTGGCTGTCGATGGTGAGACCGAGAAAGACCAGCGTGGCGAGAAGGGTTGAGCCGATCGCGAAGTAACGTGCCTGACGCTTGTTCATGGGGCTGCACCGGCGTCAGACGCTGATGCCCGTCCAGTAGATGACGCTGATGGTGCTGGCGTACGCGATACCCGCCAGCATCAGACCGAGCACGACATGGCTGAACACCTTGAGACTTCGGTACGCGGTCATGGGTAGCACCTCGACGGTTGGGCCCGCGTTCCCTCGGGAGTGAGAGAGGCCGGCAGTCGGTGCATGTTGACGAGGTCGCTTCTCATCATCTGTGCGGAAGCGCACATATTCAGAATCGCTCACATGCAGGCGCGCTCGTGCTGGTGACCCAGACCTGCCCACCGCCTTTCGGTTTCGAGACGGGACAGCGAACATTCGGCGAGTCGCAGGCCTCCTGTGTGCCTTTTCAGTTGCTGATCAGAAACCCGGTTTGTCGGTGTGCAATCTGGCTTCTTCAATTTGGGGGCGTGCAAGGCTTGAACGGTCTGCGGATCTTCCAAACCGCCCCAGTCCCACCTCGACCAGGCCTTCAGCACGGCGCAACAGGAACAGCACATCCATCCCCACGCGCTGTGCCATGGCCAGGCCCTCGTCGGGACCCGCCACCAGCAGGGCCGTGGCCCAGGCGTCCGCGTGCATGCACGTGCGCGCCAGGACGGTGACCGATGCCACGGCGTTGTTCACGGGTGCGCAGCGGCGCGCGTCCATGGTGTGCGCGAGGCGCGCATCGCCCACTTCCAGATAGCGTCGGTAGTCGCCCGAGGTGGCCACAGCCAGATCCTCCAGCTCGATGACGCCGTGTACCGCGCGGCGCCCGGGCTCTGGGCGTTCCAGCGCCACGGCCCAGGGCACGCCGCTGGCCTGGGTGCCCACGGCGCGCAGCTCGCCATCCAGCGCCGCCAGCGCATGCCGCACGCCGTGCTGTTGCAGCACTTGGGCCATGCGGTCCACCGCGTAGCCCTTGGCAATGCCGCACAGGTCGAGTTGCAGGGTCGTAAGCTTGCGGGCGCGACCAGAGGGCCTGTCGAGTTCCAGGCGTCCGTGCCCAGTGGAGGGGGTGGACTGGCGTGCGGCGCGGATCGCTTGCGCGTCGGGTGCATCGCGCACCGCACCAAACCCCCAGGCATCCACCAGCGCCCCCACGCACGGATCGAAGGCACCCGCGCTCAGGCGGTGGACATCGAGTGCACAGTCCAGCACCTCCAGGATGTCAGCGGGCAGGTCCACCCACTCGTCCACGGGCGCGCGGTTCAGGCGCATGAGGTCGCTGTCCGGTTTCCAGGGCGACATCTGCATGTCCACCAGCTCCACCGCAGCGGCGAGGTCCTGGCGCAAGGCCGCCAGGTCCACGGTGTGGTCGGCGTCGACCGTGGCAGACCAGCGTGTGCCCATGGTCGGACCGTGCAGGGTGGTGCGCTGGCAGGGCGCAGCGGGCTCAGAAGACATCTTCGGCATAACGCTCCTTGGCTTTCAGCGTCGATACGCTCAACTGCAGTGGTGCGAGCACCGTGTCCAGCGTCTCCGCCACGCCCTGTGCCATGGCACGGCTTCCGCAGACGCGCACGAGGGCGCCCTGTGCCACCAGGTCGCGCACGCGCTCGGCGTCTCGGCGCAGGGCATCCTGCACATAGCCGCCGCCACCGGGCACGCGGGAGAAGACCGTCTCCAGCGTTGCCAGGCGCCCTTCGTCGAGCCAGCGCTGAATGTCGGAGCCGAAGTAAAAGTCCCGCGCCGGGTCGCGCCCACCAAAGTACAGGTGCATCGGGCTGCGTCTGTCGTTGCGGCGGATGAAGCCGGCCAGCGGCGCCACGCCTGTGCCCGCCCCGATCAGCAGCACAGGCCGCCGCGTTCGCGGCAGTGCAAAGCCGGGGTTGGACCGGACAAAGGCGGTGATGCTGTCCCCCATCTGCAGGCCCAGCAGGTGCGTCGAGCACAGGCCGCCGGGCATCTGGCGCACGCAGATTTCCACGAACCCGTCTTTCCAGCCCGACGCCAGCGAGTAGTAGCGCGGCACGGTCGAACCCGGTGGCACGATGCCCAAGAGATCACCGGCTGCAAACCGCGCCAGACCGTGCCCGCGCAGGCGTGCGCCCGGTCCCTGTGCCGGCCAGGCAAAGCGCAGGATCGCCGTGGCCTGCCCGGTGACACCGGGATAGTCCTGGCGCGCCACGAGCGTGAGCGTCGTGGTGGGTGGCACGCGAGGTACATGCTCCAGGACGAGGGGTTCGCCGAGCGCCTGCGCCAGTGCAACGCCCCAGCGTGCGAACTGCTGGCCCGATTGCTGGTGGATGCACTCCAGTGGCAGCAATGCGGGCCAGCCCTGGGCGCGCAGCGTCTGATCCAGCGCCACGGCAAAGGCGCAGAAGGCGGGAAACTGCCGGTCGCCAAAGCCCAGCACCGTCACCGGCACAGCGCTGGCGCCGAGCTTGGCGATGTGCTCCAGGGCGTGGCTGGCGTGGGCCGGGGCCTGGCCTTCACCATAGGTTGCTGCCAGCACAAACACCTGCCGCGTGGCGGCCGTGGTTTGAAAGTTCTCCAGCTCGCTGGTGTGAACGCGGTGGCCACCCTGGCTCAGCGCGTCTTGCAGCGTCTGGGCAAAACCCCAGGTGCTGCCGCCTTCGCTGGCCACGAAGATGAGCACGTCGGCCTGTGCCAGCGGGGTGTTGCCGGTGATGCGTGGCGCCTGGCGGCGCGCTTGCCACCAGATGACAACGCCCGACAGCCAGAACAGCAGCATGCTGGCGCCCACGAGCCCAAGCACCACGGCCCAGGGCCAGGACGCTTCGCCCGTGTGCAGCACCACGGCCCAGTCGTAAATGCGCTGCGCCAGGGTGGCGTCCTGCCAGGCCAGCATCTGACCCGAGTACCGGTCGATCCAACCCTGACCCTGGGCGGTGGCCACGTTCCAGGTGTCTTCCGGGTCGGTGGGGCCGGGAAAATTCAGCTTGCGCAAATCCTTCATCGCAAGGCTTTGCAGCGGGGCCAGCCGCGCGCCCGGCAAGTCGGGCTGGCCGGTGAGCACCGAGAGCACTTCCGGCTCGACCCGGGCGTCGAGTTCCACGAGGCCCAGGGTCGAGGCGCTCATGGTCAGTGCCGTGAGCGATGTCAGGCAAAGCACGGCGAGCACTACACGGCCCGCGACCACGTGGATGCGCTGCGCCAGCGAGCCACGCACCCGCGCCGCCAGCTGCCGCCAGCCGCCCATGCGCCGCAGCAACAGCACCAGGGCAGAGACGCACAACAAAGCCATGGCCAGCGCAATGCCCGCTGCACCCCAGCGCCCGGCATCGCCCAGCAACAGCGAGCGGTGCAGGTTCTTCACCCAGCGCGGCAGCGCCGAGGCTTGCCACGCACCCAGTACCCGGCCATCGGCCGGGTCCACGTACTGCGCCTGCGGCTGGTCGCCGGCAAAGCTGAACACCACGACGGCACCCGAGGGCAGGTGCCGAATCTCTTCCGCATCCGGAACGGTGCGCGTCACGCGCTCCACCAGCGTGGCCACGGGCAGATCGCCCGGTGCGGCGGGCGCCTGCCACGCCTGCTGCACCGGGTCGATCGCCAAGACAGAGCCGGTGATGCCCAGCACCACAGCCAGGGTGCCAATGGTCAGGCCCAGCCAGCGGTGGATGACTTTCCAGCTCATGCGAGTCCCTTTACTGCAGCTGGAAGGTCACCGACTGGATGTACTGCTTGCCGGCCTGCGGCTTGCCGACGTTCGCTTTGGACAGCGGGATGCGGACCTCCGACGGGCTGTCCCGCATGTCTTCCACGGCGGCGTCGATGCGGATTTCATAGCCCGCATCCATCAGTGCATCCGCCAGATCGGCGGTGACCTTGAGCGTGCGCCCCGCGCCCACACTGGCGCCGGTCACGCCATCCAGGCGCTTGGCATCACCCGCCGAGAGGCGGCTCCAGTCGGACAGGTGCTTGTGGTACTTGGCCTTGCCACCGGCCACCCACAGCGTGCGCACATAGGCGCCTTTCGCATCGGTCAGGTACGCGGCCAGGTAGGCGCCGTCGCCGCCGTAGTTCTTGAGCTGGGCGGTCAGCGTGAGCGGGCGGCTGTGGGCCAGCGCGGGAAGGGCCAGCGCGCTGGCGGTGGCCAAAATGGTCATCAGAGGTTTGGACATGGTGATGCTCCTGTGGGATGGGGGATTACTCGATCTGGCCGCGCGGCGCGGTGCCAGGGGTCAACAAAGGCGATGGCACGGCGGTGTCGTCCGGTTGCGG
The DNA here is from genome assembly GCF_048590325.1 of Hydrogenophaga sp. ZJX-1. Taxonomy (NCBI): domain Bacteria; kingdom Pseudomonadati; phylum Pseudomonadota; class Betaproteobacteria; order Burkholderiales; family Comamonadaceae; genus Hydrogenophaga; species Hydrogenophaga sp. ZJX-1. Next base: position 282,965 of record NZ_JBMBRA010000001.1, read on the forward strand.
CGGTCGGGTCTGACGCGCAGCACCGTCCTCATCGTGATCGCGTTCCCGGACACGCTGTTGCCTGTCTTGCTTCATCTTCAACACCTTCAGGGTTTCGGGGTCGATCTTGGCTTTGAAGCTGCGTCCTTCGGCATCGGTGCCGCGAATTTCATAACAGCCGTCGTCGATCTTCAGCCGCTGGATCTGCCAGCCCTGTGCGGCGGCCATCTGCCGCACAGCCTCACGCGTCTGCCAGCGATTCAGCGGCGCTTCGCAAGCGTCACCGGCCCATGTGGGCAGGGCGGCCAAGCCCAGAGACAGCACCAGCAGGCCGTGCCGCAAAGAGGGGATGGATTTCATGGGAGGCTCCTTTACAACGGGTTGGCACATGACGGTCAAGGCGGGTGCCCAGCAGCTGGATTCCAGGTGCAACTTTGACAGGCATGGGGGTTTTGCTTCCTTGTTGACGGGTATTGTGGAAAAACCACCTTGTACGCGTGCTGAATGGCGCGTTCATTGTCTGTTCATCATCCAGAAGGCAAAACGCAGCAAGACGCCGGCCAGCGGTGACGATGGCTGTGGCAACGTGGCCTTGACCTCCCATGGAACAATCCCGTCATGACGCCACTCCCGCCAGCCGCCCTCTCCGAAGCCCTCGGCCATGCCGCGAGCGACAAGCGCCTGGAGGTGTTGCGCTGCGTCGGCGAGACAGGTTCCATCTCGCAGGCCGCCCGCGACACAGGCATCAGCTACAAGGCCGCGTGGCAGGCCATCGACACGCTCACCAACTTGAGCGGTGTGCCGCTGGTGGAGCGCACGGTCGGCGGGGCGGGCGGGGGCGGTGCGCGCATCACGGCGCAGGGGCTGCAGCTGTTGCAACTGGCTGACGAGCTGGCTCGGGCGCGCGACACCGTGCTGTCGCGTTTTGCCGGTGGGCGCTCGTTGGGCACGGGGCTGGGCCTGCGCACCAGCATGCGCAACCAGCTGCCTTGCCGCGTGGAACGCTGTGAGCCCGCTTCGCCCGACGATCCCATGATGTGGGTCCACCTGCGCACGCCCGGGCAGGCGCTGCTGACGGCGAACCTCACCCGCGAGAGCGCCGATCTGCTGGGGCTGGATGCGGGGCTGGAGGTGCTGGTGCTCTGCAAGGCCACGGCGGTTGAGATGGCGGAAGTGCCGCGCGCATCGAAGGTGTCCCGGACCGTGGATGCTGCGGAGCTGGCGATCAGCGAACTGAAGGGCACGGTGGAGCGCGTGTCGCCCGGACAAGGGCGTGATGAGGTGGTGCTCTCGCTCGACGGGGGCGGGCACTGGGTGGGCTTTGCGGCCCATCCGTTTGTGGTGAAACCCGGGCGCGCTGCCGTGGCGCGCATGGCCCGTTCGGCCCTGGTGGTGGCCCTGCCTGGCTGACGTGCTTGGGTGCTCGCCACCCGGCCAACTTATGCACGGCCGTGCCGTACCAGGCCAGCACAGGCTGGCACACCAGTGCGCCGCTTTGTCACACCCGGGGTGACGCTGTGACAGAAAAGAGAGCAGGAATCTCAATTTGAGTCGGTCTTCTGGCGTGGCACGGAAGTTGTGGTGATGAAGGCAGCCCATCGGGCGATTCACCTTTTTTTCACCATCCCAGAGGACGACAAACATGATTTACGCAGCCCCAGGCGTCGCCGGCGCCAAGATCGCCTACAAACCGCGCTATGACAACTTCATTGGCGGCAAATGGGTCGTGCCGTGCAAGGGCCAGTACTTTGACGTGATCACGCCCGTGAGTGGCCAGGTCTACACGCAGGCCGCGCGCTCCACCGCCGAAGACATCGAACTCGCGCTCGACGCCGCCCACGCCGCCGCCGACAAGTGGGGCAAGACCGACGCCGCCACGCGTTCCAACATCCTGCTGAAGATCGCCGACCGCATCGAGCAGAACCTGGAGCTGCTGGCCTACGCCGAGACCGTGGACAACGGCAAGGCAATACGCGAAACGCTCAACGCCGACATCCCGCTGACCGTCGACCACTTCCGCTACTTCGCGGGCTGCGTGCGCGCACAGGAAGGTGGCGTCAGCGAGATCGACGAGAACACCATGGCGTACCACATCCAGGAACCGCTGGGCGTGGTCGGCCAGATCATTCCCTGGAACTTCCCGATCCTGATGGCGGCCTGGAAACTGGCCCCGGCCATCGGCGCCGGCAACTGCGTGGTGCTCAAGCCGGCCGAGTCCACCCCGATCTCCATCCTGATCCTGGCCGAGCTGATCGCCGACCTGCTGCCCCCTGGCGTGCTGAACATCGTCAACGGCTATGGCCGCGAAGCCGGCATGCCGCTCGCCACGAGCAAGCGCATCGCCAAGATCGCCTTCACCGGCTCCACCACCACCGGCCGCGTGATCGCCCAGGCCGCTGCCAACAACCTGATCCCGGCCACGCTGGAGCTGGGTGGCAAGAGCCCCAACGTGTTCTTCGCCGACATCATGGACAAGGACGACGCCTTCCTCGACAAGGCCGTCGAAGGCCTGGTGCTGTTCGCGTTCAACCAGGGCGAGGTCTGCACCTGCCCGAGCCGCGCGCTGATTCAAGAATCCATCTACGACAAGTTCATGGAGCGCGTCTTGAAGCGCGTGGCCGCCATCCAGCACGCCAACCCGCTGGACACCGACAGCATGATGGGCGCGCAGGCCTCCAAAGAGCAGCTGACCAAGATCCTGTCCTACCTGGAGCTGGGCAAGGCCGAAGGCGCCGAAGTGTTGGCCGGTGGCGGTCAGGCCCACCTGGGTGGTGATCTGGAAGGCGGCTACTACGTGCAGCCCACGCTGTTCAAGGGCCACAACAAGATGCGCATCTTCCAGGAAGAGATCTTCGGCCCCGTGCTGGCCGTGACCACCTTCAAGGACGAAGCCGAAGCGCTCGAAATCGCCAACGACACGCTGTATGGCCTGGGCGCCGGCGTGTGGAGCCGCAACGGCAACGTGGCCTACCGCATGGGCCGCGCGATCAAGGCGGGCCGTGTGTGGACCAACTGCTACCACGCCTACCCGGCACACGCCGCGTTCGGTGGCTACAAGGAATCGGGCATCGGCCGCGAGACCCACAAGATGATGCTCGATCACTACCAGCAGACGAAGAACCTGCTCGTTTCCTACTCGGAAAACAAGCTGGGCTTCTTCTGATCCAGCCGGATTGAAGTGAGATCAAAGGGGAGCTGGCAACGGCTCCCCTTTTTGCCTTTTCAGAACAAGGAGACAAGAGATGGTTGAAAAAGTCATTGCCACACCGGCCGCGGTCGAACTCATTGAGTTCCTCAAGATCCAACACGGCCCCGAGCTGATGTTTCACCAGTCGGGTGGCTGCTGCGACAACAGCGCGGCCAACTGCTACCTGCCCGGCGAGATCACCATGGGCGCGGGCGACGTGTACCTGGGCCAAATCGGCGGCTGCCCGTTCTACATCGGCAAGGCGCAATACGCCTACTGGCGCCACACGCAGCTCATCATCGACGTGATCGAGGGCCACGGCGGCACCTTCTCGCTCGAAGGGCCCGAGGGCAAGGCGTTTCACACGCGCTCGCGGGTGTTCACCGAGGCCGAGATGGCGGAGCTGGACGCGGAGTCAACCTAGGGGTTGCCCGGTTGTGGGTGGCGCGCGCAGTGCGCGTCGGTGCTAACCCTGATGTGCGCGCATGGTCAATTCGCCTTGCGCGGAGGATCAGGCTGCGCCAGCGCGGCGCGCCTAACCTTGCGGCACGGCATCGCGCTGGAGTGAACCGCAAAAGATGAACACCAGAAGCGCCGCCGGAACGGGGGCTTGATCCCATCTGGGTCGGCCCTGGTTGCATCGCCCCACCTCAACACCGGAGACCACCATGAAACCCAAAACCAACGAAGCGTATGTGCAGATCGATGCCCTTGAATGGCAGCCCTTTCCCGATGCGTTCTCGACCGGCGGTATTCGCTGGAAGCTGCTCAACGTGGCGCCCGAGATGGGGTCGTGGACGGCGATCTTCGACTGCCCCGCGGGCTCGTCTTTCGCCTCCCACATTCACGCCGGCCCCGGCGAGTACTTCCTCACCCGGGGCCGCATGGACGTGCGTGGCGGCAAGGCCGCCGGTGGCGACACGGCCGTGGCCCCCGGCTACGGTTTCGAGTCTTCGGGTGCGCGCCACGACCGCACCAACTTCCCCATCGACAGCGAGTTCTACATGACCTTCCTCGGGCCCTTGACCTTCATCAAGCCCGACGGCTCGCCGATCGCCGTGATCGGCTGGGAAGAGGCGCAAGGCGCCTGGGGCTGAAGGAAACCAAGGAGAACTGCCATGTCTGAACTTGCATCACCCGATCGTGTACGAACGGCGCAAGAGGTGTTCGACCACCACCTTCAGGCTTTCAGCCAAGGGCTTGACGCGCTCGTTGCCGACTACACGGAGCATTCGTCCATCTTCCTGAAAGACCAGACCATCACCGGTCTGGCGGGCATTCGCGCCTTCTTTGACGCCTTCCTGAAAGGCATTCAACCCGGCTTCTGGGACGCCTTCAAGATCGTGCGGCAGGACGTCAGTGGCGACACGGCTTACCTGGTTTGGGAGGCGGCGCCATTCATCAAGCTGGCCACCGACACCCTGCTGATTCGCAACGGCAAGATCCACGTCCAGACCTTCACTGCGTTGTCCTGAACAGAGAAACCACATGACACAGATGAACCCATTCAACCGGCGGCAGGCTTTGGCAGGAGGCGCGTTGGCGCTCGCTCTGCCGCTCCTCGCCACGTCCAGCGATGCCGCCGCTGGCGAGCAGGCGTCGAGCGCCACCCAGAAGGTTCTGGCGCATCACCTGGGCGCCTTCGCGAAAGGCCTCGACGAGCTCATGCGCGACTACAGCGCGACATCGGTCATCCTCACGCACGACAAGCAGTACCGAGGCGTGGCGGAGATCAGGGGCTTCTTCGATGGCTTCCTGAAATCGGTCAAGCCCGGGTTCTGGGAGGCGTTCAAGATCAACGCGCAGGCCATTGACCGCGACGTGGCCTACCTGGTGTGGGAAGCCAAGCCGTTCGTGAACATCGCGACCGACACCCTGGTGGTTCGCCACCAGAAGATCGTTGTGCAGACCTTCACGGCGGCCTGAGACACGCCCACGTCTCCATGGCCAAGCTCATCCACACCATGATCCGGGTTCGCGATCTGGACGCCTCCCTCCGCTTCTACCGCGAGGTGCTGGCGCTGACCCCGTCGCACCGGCTGGACTTCCCGGATTTTTCGCTGGTGTACCTGCGCAATGCCGAGGCCGATGCCGAAATCGAGCTGACCTGGAACCAGGGACGTCAAGAGCCCTACACCCATGGCGATGGCTACGGTCATGTGGCGGTCGTGGTGGACGATGTGTCGGCTCGGCACGCAGAGCTGGTGCAGGCCGGCCACGGACCTTTGCCGGTCAAAGAGTTCAAGGTGGGCGACACGCTGTTGGCGCGCTTCTTCTTCATCCTGGACCCGGACGGCTACAAGATAGAGGTGTTGGAGACGCACGGCCACTACCGCTGAAGGCCTGGCCTTTTGGTGAAAACCCTTGTGCTGTCGCGCCGGGGGACTTCGCTCTGCATCCACTGACCTTTCGCTCCCATCCCATGAGATCCGTGCTTGCCGACTACCCTTTTGCCTTGGAGCCAGCCGCTCTCGGGCCTATCATGCCGAGGGGTGTGGACGGTCCGGCAGAAGACCTCAGAACCATCGGAGACGCAGATGCTGATGAAGACGAAAACGGCCGATACCGCGCCGGTTCACGAGTGGTCAACCGCGGGCCTCACCCGCTCCGACGCCACCGACGCCTGGCAGGCTGCGCTCACCGAGAACTACGGTGAGTGGCAGGTCTCTCAAGCGGTCGGCAACGGGTTCACGGCCAGCGTTCGCAACCGGAATTTCAGCGGTGTGCGCGTGGTCGAATGTGTCTGCGACCCCTGCACCGGGCGGCGCCTGCCGCAGTTCATCGAACGCGCGCCGGAGCCCTACATCGGTGTCCAGATCACCAAGGCCGGTCGCGAACGGTTTCACTTCGGCGACGAAGACATCAGCCTGGGCGCGGGCGACATGCTCATCTGGAGCGGCTCGCAACCCACCGAGTTCACCGTGATGGAGCGCCTGCACAAGGTCTCGCTGGTGCTGCCGTGGGCCGATGTGCAGGAGCGGCTGCCCCGGGGTTCGGCGTTCACCGGTACGGTCATCGACAGCCGCGTGGGGATTGGTGCTGTCCTGTACTCCCATGTCGACAGCCTGGCCAGGCAACTCGATGTGTTCACCGAAAACGACCACGCGGCCGTGCGTCGGGCCACGCTGGAGCTGCTGACAGCGGCCATGAGCCACCGGGTGGAGGTGCCGCAGCGCGGTCTGGCGTTGCGCTACCTGAAGCAGTTGCAGGACCACATCCTCACCAACCTGCAGGACGAGCAGCTGTCGCCAACCAGCATTGCGACCGCCAACCACATGTCGCCCCGCTACGTGCACATGCTGTTCGCGCAGATCGGGGTGAGCGCGTCGGTCTGGATCCGGACGCAGCGGCTGGAGCGTTGCAGGGAAGACCTGCGCAGCCGGGCGTACCGCGACAGCAGCATCGCTGAAATCGCCTACGCCTGGGGGTTCACCGACCCTTCACATTTCACACGCGTCTTCAAGCAGCAATTCGGCGTGGGGCCCAGGGAGTACCGGGAAGGTGGGACGAGGCCCACCAGCTGACTGTTCCATTTCCGGACACCTTCGACCACAAAAGGCGTGGCACGGAACTTGTAGCCAGAATCGGGTGGAACAACCGCCACCGACCCAGCGTGCACGAGTGCGCTGGGGATTTGATGGAGACAAGACATGACCCCACGCCCCACCTTCACCCTGCTGCGCCTGAACGCCGCGCTCCTCATGGCCCTGGCCGGCACGGCAGGCGCCCAGACCCTGTCGGAGGTGGTGGTCACCGCCAACCGTGAGGCGCAACAGAGCTTCGACGCGCCGGCCGCCATCCAGGGCATTGGCCGCGAGACCATCGAGGCCGCCGGGCCGCAGGTCAACCTGTCCGAGTCGCTGAACCGCATCCCCGGCATCACGGTGCTCAACCGCCAGAACTACGCGCAAGACCTGCAGCTCTCCATCCGCGGCTCCGGCTCGCGTGCGCCCTTCGGCATCCGCGGCGCGCGCCTGATCGTGGACGGCATCCCCGCCACCATGCCCGACGGCCAGGGCCAGGCCTCCACCATCAGCCTGCCTTCGGCCGAGCGCATCGAGGTGCTGCGCGGTCCGCTGGCCCAGCTGTACGGCAACTCGTCGGCGGGCGTGCTGCAGGTGTTCACCGCCGACGGCCCCGAGCGGCCCGAGCTGCGCACGAGCGTCGACCTGGGCAGCGAGGGCCTGCGCCGCTACGGCCTGCAGGCCGCGGGGCAGAGCGGGGCGCTCAACTACGTGGTCGACCTGAGCGACTTCCAGACCGATGGCTGGCGCGTCAACAGCGCGGCCGAGCGCCAGCACCTCAACGCCAAGCTGCGCTGGAGCCTCAGCGAGCAGACCCGCCTGACCGTCGTGGCCAATGTGTTCGATCAGCCGGTGTCGGGCGATCCATTGGGCCTGACGCGCGAGCAGTTTGAAGCCGACCCGCGCCAGGCCGTGACCAACTCGACGCTTTACAAGGCCGGCAAGGACGTGTCGCAGCGCCAGCTCGGCCTGGTGCTGGACCACCGGCTGGACGCCGCCAGCAGCCTCAATGCGCGGGTCTACGCCGGCCAGCGCGATCTGGACAACCGCCTCTCCATCCCGCTGTTTGTGCAGACCGCGCCCACGGCGGCCGGTGGCATCGTGCAGCTGGACCGCCGCTACAGCGGGGCCGGCCTGCGCTACACGCGCCGCATCCCGGCCGGTGAAGGCCAGGTGCAGCTCAGCGCCGGGCTGGACCTGGACCGCATGAGCGAACAGCGCCGCGGCTACATCAACAACTTCGGTACGCAGGGCGATCTCAAGCGCGACGAAGACGACAGCGTCGACAGCGCCGGCCTCTACACCCAGGCCGACTGGGCCATCAACGAAGACTGGAGCGCGGTAGCCGGCCTGCGCCTGAACCGGGTGGACTTTCGCGTCAAAGACCGCTTCATCAACGGCAGCAACCCCGACGACAGCGGCGAGGTCGACTTCAGCGCCACCAACCCGGTGCTGGGCATCACGCGCCACCTGAGCGCCGACACCAACCTTTACGCCAACGTGGGCCGGGGCTTCGAGACGCCCACGCTCACCGAGATCGCGTACACCGCCGACGGCAGCGGCCCCAACCTGGCCCTGCGCTCGGCGCGCAGCACGCACATGGAACTGGGCCTGAAAACGAAGCTGGCCGAGGGCCACCGCCTCGACGTGGCGCTGTTCCGCATCAACACCAGCAACGAGATCGTGGTGGCCTCCAGCAGCGGGGGCCGCACCATCTACACCAACGCCGGCAGCACCCGCCGCTCCGGCCTGGAGCTGGCCTACAGCGGGCAGCTCGCGCCCGAGTGGCGCACGCACGTGGCGCTGTCCACGCTGAGTGCGAAGTTCGCCGACGCCTTTGCCAGCAGCAGTGGCGCCACGGTGGCCAAGGGCAACCGCATTCCCGGCACGGTGGACCGCGCGCTGTTCGCCGAGCTGGCCTGGCAGCCGCGCGCCGTGCCCGGCATGACGGCCGCGCTGGAGCTGGTGCACCAGGGCGGCATGGCGGTGGACGATCTCAACAGTGACCGCACCGAGGCCGCCACCCTGTTCAACCTGCGCCTGGGTTTCGAGCAGAAGCTGGGCGCCTGGAAGCTGCGCGAATCGCTGCGCCTGGACAACCTGGCCGACAAGGCCTACATCGGTTCGGTCATCGCGAACGACGGCAACCGCCGCTTCTTCGAGCCCGCGCCGGGTCGGCAGTGGGGTCTGGGTTTGACAGCCAGCTATGCGTTCTGATCCCGCCCCTCCCCCTTTCCCTCTGGGAGAGGGGGAGGGTGCGTGCGCTCACAGGCCTGGCTTTTCCAGTGCGCGCAGCACCTCGGTCTGGAAATCGCCGCCCTGAGATGCCTGCATGAAGGCGTCGATCGAACCGTCGAAGCGCACCGTGCCCTGGTGCAGCAGCATCAGGCGGTCGGCGACCTTCACCTCTTCGATCAGGTGCGTGGCCCAGAGCACCGCCATGCCGCGCGTGTGGCACAGGCCGCGAACGGTGTCGAGCAGGTGCTGGCGCGAGGCCGGGTCCAGGCCCACCGTGGCCTCGTCCATGAGCAACACGGCCGGCTCGTGCAGCAGGGCCCGTACCAGCTCCACCTTGCGCCGTGTGCCGCCCGAGAGGCTGCGCACCACGGCCTTGGCCTGATCGCCCAGGCCCATGGCCGCCAGCCCCTCGGCGATGCGCTGCTTGGCCACCGCGCGCGGCAGGCCGTGCAGGTCGGTATGGAACAGCAGGTTGGCCATCACCGAGAGGTCCATGTCGAGCGCGCTCTGCTGGAACACCACGCCCAGCGAAGCCAGCGCGCGGCTGGGGTGGCGCTGCATGTCGTGGCCCATCACCACGATCGTTCCCTGGTCCGGGCTGAACAGGCCGGTCAGCAGCTGCAGCAGGGTGGACTTGCCGGCGCCGTTGGGCCCCAGCAGGGCCAGCATTTCACCGGCCTGCAGCGCCACGTTGACGCCCTTGAGAGCGGGTTTGCCGTTGTAGGCCTTGTGCAGGTTCTGTGCGGTCAGCAGGCAGGTGTCTGTCATCGTTCGGGTGTTCGTGGTGGAGCGGTCAGCTGCTCGGGCGGGCCAGCAGGTTCATGCGTTTGAGCAGGCGCTTTTCGTGCTCCACCGTGGCCAGCACGGCTTGCCGGTAGTCGTGCGTGTTGAGGTAGTCCAGGCCCTGATCGTACTTGGCCAGCGCGGCCTGGTGCCGCTCGCTGAACATGGCACGGCGGAACACCTCGTGCAGTTTCTGCACCACCGCCTCCGGTGTGCCGCGCGGTGCGGCCAGGCCCCAGGGCGAGGTGTAGACCGCGTGCTCGTAGCCGAGCTCACGCATCGTCGGCACCTCGGGCCAGCGTGGGCTGCGTTGCGCGCTGAACGTGGCCAGCAGACGCATCTGGCCGCGGTCCACCCAGGGCGCGAAACCGGTGGAATTGACGCCGGCCATGATCTGTGCGCCCGCGATCGCCAGCATCTGGTCGGCCGTGCCCTTGTAAGGCACGTGCACGTAGCGCACATCGTGGTTCAGCAAGATCTCTTCCATCGCCAGATGGGCCGTGGTGCCGATGCCGGTCGAGCCCAGCACCAGTTCACCCGGGTGCTTCTGCGCCCAGTCCACCAGATCGGCGAGCGTTTTCCAGGGGCTGCTGGCGGGCACCAGCACGCCGAAGGTGACGCCCGAGACCTGCAGGATCGGGCTGAGGTCGGCCACCGGGTCCCAGGGCACATGGTTCATCAGGGCGTGGCGGTACACCGTGATCGGGACCTGGCCGATGGTGTGGCCGTCGGGCTCGGCGGCCTTGAGCAGCGGCGCCACCTGCGTGCCCGCCGCGCCCGGTTTGTTGATGACCACGATGGGCTGGCCCAGCAGCGGCTCGGCCTCCTCGCACAGGACGCGCAGCGTCAGGTCGGTCTGGCCGCCCGCGGGCCAGGGCACGATGAGCTGCAGCGGTTTGGTGGGCCAGGGGGTGGCCGCAGGGCTGCCCGGCTGCGCCAAGGCGCGGGGCAGCGCGGATGCGAAAGCGAGCGATGCGCCCAGGCCCATGAAGCCGCGCCGTGAAACCCCGTTCGTGCAGTGGTGGAACGCATCGAGGGTTTTCCCTGTGCCATTTTTGAACGCTGGGCGTGACGGTATGTGTCTCATGGGGCGGTGTCTGTGTCTCCAGCGCCCGGGAAAGCCCCGGGCACCGGTGGTTTTCAGGCAATTTCTGTTCCCGTGCGCCTGGCACCGTTTTTGCTGATCGCTCGTGCGCACCTCGACGTGCGCCGGACGAACACCGTTCGCCGATACCCAGAAAGACAGGAGACTTTTCATGCCCCTTCGTGCCACGATGGCTTCTGCCCTGCGCGCCGTGTCACTCGCCGGAGCTGTCGCCTCGCTCGCCTTGTCGGCCCAGGCCCAGGGTGCCGGCAAGGTCTATGTGTCGAGCGAGAAGGACAACAAGATCTATGTCTTCGACACCCAGGGTGAGCGCACCGGCGCCATCGACGTCTGCAAGCGTCCGCGCGACATGCGCTTCAGCGGCGACGGCCAGCAGATCCTCGTGATCTGTGGCGACAGCAACGCCATGGGTGTGGTGGACGTGGCCACCGGCAAGCTGGCCGGCACGGTGCCCCTGGGCGACAGCCCCGAGATGTTTGCCCTCAGCCCCGACGGCAAGACCGCTTACGTGTCGATCGAAGACGAGAACGTGGTGGCCGCCTACGACATCGGCACGAAGAAGGCGGTGTTCGAGGTCAAGACCGGTGGTGAGCCCGAAGGCGTGCTGGTCACGCCCGACGGCAAGACGGCCTACGTCACCTCCGAGGTGGCCAACGTGGTCCACGTGATCGACCTCGCCACGAAGAAGGTCACGAAGAACATCAAGGTCGGCAAGCGCCCGCGCCGCTTCGTGCTGTCGCCCGATGGTGCCGAACTCTGGGTGACCAACGAACTCGACGCCACCGTCAGCGTGGTCGACACGAAGACCCACACCGAGAAGCAGAAGATCAAGTTCGAAGTCAAGGGCATGCGCCAGGCCGACATCACGCCCGTGGGCATGACCATCAGCCCAGATGGCAAGAGCATCTGGGTCGGGTTGGGCAGGGCCAACCATGTGGCGCAGATCGACGTGGCCACCAAGGCGGTGAAGAGCCAGATCCTGGTCGGCAAGCGCGCCTGGGGCATGGGCTTCGCGCCGGACGGCAAGACGCTGTACGTGGCCAACGGACTGTCGGACGACATGACGCTGGTGGATGCTGCCAGTGGCAAGGCGATCAAGACGGTGCCGGCCGGGCGGGTGCCGCACTCGATCTTAGTTAAATGACCCCCCCCGTTGCTTGCTCGCTGCGCCCCGAATTGCCGCCGCAAGCGGCAATTCGCTTAGCCGCATACCCCCCCGGGGGGGCAATGCCTGCGGCCCGGCAAAGCCGGTTCCGCGGCATTCTGGGTTGGGGTCTGTGGCGCGCTGCTGGGTTGGCGTTGTTGGGCGTTTCGGGCTTTCTTTCTTCGCCGGTTTTCGCGGCCACCAAGGTCACCATCGCGGTGGTGTCGCTGGACGGCGACCCGCGCCACGCGCCGCGCCGCATGGAGAAGGGCTATCCGGGTCACCCGACCGGGCGGGCCATCGACGGCGTGAAGCTGGCGGCGGAGGACTCGGCGTTTGAGCTGGACGCGGCCGGGCTGGAGCTGGTGGTGAAGGACGTGGTGCTGCCCAACGCCGCGGCGCTGCCCAAGGCGCTGGCCGAGCTGAAGGCTCTGAGGGTGCAGCACGTGGTGGCCGATCTGCCGCTGGCCGAGCTGCGAGCCCTGGTGCAGGCCGCGCCCGCTGCACTGGGCGGTGCCATCGTGTTCAACGCCGCGCTGGACGACGACAGCCTGCGCGGCGCCCAGTGTGCCGCCCACCTGTTGCACACGGCCCCCAGCCGCGCCATGTTCGGCGACGCGCTGGCCCAGTACCTGGCCGCACGCAACTGGCGCAAGGCGCTGCTGTTGCAGGGGCCGTTGCCGGGCGACGCGCTGATGACCGAGGCCTTCAACCGCTCGGCCAAACGCTTTGGCATCAAGGTCGTGGCGCAGAAGCCGTTCAAGCTCACCGGCGACCCGCGCGAACGTGACCTGGGCAACACGCGCCTGCTCACCGGCGACCGCGAACACGAGGTGGTGGCGGTGATGGACAGCGACGGCGAGTTCGCGCGTTTGCTGCCCTACGCCACGCAGTGGCCGCGCCCGGTGGTCGGTGCCAACGGCCTGGTGGCCACGGCCTGGCACCCGCAGTGGGAGCGCTACGGCGGCCCGCAACTCACGCGCCGCTTTGTCAAGCTGGTGGACCGGCCGATGCGGGGACCCGACTGGGCGGCCTGGGCGGCGGGCCGCGCGGTGGCCACCGTGCTCGCCGAGAACCCCAAGGCGCCGGTGGCGCAGCAGCTCAAGGCGCTGCGCGGGGGCAGCACCACGCTCGACGGCTTCAAGGGCCGCAATCTGTCGTTCCGGGCCTGGGACGGCCAGCTGCGCCAGTCGCTGTTCCTGAGCCATGTGGACGGCGTGGTCGGTACCGCGCCGCTGGACGGCGTGTTGCATCCCAGGGAAGTGCTCGACACGCTGGGTGTCGATGAACAGGAGAGTGCATGCAAGTCGCGTCCGTGATGCCGGCCGTTGCGCCACCGCTGCCCCTGCACCTGCTGCGCGCACTGCGCGCGGTGGTGGGGCGCGAGCTCAACCGTTTTCTGCGCCAGCCCACGCGCCTGGGCTCGGCGCTGGTGCGGCCGCTGTTGTGGTTCGTGGTGTTTTCCGCCGGGTTCAACAACGTGTTCGGCGTCGCCATCGTGCCGCCCTACGAGACCTACATCGAATACAAGGCCTACATGGTGCCGGGCCTGCTCGGCATGGTGGCCCTGTTCAACGGCATGCAGAGCTCGCTGTCCATGGTGTACGACCGCGAGATGGGTGTCATGCGCCTGCTGCTCACCGCGCCGCTGGCGCGTGGCTGGTTGCTGGCCTTCAAGCTGCTCGCGGGCACCTGCCTCTCGGTGCTGCAGATGGGGGTGTTCCTCGCCATCGCCTGGGCCTTCGGGGTCGAGGTGCCGCTGGCCAACCTGCCGGGCCTGCTGGTCGCCATGGCCTGCGGCGCCACGATGCTGGCCGCGCTCGGGCTGATGCTCTCGGTGTACGTGAAGCAGCTGGAGAACTTCGCCGGCACGATGAACTTCGTGATCTTCCCCATGTTCTTCATCAGCCCCGCGCTGTACCCGCTGTGGAAGCTCGAAGAATCGGGTGCCTGGTGGCTGCTCCGGCTGGCGGAGTGGAACCCCTTCACGCACGCGGTGGAGGCGATGCGCTATGCGCTGGTGGGGCAGTTCACGGCCTTGTCGTGGTCGGTGGTGGTGGGCTGCGGCGTGGTGTTTTTCGTGGCCGCTTTGTGGGGCTACGACCCGCAACGCGGATGGGTCAAGAGCAAGGGAGGCGGTGGATGAGCCCGATCATTCAACGCCGCCATCTGCTGGGTTGCGGCTTGCTTGGCGTGTTGGTGCCCGCCGCGCTACGCGCGCAAGACGACCAGACCGGCGGTGATCCGCTGGGCTCCATGCAATACCCCAGTCTGCGCGAGCAGACGATCGGCAAGGCCACGGCGAAGTTCTCCGACGCGGTGATGATCAAGGGCCCGGCCTTTGCCGACGACGCGATGAACGTGCCGCTGCTGGTGGACGCGCGCGGACTCGGCCAGGTGGGTGGCGGTGTCGCGCGCATCCGCGTGGCGGTGGACCGCAACCCGGTGCGTCAGGTGCTGGACTTCGAACCTCTGCGCGCGCTGCCCATGCTGGCCTTCCGCATCCGCATGGAGCAGGCCTCGCCGGTGCGCGCCTTTGTGCAGACCCAGGACGGCCAGTGGCATGTGGGCAGCACCTGGGTGCAGGCGGCTGGCGGTGGCTGCACGGTGCCCGGCCTCACGCGCGCCGACGGTTCCTGGAGCAAGACCCTGGGTCAGGTGCAGGCGCGGTTTTTCAACAACGTGCTCGAAGGCAGCCGGCGCCTGCGGGTGCGCGTGATGCACCCGATGGACACGGGGCTGGTCGCGGGCATCCCGGCTTTCTACATCGAAGAGCTGCAGCTGGTGGACAGCACGGGCCAGGCCTGGTGGAAGCTGGCCTTGCACGAACCGGTGTCGGAGAACCCGATCATCACCTTTGAACTGCCACCGCAGGCGGTCCCAGGCCTGCGACTGATCGGACGCGACAACAACGGCAACCGGATTGATGCCGAGGTGGGCGTGTGAAGCGGCTTCTGCTTTTCACAGCGTTTGCGCTCGTGGGTACGGCGCAGGCACAGACCATCGCCGTGCCACCGCCGGCATCCAAGCCCGACGCCGCCGCGTTCAACTACGACCTGCAACCGCGCCAGATCGCCGATGGCACCTGGGTCATCGAAGGCGCGGTGCAGGACTTCAGCCGTGCCAACGGCTGCAACATCATCAACACCGCCTTCATCGCCACCGGCGCGGGCGTGGTGGTCATCAACACCGGGCCTTCGCGCCTGTACGGCGAGCAGCAGCGCCGCGCCATCGAACGCGTCACGCGTGAGCCGGTGCAACGCGTGATCGAACTCAACCTGCACCCCGACTATTTCTTCGGCAACCAGGCCTGGGCCGACCGGCCCACGCAGGCGCTGGCCGGCAGCATCAGCGGCATGCAGGCCGAAGGCACGGCCTACGCCGACAACCTCTACCGACTCTGCGGCGACTGGATGCGTGGAACAGAGTCCACCCCCGCGCGCGAGGCCGTGCTGCCGCAGACGCTGCAGCTCGGCCAGCACAAGCTGGAACTCCAACGCCTGCACGGCCACACCGCCGACGACCTGGTGCTGCTCGACCACCACACCGGCGTGCTGTTTGCCGGCGGTCTGGTGTTCGCCGAACGTGTGCCCACCACACCGCACGCCGACTTCGCCGCGTGGCTGGCCAGTCTGGATGTGCTGGAACAGCTCATCACCAGCGGTGCCGCAAAAACCGTGGTTCCCAGCCACGGCCCGGTGCACAGCGGTGTGGCCGGGGTGCAGCAGACGCGGGACTGGCTGCGCTGGCTCACGAGCCTGATGCAGAACAGTGCCGAGCGCGGCCTCGACCTCGGCGAGGTGCTGGGCACGCCCGTGCCCGAGCGTTTCAAGCGCTGGGCCGCCCAGCCCGCCGAGCTGCACCGATCGCTCACGCAGTGGTACCCGCGTTACGAACAGCGCGTGCTGGCTGAACCTGTCCGCCGGCCCTGAGCAGCGTGCCGTGTTGCGGCCCGGGAGCGCTGCACCGCAGGCACTGCGACATTTCTGAACACTGTCACAAGGGTGTCTCGCCACCCGGTTCGGGTTTGGCGCATTTGCGGCCGTCCGGCGGCCCGGTCGTGGCGTTGTGGGGGTATTCCGATCAGTGAAAACCCTAGGGTTTGCACTGGCACAGAAGTTGCCATTTCTTCCCCGCGTGCATGTCCGAGACCGGAGGGGCTGGAGCCAGAAGAGCGGTCAGGCGGCACGGCCAGTTCCCACAAGCCATCAACCTCACAAACGAGCAGGAGACCACCCAGTGAAACGCACTCTATTGAGCCTTTTGGTCATGGCCGCCACGGCCCACGTCAGCGCCCAGGGGGTGACCGACGCGATGATCGCAGACGACGCCAAGACACCCGACAACGTGCTCAGCTGGGGCCTCGGCACCCAGGGCCAGCGCCATTCACCGCTGACCGGTATCAACGAAAAAACCATCAGCAAGCTGGTGCCCGTGTGGTCCATGTCGTTCGGTGGTGAAAAGCAGCGCGGCCAGCAGTCGCAGCCGCTGGTCAACAACGGCAAGATGTTCGTCACCGCGTCCTACTCGCGCATCTACGCGGTGGACACCAAGACCGGCAAGAAGCTCTGGAAGTACGAGCACCGCCTGCCCGAAGGCATCATGCCCTGCTGCGACGTGATCAACCGCGGCGCTGCCCTGTACGACAACCTCGTCATCTTCGGCACGCTGGACGCCCAGCTGGTGGCGCTCGACCAGGAAACCGGCAAGGTGGTCTGGCGCGAGAAGATCGACGACTACTCCGCCGGCTACAGCTACACCGCTGCGCCGCTGATCGCCGAAGGCCTGCTCATGACCGGTGTCTCCGGTGGTGAGTTCGGCGTGGTTGGCCGCGTCGAAGCGCGCGACCCCAAGACCGGCAAGATGGTCTGGACGCGCCCCGTGGTCGAAGGCCACATGGGCTACAAGGACGGCAAGGAAAACGGCATCACCGGCACCACCAACGCCACCTGGCCTGGCGAGACCTGGAAGACCGGCGGCGCGGCCACCTGGCTGGGCGGCAGCTACGATCCCAAGACCAAGCTGGCCTATTTCGGCACCGGCAACCCCGGCCCCTGGAACAGCCATGTGCGCAAGGGCGACAACCTGTATTCGGCTTCCACCGTCGCCATCGACGTGAAGACCGGCCAGATCAAGTGGCACTACCAGACCACGCCCAACGACGGCTGGGACTACGACGGCGTGAACGAGTTCATCACCTTCGACATGGACGGCAAGCGCGTCGGCGCCAAGGCCGACCGCAACGGCTTCTTCTACGTGATGGACGCCGAGAACGGCAAGCTGCTCAACGCCTTCCCCTTCGTGAAGAAGGTGACCTGGGCCACCGGCATCGACCTCAAGACCGGCCGCCCGAACTTTGACCCGGCCAACCGCCCGGGCGACCCGACGGCCGCCGGTGGCGACGGTGCCAAGGGCAAGTCCGTGTTCTCGGCGCCGGGTTTCCTGGGTGGCAAGAACCAGATGCCCATGGCCTACAGCCCGAAGACCGGCCTGTTCTACGTGCCCACCAACGAATGGGGCATGGAGATCTGGAACGAGCCCATCACCTACAAGAAGGGCGCCGCCTACCTGGGCGCGGGTTTCACCATCAAGCCGCTGTTTGACGACCACATCGGTTCGCTGCGCGCCATCAACCCCAAGACCGGCAAGGTCGAGTGGGAAGTCAAGAACGAAGCCCCGCTCTGGGGTGGTGTGCTGACCGCGGGCGACCTGGTGTTCTGGGGCACGCCTGAAGGCTACCTCAAGGCCGCCGATGCCAAGACCGGCAAGGTGGTGTGGCAGTTCCAGACCGGCTCCGGCGTGGTGGCACCTCCCATCACCTGGACCGAAGGCGGCGAGCAGTACGTGAGCGTGGTCTCCGGCTGGGGCGGCGCGGTGCCCCTGTGGGGCGGTGAAGTGGCCAAGAAGGTCAACTTCCTCGAACAGGGCGGCTCGGTCTGGACCTTCAAGTTGATGAAGTGATTCAGCGGCAGCGGGGCGCAGCCTGAAGGGGCGGCCCTGCCACATTGGGCGGTGTCGGCCGCCGCACGCGTGCGAACGGTCGACCCCGCCCTTTTTTTGTCCCGTGTTTGTTTTCCATCTCTCTTTTCTTCTTTCAGGTGCCTTGCCATGCGACCCGTTCTGATCCTTGTCTCCGCCCTTGCTGGCCTCAGCGCCCCGGTCCACGCGCTCGACGCCGCCGCCGCCATTGAAATGGCCAAGGCCAACGGCTGCTTCTCCTGTCACTCGGCCAACGAAAAAGTGGTCGGTCCGGCCTACAGTGCCGTGCACGAAAAATACAAGGACGACAAAGACGCCGTGGCCTCGCTGGTGCAGTCCATCCAGTACGGCTCCAAGGGCAAGTGGGGACGTATCCCCATGCCGCCTCACCCCGGCATGAGCCCCGCCGACATCAAGACCCTGGCCGAGTGGGTCATGACCATCAAGCCATGAACCCGCGGCGCACACCGCCCGCTGCGCGCCGAAGCTGGCGCGGGGGGCTGGCGTGTGCGCTGCTGTGTGGCCTGAGCACCACAGCGGGTGCCCAGGCCTTCGAGCTGAGCGGCGAGAAGGCGCTGGTGGCCTTCACCAAGGATGGTCAGCGCACCCGCATCGGCGCGGTGTTTTTCGAGCCGCAGGGGCAGGGCACATCCCGCTTCCGCGTGCAGATGGACCCCGCCGTGATGCGCGACCATTTCCTCTCCATGCGCGAATTCAAGTGCCTGCCCGCTGCGCAGGAAATCAGCTGCTTCGTGCCGTATCCCTATGCGCAGCCCGGCACCGTCGCGCCCGGCCAGTTCGCCTGGCTGGAGCACAGCCTGCTGTTCTTCTTCAAGCAGCCCGCCGACTTCGGGGCCAAGCTGTGGAACGGTGTCATCTTCAAGTTCGCGGCCACGCCCACCGGCCTCGTGGGCAAACCCCAGGCGGTGGACCTCAACCGCATCGGTGTGCCGCCCGACAACCTGGACGAGCCGCCCTACGGCGCGTTCGATCGCGACGACTTTGCGCCCGGGGCGCGCTGGATGCAGGAACTGCGGATTGAGTGAGGCGGGCGCGGGCAGTTGTGCCGCGGGCGCCTCCGGCGCTCGAAACGCTTCCCGGGAACGGCCCGCGACCGCGCGGCAGCGCTTTTCAAGAGGCCGCGCATTTTTCCGTTAATGTGACGGTATGGCCTTCACCCACCCGCTCAGATACGGTTTTCTCAGCCTGCTTGCGGTGCTGGGCATGGTCGGCATCGTCAGTGTCCCACCCGACACCGCCAGCGGTCTGCTCGCCGGCCGCATGCTCGAACTGCACCTGCTGCTGGAGCTGTTTGCCATCGTGATCGCCGCGCTGGTGGTCACGGTGTCCTGGCACACCCTCGACCGCCAGCAGGACCACAGTGCCAACGCCTTGCTCGCGGGTTTTGTGGTGGTCATCGGCTGCGATCTGATGCACGCCCTGACCTACGAAGGCATGCCACCCTTGCTCACCGAGAGCAGCACGCCCCAGGCCATCTTCTTCTGGCTCATGGGCCGCAGCTTCGAGTTCTTGACGCTGGGTGCCGTCGCGGCGGGCCTGGCACCCCGCTGGCCCCGGGCGGCCTTGCTGGGCATTGGCCTGGCGGTGGCGTTGGTCATCATCGCCTTTGGCTCTTTCGCGCTCGATCTGTTTCCCGTCACCTTTGTGCCGGGGCAGGGCGTGACGCCTTTCAAGGCGGGCTACGAGTACGTGCTGGTAGGGCTCAACGGCCTGCTCGCGCTGGTGCTGTGGCGCCGGGCGAAATCCGAACAATCGCGGCAACACGCTCTGCTCGCACTCTCTTGCCTCTTCATGGGTCTGGGTGGATTTGCCTTCACGGCCTATGTGGCACCCTCGGATTTCCAGAACGTGGTGGGCCACCTCTACAAGGTGACGGCCTACGCCCTGCTTTACCGCGCCACCTTCATCACCAGCATCCGTGCCCCTTTCGAAGCCCTGCGCCTCTCGGAAGCCCGGGTGCGTGAAAGCCAGGCCCGCATGCACGCGCTGGGCGCCAACCTGCAGAACGCCGTGCTGTACCAGGTGGTGATGGAACCCGATGGCCATCGCCGCTTCACCGAGGTGTCCGACTCGGTGGAACGCGTCTGCGGTGTGACCGTGGCCGATGTGCTGCGTGACCCGATCACGATGTACGGCAGCGTCCACCCGGACGACATGGCCAGCCTCGCCGCCGCCGAACAGCGCTGCGCCGAAGCACTGCAGGTGTTCGACTGCGAAGCACGCTTCCGCCGGCCCGACGGCAGCGTGCGCCGCATTCATCTGGTGTCTGCGCCGCGCGTCTTGGACGGTGGCCTCATCGTGTGGGATGGCCTGCTCACCGACGTCACCGACCGCACCGAAGCACAGGAGGCCCGGCGCCGGCTGGAACAGCAGCTGGGCGAAGTGCAAAAGATGGAGTCCATCGGCACGCTGGCCAGCGGCATCGCCCACGACTTCAACAACGTGCTTGCGGCCATCCTGGGCAACGCCCACATGGCCCGTGAAGACCTCAAGGGCGGCAACCCGGCCGATGTGGCGCTCAGCCTGGACCAGATCATCAAGGCCAGCGACCGGGCCAGGAACCTGGTCGACCGCATCCTGAGCTTCAGCCGGCGCGACGCCGCCCGGCGCCAGGTGCAGCCCGTGCTGCCGGTGCTGCGTGAAAGCTTGTCGCTGCTGCGTTCCACTCTGCCGGCCGGCGTGCAGCTGATCGAATGCATCGACGACCCCGAGGCCAGCGCCGAGATCGACCGCACCCAGTTTGAACAGGTGCTGCTCAACCTCTGCACCAACGCCTGGCATGCGCTGGGCGACCAGGGTGGGCGCATTGAAGTGGGGCTGGACACCGTGGTGCTCGGTGCCGCCGCGGCCATGCCCCTGGGCCTGCTGCCCGGGCGCCATGTGCGCCTGTGGGTGCAGGACAACGGCAGCGGCATGGACGATCAGGTGCGCCAGCGCATCTTCGAACCCTTCTTCACCACCAAGCCGGTGGGCAAGGGCACGGGGCTGGGGCTCTCCGTGGTGCACGGCATCGTGCGCTCGCACGATGCCGCCATCGGCGTGCATTCACACCCCGGTCAGGGCACCCGGTTCGACATTTTCATTCCGGCCCCGCCCGGTGGAGTGGCGCCCGCCCCGGCCCGCGGCACAGTGGCTCAGCCCGAAGCAGGACTCGGGCAAGGCGAACGGGTGTTGCTGATCGAAGACGACCTGCTCATGTCCGCCATGCTGGAAAAGCTGCTCGCGCGCCACGGTTACCGCGTGTCGCACCACAGCGAGCCCGAGCAGGCCATGGCCGTGGTGCGCGCCGACCCGCAGGCCTTCGACATTGTGGTGACCGACTACAACATGCCCCAGCACTCCGGGCTCGACGTGATCACCGCCATCCGCCGCATGCGCCCGGGCCTGCCGACCATCCTGGTCTCGGGCTACGTCAGCGACGAACTGCGCGCCCGCGCGGCCGCACAGGGCGTGTGCCACGTGCTGGAGAAAACCCGCGTGCTCGATGACCTGGTGAAGCTGCTGGGTGACACGCTGCGACCTGCGGTGGAACAGGTGGCTGAAGCTTGAACCTGCGGGGCCGCATGGTCTTTCGCAAGGCGCCCGCGTTCAGGCCTCATTCAATCCTTGCTGTCGTCCTCACAGGCCGATTTGTCCACGGCGTCGCAGAGGTCGTCGTTGCCGCTGTCCGAGTCATCGTTGGCGTCGTTGTCTTCGTTGTCGTCGTCCGCGTTGTCATCGGAACCACTCTGGTTTTCGACCTTGACACGGCTGGCCACCATCGTGCCGTTGCTCATCGCTCCGTACACCTCGACGCGCATGCCGATGGCCAGGGTGGTGGGGACGGCGCTCGCGTCGACGGCAATGCCATCCACACTGAAACGGGTAGGCCCTGAGTAGGCCGTCACGCGGCCATCGAGTTCGTTGGGGTCTGTGTTGTCGTCGTCGGTGTCGTCGTTGTCATCGAGCTCGACGCGTCGGGCCTGCAGCCTGCCGTTGACCATCTCGCCCTGAATCTCGACCCGGGTTCCCGTGGCCATGCCCTGGGGCACGGCATTGGAGCCACTGGCATCGACCGGGATGCCGTCAACGCTGAAGCTCTGCGGGCTGTCAAAGCTGGTCACCGTGCCCTTGTACGACTTGGCTGCGGCGGTGGTGTCGCCGTCGCTGCCGCCGCCGCAGGCGACCAGGCCGGCCATGAGCAATGAGGCAGACAGCAGCCGCAGCGCTGCCAATGGGGAACGGTTGGGGAGTGTGTGGGAGTGGTTCATGCCTTGGTGTCCTCTGTGGGTGTTTGTGGTGACGCTGCTGACCCCAAACCGGGATCGGCTGTTGGTGGGTGCCCTTGCACCGCCAGCGCAACGATGCGGGCCGTTGCTTAACGCCACCTGAAGCCGGCGAGGTTTTCTTGGTGGTTGTGCTTCATTGGCCGGCCCGCAAGGCGGGTCGTGCGGTGCTTCAGTCATACATCTCGTCACATTTGGTGACGGGACTTGCCGCTACCCTGGGTAGCATCCCGTCTGTCTTTTCGTTCACATGGAGAAACTCATGAACACAACACACCGAATCCCCACCCTTCGCCCGCTCGTGCTGGCCGTTGCCTGCCTGGCCGCTGGCGCCAGCTGGGCCCAAGTCACCGTGGACGTGGTGGTCGAACCGGTGGCGGTTGCCGACCCCGCGGTGGCTACGCGTCAGCAAGAGATGACCCTGCAACTGGCCCGGGCCAACCTCAGCCAGCAGGGCATCAGCGAGCCCAGCACCGGGCAGCTCGCCTTGGCCACCAGCGATGTGCAGGCGCTGCGCGACAGTGGCATGGGCTGGGGCCAGATCGCCAACAGCCTGGGCCTGCGCCTGGGCGCCGTGGTCAGCGCGGCCAACCGGGCCGACAAGGCCGACCGCGTGGCCGGTGTGACTGTTGGTGCCCGCGCCACCCGCCATGCGGCAGCCGCTGGTAACGGCCTTGGAGCCGGTGTGGGTGGAGGCAAGGCCTCCGGGGGCAACGGAAACAATGGTGGCGGACAGGGTGCCGGCAACAGCGGTAGCAAAGGGGGTGGTGCCAGTGCCGGCGGCAACGCGGGTGGACGCTCAAGCGGCGGAGGGAACGCCGGGGGCAAAGGTGGCGGCGGGGGGAATGGCGGGGGCGGGAATGGCGGAGGCAAAGGTGGCGGCGGCGGGAATGGCGGAGGCAAGCGCTGAGCCTGTGAGGGCCAGACCTGTCCAGATCCGGATGGGGTGGGGCTGTCGACCTGGATGGAGCTCAATCATTGATCCGCCTGCTTCAAAGGCAGGCTGATCGTCCAGCATTTTCATGCTGGACGATGGCGCCATGAACCTGCGCCTTCAGGTGATTGGCCTGAGGCTGATCAGGATCTGGGCAAAGGCGGGCAGCAAGGTGGTCGTCATCTCTGACACCACCGTCCCTGGAATCTCAAAGAACCAGAGGTGCCTGGACTGAGCCGCATGTCCGTTCAGCTTTGCCCTGACGGACCGCTGTTGTCATCGTCATCTTCGTCGTCATCGCGGTCTTCGTCGTCGTCGTCATCTTCATCGTCGTCGTCTTCATCGTCGTCGTCTTCATCGTCGTCGTCGTCGTCTTCGAGTTCAATGCGACTGGCCTGCATCACACCGTTGACGATCACGCCATGGATTTCCACCTCGTCGCCAAGGGCGAGCGTGATCGGGACTGCGGTTGCATCGACAGGAATGCCGTCCACGCTGAAACTGGTCGGACTTGTGAAAGCAGTCACCCGACCCTCGAGTTCGTTGGGATCGTCGTTGTTGTCATCGTCGTCATCGTCGTCGTCCAGTTCGACGCGCCTGGCGACAAAGACGCCATTCACCACTTCACCGTGGAGTTCCACGAGACTGCCTGTTGTCAGGCCCTGTGGCGTGGCCTGTGCACCCGAGGCGTCCACAGGGATGCCGTCCACGGTGAAGCTCGATGGACTGACAACGTCGGTAACGACGCCCTTGAAAGATTTGGCGTTCGTCAATGCGTTCTCGTCGTCAGAGCCACCACCACAGGCGGTCAGTGACGCCAGTGCCAGCACCACAGTTGCTCGTTTGATGGCATGCCAGCGAAAAGGCGAGAACGGAATGAAAGAAGCGGGCTGGTTCATGATGTGTCTCCGAAAAAGGTTGGACTGAACATGTCGGTGTCGGTGTCGGTGTCGGCACGTACCGGATTTTCAGTCTTCCGACCTGCGTGAAATGCAAGTGGCACCCGGCGATTCAGCACTTACTTTTGGTATCGACGCACCTGTCTGATCTGTCAGTTCCTCGGCCAAGATGGGAGTCCTTGAGACCTCGGGTGCCGTCCCGATTTCAATCCGCTGGAAGGAGCGCTGGCAGCTTTGGTCTGCGCTCACCGCAGCCACTCACCCGTGAGCAGGCCTCCGCTCAGGAAACCCGAGGGCACCTTTTCCTCGCGTTCGAATTTCACCAGCCCCTCACCTTGGCAATACCACTCACGGCTGATCAGAGGGATGTCGGTGAATCCGTTCACCGGGTCGGTGTAGAGGTTCAGCCGGGCCTGACCAACCACGCGCAGGCAGGGTTGGTGTTCTGTGCCGTCGGCGAGCTTCACGGTGTCATCCACCGCCTCGATGCGCCAGGTCATGTGCGCCTTGTGGGTGTATTTCAGGTCGCGCGGGTGTTCGTTCCTGCGCTGGATCAGGTAGGGCACGGTGGGCGTGGTCCATTCGGTACCGACCTGGTACGGCGCTTTCAGCACCCACAGCGGTTCGGCGTCGGCCGTGGGTTGATTGTCGATGTCGGTACGGGTGGCGATGCGGCGGATGCCTTGCTCGTCCACTTTGAGGTAGTAGCTCACGCCGGCGGAGTGGTGGCGCACGGCGACGGGCTGGTCCTGAAACGTTTCGGGTTGGGTCACGCGCAAGGTCCATTGTTCGGGCTCGCGCGGTTCATCGCCGGTGTATTGCACAACGAAGTCCTGTGCTTCGCCTTCGCGCAGGGGGAACCACTGATTGCCCTGGTTGCGGTTGCCGCACCCGGTCGCGAGCAAGGCGATCACAACAGAAGCCAGCCACGTGTGCGCGCAACCCAGCACCCACCGTGGAACTGGCTTTGCCAGGCCACTGGTGGGGTCCCCCCCGTGGGGGGGACGACGCGAAGCGGCGCAGGGGGGGCTCATCATTTCTCCGGCAGCTGCGCGCGGGGCAGGTCCGTCAATTTGATCTCGACCTTGTCGTTGCTCGCGGGCAGCAGCCAGGCCAGGCCGCCTTGGCCGCGCTTGGGTTCGGTGCTGCCCATCTGGGTGTTGCCGTCGCGGGCCTTCTTCATGCCGTCGCCCAGGATGCGGTGCAGGTCTTTCTCGTACGGCAGGCGGTGCACGCGCGGCATCGCCAGCGGCGCGTTGTCTTTCATGGGGTTGACCCAGATGTAGATGGCGCCGGGGTGGTCGCGCGCCGGGCTGGGTTCGTCGAACACGGCGGCGAGCAGCACGAAACGCTTGGGTAGAGCGTCGTCACTCGGCCAACCGGAAATGCCGAGCAGCGTCTGCTGGCCAAACACATAGAAGCCGCTGACCAGCAGCACCATGGCGGCCTTCAGGCCCCAGTGCCAGCGCGTGGCCAGGCACAGGCAAAGCAGCAGAAAGGCGAGCAGCGCGTACATCAGCACGAGCAGCAGCAACTGGGATGAAACGGCGGGGATCATTATTTTTCAGACCATGTCAGTAGGTGAGCAGCCCGGCGTGCGAAGCGCAACGGAAGAAGCAGGGCCAACCCAGTACACACCCAGGCGCCGGCTTTGCCGGGCCGTTGGTTTGGTCCCCCGGGGGGAAGACGCGAAGCGGCGCAGGGGGTGTTTCATAGTCCGGCGCGTTGAACGATGGTCAAGGGTCGGGTGTTGAGGTCGATGACGTTGCCACCTTCGTCGATGCTGAAGCGCACGAGGGTGCGTTCGTCGCCCTTGGCGGGAATCTGCTGCGTGCCGGTGTAGACGATCTCGGCCTGCGGGTTGACCTTCACCACCGCGACCGACACGTCCACCGGCAGCTTGTCCTTGCTCTCGTAGTAGTGCGCGTTGACCACGTATTCGCCGGGCACCAGGCCGCGCAGGGTGACGATCTCCTGCCGGATCGGGCTGCTGATCTCGCGGCCGTTGACCATGACGCTGTTGTTCTTGGCGCCGCGGTCGTCGCGGTCGAGGTGCAGCATGCCAGCGTCGCGCTGGCGGAACCACAGCGTCTTGCCGCCCGGCTCCAGCACCCAGGCGTCGACGTCGTTGGGGTTGTTGTCGGGCCAGGACACGGTGACGATGAACTCCGCCTTGGCCGGCACGTCGCCGGCCTTGCGGGCCTTGGGATTGAACGAGAGCAGGGCGATGACGAAACAGAAGACGAAGGCGATCAACATGTTGAACAACATGTCGTAGAACGGGTCGGTTTCGGTGTCACGGACCGCTCGGCCGATCGCCATGGGGCGGCTCCTGCGGTGGCGTCGTCGGGGGGATGGCGGCCAGTGTGTCGGCCACCAGCGCATCTGCAAAACGGTCCAGCCGCATGAGCTGCAGGCCGAGCAGGATGTTGCCGGTGAGGCCGGTCACGGTGGTGAGCAGGGCGATGCCGAGGCCGCCGGTGAGGTTCTTCAGCAGCAGCGACGACTGGCTGGCGTCGAACGTGTCCATCTGCCCCAGGTGCAACGCGAGGATGGAGAAACCGATCACCTTGCCGAGCAGGCCGAGCTTGAGCTGGATGCCGTTGAGCCACCAGGCCATCTCGTGCGGGCCGTGGGCACGCTCGCCCAAGACCTGGAGACAGATGCTGCGGTCGGCACCGGGCAGGGCGCAGCCCTGGTGGTATTCGGTGCTCCAGGCGGATGAAGAGGTGCCGGCAGCGTGTAAATGGGTGTCGAGCCACTGGCGTTGCTGGCCCAGCACCCAGGCGCGGCGTCCGGCCCAGGCCGAGCAGCCGATGAACAGCAGGACGATGGTGACAGTGAGCCCGGTCGGATCGGCTTCGACCAGACGGTGCCAGGCGCCGGCCTGCCACAGCAGCAGGGCGCCGAACAGCAGCAGGCCCATGTAGGCCAGCCAGAGCAGGAACAGGCCGTGCTCCATGCGCTCCAATGCCAGCGGGCTGTGGCGCGCGCCAGGGATGCGGCTGGCCAGCGCCGCACCGAGCATGCGGTGGTGCGGGGCGCTGGCGGGCGTGGGTGGGTTCATGCGTTGGGTTCGGCGTGCAACAGCCTGGATTCGGCATCGCTGCGGAACACGATCGGGATGTTGCGTCGCGTGGGCGCCTGTTTCACCAGCTGCACCACCTTCTCGTGGTGCGGCGACTTGCTGCACACCGGGTCGGCCTCGGTGGCGTCGCCGGTGATGAGGAAAGCCTGGCAGCGGCAGCCGCCGAAATCCTTGTGGCGTTCGTCGCAGGTGCGGCAGGGGGCCTTCATCCAGCTGTCGCCACGGAAGGCGTTGAAGGCGTTGCTGCGTTGCCAGATTTCGGCGACGGACGTGTCTTTCACGTTCGGCAGTTGCAGACCCGGCAGGTCGCGCGCGTTGTGGCAGGGCATGGCCAGGCCGTCGGGCGCGATGGAGAGGAACACCGCGCCCCAGCCGTTCATGCAGGCCTTGGGGCGTTCTTCAAAATAGTCGGGCACCACGAACAGCACGCGGGTCCTGGGGCCGGTCTTGCCTTCCTGTTCGGCGCGGAAGCGGTTGACCACCGCCTCGGCTTCCTGCAACTCCTCGCGCGTGGGCATGAGGTGGTCGCGGTTGATCCAGGCCCAGCCGTAGTACTGCGTGTTGGCGAGTTCCAGGTACTCGGCTTCGAGCGCCACGGCCATTTCGATGATCTTGCCCACGTGCGGCAGGTTGTGCCGGTGCAGCACGCAGTTCATCACCATCGGCCAGTCGTGTTGCTTGATCAGCCGCGCCACGCGCTGCTTGAGTTCGAAGGTCTTGGTGTGGCTCAGAAAATCGTTCAGCTCCTTGGTGGAGTCCTGGAACGAGAGTTGAACGTGGTCGAGTCCGGCGTCCTTCAGCTTCTGCGCGCGGGTCGGCGTGAGGCCCACGCCGGAGGTGATGAGGTTGGTGTAGTAGCCCAGGCGGTGGGCTTCCTGCACCAGTTCCTCCAGGTCGTCGCGCAGCAGCGGCTCGCCACCCGAAAAGCCCAACTGCGCGGCGCCCAGCTTGCGCGCCTGGGTCATCACGTCGACCCACTGCGCGGTGCTCATCTCGTCCTTGATGCGCGCGTGCTGCGTCGGGTTGTAGCAAAACACGCAGTGCAGCGGGCACTGGTAGGTGAGCTCGGCCAGCAGCCACAGGGGCTGACCGACGGTGGGGGCGTCAGTCGATCCAGCCACGGCGTTGTCCCTCTTCAAGAAGTGCCTGGACCTGCGGCGCCAGCCCTTCAGCGTTGAACGCCTGCTCCAGCTCGCCCACGATGGTGTCCAGGCTGCGCTCGCCATCGCAGCGTTTCAGGATTTCCGCCGCGCTGCCGTTGAGCTGCACCATGCCCTCGGGGTACAGCAGCACCCAGCGGCTCTGCGCTTCTTCGTACTGCAAGCGGAAGCGGCGCGAGAGCTTGGGTTGATTCGGCAACGTACTCATCGCAGTGCCCATGTTGGTTGTTCGATGCGGTGCAGAAACCTGTCCGGCTTGCGTGTCAATCCCAGCACACGCCGAAGATCCGGCTTTGCCGGTCCAAAGGCGTGGTCCCCCTGGGGGGAGGCCGCGAAGCGGCGCAGGGGGGCGTCCATCACTGACAGGCTTTCTCGATGGCGTCCAGCATGGTCCAGAGGATGTCCAGCTTGAACTGCAGGATGTCCAGTGCGTGGTGCTGCGCTTCGCGGGTGTTGAAGTGGCTCAGCGTGACCTGCAGGCCGTGTTCCACGTCGCGGCTGGCGAGCGGGATGCGGCTGCGGAAATAGGCCAGGCCGCTGGCCTCGATCCAGGGGTAGTGCGTGGGCCAGGTGGCCAGGCGGTCCTTGTGGATCTGCGGCGCAAACATTTCGGTGAGCGAGGAGCACACGGCTTCCTGCCACGGCGCCTTGGCCGCGAAATTCACATAGGCGTCGCACGCAAAACGCACCGCGGGCACCACGCCCTGCAGCGACCACAGGTCTTCGCGCGCGATGCCGACCGCTTCGCCCAGCCGCGTCCAGGCCTCGATGCCGCCCGCGGCCGAGCCCTCGTAGTCGCCATGGCCGTCGTGGTCCAGGATGCGTTCTATCCACAGCCGGCGGTGCGCGCGGTCGGGCATGTTGGCGAGGATGGCGGCGTCTTTGCGCGGGATGCAGATCTGGTAATAAAAGCGGTTGGCCACCCAGCAGCGGATCTCGTCGGGCGTGCAGCCGCCCGAGTTCATGCGCACGTTGAACGGGTGGTGGATGTGGTAGCTGCGGCCCTTGTCGCGCAGCTGGGCCTCGAAGGCGTCGGGGCTCCAGGCGGGCAGGTGGCTGTTGGTGCGGATGGCTTGGGCGATTTCCATGGCCGGGTCTTCAGAACGTGATGTCCATGCCGTCGTGGGCGACCTCGATGCCGTGCGCGGTGAGTTCGGCGCGTTCATCGGAGTCTTCCACCAGCATGGGGTTGGTGTTGTTGATGTGGATGAGGATCTTGCGGATGCCTGCCGGCAACCTATCGAGCTGTTCGATCATGCCGCCCGGGCCGCTCTGCGGCAGGTGGCCCATGTCGAGCGCGGCCTTGGCCGAGAGGCCCAGGCGCTGCATTTCGTCGTGGGTCCAGAAGGTGCCGTCGATCAGCACCACGGCGCAGCCGCTCATGAGCTCGATCAGCGCGGACGTGACCTCCGCCAGGCCGGGCGCGTAGAACGCGCGTTGCCCGGTGGCAGGGTTGCTGATCAGCAGGCCGATGTTGTCACCGGGGCGCGGGTTGCCGCGGAAGGGCGAATACGGCGGCGGCTTGGACGAGAGCGACACGGTCTGCACCTGCAGGCCAGGCAGGCCGGGCACGTTCACCGTGCTGCCGTCGATGGGCAGTTCCTGGCGTTGCACGCCGCAGTAGTGCGACAGGATGCCGGTGATCGGGAAGCCGCTGGAGATGTCGGAGAACACCTCGGGCGTGGCGAGCAGGGGCAGCGGTGTCTGGCGTTCGCGCAGCATCAGCAGGCCGGTGACGTGGTCGATCTGCGCGTCCATGAGCAGCACGGCGGCGATGCCGCTGTCGCGGATGGCGCGGGCCGGCTGCAGCTCGGGCGCTTCACGGATCTGGGTCAGGATGTCGGGCGAGGCGTTGACGAGCAGCCAGTCGCTGCCGTCGGCACTGATGGCGATGGACGACTGTGTGCGCGCACGCGCCTTGAGCGTGCCACGGCGAAAGCCGTCGCAGTTGGGGCAGTTGCAGTTCCACTGCGGGAAGCCCCCGCCGGCCGATGAGCCGAGAACCCGGATGCGCATGGTCGAGCCTGTTGTACGTTGGGGGTGGGGTGAAGAAAAAAGCGCACGGAGGTGGGGCCGTGCGCTTTCAGGTCAAAGCCGGCCGCGTTTCAGCGGTTGGCGATGTACATCGTGATTTCAAAACCGAAACGCAGGTCGGTGAAAGCGGGGGTGGTCCATTGCATAGTCTGTCTCCGGTAGGTGGGTTGGCATGAAACATGTCTGCTAACTTGTCAGCACCACTGCACCTCAAGTTGCACCCCATGAACAGCAATATCGATGCCACGAAAGACCAACCTAGGGATACCCCTGAGTCGGCGCTTTCCGCGGGTCGGCGCAGCGCCTGGCCACCGCCGGCCTACCTGTCCGTCGGGCGCGGTCACCGCATGGCGTTTCGCACCGCGGGCAACCCGCAGGGCGCACCCTGGCTGCTGCTGCACGGTGGCCCCGGCAGCAGTTGCCAGCCAGGCATGCTTGCGCCGCTGGACCTGTCGTGCCAGTGGGCGATCGCGCCCGACCAGCGCGGCTGCGGAGCCAGTCGCCCCAGAGGGAAAACCGCGGCCAGCACCACCCATGCGCTGGTGGCCGACATGGAGTTGTTGCGGCAACATCTGGGCGTCGAACGCTGGTCGCTGCTGGCGGGTTCGTGGGGCACGGTGGTGGCGCTGGCCTATGCACGAGCACACCCGCAGCGGGTGCAGCGCCTGGTGTTGCGTGGCGCGTTTGCGCTCAGCCGGCGCGAGGTGGGCGGGCTGCTGCAGCCGTCACGCCGGGTGCTACAGACCCTCGGCCGCGAGGCCGCCTGGCCCGCCGTGCCGGGTGTGTCATTGCCCGCGACGCTGGCCCGGCTGAGACAACTGCTTCAAAGTGGAACACCCGGTGTTGCAGGCCTGCGCGTGTCGCGGCGCTGGGCCTTGCTGGAGACGGCCTGCGTTTCGAACGGCATGCGCCGCGCGCTGCGGCAGGCGGTGACGCAGGCAACGGCTGCCCAGGCCGCCGCGATCCGGCGCGACTGGGCTGCGCTGCGGCGTCGGCAACGGAAGTCACAGGCCAGCCGACACCGCCGCGCCACGAGCCCGCTGGACCGGGCGGCGCTGAACAAATTCCGCATCCAGGCGCACTACCTGCAGCACCGCGGCTTTGTGCGGCCCGGCGCGCTGGATGGCGCCGTGCTGGGCCTGGCGCGCCAGGGCGTGCCGGTGGACTGGGTGCACGGCGCCTGCGACGCCGTCTGCCCGCCCGCCAACAGCCGTGCCTGGGCCGCGCTGGGCCGTCATCTGGCGCCGCAACGGGTCACGCTGACCGAGCCCCTGAGCGGCCACCTGGGTGCCGAGCCGGGCATGCTCGCCGCCTTGCGCGCGGTGCTGCGGAGACACGGATGAGGACACATTCCATACGCCCTCACCGAGCACGGCACGCAGGCCTGGCGATGAGCGCCGTGCTGATCCGCTGGCTGGTCGCGCTGCTGTGCTTTGGCGGCTTCGTGGCGCCGTCGCAAGCGGCCGACCCGTCAATCGATTGCCAGGCGGTCGACGCCGTGCCGTGGCAGCCGGTGGCACCGGGCATCTGGGTCTGGCCCGCGGCGGAGAACGGCGAGGTGTCGCCCGCCAACGCCGGCCATGTGCTGCCCGCCAGTGTGGTGGTCAGCGGCGGCGAGGCGCTGGTGATCGACCCCGGCCCGAGCCACCGCCACGGCCTGCGCCTGCGCGCGTCGATCGCCTGCCAATTCAAGGCGCGTGTGCGCTGGGTGGTGAACACCCACGCTCACGCCGAAAACGTGATGGCCAACTCGGCCTTTGCCGACCTGCTGGAAGCCGGTGAACTGGAGATCCTGGCCAGCGCCGCCACGCGCAGGGCCATGCAACAGCGCTGCACGGACTGCCTGGCCAGCCTGACCAGCCGCGCAGGCACAGCGGCATTGGCGGGCACGGGCATCGTGTTGCCCAGCCGCACGCTGGCGGTGGGCGAGCGGCTGCGCGTGGGCCTGCTGAGCCTTCTGGTGAAGTCCATTGAGCCCGGCCACACCGAGGGCGACCTGGTGCTCTGGAACGCCCGCCACCGCGTGCTGTGGGCCGGTGGTCTGGTGTACGACGGGCGCGTGCCCGAACTCGCGCAGGGCAGCCTGGACGGCTGGCTCGCGGCGCTGGAACGGCTGCAGGCGCTGCGGCCGCAACAGGTGCTGGGCACCGTGTGGTCTCGCGCGCCAAAGGCGGGAAAGGCAGCGCCAGCGCTGGCGGCCACACAAAACTACCTGACGGCGCTGCGCGCGCGCGTGCTGCAAGCCATGGACCAGGGCCACCAGCCACAGGAAACGGCCTGGGGCGAACTACCGGCCTACCGCGACTGGGCCGGGTACAGCGAGCGCCACGGCTTCAACCTGCAGCGCGCCTGGCGCGAGCTGGAACCCGTGTGGATGGAGCAGGGAACAGCGCCAACAAAATAATCAGCACCTCCGGCGCGAAGTGCCTTGAAGCCAGGATGCGGTGGAGCCGGCTCTGCCGGGCCACTCGCATCGCCCCTTGGGGAGGACGCCGCAGGCGGCGCAGGGGGTTACAAAGTCCCCGGAGGCAGCAGATCCTTCTTGCGGTAGATCGTGTTGCGCGAGACGCCCAGCGCCTTGGCCGCGGCCGACACGTTGCCCTTGTGCAGCCGCAGCATCTGCGCCATGGCGTTCAGTGCCACGTCTTCCAGGCGACTGCCCTCGGGCGCCGCTGGCTCGGGCATCGGGGCGGTGTTGGGCTCGTCGGGCAGCGGCTGGGCCGGGCCGATCGATCCCATCAGGCGCGGCGGGATCGGGTTGGGCAGGCCATGCTCCAGCTCTTCCAGGAAATCGTCGGGCAGATGGCTCAGCTCGATCACGCCCTGGCAGCCCACCATGACCACGGCGGTGCGCATCAGGTTGTGCAGCTGGCGGAAATTGCCCGGCCAGTGGTAGCGCTTGAAGATGTTCATGACCTCGGGCGAGATGCCGATCTGCTCGCCGTTCTCGCACAGGGCCTTGAGGATCTTGCGCACGACGAGTTCGAAGTCGGTGCGCTCACGCAGCGCCGGCAGGCGCACCACCAGGCCATTGAGCCGGTAGTACAGGTCCTCGCGGAAGTCGCCGCGCGCGATCATGTCCTTGATGTTCTTGTGTGTGGCGCAGACCACGGCCACGTCCACGTCGACCTCTTTGCCCGCACCCAGCGGGCTGACCCGGCGCTCCTGCAGCACGCGCAGCAGCCGCGCCTGCAGGTGCTTGGGCATGTCACCGATTTCGTCAAGAAACAGCGTACCGCCATGGGCCTGCAGGATCTTGCCGATGGCGCCCTTCTTGCGCGCGCCGGTGAAGGCGCCTTCTTCGTAGCCGAACAGCTCGGACTCGATCAGGGTCTCGGGAATCGACGCGCAGTTGACCGACACGAAGGGCTGGCCGGACCGGTTCGAGTCGCCGTGGATGGCCTGCGCCAGCAGGTCTTTGCCGGTGCCGGTTTCGCCCAGGATCATGACCGGGATGTCCTTGCCCGACACCATGCGCAACTTGTGGATGACCGACGACACCTGGGCGTCACCGGTGTCCAGGTATTGCAGCGACGACAGTTGCATCTTCTTGACCAGGGGTTTGGCCAGCGCCTGCGCTGCCACGCCCTGACCCGTTTCCGCGGTGAAGGCCTGCTGTCCCTGGTGGGCATCTGGCCGGGCAGCCGACCAGGGATGGGCCGTCTTGACCTTGACGCGGCACCACACCGACACGCCGTTGTGCAGCACCAGCTGCTTGGGGTTGGGCATGGCGCCGCTGAACAGCTCGAACAGTGCCGAGATCGGGATGCCGAACAGCGAAGAAAAGGTGTGGGCCTTGAGCGCCGCGAAGGGCAGGCCGATCTGGAACTGCCCGCTGCGGTTGGCCGAGATGAAACGCCCCTCGGGCGAAAACACCGCGATGCCTTCGACCAGGGTGCCCAGGAATTCCGAGCGGGTGTGGAAGTGGATGCGGATCGCCTTCGGGAAGATGTCGGCGAACATGTGGTTCTCGATCATCTGCGCCGACATGCGCACCAGTGCCAGTGTGTGCTGGTGGAAGCTGCGGTGGTCGCCGGTGACGTCGAGCGCGCCGATGACCTGGCCGTAGGGATCGAAGATGGGTGCGGCGGAGCAGGTGAGGAACTTGTTGGCGTTCAGGTAGTGCTGGTTGCCGTGCACCGTGAGCGCTTCTTCTTCGGTCAGCGCGGTGCCGATGGCGTTGGTGCCCTTGGTCTGCTCGGACCAGTCCATACCGGGCGTGAGCGCCACGCGCGAAGCTTTTTCAAGGAAGTCGGTGTCACCCAGCGAGTGCAGCACCATGCCGCGCGCCGAGGTCAGCAGCACCATGCTGTGGGTGTTGACGATCTGGTCGTACAGCGTCTCCATCACGGGGGCGGCGTGCTGGAAGAGAAAGCGGTTTTCGTCCAGCGCGTCGTTCAACACGCCACGCGAGGGGCTGGAGAAGTCGGGTTCGGCCTGCGCCGTGATGCCATAGGCCTGCGAACGCTGGTGGGACTGGCCGATCAGGTCGGGGTTCGGGGAGGCGCCAGCTGGCGCAGCCCCGACGCGTCCTTCGTCGGGGCGCGTGTGGATGCCTGCACTCATGTCGTCTCCAGGGTCGGGCGGAAATCCCCCCCAATAGTCCATGGCCCAGGGCGCATCGCACGGGGTCAGGAGGGGTGTTGTCTCGTCTGTGTCTTGTTGGTCTTGGTGCATGTGATTCTCTTCATATCTGTCCCATGAATCAACACTGGGTATTCCCGGTATGAAACATGTTGTACCGACTGCCTCTTTGTGTGCCAAAGCAATTTGCCCGCCACCGGGTGTGGCCACCTGGGTGCCGCTGGCGGGTGCTTTTGAATGCCAGTCTGTGACAGCGCGCCGGTCCGATGAGGCGCAAATGATTCAAATTGGAACACCTGTGCCCGGCGCGTTCGCGCTGGATGGCCGACTGTCCAAGGATTTCAAGGCACCTGGTGTCGGTGGCCCGCATATTGCTGATTGGGGGTGGAAACCCTTTGACAACAGGAGACATCCCCCATGAAAGCCTCACTCTTCAAGAAACCTTCTCGCACCACGCTGCGTGTCCTGGCCCTGGCGGCCAGTGGTCTGGTGGCCGCCGCCGTCATGGCCCACGGCGACGTGGTACCGCAAAGCGTGGACACCACCACGTTGCCGCAGCTCGGCGCCAAGTGGCTGGACGCCAACCCCTATAACGAAGAGAGTCCGGCCCGCAAGGAAGCCCTGCGCATCGGTACCTCGGCCTACAACCAGAACTGCGCGCGCTGCCACGGACTGGAAGCCATCTCCGGTGGCATTTCGCCCGACCTGCGCAAGCTCGATGGCGACTGCACCGGCCTGGCTGATGAGGCCAAGAAGGCCGCCTGCTTCAAGGAGATGGACGACTACTTCATCTCCACCGTGCGGCGTGGCCGTGTGCGCGATGGCCGTGTCTACATGCCCCCCTTTGAGGGCACACTGACGCAGGAAGCGGTGTGGGCGATCCGCACCTACATCGAGACCCGTCGCGAGCCCTGATCCGCCCCGTCGCCACGCCCACAACCACAAGAGAGACAACACACCATGCCGTCCGTTTCGAAAAGCTTTCAGGAACTCCCGCCCGTGACCCGCGGCCTGACCCGCCGGCAGACGCTGGCCGTGCTGATGCCACTGGTCGCCGGGCACTACTCGGTGTATGCGCAGACCGAGCTGACCGACCTGGCCCGCATCCGTGCCAACGGCATGTTGAAGGTGGCTGTGTACAAGGACAACGCGCCGTTTTCCGATGGCGCGGCGGCCGACATGAAAGGACTGGATGTGGCGCTGGCGGAAGCACTGGCTCGCCAGATGAGCCTGAAGCTCTCGCTGCTGCCCTTTGATGCCGGCGAGAACATGGGCGACGACCTGCGCAACATGGTCTGGAAAGGCCACTACCTGGGCTATGGCCCGGCCGACCTGATGCTGCATGTGCCGGCCGACAAGTACCTCGCACAGAAGAACCCGCAGG
Organism: Hydrogenophaga sp. ZJX-1; assembly: GCF_048590325.1. Lineage (NCBI taxonomy): Bacteria > Pseudomonadati > Pseudomonadota > Betaproteobacteria > Burkholderiales > Comamonadaceae > Hydrogenophaga > Hydrogenophaga sp. ZJX-1. The sequence goes on from NZ_JBMBRA010000001.1 coordinate 319,273, forward strand.
TGATGATCATGGCGCCGTACATGCGGGAGTCGGTGGTGCTGGTGCACGACACGCGCAAACTGGCCGATGCCGCGGTGCCCGAAGACCTCAAGGGCGTGCAGCTCGCCGCCGAGCGCGGCGCGGGTGCGGCCAGCGTGCTCATGGGCTACGGCGGTGGCCTGTTGCGCAACCAGGTGTCGATCTTCAACACCGGCACCGAAGCGGTCCAGGCCGCGGTGGACGGCAAAGCGGCGGCGGCCCTCGTGACACGCGCACAGGCCGAGTCGGTGCTGTCGCGCAACCCGGGCAGCGCCACGCATTTCCGCATCACCAAGCTCAACTTCAACAACGGCATCGCCGACACCGGCTGGCCCGTGGGCATGGCGATCAAGTCGGGCCACAAAGAGCTGGGCCTGGCGCTGGAAGCGGCACTCAAGTCACTGCGCGAGAGCGGTGAGTTGCTGAAGATTTTCCAGCAGCACGGGATGACGCTGACCGCGCCTTGACAGGTTCCCCCCTGCGCCGCTGCGCGGCTTCCCCCCAGGGGGACCACGCCCTTGGACCGGCAGAGCCGGATCTTCGGCGTGTGCTGGGCTGATGCACGCGCTCCGGAGAGGCTGTGGGCTCACGGGAGCAAACTGCCGCATCGCAAAGGACCCAACCGGCGCGATGTGCCTCAACCCAGAACGCGGTGGAACCGGCTTTGCCGGGCCACTCGCGTTGCCCCTTGAGGGGCGGAGCGGTTACGCGAAGCGAACAAGCGACGGGGGTGGGGCCAGTACCTCGGCTCTGCCGGTCCAAGGGCGTGGTCCCCCTGGGGGGAAGCCGCGAAGCGGCGCAGGGGGGGCTACCTCCGTCCGATTTTTCGGTACACCGTGGCCCGGCTGATGCCGAGCACGCGGGCGGCTTCCATCACGTTGCCGCGCGCTTCTTCCACCGCGCGGCGGATGAGTGCGGTTTCCACGTCTTTCAGCGGCACGCTGGTTCTGAGCGGTCGCTGCGAGGCGGCCGTGCCGGCGCGCCCGTCGTTCAGGCGCGCGAGCACCTGCAGGCGCAGGCCCGACCACAGGGGCAGCTCGACAGCACCGCGTTGCGCGCGGGCGGCATCGAACAGGCTGTCGGGTGGCACGGCGATCACGTCGCTGCAATGTGGCCAGGGCGCGCCGGCGGGCAGGGTCAGCATGTCGGCCGCCGCGCGGTTGGCGCCGCTGATGCGGCCATCGGCATCCAGGCACACCAGACCGTCGCTCTCTTCGCCGGGCGAGCGGCCGGGCCAGTTCAGGCGCAGCAGCAGGTGGTGCGGCTGCGCCAGTGTGAGCGCGTTCTCGATGCTCAGCGCCGACTGGGTGACCAGGTGTTTGAGGGCCGGGCGTTCGGGCACGTTGATGCCGGTCAGGTCCAGCATGCCGACACAGCGGCCATCGGGCCCGAACAGCGGGGCGCCGGCGCAACTGTAGGCGCTGGTGTCGTCAAAGAAGTGTTCGCCGCGGTGCAGCCACACGGGCTGCTGCTCGGCCAGTGTGGCGCCGATGGCGGTGGTGCCCACGGCCTGCTCCGACAGGTCCACGCCCACGCGGGCGATCAGGTGTGCGAGGCGGTTGTGGTGGTCGATCGGGCCATTGACATCGATCACCACGCCCTGGGCATCGGTGAGGATGGCGAAGTAGCGGGTGTCGGCCATGGCGCGTGCGAGCTGCTGGATGACCGGTGCTGCCGCGCGCAGCAGCGGCTGGTTGGCCTCGATCACGCGGCGCATGGCCACGCTCGACACCGGGTCGAAAGCCAGGCGCTGGTCGGGCTGCAGGCCTTGCGCCAGACAGCGCCGCCAGGAACGTTCGATCCAGGGTTCCAGCCGGGCTGCGGCGGCCATGCCGTCGCTCTGGAACACCGCCTGGCGCGCGTGCTCGATGAGGGTCAGCCGGTCGGACGTGTTGCTGGCTGCCTGGGGGGGCTGGCGGATGCTCATGGGAGTGTCTCGTTTTTGTTCAAATTTTTGTCTGCCACGCCACAGACAGCATCAAGTATGCCAACGGCTGCGGTGTTTCATTTTGAGAATTTCCGCGGGTGCGGTGGAGCGAATGAGGGATAACCCTGACCACAAAGTGGAACAGCCCACCAACAATGGCTAGGCAAATCTTTTCATAAGCATGGCGCAGCACAAGTGGCGCCGCACCCCCACAGGAGAACCTCATGCAGAAAGTCCTGCACATCAACCCGGACAAATGCACCGGCTGCCTGCAGTGCGAAATGGCCTGCTCGTTCGAGAACTACGGCACCTACGCCACCTCGAAGTCCCGCATCAAGGTCTTCGATTTCCACCACACCGGCAAGAAAGTCCCCTACACCTGCACGCAGTGCGACGAGGCCTGGTGCCTGCACGCCTGCCCGGTCGAGGCGATCACCGTGGACAAGATGACCGGCGCCAAGGTGGTGAACGAAACCACCTGCGTGGGCTGCAAGGTCTGCACCATCGCCTGCCCGTTCGGCACCATCAACTACGTGCAGGAAACCGGCAAGGTCCAGAAGTGCGACCTCTGCGGTGGCGAGCCGGCCTGCGCCGAAGCCTGCCCGACCGCCGCGATCACGTTTGTGGACGCCAACTGGACCGGCATCGACAAGATGAAACAGTGGGCCGACAAGCTGGGCAACCAGCCGTCCGCTGCCGCCTGATCCCCCCAACCCATTCAAGGAGCACAACATGTCTTGGGCTGGAAAAATCCTCCGCGTCAACCTGACCGCGGGCACCGTCAAATCCGAACCGCTGAACATGGAGTGGGCGCGTTCCTACCTCGGTTCGCGCGGCCTCGGCAGCAAATACCTGATCAGCGAGATCGACCCCAAGGTCGATCCGCTGTCACCGGACAACAAGATCATCTGGGCCACCGGCCCGCTGACCGGCACCATGGCCTCCACGGGCGGGCGCTACACCGTCATCACCAAGGGCCCGCTGACCGGCGCCATCGCCTGCTCGAATTCGGGCGGCTACTGGGGCGCCGAGCTCAAGATGGCCGGCTGGGACATGATCATTTTTGAAGGCAAGTCGGACAAGCCGGTCTACCTCTACATCAACGACGACGACGCCGAACTGCGCGACGCTTCGCACCTCTGGGGCCAGAGCGTGTGGAAGACCGAAGAGATGCTCAAGACCGGTCTGCAGGACCCGCTGCTGCGCGTGTCGAGCATCGGCAAGTCGGGCGAAAACGGTGTGCTGTACGCCGCCGTGGTCAACGACCTGCACCGCGCGGCCGGCCGCTCGGGCGTGGGCGCCGTCATGGGCAGCAAGAACCTGAAGGCGATCGCCGTGCGCGGCACCAAGGGCGTGGGCAACATCCGCGATCCGAAGGCCTTCATGAAAGTCACCTTCGAGAAGAAGAAGATCCTGGCCGAAAACGCCGTGACGGGCCAGGGCCTGCCGGCCTACGGCACGCAGGTGCTGATGAACGTGATCAACGAGATGGGTGCATTGCCCACGCGCAACCACCGCGACGTGCAGTTCGAAGGCGCCAAAGACATTTCGGCCGAAGCCATGGCCACGCCGCGAGAGAGCGACGGCAAGAAGCACCTGGTGACCAACCAGGCCTGCTTCGGCTGCACCATCGCCTGCGGGCGCATCAGCAAGATGGACGAAGGCCACTTCACCGTGGCCAACAAGCCGCAGTACTGGGGCGCCAACGGCGGTCTGGAGTACGAAGCGGCCTGGGCGCTGGGCGCGGCCAACGGCGTGAACGATCTCGAAGCGCTGCAATACGCCAACATGCTGTGCAACGAAGAGGGCTTCGACCCGATCAGCTTCGGCGCCACCGTGGGCGCGGTGATGGAGCTCTACGAAATGGGCGTGCTCACCGCGGAGCAGCTCGGCATCGACGCCAAGTTCGGCTCGGCGCAGGCGCTGGCCCACTTCGCCGAGATCACCGCCAAGGGCGAAGGCTTCGGCAAGGAGATCGGCCAGGGTTCCAAACGCCTGACCGAAAAATACGGCCACCCCGATCTGTCGATGAGCGTCAAGGGCCAGGAATTCCCGGCCTACGACGGTCGCGCGATCCAGGGCATCGGCCTGGCTTACGCCACGTCCAATCGCGGCGCCTGCCACCTGCGTGGCTACACCATCGCGTCGGAAGTGCTGGGCATTCCGGTCAAGACCGATCCGGTCGAGAGCGAAGGCAAGCCGGAACTGGTGAAGGCGTTCCAGGACGCCACCGCCGCGTTCGACTCGTCGGGCCTGTGTGTGTTCACCACCTTCGCCTGGGGCGTGGCCGATCTGGCGCCGCAGCTGCAGGCCGCGTGCAACGAAGAGTTCACCACCGAAGAGCTGGAGAAGATCGGTGAGCGCATCTGGAACATGGAGCGCGAATTCAACAACGCCGCCGGCTTCACCGCCAAGGACGACAGCCTGCCCAAGCGCCTGCTGACCGAAGCGGCCAAGACCGGTGCCTCCAAGGGCATGGTCAGCAAGCTGCCCGAGATGCTGCCCAAGTACTACGCCGCGCGTGGCTGGGACCCCGAAGGCCGCCCGACCGCCGAGACCAAGGCACGCTTGAGCCTCTGATCTTTCGCATCGGGGACATCAAAGAAGCGGTCCCCTGCGGCCGCTTCTTTCTTTTGGAGAACACTTTCATGACCCACCACGTCATCCTCGGCGCCGGCCCGGCCGGTGTCATCGCGGCCGAGACCATCCGCAAGCACGCGCCCCACGACCGCATCACCGTCATCGGTGACGAAAACGAAGCGCCGTACTCGCGCATGGCGATTCCCTACCTGCTGATCGGCAAGGTCGGCGAGGAGGGCACGCACCTGCGCCACACGGCCGGCCACTTCGAGGCGCTGAACATCAAGGTCTTGCGCGGCGTTCGCGCCAAGCAGCTGGACTTGGCCAACCGTTGCATCGGGCTGAGCGACGGCAACACGCTGCACTTCGACAAGCTGCTCATCGCCACCGGCTCATCGCCCGCGACGCCGCCGATTCCCGGCATTGACGGCCCGGGCGTGCACAGCTGCTGGACGCTGGCCGACGCGCGTGCCATCGCCAACCTGGCCAAGCCCGGTGCCAAGGTGCTGCAGATGGGCGCCGGCTTCATCGGCTGCATCATCATGGAATCGCTGCAGCAACGCGGCGTGGAGTTGTCCGTCGTCGAGATGGGCGACCGCATGGTGCCCCGCATGATGGGCCCCACCGCGGGCGGCATGATCAAGGACTGGTGCCAGAAAAAGGGCGTGAAGGTCTTCACCGGCGCGCGGGTCGAGGCGATCGAGCGCGGTGACGGTGCAGAGCCCGGCCTGCTGGGCAAGATCGCGCAGGTGGTGGGTATCGGGTCGTCGAACGCATCCAACGGCAAGATGCAGGTGCGCCTGTCCACCGGTGACCGCCTGGAGGCCGATCTGGTCATCAGCGCCACCGGCGTCAAGCCCAACATCGGCTTCCTGGAAAACAGCGGCGTGCGCTGCCTGGTCGGCGTGCTGACCGACGAACACCTGCAGACCAACGTGCCCGGCATTTACGCCGCCGGCGACTGCGCCGAGGCCTTCGACAAGGTCAGTGGCAAGACCATCGTCAGCGCCATCCAGCCCAACGCCGCCGAGCAGGCCCGCGTGGCCGCGCTCAACATGGTGGGTCAGACCGCCGAGCTGAAAGGCGTGACGCAGATCAACGTGCTCGACACGCTGGGCATGATCTCCACCAGCTTTGGCAACTGGGAAGGCCTGCCGGGTGGCGAACACGTGGAGCTGACCGACGAGAAGTCGGGCCGCCACCTGAGCCTGCAGTTCAAGGACGACCTCATGGTCGGTTGCAACAGCGTGGGCTGGACCGACCACGTGGGCGTCATGCGGGGCCTGGTGGAAGGGCAGGTGCACCTGGGCGAATGGAAGGACACGCTGATGGCCGACCCGACCAGGCTGATGGACGCCTACCTCGCCAGCGCGCAGGGGCAGGGGCAGTGGAGCGGCGCTGCCGACGACCGCCGCCGCTGAGTCCATTCCGCCGCTCCGTCAGGGGCGATACCCGGCGCCGCTGACGCGGCGCAGCCCGGAATGGGAAAATCACATCCATGAAAATCACGTTCAAGCTCTTCGCCACCCTGACGGACTACCTGCCCGCCGAGGCACGTCGCAGCAACCTCGTCGAGCTGGACGTGAGTCCGGCTGCGCCCATCAGCCAGATCATCGAACCCTTTGGCCTGCCGCCGAAGCTGGTGCACCTGGTGCTGGTCAACGGCAAATACGTGGAGCCTGAAAAACGCATGACCGCGACGCTGGCCGAAGGCGACGTGCTGGCCATCTGGCCGCCCATCGCGGGCGGTTGATTGATGAAACACCCCCGCCGCGCTGCGCGCGAACCCCTCCAGGGGGCGACACCAGCCGTATGGCAAAGCCAGGCCGGCGGTGTCTCCGGGTCAGACCCTTCGCCCCGGTTTGGACCGGGGTCCGCGTTGCGGGAACGCTGACGTGCAGTCAAGCTACGCTGAGACCTTCGAGCGCGACATGGGCTGCACCGAAACCGAGTGGCTGGGCTGGCTGCCCGCGGCCATCGGCAGTTGCCCCTGGCAGCTTGATGGTGGATCAGCCCGGGTGGATATCGCCCCCGGCGCGCTGCAGCTCCGCTGGCAGGTCATGCCGCCGCGCGTGATCGCGCTGATGCGCATGCCGGTGCTGCGTGTGAACTTCGCCTTCAGCGGACTGGACGCGGCACAGCGCTTCGCCTTCATGAAGCGCTTCGACCTGTACATGCAGCGCGGGGGTGGTTGAGCGCTGCGCAGGGCGTGGCCTTGCGCGGTGCACTGAAAAAGACAAAGGCCGCTGCGAGCGGCCTTTGTCTTTGGAGCGGTCGAGACCCGGGTTCAGGCGGGCACGGCTTCCGGCTCGGGCAGCGAAACCCGGTTACCGGTGCTGAACTGGTAGTCCTTGAACACGTGTTCGGCGCTGAGCAGCTGAAAGCTGCCGTCGGCGTTGCGCACGGTGGTGTCTTTCAGACGCCAGGTGAGCTGGCCGCAGGTCCAGATGTCGAAGTTGCGCATGTGGGTGCACAGGCAGGTCTTGTCCATGACCTTGATGCGCTTTTCATCGGGGTGCGCCGCCACTTCCCGGTTGTAGGCCGTGACGTAGGCGCACTTGCCGTTGGCATCGAGCAGGTAGCCGTAGGCCTCGCAGTTCGGGCGGATGCCGTCGCCGATGCCGGGGCTGCTCTTGATCATGCGCATCGGGTAGCCCGTGGGCGAGATCTCGTTGACCTCGATGTCGTCTTCGTTGGCCTTGAAGTACTCCTGCTTGATGTCGTCGGGCAGGCCGCATTCTTTGGTGACGGTGAAGCGCGTGGCCACCTGCACGCCCGAGGCGCCCATCTCCATGAAGCGCACGGCGTCACTGCCGGTGAAGATACCGCCGGCGGGGATGACCGGGATGTCGAGCTGCTCGGCCTTCATCCAGGCCAGGATCTCGGCCACGATGGTGGCCAGGTCGTACTGCGCCCAGTCCATGCCGAAGCCCAGGTGGCCGCCGGCCAGCGGGCCTTCAACGACCACGTAATCGGGCAGGCGGTTCAGGCGGCTGTTTTTCTTCAGGAACAGCTGCAGCGCGCGCAGCGAGCTGACGATGATGCCGAGCTTGGCGTCGCGGAAACGCGGGTGGTCCTCGATCAGCGCGAACGAGCCAAGATGCAGGCCGGCGGCGAGCGTGATGCCGTCGATGCCCGCGTCCAGCGCGGAACTCATGCGCACCTTGAGCGTCTCCTTGGGCGCGTTCATCGTCAGCTTTTCCATGCAGTTGATGAACACCTGGCCAGGCCCCGTTTTGCGGGCCATGGTGTGTTCGACATGCAGCCGTGTCGCTTCGGCCAGATCGTCCAGGTTGAACTTGATGGCGGACTTGTCCTCCGAGGCCATGTTGTACTTGTACATGGCCTGTTTGGCCTTGACGAACTTGGTCTTGTAGCGGCGGTCGGTCACCGTCTTGATCATGGCGTCGGAGATGTGCCCGACACCGCCCAGGCGGGCGGCTTCCAGTGCCAGGTCGGCAGAGGAAATGTCCACCCCCATGCCGCCGATCATGATGGGCACCATTTCCTGGCGGCCCATCTTCAGGCGGAAATCTTCCAATCGTCTCATAGTCAGCTTTCGAATGTACGGCCCAAGCTTACCCGGTCCATGACACTGTTTTTTTCACGGATTTGTCAAATATGAACCGGCATCGGCCGGCGCCCGTCGTCGGGCGCGCAGGTTCAATCGTTCGGTGCAGGGGCCATTTTCGGTCAAACCTGTGACGGTACCCGGAAAAAGCGACATATCCCTTACGCGATGTCGCTGAAAAAAGCGAAGACCGCCCTTTTCTGCGAACACCGACATGGCCTGCCAGGTGGCGGTGGCGGCCTGCGGGCTGTGGCAGATGCTGCCGATGCCGTTCTGGCCGATGCGCGCGGTGTCCATGCCTTCGGTGCCGGCGCAGTTCAGTGCCAGGCCGGTCGCGAGGATCAGGAAGTCGCAGGCCACGGCCTTGCCCCTGTCGGTGAGGACCTCGTTGTCTTCCGGATCGGAATCGGCCACCCGCTCCGTCATCCACTCGACACCATGGGCAGATAGTCGCCGGTGTTTGATGCCGTGCAGGCCGGCGGCTTGATGCCCGCGGCGGCCAGACCGGCCAGGACGCGTCGGCGCTCGGTTTCGACCCGCGGGTCGGGTTGCAGGGTCTCGGACATGGGTGTCTCCTGCGGGTGAATGGCTCCGGTTGTTTTGATACCCCTGGGAGTTTGTTAATATGGAAATTGACCGCAGATCGGGATTTGACCTTTGTCAATCTGGCGGCCTGTGCCCCCTATCGGAAACCCTCGACCGTCGGCCCCGTGTCCAGCGGTCGCACTCTTCAGGAACTCCCATGAGCGAAAACGCCAGCGTGACCATCACCCGCCAGTCGGGCTACCAGTTTCTGGTGGACTTCGGCGCCGCCATCCCGCAGCTGCTGGCCGACGAACCCGCGCCGCTGGGGCTGGGCGCAGGCCCGGCGCCCGACCACATGCTGCTGGCCGCGGTGGCCAACTGCCTGAGCGCCAGCCTGCTGTTTTCGTTGCAGAAGTTCAAACAGGATCCGGGCGCCCTCAAGGCGACCGCCACGGCCGAGGTCGGGCGCAATGAAAACAAGCGCCTGCGCATCATGGGTATCAACGTGAAACTGGAGCTTGGGCAGGCCGCGGCCGACATCGAACACCTGGACCGCGTGCTCGCCCAGTTCGAGGAGTTCTGCACCGTTTCGATGAGCGTGCGCCAGGGCATTGCGATCAACGTGCAGGTGCAGGACGGCACCGGAGCCCTCCTCAAAGGCTGAGGGCCTGGTCGGCTGGCCTTGCCGCGGGCCCGGGTCCCGCAGGCGCTGTCATCTGCAAGGTGGACTCCGTGACCACGGCCCTGCCGCCTTGATGCAACGCGTCTGGCGCTCGCTGTTTTGACGGTACAGTGACCCATTCTCGAACGCCCATTCTTCTGACAGGCAGATGACCCCATGCGACTCACCCAATGGACCGACTACAGCTTGCGCATGCTGATGTATTGCGCAGCTTGTGAAGGGCGCGAGCATCCGCCAACGGTGAACGAGATCGCCGAGGCGCACGGCATTTCGCGCAGCCATCTCACCAAGATCGCCATGATCCTTGCCGCGTGCGGCTGGATCGCGACCACGCGGGGTCGGGGCGGTGGTCTGCGCTTGCTCAAGCCGGCCGGGGAGCTCACCCTGGGCGAAGTCATCCGCCAGACCGAAACCGATATGACGCTGGTGGAGTGTTTTGACCGCAAGACCAACACCTGCCGCCTCGATGGCTATTGCCGCCTCAAGGATTCCTTGCACAAGGCGATGCAGGGCTTCTTCGACGTGCTGGATGGCATCACGCTGGCCGACTTGCTCGCGCCAAAGGCGTCAGGCAAGGGGCCTGCGGGGCAGTTGCCCCACCTCATTCCCATTCAGTTTGCTTCGCTGGCCAGACCGAAAAAGGCCTTGCCCGACGCCACCAAGGTCGCTCACCCGGCCAAGCCCGCGGCGTCGCGAAAACCGAAGCAGGCCAAGACCGGTTGAAGCAGCGCCGGGGCCGTTTTCAGGCCCCTTGCAGGCGTTCGACCATGCGTCCCGTGGTCAGGACCTGGGCGCTGGCGTCCACCATCAGGCTGTCCACCCCGCGCAGGGGCGCAAGCAGGTGTTGTCCAGCAGCGGCGCCCGCCACCATGATCGAGGCCCCCAGGCCGTTGACGCGATCGGTCTGGTGCGACACCGTGACCACGCCCCGCATGCCGCGGCTGGGCATGCCCGTGCGCGGGTCCAGCACATGGTGGTAGAGGTGGCCGTTGTGCACGAAGCAGCGCTCGTAGTCACCGGACGAGGCCACGCAGGCGTCGCGCACTTGCACGGTACCGATCAACCGCTCGGGAGCCCGCGGGTCGCGGATGCCAACGCGCCAGTCCTGGCCCTGGAGCTGGCCGCGCGTGAGCACGTCACCACCGCCATTGACCATGGCGTGGCGCAGGCCGTGTTGTTCGAGCACGCGCAGGCCCGCCTGCAGGATGGGCAGTTTGGCCACGCCCCCCAGGTCGATGCGCATGCCCGGGCGGCTCAGGCCGGCCTGGCCCGTCGCGGGGTGAATCAACACATCGCGGAAATCCACCAGCCGGCGTTCGCGGCGCAGGTCTTCCGGTGCGGGCACGCGGGCATCCTGCGGATCGAAGGACCAGCCGTGGTACGCCCCCACGGTGATGTCGAAAGCGCCCTCGCTGAGCCGGGACAGCTCGGCGGCACGCTGCAGCACCGCGACCAGTTCAGGTGGCGTCTGCACCAAGCCTTGGCCCGCGCTGCGGTGCATCGCGCTCACCAGGCTGTCGGCGCGGTAGCGGCTCATCATGCGTTCGAGGCGCTGCATTTCCGCAAAGGCCGCCTGCACGGCGGCCGCCGTGGCGCCGGGGTTGTCGCTTTGCGCCACGATGTCCACCCGCGTGCCCATCAGGACGCGGGACGCGCGGTGGACGGCGGGGCTGGCCAGCGCCGGGTGCATGCCCAGGCCGGCCACGAGCAGGCCGCCCAGCCCGGCCAGGCACTGACGGCGTTGGAGCAGGTACGTCATGGTGCAGCCGGGTGGGTTCAGAGCGACTGGGCGACCATGTAATCCACGGCGGCCTTCAGTTCGTCGTCGGTGAGGGTGCTGCCACCGCCGCGTGCGGGCATCATGCCTTTGGCCCCGGTGAAACCTTCGATGGCGTGCTTGTAGAGCGTGTCGTTGCCTTGCGCAATGCGCGGGCCCCAGTCGGCTTTGTCGCCGGGCTTGGGTGCGCCGGCCACGTTGGCGGCGTGGCACATGGAACACACCGAGCCATAGACCTTCTTGCCCACGGCGTTCTCGGCCACGGGGGCCGGTGTGGGTTCCGGGGCCGGCGCGGGCGCAGCGGCCACCGGGGCGGGCGCAGCGGCCACCGGGGCGGGAGCCGCCGGCGCCGCACCGGTGTCGGCGGGCTTTTCGCCGCAGGCCATCAGGGCCGCGCTACAGCCCAGGATCAGGAGAAGGTTCTTGGCGTTCATGGGGCGTCCTTGCGTGAGGTGGTGAAAGGGGTGGGTTGGATTTTAATGTTCATTTTATATGAATAATTAATTGAGTTCTGACAACGACAGACCGATGACGGCGTGGCGTGGCGCGGCGGCATCACATGCGGGTGTCGTGCAGGGCGCCACCGCTGAGATCCACCATTTCGGGTTTGATGTCGGCGTAGCGCAGCAGGCGGCCGCCGTGTTGCTGCACGAAGGCCTGGGCCTCGGCTTCGGCGGCAAAGCTGGCGGCCGTGGGGCCCATGGAACCGTGGCGTTTGCTGCCCAGCACGTAGAGCGCCTGGCGCGCGTCGATCCAGTGCCCGCGGGGCTGGTCCCAGTCGGCCTGGCCCATGTCCTGCACGTGCACCGACACCACCGCGCGCACCTGCTCGGGCGCCAGCAGCACCGACAGCAATTCCACCGAATCGCAGAACCACTGCACCTCCGCCACGCCGGCGTAGCGGATCTGGCCTTTGGGACCGGGGTAGTCAGACAACTGCATGCCGTCCAGCGAGCAACTGGACTGGGCGTCGATCTCGGCCGGGGCGTCGGAGGTGGCATCGCCGCTCTGGCCGCAGCCCAGCAGGCTGAGGGTGGCCAGGCCGGCGCAGCCGCACAGCAGGCGCCGCCGGTTCAGGGTGACGTTGGAAGGGGTGTTCATGGTCGGAATCTCCAGGAAGCCAGGGCCAGGGGTGCGACGATCCAGGCCAGCATGGCGCTGCTGAGCCAGCCCACCTGGCTGAGCGCCGGGGGCAGGATGCTGGCCAGGCCATACAGGCGCTGCACGTCGTCGAGCGAAAACACATTGAGGATGCGGAAGATGTCGGCCGGGTTCAGCAGCAGCAGGTAGGCGACGGAGTCGCCGCCGACCTGGCCGCCGGTGGCCACCAGCAAGCCCAGCAGCAGCAGGTCGAACACCAGCACCAGCGCGAACCACAGCGCGATGGCCAGGCCCGAGGCGCGGGTGCGGTCGCGGGCCAGCACCGACAGCAGCACGGCCAGGCTCAGGAACGCCAGCCCCAGCAGCACCGAGCTGAGCACGAAGCCGGCGTAGTGGTACAGGCCGGCCCAGCTGAAGCGCTGGTACAGCAGCAGGGCCACCAGTGCAAAGCCTGACACGGTGGACAGCGTCAGCGCACCCGCGAGCCCGAGGTACTTGCCCAGCAGCAGTTCCAGCCGCGTGATGGGCAGGGCCAGCAGCAGGTCGAGTGAGCCGCGCTCGCGCTCGCCGACGATGGCGTCGAAGCCGAGCAGCAGCGCGATCAGCGGGATCAGGTAGATCACCAGACTGACCAGGCTGGCGATGGTCAGCTCGATCGAGCGCGGGCCGATCTGCCCCTGCGCGGCCGCGCCGAAGTAGGTGATGAGCAGCGAGAACACGGTGAAGACCACGGCCACGGCCAGCACCCAGCGGTTGCGCAGCCGGTCACGGAATTCCTTGGCGGCCACCGCCTGCACCTGGCGCCACTGCAATGAAACGTTCATGGTGCCTCCCTCAGGCCGAAGTACACGTCCTCCAGCGAGGGTTCGTGGATCTGCAGATCGCTCAGCTCCGCGTTGGCCAGCCAGGCCAGCACCCGCATCTTGTGTTCGCGGGGGCAGCGCAGTTCCAAGAGGCCGGGTTCGCGCAGCTGCAGCGCGATCTCGGCGCCGGCCAGTTGCCCGGGCAGTTCGGTGGCCAGGGTCTGCAGCCAGGTCGGCGCGGCGCGCAGCTGGAAGACCAGGGGCATGCGCGAGCGCTCGCGCAGCGCCTGCACCGTGCCCTGCGCACACACGCGGCCGTTGCTGAGCATGGCCAGGGCATCGACGCGCTGCTGCAATTCGGCCAGGATGTGCGAGCTGATGACCAGGGTCACGCCCTGCGAGCGCAGCAGGTCGAGCTGGTCGTAGAAGTCGCGGATCGCCGACGGGTCCAGGCCGGTGGTGGGTTCGTCGAGCAGCAGCAGCTGGGGGGCGCCCAGCAGGGCCTGGGCAAAACCGAGCCGTTGCCGCATGCCCTTGGAGTACTCGCGCACCGCGCGCCCGCCAGCCCGGGTCAGGCCGACGCGATCCAGCAGGGCGGCGCACTGCGTCTGCGGTGCCCCTTTGAGGCGCGCGAAGAAGCGCAGCGTCTCCAGCCCGGTGAGGTTGTCGTACAGCACCAGGTTCTCGGGCAGGTAGCCCAGGGCACGCCGGGTGGTGCGGAAGTCGGGGCCGTTCACCGCGCAGCCGTTGACCTGGATGCGGCCCTGGCTGGGGGTGATGAGGCCGAGCACGAGCTTGAAGAGGGTGCTCTTGCCCGCGCCGTTGTGGCCGATCAGGCCGAAGAGCTGGCCGCGCGGCACTTGCAGGCTCACGTTGTCCAGCGCCAGCAGCGGCGCACGCCGGTTGCCGTAGGGTTTGGTGACGCCCTCCAGGTGCAGGGCTTCAGCGGAAATACTTGTCACGCCAGGTGCTCCAGTTGGGGTGTTTCGGCGCCATGGCCGGATGGGGGTCGATCACGCTGGGCACGCGCAGCACGGGGAACTGGTGTCCCAGCACGCGCAGGGCCTGCACGGCGGGGCTGCCCAGCAACAGTTGAATGGAAGGGTGGCGCCACTGCAGGCGGTCCACCAGGTCGTTGGCTTCGTAGGACAGGTCGCCGATGCCGTTGCCGTCGCGGTCCCAGCCCAGGTAGTTGCTCCAGTAATTGCCCTGGCCGGGCTTGGGGTGGCCCCAGGGTTCGTCGCGCGCGCCGACGTAGCGCACCTGCTCCCGGTTGCCGATGAAGTCGTTGCCCACCACCTGGTTGCGCGTGGACCCCGCCGAGAGGTGCACGCCGACGTGGTTGTCCACCACCAGGTTGTTGCGCAGGGTCACGAACTCGACGTCGTAGATGAAGAAGCCGCGGGCGTTGCCGGCCACCACGTTGTTTTCGATCACCGAGTCCTGCAGGGTGCGCAGCATGATGCCGTGGTCGGAGTTGCCCCAGGTGCGGTTGCCGCGCACCACCTGGTCGCGCACCTCCATCAGGGCCAGGCCGCCGCGGTTGTAGTAGCTGTCGTTGTCTTCCCACAGGTTGTGGTACGAGTTCATGTAGTGCGAGCCGTAGCGGCTGTGGTGCAGCCGGTTGCCGCGGAACTCGGCGTTGTGCGACACGTCGACGTACAGCGCGTCGCGCACGAAGCTGATGTCGTTGCCGGTGATGCGCGCGCCCTGCGTGTTGTAGAGCTGGATGCCGTTGCCGCGCTGCGATGAGTTGAGGTCGCGCAGGCCGGTGATGCGGTTGTGTTCGACGCGCACGCCGTTGGCCTTTTCGATCCACAGGCCGAAGAGGTTGTAGGTCAGGTCGCAACGCCGCACCACGGCGCGGTGCGAACCGGGCTGCACGTAGATGCCCGCGTGCTGGCTCTTCAGGCTGGTGCCCGAGTCGCGCACGATCAGGTTTTCGATCAGCACGTCGGGCGACGCGATGCGGATGGTGTCGCCACGCTGGCCGCCGCTGAGGGTGGGGCGGTCCATGCCGCGCAGGGTCAGGGGCTTGTCGATGCGCAGGTTCACGCTGTAGAAGCCGCGCGCCACCTCCACGACGTCACCGGCGGCGGCCAGCGCCACGGTGGCCTGGATGTCGCCGCCCGGCTCCACCCGCCACACGGCGGACCACGCGGGCAGGGCCAGGCCCAGCAGCCACACGCAGGCCAGCCGTTGGCACCAGGAGCTGTGGGTCTTCACGCCAGGTGCCCCAGGGTCTTGAGCGCGAGGAACAGCGTCGCGCCGATCAGCAGGTTCTTGAAGCCGACGTAGCTGAGCATGTCCATCCAGTTCGCCACGCGGTAGCGCGCCTGCCACCACGGGCCATCCTTCACGTAGCGCTTGCCCGCCATGCGGATCAGCACCTCGTAGACGCTCCAGCCGAACCACCAGCCGATGATGGCGCTGGCCGACAGCCTGCCGTCGGCCGCCAGCAGCCAGGCCACGCTCGCGGCCAGGGCCAGCGAAAGCCCGGCGAACTGCAGGGCGCGCTGGTTCTTCCAGCCGTCGCGGCTCCAGGGCCACAGGTGGTGCTGCACCTCCTGCCACAGACCTTTGAGGCCTGGGGCGCGGCCGCCGGGCCAGGGCTGGGCGGGCGCGGTGGGCATGCGCGGATCGGGGCCCTGCGCGGCCCGGGCGCTGACGGGCGAGACCGGTTGGATCGGGATGAAGTAACCGTCGCGTCCGATCGGCGTGATGAGCAGGCCGTCGCGTTCGCGGCGCTTGCGCTCTTTGGCTAGCGGCGGGCAGCCCTTCTGGTCGGTGTAGAGCACCATGCAGTCCAGGCAGTGCAGGCACTCGCGGTGGTCGATGCGGCCATCGGCGTCGATCGCCTGCGCGCCGCAGCCCACGGCGCAGGCCTTGCAGCTGTTGCAGTCCTGCTTGCGCTGCAGGCCGAACCAGCGGAAGGTGCTGGGCATGGCCAGCGAGGCACCCAGCGGGCAGATGTACTTGCAGTAGGGGCGTTCGATGAACAGCGACAGGCCCAGGATCACCACCACGAACAGACCGTAGGGCCAGCTGCGGTTCGTGAGGCCGACCAGGAAGGTGGTCTTGAACGGCTCCACCTCGGCCAGCACCTCGGCCAGGCCCATGGAGAACATGGACACCACCAGCAGGCCGAAGAAGATGGCGTACTTCAGCCACTTGAGCCGGTCGTGCCAGACCTGCGGCAGCTTGGTCTGGAAGCGCTTGAGGCCGATCACGCGCCCCACCTTGTAGAGCGCTTCGGAGAGCGAGCCGAAAGGGCACATCCAGCCGCAGAACAACCCGCGCCCGAACACGAACACGGTGATGATGATGAAGACCCAGAAGACGAAGATGAACGGGTCGGAGAGGAACAGTGACCAGGTCCACTGGAACAGCAGGGCGTGGAACCAGGTCAGCACCTGGGTGATGGAGGGCTGCGCCATGAGGCCGAAGCCGATGAATCCGATGCTGAGCGCCCAGGCCGAGTACTTGAAGGCGTTGACCGGCCATTTGTTCTTGTGGGTCGAGCGCCGCGTGAGCTGGTCGCGCAGGCCATAGACCACGGCCACCGCCAGCAGCAGGGCGCAAAAGAGGGCAATCTCGATGGCGCGCGACTTCCAGATGCGCACCCAGGGGGCGTCGGGCTCGGTGACCACCGGGCGCCCGCCTTCGAGCAGGTTGTCCGCCAGCCAGTACTTCGATTCGAAATTCGCGAAACTGCGGTGCCCGGTGGCGCGGTCCACGCGGTTGCCCAGGAAGGCCAGTTTCCAGGGGTAGGCCGCCGAGAACGAGCCGGCCCGGATGACGAAGATGGCCGACTCGCTGAAGGCCGGCGCGCCCGCGGCCTGCAGGCCATAGAGGTTGACGTAGTCGAGGTCGCGGAAGGTGAACGAGTCGGCCCCCTGTTTCACCTGGACGCGGTCGTACAGGCCACCGCGCACGAAGCCGGAACCCTTGAACGACTCCACGCCCGCGGTGCGCACCACGAAGACCGCGTTCTCACCGGGTTGCAGGCGCTCGCGCAGGTTGGCGAAGCTGCGTTCGCCCAGCAGGCTGCTGGCGATGTCGGGGTGGTTGAGGTCGCCGAACCAGAGTTCGATGAAGGGCACGTCGCCGCGCGGCAAGCCCACCTGTTCGGGCGTGACGCGCAGGGTCTGCACGGCGCCCATCTGGACCAGCTCGGCCCAGCTGTAGCGCTGCTGGCGCGCCACGAAGCGGGCGGGGTCGCGCCGCGTGGGTTCGATGATGCCGACCTGGCGGGCCACGGCCGAGCCCGAGAGCTGCATCACCTGGTTCTGCGCGATCACGGTCACGGTGGCGCCGGAGATGGCGTCCAGGCCCAGCACGTTTTCGTCGGGGCGCGAGGGCCCCACTTCGATCTGGTCGGCCACCGACTTGCCGAGGTACTGGTGGTTGAAATCGACCAGGGCTTTTTCAGGGATGCCCAGCAGCAGGATGGGCTCGGAGTGCTTGAGCACCTTGACGCCCACATAGCGGCCCTGCGCGTCCATGCCGATGAGTGTGACCACCGGCTTGCCGGAGTAGGCCGGGATGTCGGTGATGTCGGTCGAGAGCATCACGTAGCCCAGCAGCGTCTTCTTGCCCGGCTGCTGCGGGTCGGCGTCGCCATAGGCCTCCACATACGGGGGCTGGCCCATGCGCTGGGAAAAACTCTGGGCGCCCGGGAACACCTCCGTGCACGGCACGAGGGCGCACAGGTCCGGGTTGGTGGCCAGGTCGGCGGGCAGATGGGCGTCGTAGGCTTGTGCCTGGGCATCGTTGCCGAGCGTGGTCAGCAACAGGGCGGCGGCGGTCAGTGCGGCCGAGAAAAGGCGTGCAATCGACATCGTTGGGGTCCAGGGGGGCAGAGTCCGGTGCCAGCGCCACACGGCGCCGACATCGGACACGGCAAAGCAGGACCTCCCCGGGGGGAGGTTTTGAAAGCCTACGGGCCTACCTTCATGCTGCGCAATCCGGTGCGAGCTTGCTTGGGTCGGCCCGGCGCTGCGCTCATGCCTCCACGATCATGCGGGTGCGCATCTCCAGGTGCAGCGCGTGGCAGAAATGCGTGCAGTAGCACCAGAACACGCCCGGCTGGTCGGCGATGAACGTGACCGATGCCGTCTCCTGCGGGTTGACGATGAAGTTCACGTTGTAGTTGGGGATCGCGAACCCGTGTGTCAGGTCTTCGATCTTGTCGAGGTTGGTGAGGATCAGCGTGACCTCGTCGCCCTTCTTGAGCTTGAACTCGCGCAGGCTGAATGCCGGCGCCTGCGACGTCATCTTCACCGTGACCTTCTTGCCGTCGCGGAACACGCCGGACTCTTTCGGATCCTTGATGGCCAGCGGAAACTCGTCGAGCGAATAGACCTGCTTGGGCTGGAGCAGCTCGCGCTTGAAGATGATGAAGTCGTGCGGCTCGCCACGCACCGGGTGGTCGGCCAGCAGCACCATCTTGTCGCCCGAGATGTCGATCAGCTGCTCGTTTTCGGCGTGCAGCGGACCCACCGGCAGGAAGCGGTCCTTGGAGAACTTGCAACCCACGGCCAGGTACTTGCCGTCGGCGGCCCTGGTTTCGGACTGGCTGGCGTTCAGGTGGCCTGGCTGGTACTGCACGTCGATGCGATCGACCACGTAGTTGGCGGTCTTGTCACCGGCGTGGAACTTGATCGCGGCGTCCACGTTCCATTTCACGACCTGGCTGTCCAGGAACAGCGTGGTGTAGGCGTTGCCACGACCGTCAAAGGCGGTGTGCAGAGGACCCAGGCCGATCTCGACTTCGGCCACGATGGACGCGTCCAGCTTTTCCAGCTTGCCGTCGAACCACTCGAGCACCTTGCTCAGGTCGATCACGGTGGCGGTGGGCGAGAGCTTGCCGGCGCAGATGAAGTACTTGCCGTCCGGGCTGGCGTTGACGCCGTGCGGGTTCTTGGGCACGGAGACATAGGCGGTCAGCGCGGTCGTGGGGTCCTGGTTGGCCTCGTGTGTGCCGTCGACCACCGGCACCTTGGAGGTGCCCACGGTCTTGAACTTGCCGGCCTTCACCGCCGCTTCGATGCGGGCGATGTTGAAGAACAGGCAGGCATCGCGCTCGGACGACATCATGTCTTCGTAGGTGACGCCCATTTCGATGTTGTACTGGTTGGTGGCCGCGAGCTTGCCGTCGTAGGACGTGGCGGTCAGGTCGCAGTTGCCGTCGATCAGCACTTGCCAGCGCACTTCCATGCTCTCGGCGTCCACGCAGGTGAACATCGAACGGTACTTGGAACCATCGTCCAGACCGGAGTTGGGCAGCGGGATGGAGAACTCGGCGCCGCAGAACACCCGCGTGGTGTAGTTGATCGCCGGATCCACCGGGTCGGCCTTGTCGGGGAAGATGCCGTGGAAGCCCTGGACGTTGGGCAACTGCGTGATCTTGTCGCAGATGAAGTAGTCCAGACGGATGCGCGCAATGCGGGCGTTGATCTTGTCGTTGATCCAGGCGTAGCGGCCGTCGTAGTTGCCGTCCTTGTAGGAGGCGTGCGTGTGGTGCGAGTCGCCCACCGTGTAGCGCAGCGAGCCATCGGGCTTGGTGCCCATGATCTTCTTGGACTCGTTGGTGATGCCCCAGCCGACCAGCGCGTCGGGCACGAAGCAGGGGATGCGCATGAGTTCACGACCCGATGGCAGGCCGAGCACGCGCATGTCGCCGGTGTGGCCGCCGCTCCACAGACCGTAGTAGGTGTCGAGTTCGCCGGGCTTGAGGTGCGTGGTGTTGGCGCTGCTGTGTGCGGCATCGGGGGCCGCGGCCGGCGCTGCGGCGGGGGCGTTGGCGGCACCGGATTCTTTTTCGGTGCAGGCCGCGGCGCCCATCGTCAGTCCCGCCAGTGCGGCGGTGTTCAGGAAACGTCGGCGACCCCATGCGGTGGTGTCTTTGGAGGGCAAGCTGCTGTCGCTTTTCATGTGTGAACCTTTTGGGTTTGGGTTTGGAAAAGGGGTGGGCCACGCGCAGGAGGTGGCATGGCCGCGGGAGAGGTGTGCGCACGGCGCTCGGCACAAGCCGTCAGCGTGTGGGGGGTGTGCCGTCCGGTGAACGATGGGTGGGCCGTTGGCGTGGGCAGGAACGGCGGCAGGCACAACGCGCAATCCAGCGTCGGGACAGGCACCGAGTCCGGGCTGTCGCCGGCATCGACCCACTTGACGCCACTGCCGCTGCAGACCTCCGTCATGCCACGGTGGGTCAACAGCGGTGATGCAAAAACGATTCCCCAGCAGAGCAGAAGGCACAACAAGACCCAGCGCTGGCGGGCTTGTTGGGGGTGCTGAAAACTGGGCATGCGCGGACTATAAGTCCGATATCATTCATTTGTAGTGAATATTTAAAGAAAATTGATATGGATCAATTTCAGCTGGTCCAGCCGAGCCAATGTGTGGTTCTGGTGGGGTGCCAGCCGTTAGATGGATGGGTCTTCCGTGCGGAAAGCCGGGTCCATGAACGAGGCGCCGGAAGCGCTCGGCGCATTGCGCTCGCGCCAAGGGGACGGGCGCTTGCCCCTTGCGAATCTGGATCAGGATCGGCCTTCAGCGGCAAGTTCTGAGGCGTCCAATCTGGGCCCGTGGCCCGAGAGCGTCTGCGCACCCAGTGCCGGAAGGTTGGGCGCGTTAGCCGTCGTCAGCGGCGCAGGCTCAGCCTCTCAGGCCGGGGACCACCACCAGCCCGCCATCTTCATGCCGAGCACCGTGAGCAGCAGCGAGCCGACGAGATGCAGGCACGCGGTGCCCGCGGCGAGCAGCCAGCGGCCGTGCTGCAGCATGCTCACCACCTCCACCGAGAAGGTGGAAAACGTGGTGAGCGCACCCAGAAAGCCGGTCACGATGGCGAGACGCCAGGCCGGGTCCAGTTGGGTCTGACTCTGGAAAAACACCACCGCCACCCCCACCAGCCAGGCCCCGGTCCAGTTGGCCGTGAGCGTGCCCCAGGGCAACACGGCGTGGCCCTGGTTGAGCCACAGGCTGAACTGCCAGCGCGAGAGCGCGCCGATGCTGGCACCGAGGCTGATGGCTATGACCTGCATCATGGCTCAGTGGCGTTCAGAACGGCGGGTCGTCGTCCTCGCCCACGGCGGTGACGGCTTCCTGTTTGGGTTTGGCCGGTGCGGCCGTTGGTGCATCGGGCATCGCCATACCGGGCACGATCTCGCCGCCCAGGGCTTCGATGAGTTCGGGGATCAGCTTGTTCAGCTCGCCGGTGCTCAGCGCCACGTCGGTGTCGAAGCCGCTCTCGCCGTCGCTGGCGCGGTCGTCGAACACGCCTTCGAGGAACGCGAGTTTCTTCAGCTGCATGGACTCGGTGAGCACGAAGCCGATGCGGCCTTCCCAGCTCATGGCCAGACGCGTGGGCAGCTTGCCTTCGGTGATGTGTTTGCGCACCTCGTCGGTGGCGAGGTTGTGGCGGGTGAACTTCACGACGCTCTTCTCTTCGTCGCCCGATTTGAGCTCGCACTCGCGCTCCACCGAGAAACCGCCGGGCGCACCACCTTCGTCTTCATCGGACACCGGAGCAGACAGCCACGAGGTCATGGCGGTCTGCGGCGTGATGGCGGTCTGCAGCAGGGTGAGGGACAGGTCGTTGAACACGTTGACCAGGGCGGTCACCAGCTCGTCGAGCTTGCCCTGGCTGCTGGCGTCGGTGACCAGCAGGCCGTTGGCCAGATCGATCCAGACCCACACGGCCATGCGGCGCGGAAAGGCCTGCGGCAGCAGCGACAGCAGCGCGTCTTCGCGCAGTTCTTTCATCTGCTTCTTGCCGGGCTTGCGGCCGGTGGCGGCCTCGATGTGCTCGGCCTCTTCGTCCGCCTTCTCGCGCACGACCGAGCCGGGCACTGCCTTGGTCTCGATCATCAGTTTGAGGATGCGCTGCCCGGCCACGGACTCGGCCAGCGGGCCGTGCGCCTCGCCGCGCGGCTCGACCCAGCCCACGGCCTTGTCCTGCGTGGCACCGCAGGGCACAAAACGGGCCGCGTCGAGCGCGGCTTCCATCGACTCCAGCGTCGCCGTCCAGCCGGGCGCGATGCGGTAGATCGTTACATTCTTGAACACGGAATTCCTTGGGTTGTGCCGGTGCGTTGTGGACCGGCGCCCCCTCCCGTCAGCGGGAGAGGGTTGGGGTGAGGGGCTTTGATGATACCCAGCCCAACCCCGGGGTTCAGAGGCTGAGCGTTTTTTGGCCGGGCCTGAAAGGCGCGCCAAAACGGCCCGGATCTAGGCGCAAAGCACAGCCGTAGCCCGGGTTACGGCGAGCATTTGCAACGACGAGCTGGGCCGTTTTGGCGTGCAAGGCGGGCACGGACGAAAGACTCTCAGCCTCTCAGACCAGCGATGTCAGCGGTGCGAGCTGGTAACCCGCCTTCTCCAGCGCCAGACGGATCTGCTGCGCCGAGGCCACGGCGTCGGGCCCGTCGCCATGCACGCAGATGCTGTGGATGGGGGTGGGCAGGCGCTGGCCGTTGGCGGTGACGATGCCTTGCGCGTCGAGCATGCGCAGCACGTGCTGCACGCAGGCCTGGGCGTCGTGCAGCACGGCGCCGGGCTGCGAGCGGGGTGTGAGCTGACCGTCTTGTTGGTAGGTGCGGTCGGCAAACACCTCGCGGCCCACGCGCAGCCCGGCCGCCTCAGCGGCGGCTTCGAGCGCCGAGAGGGCGGGTGCGAGCAGGATGAGCTCGCGGTCCAGCGCCCGCACGGCGCGCGCAACGGTGGCGGCCACTTCGGCGTTGGCGCAGGCGATGTTGTTGAGCGCGCCGTGGGGCTTGACGTGCGTGACCACGCCGCCTTCGGCCACGGCCATGGCCTGCAGCGCGCCCACCTGGTAGAGGATGGTGGCCTCCAGCTCTTTGGCCGACAGCTGCATCGCGCGTCGGCCAAAGCCCTGCAGGTCCGGGAACGCCGGGTGCGCGCCCAGGCTCACGCCGTTGGCCAGCGCCAGGCGCACGGTCTCGCGCATCACGACCGGGTCGCCCGCGTGAAAGCCGCAGGCGATGTTGGCGCTGCCAATTACCTGCAGCAGCGCCGCGTCGTCGCCCATGCGCCAGGCGCCGAAGCTTTCGCCGAGGTCGGCATTGAGGTTGATGGTCGTTTGGGTCATCGGGTGCTCCTGTTCAGGGGTCGGCGCGCAGCATGCCGTCGATCAGGTTGGATGCGTAGAGCGCGGTTTCGTCCACCGTGCCGGATGGCAGGTAGGTCTCGTGCGAGGCGAGCCAGCGTTGCCAGCGTTCGTGTTCGTCCAGCAAGGCGCGGTGCGCCGCTGCGTGGCTCACGGCTTCGAAGCGCACGCGCGTGCCGGGCTTCAGGTGCGCCAGCCGGGGCAGGTCGGCGCTGATGACGGTGGCGATCTTGGGGTAGCCGCCCACGGTCTGGCCGTCGGCGAGCAGCACGATGGGCAGGCCGTTGGCCGGCACCTGGATGGCACCGGGCGTCACGCCGTCGGACACGATGTCCGCCGCGGCAGCGTTGACGTGCGCCAGCGGTTCGCCCTGGAAGCGCAGGCCCATGCGGTCCTGCGCGGCGGTGGCTTCCCAGTCCTGGCTCAGGAACTGCGCGATGGCGTCGGCGGTGAAGTGGTCTTGCTGCGGGCCGAGCAGCACGCGCACCGGGCCTTCATTGGTGGTCCACGGCGAACGGCAACGCCATTCCCTGGGATCGGTGAGATCCCAGGTTCCGCAGGGCAGTTGATCGCCCGGGAGAAAGGCGCGGCCCAGCGCACCGGCCAGCCCCGCGCGCCAGTAGCTGGAGCGGCTGCCGAGCTGGGGCTCCATGAGCAGGCCACCGGTCACGGCGAGGTAGGCGCAGCCACTCTCGGCCGGTCCAGGCAGCAGTTGGTCGCCCTCGCGCAGGGTCGCGCTGTGCCAGGCGGACAGGGGGCTGCGGCTGCCGTCGCGGCGCTGGCAGGTGGCGGCGATGCGGCCGGCCAGCGCCACGCGCACCGGGCCGGCCGTCACGCGCAGCACGGTGCCCATGCCCCGCAGTTCCAGCACGGCGGCGTCAGGCGGGTTGCCGAGCAGCGCATTGGCAGCGCGGGCCAGCGGTCCGTCGAGCCAGCCGGAGAGCGGCATGCCGTGGTGCCGGTGGCCCGTGCGGCCGTGGTCCTGCACGGTGGTGCCGATGCCGGGCTGAACAATCTCTACCATGCCGTTCATGCGCCAGGTGCCTTCAGAAAAGTCTCGCGCGACAGACCTTGGGCGATCCCGGTGGTCAGTGCGTCGTGCGCCTTGCGATCCACCGCGTACCAGCGCACGTCGTCGCCGGCCGCGAGCATGGCCGGTTGGTCGGCGTGGCGCAGGTCGAACAGCACCACCGGCGTGCGCCCGATCAGGTTCCAGCCGCCGGGGCTGTCCCAGGGGTAGACCGCGCACATCTCGCCGGCCACGGCCAGCGATTGCGCCGGTACCTTCTGGCGCGGCGCCGGCAGACGCGGCATGTGCAGCTCGGGCGGCACGCCGCCCATGTACGGGAAGCCGGGCTGGAAGCCGAGCATGTAGACATGGAAGGTGGCGGCGATCAGGTGCTGAATCACCTCGTCCGGGCTCAGTCCTCGGGCGTCGGCCAATCGGGGCAGGTCGGGCGCGAAGTCGGCGTCGAAGCACACGGGCAGGTGCCAGAGGCGGCCTTGCTTCATCTGAAGCTGACCTTCCTGTGCCAGAGCCAGAAGTCTCTCGCCCAGCGCGAGGGCGTCGGCCTCCAGTGGGCCGTAGTGCACCGTGAGCGAGCGGAAGGTGGGCACCACATCGGTGATCGTTGCCAGCAGCGGTTCCGAGTCACGCGCCTGCGCCACGCGATCGGCCAAGCCCATCACGCGGGCGTTGATGGCCGGGTCGATGGCGCTGCCGAACTCCAGCGTCCAGGCGCTGTCGCCGAGGGCGAGCAGGCGGGGGGTCTTCACAGTGAAGCCGCGGACCGTGCCGCCTGGTCGTACATGCCCGACAGCACGCGCAACAGCCGCGCCAGCTCGCCGATGTCCTTGTTGAGCGCGTCGTCCGCGTGCAGCGCCTGGATCAGGCATTGCTCGCGGATCTCGCGGTAGCGCTGCACGCTGACGCTGCCGGCTTCGGTGGCGGCGTAAGTCACTTCCTTGCCCGACTTGCTGGACACCACCACGCCCAGGCCCACCAGCTTCTTGAGCGAGTAGTTGACCAGGTGCGTGTCCTCGATGTTCATGATGAAGCAGATGTCGGACAGGCGCTTGTCCCGCGCCCGGTGCGAGACGTGGTGCAGGACCAGCACGTCCAGCGGCATCAGGTCCTTCAACCCCGCGGCCGACATGCAGTGCACCACCCAGCGGTGGAAGGCGTTGCTGGCCACGATCAGGCCGAACTCGAACTCGCTCATCTCCGCGCTCTGGGGCGAGACCAGGTGCGCCGACGACACGATGTGCGAGCCGGGTGCCTTGGCGGCGGGCGTGGTTGTTGCTTTGGGTGTCTTGGCCATGTGCTCTCCTGCAATGGCGCCGAGTTTAGATTTTTTGCTGATGATTTGCCAACAATTTGTTGACGATAAGGGAAAACACCCATCACAATCCGCCAGCCCGGCGCCTACAGTCCGTGCACCCTTTCCCGCAGGGTCTGCCTGCAATCTGTTCCACCTCACCCACCGGAGCTCCTATGAAACGTCGCGCATTCCAACTCTCGATGGCCGCTGCCGCGCTCGCACTTTCGACCTCGGCGTATGCCCAGGCCAAGTGGGATCTGGCCACCGCCTACCCGGCCACCAACTTCCACACGGTCAACATCAGCCAGTTCGCGGCCGACGTGGACAAGGCCAGCGGCGGCAAGCTCAAGATGACGGTGCACGCCAACGCCGCGCTGTTCAAGGCGCCCGAGATCAAGCGCGCGGTGCAGGGCGGTCAGGCCCAGGCCGGCGAGATCCTGCTGGTGAACTACCAGAACGAATGGCAGGTGTTCGGCGCCGACGGCCTGCCGTTCCTGGCCGACAGCTACGACGAAGCGGCGAAGCTCTGGAAGGTGCAGCGCCCGGTGCTGGAGAAGAAGCTGGCCGAGCAGGGCATGATGGTCTTGTTTGCCGTGCCATGGCCACCGCAGGGTGTGTACAGCAAGAAGCCGCTCAACAGCGCGGCCGACCTCAAGGGCATCAAGTGGCGCGCCTACAGTCCGGCCACCGCGCGCATCGCCGAGCTGGTGGGCGCCCAGCCGGTCACCGTGCAGGCGGCCGAGGTCAGCCAGGCCTTCGCCACCGGCGTGACCGAAAGCATGATGTCCAGCGGCTCGACCGGTGCCGATGCCAAGCTCTATGAACATGTGAAGTACTGGTACGACACCCAGGCCTGGCTGCCCAAGAACGCGCTGCTGGTGAACAAGAAGGCCTTCGACGCGCTGGACAAACCGACGCAGGATGCCGTGCTGAAGGCCGCTGCCGACGCCGAGACCCGCGGCTGGGCCGAGAGCAAGAAGGCCAACGGCGAAAGCCTGGACAAACTCAAGGCCGGTGGCATGCAGATCCTGCCGGCGCCCGCGCAGCTCAAGACCGACATGAAGCAGGTCGGCGACACCATGCTCAAAGAGTGGCTCGCCAAAGCCGGCCCTGAAGGCCAGGCCATGGTCGACGCGTTCCGCAAGTGAGCCACGGCAGCTCCATGCGACGCACGCTGAATGCCTTGTACGACGGCTGCGCCTGGCTCGCGGCGGTGTTCATGATCGGCGTGCTGGTCATGGTGCTGCTGTCGGTGCTGGGCCGGCAGTTCCAGTTCCACGTGCCGGGCACGGACGCCTACGCCGGCTACGCCATGGCCGCCGCCGGTTTCCTGGCGCTGGCGCACACGCTCAAGCGCAACGAGCACATCCGCGTCACGCTGGTGCTGGGCATGCTCACGGGCCGTGCCCGCCGGGGCCTGGAGCTCTGGTCGCTGAGCGTCGCGGTGCTGCTCTCGGGCCTGTTCGCCTGGTTCGCGGCGCGCCTGGTGTGGCAGTCGATCGAGTTCCACGACATCTCCACCGGCAACGACGCCACGCCACTCTGGATACCCCAGCTGGCGATGGCGTTCGGCACGCTGGTGCTGTTCATCGCTTTCGTGGACGAATGGGTGCTGGAAGCCCGTGGCCAGCGCCAACGCATCGACGGATCGGAGACCCACCATGAATGAGATGGTCGTCACCGGGTTTCTGATCGTCACCCTGTTCGCCCTGCTGGGCAGCGGCGTCTGGATCGGCCTCACGCTGGCCGGCGTGGCCTGGATCGGCATGGAGCTGTTTTCCTCGCGCAGTGCGGGCGACGCCATGGCCGTCACCATCTGGGGCTCGGCCAGCAGCTGGACGCTGACGGCGTTGCCGCTGTTCATCTGGATGGGCGAGATCCTGTTCCGCACCAAGCTGTCGGAAAACATGTTCAAGGGCCTGGCGCCCTGGGTCAATGCGCTGCCCGGTCGGCTGCTGCACACCAACATCCTGGGCAGCACGATCTTTGCGGCGGTGTCGGGTTCGTCGGCGGCCACCTGCGCCACCATCGGCAAGATGACGATCCCTGAACTGACCGAACGCGGCTACCCGCCGGAGCGCGTCATCGGCTCGCTGGGTGGCGCCAGCACGCTGGGCCTGCTGATCCCGCCCTCCATCGTGATGATCGTCTACGGCGTGGCCGCCGAGGTGTCGATCGCCAAGCTTTTCGTGGCGGGCATGATTCCGGGCCTGATGCTCGCGGGCTTGTTCAGCGGTTACCTGATGGTCTGGTCGCTGCTCAACCCCGACAAGATTCCGCAGGCCGATCCCGGCATGAGCTTCACCGACAAGTTGCGCGCTTCCAGCGAGCTGATCCCGGTGGTGTTGTTGATCGGTGGTGTGATCGGCTCGATCTACGTCGGCGTGGCCACCGCCACCGAGGCGGCCGCCATCGGTGTGGTCGGCTCGTTGATGCTGTCGGCGTACCAGAAGTCGCTCAACTGGCAGAACTTCAAGGATGCGCTGCTGGGCGCCACCCGCCTGTATTGCATGATGGCGCTGATCCTTGCCGGGGCGGCTTTTCTCACGCTGTCCATGGGCTACATCGGCCTGCCTCGCCACCTCGCCGAGTGGGTGGGTTCGCTGGGCCTGTCGCCGGGGTTGCTGCTGATCGCGCTGGCGCTGTTCTTCATCCTGCTGGGCTGTTTCCTCGACGGCATTTCCATGATCGTGCTGACCATGGGTGTGCTGATACCGACGGTACAGGCCGCGGGCATCGACCTGATCTGGTTCGGCATCTACGTGGTCATCGTGGTGGAGATGGCGCAGATCACGCCGCCAGTGGGCTTCAACCTGTTCGTGCTGCAGGGCATGACCAAGCGCGAGATCAACTGGATCGCCAGCGTCTGCATGCCTTACTTCTTCCTCATGGTGCTGGCCGTGTGCCTGCTGTGGTGGTTTCCGCAGATCGTGATGTGGCTGCCGGGGCGGATGTGAACCTCATGTACGCAGGAACCGCTGTGGCCTGAACGGGTTCGGGTCGAGGGTGGTGGGCTCGCCCAGCATGAGTTGGGACAGCAGTTCTCCTGTGCCCGGCCCGGTGGAAAAGCCGATGTGCTGGTGGCCCAGCGCCAGCCAGACCCCGGGCTGACCGGGACATTCGCCGACCATCGGGCGGCTGTCGGGCAGGGTGGGGCGGCTGCCCAGCCAGTCGGGTTCTGCCGTCCGTTCACCCAGCGCCAGCGCCTCGCGCGCGGCCCGCTCGGCAGCGTCCAGTTGCGCCGGCCGTGGCGGCGCGTGTTGTGCGTTCAGCTCCACCCCGGTGGTCAGCCGCAGCCCTTGCGCCATGGGCGCGAGCACGTAGCCGGCGGCGGTGTCGTACACCGGTCGGTTGAGTGCCGCGCCATTCGCTGGCGTGAAGTGCCGGTGGTAGCCGCGCTCGAATCCCATCGGCAGCTTCAATCCGAAATGCTGTCGAAGGAAATCGCGCGACCACGGGCCGAGCGCGACCACGACGTGATCGGCACGCAGCGAATGTCCATCGCCCGTGCCGACGGACCAGCCTCCGTTGTCGCGTTGCAGGCGTGTGGCCTCGGCGGTCTGCAGCTGCCCGCCGAGTTCCACCAGCCACCGCGCGTAGGCGCGCACCAGCTCACCCGGGCTGTCCACCGAACTCGCGTCTTTCACCCACAGGGCCTTGCGGAAGATGGGCTGCAGATGCGGTTCCAGATCGTGCAGTTCGTGTGCGCCCAGCTCGGCGGTGCACACGCCGAAGCGGGCCAGGGTCTCGCGCCCGAAAGCGCCCGATTGGAAGCCGGCTTCGCTGCGGTAGAGGAACAGCCAGCCCTCGTCGCGGCGGCGCTGCGCGACACCGGCCGCGTCCATCCACCGGCGGTGCAGCTCACCCGAGTGCCGGATCAGCGCGTCCAGCGCGGTGGTGGTCTCGCGGAAGTCTCGCTCGCGCGCATGGGACAGGAAGGACAGACACCAATGCCACTGGCTCAGCATCGCCAGCGGGTCGTAACGAAAGCCCGGGCTGCGCCCGCGAAGCAGGCCAGGCAACTGAGACCACAGCCGGGGGTGGTTGAAGGGCATGAGCGAGCTGCGCGCCAGCACGCCAGCGTTGCCGTGCGAAGTCGCAGCGCCCGGTCCCAGCGGGTCGATCACGGCCACCTCCAGGCCACGCTGGCGCAACGAGAGCGCGCAAGCGATGCCCACCATGCCGGCGCCCAGCACCACCACCTGTTGTCCACGCCTTGCCTGCGTCATGTTTTCATGTTCCCATCGTTGGTGTTTTCAACCCGCAGCTTATCGCCATGAAGGACACGAAGACCGCCGCCGAGGGATGCCTGGGCGTGATCATGCTGGACACGCGTTTCCCGCGCCCGCCGGGCGACATCGGCAGCCCGGTCACCTGGGAACGCGCCGGCATCCCGGTGCGCTTCGTCACCGTGCCGGGGGCTTCGGCCCGGCGCGTGGTGCAGGCGCAAGACCCGGCGCTGCTTGAACCCTTCGTGGCGGCCACCCGTTCGCTGGCCCGTCAGGGTGCCCGGCTCATCACCACCAGTTGTGGCTTTCTGGCCGGCTGGCAAGCCGAGTTGCAGGCGGCGGTGGACGTGCCCGTGATCACCTCCAGCCTGCTGCAATGCGCCCGGCTGCCGTCACCGGGCATCGTGACCTTCGACGCCGCTTCGTTGCAGGCCGGGTTGTTGCAGCGTGCGGGCGTACCGGCGGGCACACCCGCGGAAGGGCTGCGGCCAGGGTGCGAGCTGCAATCGCGCATCCTGGCCGACGACACCTCGCTGGACCTTCGTCAGGCATCGGATGACGTGGTGGAGGCGGCGATGCGCCTGGTGGCGAGGCATCCCGAGGTGCAGCACCTGGTGCTGGAGTGCACCAACATGCCGCCGTACCGGGCAGCTGTGGCCCAAGCCACCGGAAGACCGGTGCATGATCTGGAATCCTGGCTGCAGGAAATTTGGAGTGGGCAACACGTTTGAAGCGGAGGGGAAGCCCAACCCAGAACGCCGCGGAACCGGCTCCGCCGGGCCGCCAGCGTTGCCCCCCAGTGGGGGGGTGACGCGCCGCAGGCGCGGCGCGGGGGGCGTCAAAGCTCTTCTACGCGCCGTGCCGGGTAGCTGTCCCAGCTCTGGCAGCCCGGGCAGTGCCAGAAGTGCTGGCGTGCCTCGAAACCACACGCTGCACAGCGGTAGCGTTTGAGGGGGTTGCTGGCCTGCTCCAGCGCACTCTGCACCTGCTTCTGCGCGCGCGGGTCCGACAAGGTTTCGCCGGCCAGCCACTGCGTGGCCACCACCAGCGAGGGCTCACGTTCCAGGTGATTGAGATAACGTGCGCGGGCGCTCTCGGCATCCGGGCTCAGCCGGGCCAGGGCCTCGGTCACGTCGAGCGAAGGACTGTGTTCGTGGGCGGCCTGCAGCAGCACCAGAATCTCGGCCTGCCGCCCGGTTTGTAGCGCCAGCTCCGCGAGCGCATGGGCGGCCAGCGGCAGGCCTTGTGGAGCCTGTTGCGCCAGCTGTTTCAGGGCGGCCAGTGCGCCGGCGGCATCGCCTTGCTGGGCTTTGAGCGCCGAGAGCGCCATCCAGCCCCGTGGCAACTGGGGCGCGTGTTGCACCGCCTCGCCCAGCAGGCGCTGTGCCAGCGCGGTGTCACCATTTTTCTGGGCCAGTTCGGCCTCTTCACACTGGTAGTGCGCCAGCCGGGTGGTGAAGCTGCCCTGTTCGGCCGCTTCAAGGCGCTGCGCGACGGCCTGGGCCTGGCGCCAGTCGCGCGAGCGCTCGTAGATGGCCAGCAGCGCCAGCAAGGCTTCGCCTTCGAAGGCCGAGCCTTCGAGTTTGTGCAGGGCGGCTTCGGCGCGGTCGAGCAGGCCGGCTTTGAGGAAGTCCAGCGCCAGGGCGTGCTGGGCGCGGTCACGGTCTTTGCGGTTGATGTCGGCGCGGCCCAGCAGGTGTTCGTGCACGCGCACGGCACGGTCGTAGTCGCCCCGGCGGCGAAAGAGATTGCCCAAGGCAAAGTGCAGTTCGGCCGTGTCGGGGTCGCCCTGCACGGCTTCGATGAAGGCGTCGATGGCCTGGTCCTGCTGCTCGTTGAGCAGGTGGTTCAGGCCCCGGAAGTAGGCTTTGGGTGTCTGGCGGCTTTCGATGCGCCACTGCCGAAGATCGAGCCTTGAGGCGACCCAGCCGAGTGCAAACGCGATGGGCAGGCCCCAGAGGAGCCAGGTGAGATCAAGATCCATGTCGCGCTACGGAGCGGGTGGCGTGAGGGTGTCAACACCAGTATCTGACGCGCTCAAACGGGAGGCGGCAGGTTGGCGCGCGCGCCTTGCACGCAGCCACAACGGCAACATCACGAGCACGCCCAGGCTCACACCCAGCAGCAGGGCGATGAACAGCACCAGCACCAGCGGAGCCTGCCACTGCGCACCAAAGAACAGGTGCAGCGTGACCGCGTCCTGGTTGTTCAGCGCGAATGCGAAAAGCACAAAAAAAATGGCTGCATTGAGCAGCCACATCAGGTATTTCAAATCAGCCCCTCTGTGGTGGGACGATTGTAGCGATCCAGTCTCTCGATCAGTCCGCCTTTTTCTGTTCTCGCCCCAGGATCTCGGCGGTCTTCGCGTCCACCTGTTCGCGCAGGGCTTTGCCTGGCTTGAAGTGCGGAACGCGCTTCTCCGGAATCATCACGCTCTCGCCCGAACGCGGGTTGCGTCCGATGCGGGGTGAGCGGCGGTTGACGGAGAAACTGCCGAAGCCCCGGATTTCAATCCGGTGCCCTTTGACCAAGGCATCACCCATCGCATCGAGGATCGCTTTGACGGCGAACTCGGCGTCGCGTTGGGTGAGCTGGCCAAAACGGCCGGCCAGTGCTTCAACGAGGTCGCTACGGGTCATGTCTGGAAAAGGGCTTTGTCAGGCTGACGGGCTGTGGTCCGGGCAGGTGCTGTGACGCACCCGCCCGGATTCAGTCGGCTCAGTTGTTGTTGTCGAGCTTGGCGCGCAGCAGGGCGCCCAGGCTGGTGGTACCGGCGTTTTCGCGGGCCGATTGCTGGCTCAGGGACTGCATGGCTTCGTTCTGGTCCGCCATGTCCTTGGCCTTGATCGACAGCTGGATGTTGCGGGTCTTGCGATCCACGTTCATCACCACGGTGGTCACTTCGTCGCCTTCTTTCAGCACGTTGCGCGCGTCTTCCACGCGGTCACGGCTGATTTCGGAGGCGCGCAGGTAACCGATGACGTCTTCGCCCAGATCGATCTCAGCACCCTTGGCGTCCACGGTCTTGACCTTGCCGGTCACCACGGAACCCTTGTCGTTGACCGACACGAAGGTGGTGAACGGGTCGCCGTCGAGCTGCTTGATGCCCAGGGAGATGCGCTCGCGTTCCACGTCGATGGCCAGCACGATGGCTTCGACTTCCTGGCCCTTCTTGAAGTTGCGCACGGCGGCTTCGCCGGTCTCGTTCCAGGACAGGTCGGACAGGTGCACCAGGCCGTCGATGCCGGCGGCCAGGCCGACGAACACGCCGAAGTCGGTGATCGACTTGATCGGGCCCTTGACGCGGTCGCCGCGCTTGGTCTGTTCAGCAAACTCGTGCCAGGGGTTGGCGCGGCACTGCTTCATGCCCAGGGAGATGCGGCGCTTGTCTTCGTCGATGTCGAGCACCATGACTTCGACTTCGTCGCCCAGCGACACCAGCTTGGAGGGGGCCACGTTCTTGTTGGTCCAGTCCATTTCGGACACGTGCACCAGACCTTCGATGCCTGGCTCCAGCTCAACAAACGCGCCGTAGTCGGCGATGTTGGTGATCTTGCCAAACATGCGGGTGCTTTGCGGGTAGCGGCGTGCAACGCCCATCCAGGGGTCGTCGCCCATCTGCTTCAGACCCAGGGAAACGCGGTGCTTCTCGGTGTCGAACTTCAGGATCTTGGCGGTGATTTCCTGGCCAGCCGTCACCACTTCGCTCGGGTGACGGACACGGCGCCAGGCCATGTCGGTGATGTGCAGCAGGCCGTCGATACCGCCCAGGTCCACGAACGCACCGTATTCGGTGATGTTCTTGACCACGCCGTTGACGATGGCGCCTTCTTTCAGCGTGTCCATCAGTTTGGCGCGCTCTTCGCCCATGGAGGCTTCCACCACGGCGCGGCGGCTCAGCACCACGTTGTTGCGCTTGCGGTCGAGCTTGATGACCTTGAATTCCAGGGTCTTGTTTTCGTAAGGGGTCAGGTCCTTGGTCGGACGGCTGTCGACCAGCGAGCCCGGCAGGAAGGCGCTGATGCCGTTGACCATGACCTTGAGGCCGCCCTTGACCTTGCTGGAGGTCGTGCCGGTGACGAATTCGCCGGATTCCAGAGCCTTTTCCAGCGACATCCACGAAGCCAGGCGCTTGGCCTTGTCGCGCGACAGCAGGGTGTCGCCGAAGCCATTTTCCACGGAGTCGATGGCAACCGACACGAAGTCGCCCACCTGGACTTCGAGTTCGCCCTGATCGTTCTTGAATTCGGCGAGCGGAACGTAGGCTTCGGACTTGAGGCCAGCGTTGACCACCACGTGGCTGTGTTCGATGCGAACGACTTCAGCGGTGATGACTTCGCCCGAGCGCATTTCAGCGCGTTTCAGGGACTCTTCGAACAGGGCGGCAAAAGATTCAGACATTGAATTTCCTAGAGCCACTCAGCGTCGGCGCAGCAACCACGGTGAGGTGGCTGGAACGGGTAACGACGGTTGGGCGGCGTTGACATTGCGGTGCGTGGCACCGCGGGGTTAAGTGAAAGAACCGTCGGGCCTGCGGGCTGAGAACGCCCGGCTGTGCCGTCTGGGCCATCAAGGCGGTGTTTTCAGGTTTCCGAAAACACCGTTTTGCCTTGCCACCAGTTCAGGACTAGCTGTACCGACTGCTCGATACCCAGTTCGGAGTTGTCCAGCAACAAAGCATCTTCAGCGGGCTTGAGCGGCGCGTGGGCACGGGACGAGTCCCGGTGATCGCGCATTTTCAGGTCTGCCAAGAGACTGTCGATATTAGCAGCAATTCCCTTTGAAATCAACTGCTTATGCCGGCGTTGTGCGCGCTGCTCGGCGCTGGCGGTGAGATACACCTTCAATTGTGCGTCGGGAAAGATCACCGTGCCCATGTCGCGCCCATCGGCCACCAGGCCGGGCAGGCGCCTGAAGCCCAGTTGCAGCGCGTGCAGGGCGGTTCGCACCGCCAGGTGCTGCGACACCCGGGACGCCATGCCACCGGTGGATTCCAGGCGCAGGGGGTCGGTGATGTCACGGCCGCCCAAGAACACCTTGTGGTCGCGAAAGGCCAGCGGCAGCTGCGCTGCCAGTCGCGCCAGGGCGGACTCGTCGTCCAGGTCCACACCAGCGTCCTGCGCCGCCAGCGCCGTGGCGCGGTACAGCGCGCCGGAGTCGAGCAACTGGTAGCCCAGGCGCTGCGCCACTTCGGACGCCAGCGTGCCTTTGCCCGAAGCGGTGGGCCCGTCGATGCAGATCACGGGGATGGCCTGTGGCGGGGTTTGACAAACCTCGAACAAGGTCTCGAAATAGTCCGGGAAGGTCTTGGCCACGCACCTCGGGTCTTCGATGCGCACCGGCAGGCCAGCCGGGTTGAACGCTGCCAGCGAGAAGCACATGGCCACGCGGTGGTCGTCGTAGGTATGAATGGAACCGGTTGTCCAGGTGCTGGGCGGCGTGATGCGGATGAAGTCAGCCCCTTCCTCCACCAGCGCGCCGAACTTGCGGCATTCGGTCGCCATGGCTGCGATGCGGTCGGTCTCCTTCACGCGCCAGCTGGCGATGTTGCGCAGCGTGGTGGTGCCCTCGGCGAAGAGGGCCATCACGGCCAGGGTCATGGCGGCATCGGGGATGTGGTTGCAGTCGAGATCGATGGCCTTGAGGGGCCAGGCCCCGCGGCGGATGTGCAGGCGGTTGGCTTCGCCGGAGATGTCTGCGCCCATGAGGCGGGCGGCTTCGACGAAGCGGATGTCTCCCTGGATCGAGGACAGACCCACGCCTTCGATGGTGATGCCATCGCTGCCGGATGTTGGCGGCGCCAGCGCACCCAGGGCGATGAAATAGCTGGCCGATGACGCATCGCCTTCAACCGGAATGCGCCCGGGTGAGGTGTAGCGGCTGCCGGCAGGGATGGTGAAGCGTTGCCAGCCATCGCGCCGTACCGACACGCCGAAGCGTTCGAGCAGGTTGAGCGTGATTTCGATGTAGGGGCGCGAGATCAGCTCGCCCACCACCTCGATCACGATGTCCCGTCCCGTCGCCGGGCCGCCCCAAGACGGGACAGTCCCCTCGGGGGGGCGCGAGGACACACCAGTGCCGAGCGTGGGGGTTCGGTCCGTTGCGACCAGCGGCAGCGCCAGCAGCAGGGCCGTGAGGAACTGGCTGGACACGTCGCCACGCACGCGGATCGGCTGGTCGAGCGCCAGCGTCTGAGGGGTTCCGTTGCCCAGCCGAAGCGGTGGGTAGCCCTCCTGGCCCAGACAGTCCACCGGGCAGCCGAGCTGGCGCAGCGCATCCACGAGGTCGCCGATCGGGCGCTCGTGCATGCGGGCGATGCCGCTGAGTTCAAACGCACCGCCGTGCACACTGGCCAGCAGCGCCAGCGCGGCGGTCAGCGGGCGCATCGCCGTGCCAGCGTTGCCCAGAAAAAGCTGTGACTGCTTCACGGGGAGGGCACCGCCGAGCCCATGCACCCGCAGGGCGCCATCGGCCTGGGGTTCGATGCGGCAGCCGAGCTGGGTCAGTGCGGCCAGCATCACCCGGGTGTCGTCCGAATCCAGCAGATCGGTGATGTCGGTGTATCCGACACTCAGGGCCGCGAGCAGCAGCACGCGGTTGGAGATGCTCTTGGAGCCGGGCAGGCGCACGGTCCCGCCTGCGCTGCGCAGGGGGGGGACGTCGAGGTGGTCGATGGCGTACATGATCGAAGTGGGCGAACGGCGGGCACCGCCGATCGTGATCGGCGAAACGCGCTCAGTTTTGCGGTTTGATGGCGCTCATGCGCCAGTGTGCGCGCGAGCTGCTGGCCTGTTCAATCAGTGATTCAAGGGCATCCGGATTGCCGGCACTGATGGCGTTCTCAAAGGCGTGCAGGGCGCGCTGGAAATGCCGGGACTGGGCGATCAACTCCTCTCGATTGGAGGTGAGGATGTCGCGCCAGACGCTCGGATCACTCGCGGCTATGCGGGTGAAATCACGGAAACCCGGTCCGGCCAGCGACAGGAATTGTTTCGCCTGGGCCTGGCCGGTGATCGCATTCATGAGCGCAAACGCGATCAGGTGCGGCAGGTGGCTGACCGCTGCGTACGCTGCGTCGTGGGCTTCGGGGGACATCTGTTGAACATGGCAGCCCAGTGCCGTCCAGACCTGCTGGGCCTTGGTGATCTGTGCCGTCAAGGTGCGTTCGATCGGCGTCAGGATGACCTGGCGCCCGGTGTAGAGCTCGGCGTCGGAATGCTCCACGCCCGAGAGCTCTTTGCCCGCGATCGGGTGCGCGGGCACGAACACACCGACCTGGTCTTTCAGCACGCGGCGTGCGGCGTCGATCACCTCGCGCTTGGTGGAGCCGACGTCCATGACGAGGGTGTTGTTGTTCAGCAGGTGCCGGATGGCCTTGAAGGTCGCTTCCGTGGCCGATACGGGCACGGCCAGCAGCACAAGGTCGGCACCGGACACGGCCAGCAGGGCGGACGGCGCTTCCACGTCGATCACGCCCATCTGGCGCGCGCGCTCGGTGGTGGATGGTGACTTGCTGTAGCCCACGACGCGTTTGACGAGACCGGCTTTCTTGAGGGCGAGGGCGAATGACCCACCCATCAGGCCGCAACCGATCAGCCCGAGTTGTTCAAACATGCAGACCCCTGGAGAACCCCATTGAAGCCATTGGAACGAGGTGATGCATCTTATTCACTGACCGGGTAGGCGCCCAGAACCTTGTAAAACGCGCAAAGGCCTTTGAGCTCCTCCAGCGCCGCCGCCACATGGGGCTGCGAGGGATGGCCTGCGATGTCGATGTAGAAGTAGTACTCCCACTGGCCGGACTTGGCCGGACGGGATTCAAAGCGCGTCATGGACACGCCGTTGTTCTTCAGCGGTACCAGCAGGTCGTGCACCGCACCGGGCCGGTTCGGCACCGACACCACGAGGCTGGTGCAATCCTTGCCCGATGCGGGCGGCATGGCCAGGGTCTGCGGCAGGCTGATGATTGCAAAGCGTGTGCGGTTGTAGGCCTCGTCCTGGATCGCGTGGGCCACGATGTGCAGGCCGAACTGGGCCGCGGCGCGCTCGCTCGCCAGGCCGGCCCAGGCCGGGTTGGTGGCGGCCAGGCGGGCGCCTTCGGCGTTGCTGGACACCGCGCGGCGCTCGGCGTTGGGCAGGTGCTGGCTGAGCCAGTTCTGGCACTGGGCCAGGGCCTGGGGGTGGGCCATCACCACCTCGATGCCGTCCAGTTCGTTCAGCTGGCGCAACAGGTTGTGGCGCACCAGCAGACTCACCTCGCCGACCACGTGCACCGGCGAGCGCAGGAACAGATCGAGCGATCGGGCGACCACGCCTTCGGTGGAGTTCTCCATGCCGACCACGCCGTACTGCGCTGTGCCGGCCGCCGTGGCGTGGAACACCTCGTCGAAGTTGGCGCAGTAGATCAGGTTGGCGGCGCTGCCGAAGAACTCGATGGCGGCCTGCTCACAGAACGTACCTTGGGGACCCAGCACGGCCACGCGCTGCGGTGCTTCCAGCGCCAGGCAGGCCGACATGATCTCGCGCCAGATCGAGGCCACATGCTGGTTCAGCAAGGGTCCCTGGTTGGCCGCCTGGATCTTTTCGATCACCTGGGCGACGCGATCCGGGCGGAAGAAAGGTGAGCCCTCGGCGCGCTTGATTTCGCCCACCTGTTCGGCGACCCGGGCACGCTGGTTCAGCAGCGACAGCAGTTGCTGGTCCAGCGAGTCGATCTGGATCCGCAAGGCGCCCAGTGCTTCGGACTGTGTGGGTTGTTTCATCGTGGGGTCGGCCGGTTTCAAGCCTGTTTTTGTTCGAAATCGCGCATGTAGGCGACCAAGGCCTGCACGCCTTCCAGCGGCATGGCGTTGTAGAGGCTGGCGCGCATGCCACCGACCGATTTGTGGCCCTTGAGCTGCAACAGGTCCGCGGCCTTGGCACCGGCGAGGAAGGCCTCGTTGCGCGACTCATCGCGCAGGAAGAACGGTACGTTCATGCGCGAGCGGCAGTCCGGAGCGACCTTGTTCACATAGAACGAAGACTGGTCGATGAAGCCGTAGAGCAGCTCGGCCTTGGCCATGTTGCGATGTTCCATGGCCGCGATCCCCCGCAGGTTGCCCTCGGTCTGGCGCTTGAGCCACTGGAAGGTGAGCCCCGCCATGTAGATGCCGTAGGTCGGCGGCGTGTTGTACATCGAGCCGTTGTCGGCCACGGTCTTGTAGTCGAAGGCGCTCGGGCAGATCGACAGCGCGTGTCCGAGCAGGTCCTCCCTAACGACCACCAGGGTGACGCCCGCCGGGCCGAGGTTCTTCTGGGCGCCGCCGAAAGCCAACCCGACGCGCTGCCAGTTCACGGTGCGTGAGGCCACATGGGACGAGAAGTCGATCACCAGCGGTGCGTTGCTGCCGAGTGCCTTCAGGTCGGGCAGCTCGTGCAGTTCGACCCCATGGATGGTTTCGTTGCTGCACAGGTGCACGTATTGCGCATCGGGGCTGAGCTGCCAGCTGCCCGGCGCGGGCAGGCGGGTGTGTGAGTCGGCCTCGTTGCTGGCCGCCAGGCGGGGATCGCAGAACTTGCGGGCTTCCTTGAACGACTTCTGGCTCCAGCTGCCTGTGACCACGAAGTCCACCACGCCGCCACGCGACAGGTTCAGCGGCACGATGGCGTTTTCGGCCAGGCCGCCACCCTGCATGAACAGGATGCGAAAGTTCGGTGGCACCGCCAGCAGTTCACGCAAGTCGCCTTCGGCCGCCTCGATGATGGACATGAACTCCTTGCCGCGATGGCTCATCTCCATCACGCTCATACCACTGCCGTGCCAGTCCAGCATGTCGGCCGCTGCCTGCTGCAGCACTTCCACCGGCATCGCGGCCGGACCCGCTGAAAAGTTGTACGGGCGCTGCATCACGGCTGCTCGTCCGTGCTGTCAGCCTCGCTGTCGTCCGCCAGCTCGGGCACATTGGCGTCGTTCTCCACGATGCGTTGCAAGCCGGAAAGCTCGGAGCCTTCGTCCAGCGCGATCAGGGTCACGCCTTGCGTGGCCCGGCCCATCTCGCGGATTTCCGACACGCGGGTGCGCACCAGAACGCCCTTGTCGGTGATCAGCATGATCTCGTCGTCGGTGTGGACCAGGGTGGCGGCCACGACCTTGCCGTTGCGCTCGCTCTGCTGGATCGCGATCATGCCCTTGGTGCCACGGCCATGGCGGGTGTATTCGCCAATCGGCGTGCGTTTGCCATAGCCGTTGATGGTGGCGGTGAGCACGCTTTGCTGTTCGTCTTCGGCCACCAGCATGGCGATCACGCTCTGGCTTTCTTCGATCATCATGCCGCGTACGCCACGCGCATTGCGGCCCATGGGGCGCACGTCGTTCTCGTCAAAACGGACCGCCTTGCCGCCGTCGGAGAACAGCATCACGTCGTGTTGCCCATCGGTCAGCGCGGCACCGATCAGGAAGTCGCCCTCGTCCAGGTCCACGGCGATGATGCCGGCCTTGCGCGGGTTGCTGAATTCGTCCAGCGCGGTTTTCTTGACCGTGCCCATCGAAGTGGCCATGAACACGTAGCGGTCCTGCGGGAAGCTGCGCATCTCGCCGGTCAGCGGCAGCACCACGTTGATCTTCTCGCCCTCTTGCAGGGGGAACATGTTGACGATCGGGCGGCCCCGCGAGCCGCGCGAACCGGCCGGCACTTCCCAGACTTTGAGCCAGTACAGGCGGCCGCGGTTGGAGAAGCACAGGATGTAGTCATGTGTGTTGGCGATGAAGAGCTGGTCGATCCAGTCGTCTTCTTTCGTGGCGGTGGCCTGCTTGCCTCGACCGCCGCGTTTCTGTGCCCGGTATTCGGAGAGCGGCTGGCTTTTGATGTAGCCGCTGTGGCTGAGCGTGACCACCATGTCGGTGGGCGTGATCAGGTCTTCGGTGGAAAGGTCCTGTGCACTGTGCTCGATCTCGCTGCGGCGCGCGCCGAGCTTGGTCTGGCCGAACTCTGTCTTCACTTCGGTGAGTTCTTCGCCGATGATGGTGGACACGCGTTCGGGCTTGGCCAGGATGTCGAGCAGGTCGTCGATGACGCCCATGACTTCCTTGTACTCGGCCACGATCTTGTCCTGCTCCAGGCCGGTCAGGCGCTGCAGGCGCATCTGCAGAATCTCTTGCGCCTGCGTTTCGGAGAGGCGGTACAGGCCATCACTGCCCATGCCAAACTCGCGCTCCAGGCCCTCAGGGCGGTAGTCGTCGGCGTTGATCACGCCGCCGTCCATGCGCGAACGGGTCAGCATTTCGCGCACCAGCTGGCTGTCCCAGCTGCGGGTCATCAGCTCGGCCTTGGCCACCGGCGGGGTGGGGCTCT
Organism: Hydrogenophaga sp. ZJX-1; assembly: GCF_048590325.1. Classification (NCBI taxonomy): domain Bacteria; kingdom Pseudomonadati; phylum Pseudomonadota; class Betaproteobacteria; order Burkholderiales; family Comamonadaceae; genus Hydrogenophaga; species Hydrogenophaga sp. ZJX-1. Next base: position 360,269 of record NZ_JBMBRA010000001.1, read on the forward strand.
CGCGGATGATCTTGATGAACTCGTCAATGTTGGCCAGCGCCACCGCCAGGCCTTCGAGCACATGACCGCGCTCGCGCGCCTTGCGCAGGTTGAACACTGTGCGGCGCGTCACCACTTCGCGGCGGTGTTCCAGGAACACCTGGATCAGATCCTTGAGGTTGCACAGGCGCGGCTGACCGTCGATCAGGGCCACCATGTTGATGCCGAAGGTGTCCTGCAGCTGCGTCTGCTTGTACAGGTTGTTGAGCACCACCTCGGGCACTTCGCCGCGCTTGAGTTCGATCACCAGGCGCATGCCCGATTTGTCCGACTCGTCCTGGATGTGGCTGATGCCTTCAATCTTCTTCTCGTGCACCAACTCGGCAATGCGTTCCTGCAGCGTCTTCTTGTTCACCTGGTAGGGCAGTTCGTCCACGATGATGGACTGGCGCTGGCCCTTGTCGATGTCCTCGAAATGGCACTTGGCGCGCATCACCACGCGGCCGCGACCCGTGCGGTAACCGTCCTTCACGCCGGTCATGCCGTAGATGATGCCGGCGGTGGGGAAGTCGGGCGCCGGGATGATTTCCATCAGTTCGTCGATGGTGGCTTCGGGCTGCTTCAGCAGGTGCAGGCAGGCATCGACCACCTCGTTGAGGTTATGGGGCGGGATATTGGTCGCCATGCCCACCGCAATGCCCGAAGAGCCATTGACCAGCAGATTGGGCAGGCGCGACGGCAGCACCAGCGGTTCTTTTTCCGAGCCGTCGTAGTTGGGGCCGAAGTTGACGGTCTCCTTGTCGATGTCGGCCAACATTTCGTGGGCAATCTTCGACAGGCGGATTTCCGTGTAACGCATGGCCGCTGCGTTGTCGCCGTCAACCGAACCGAAATTGCCCTGACCATCGACCAGCATGTGGCGCAGCGAGAAGTCTTGCGCCATGCGAACGATGGTGTCGTACACAGCGGAGTCGCCGTGTGGGTGGTATTTACCAATCACGTCACCGACGATACGGGCCGACTTCTTGTAGGGCCGGTTCCAGTCGTTGTTCAACTCGTGCATGGCGAACAGCACGCGCCGGTGTACGGGTTTGAGGCCATCGCGCGCATCGGGCAGTGCACGACCCACGATCACGCTCATCGCGTAATCCAGGTAGCTGCGCCGCATTTCCTCTTCTAGGCTGATGGGCAGGGTCTCTTTGGCGAACTGTGTCATGAGCGAAAACGTGGGGTGCGTGAAGGGCCGGAAGGCAACCTGTCATTTTAGGGCCATGGCCGGGGAGGCTTCTGCAGGTCTTATGTTGTGTGTCGGCAACGGATGGGTGGTGCGCAGAAAGTGGTTACATCCAGCTTTCAAGGCCCTGACGTCCGCGTCAAACGCTTGTGGCACAATAAAATTAGCGTATTGAGTGGTGGTCACTTCAAACGTTAATGTTGATATTTGGCCCGTCCGCGGCTTACACCAAGAGGAAAAACCATGAAAAAACTGAACAAAGTGGCAATGCTGTTCGCAACCGCCGCCATGGCTTCGGCTGTATTTGCCGCGCCCTCCAGCGGCACTGCAACCAATGACAACTGGCGCAACAACCATGGCAACCTGCAGTGGAAGAACGGTGACGGCACCCTGTGCTGGCGCGATGCTTTCTGGACCCCGGCGACCGCTGCCAAGGGTTGCGATGGCGCCATCGTTCCTGCACCGGCTCCAGCACCTGCTCCAGCACCGGTCGCCGCCGCACCGGCTCCCGCACCTGCGCCAGCTCCTGCGCCCGCTCCGGCTCCTGCAGCCACCAAGGTGACCTACGCTGCCGATGCCTTCTTCGACTTCGACAAGGCTGTGGTCAAGCCTGAAGGCAAAGCCAAGCTGGACGATCTGGCCAGCAAGGTCGGTGGCATCAACCTGGAAGTGGTGATTGCCGTGGGTCACACCGACTCGACCGGCCCTGCCGGCTACAACCAGTCCCTGTCGGTTCGCCGTGCTGAAGCCGTCAAGGCCTATCTGGTGAGCAAGGGCATCGAAAGCAACCGCATCTACACCGAAGGCAAGGGCCTGACCCAGCCGGTGGCCGACAACGCAACCCGCGAAGGCCGCGCCAAGAACCGTCGCGTGGAAGTTGAAGTGGTTGGTACCCGTTCGGGCAAGTAAGCTCCGCTTGCGGCGCTCCTGACGCCAAGCCCCATGCGTGAAAGCGCATGGGGCTTTTTCACGCCTTCAAGCCCCATGCTCCGTACTTCTGGCCTGCTGTTTGGACTCTTTCTGAGCGCTTGCGCCTGGCCTGCAGGTGCGCAGACCGGGCTGCCGGAAGCGTCCTGGCGTGCCGTGCGCGCGATGACGGCCGAGGAGCGGGAGTGCTTCGCAGTCTCACCGACCGACGCCGACAAGCCCGTGGTGGTCATGCTGCTGTCTCCGCGCATGGTCTACACCCTGCTGGAATGGACGCGCATGAGGCAGGCCGCCGAGGCGCTCGGTTACCGCGTGTTGGGCTGGAAAGACCCCCGGGTGCCCGAAGCCGAGTGGCGAGCGGCGTTGGCCTCTCCTTCTGCCACAACGACCGATCCGGATGCACTGCTTGCCATGCCGGCCCAATGTGATTCGCTCTGGCGCGGTATGAACCACTCGCCCATGGGCTTTGTGTTGTTGGGGTCGCACCTCCATCCCTGGCCCGTCTGGGGTGTGATGCCTGAAGAGGCCTGGTCTGAGGCGCTCCGGTTCCGGTTGCTCGCGCTGAGGCGTGCGCTGGTTCAGACCCCGCCCCAGTGAGCGCATCCAGGCGTACCGATGATGTTCAAACCCGTCCATCTGGTCTTTGCTGGCGCAGCCTTTGTCCTGCCGGGTTTTGACGTCCTGTCGCAGCCTGCGCGAGACGCGTCCTGTATCGACGCTGTCAGCTACCTTCCGCTTGATCCCGCACAGGTGGGGCGCGACAGCCAGGGGGTGGCGGCGCTGGGAGCCTATGAGCGCATCAGCCCTGACGGGCGTTTTGTCTTGCGCTCGTTTTCGGGGGCGCAACTGGGTCAGGTGGCCCTGATCGAACTGCCCGCAGAAGCCAATGGCCGGATGACGGTGCGCAAGACGCCGCTCAGCAACGAGGCTTTCCCCGTGCAGGGCAGCTGGCGCTATCTGGTCGACGTGGATGGCAGCCACTACCGTTTTTCGGACATCGTGCGCCAGCCGCAGGTGGCTCGACCCATGTTCAAAGGTGGCATGAAAGGTTTTTATGCCGCCGCCGCTGAGCTGAACAGGACCCAGAGCCCCGACCCCTCGCTGATCTGGATCCGCTCCATGAGCTGGCCCCAGGGCAGCCGGGCGGGGCAGGGCACCGGTCCGCTTCAGGTGCGCACGCTGGGGTTGCGTGACAGTGCGCGCGGGGTCGAGATCGTTCACGATTCAGGCGCCCAGTTCATCTGCCGTTCTCGCGAAGTCATCGACGGCAATGTCTACACCCTGCCCATGCTGTCGGTCGATGGGCTGGCGTTTTCCGCCATCCCGATCAACCCCCGACAGGGGGTGCCCAGCATGCGGGTCTATGGGCTGGCACGGGGCGCACTGGACCCGGACCATCCCTGCGACTTGCGGTGGGACCTGCAGGCCACGCCGGGCAAGGCCGTTTTCGGCTTCACCACCGACCAGCCCGCCATGTTGACCTATACCGACAACGCATCGGTCTATTTCGTCGACCCGCGACCGGCGCTGAAAGGACAGGTGTTTCGCATTGAAGATTGGCGCACCCAGGTGCTGGCCAGTGCCTTCCCCGGATTGACCCGCGATGGGCGGATTGTGTTTGGCGCAACCTGGAAAGATTGCCGACCCGATGGCGCTTGCACCGAACAGGCCGGTTACGTGGTGGCCGATCCCTACCAGAACCCCGACTACCGCCAGCAATTGCGGCGCCAGGGTCTGCAACCGCCAAAAGCCTGCATATCACCTGCCGATGTCCTGGGCGAGCGAGAGCGCTTCGCCACACAGCACGGACTCGCACCCTGAAGCCGTGTGAAAATCGGGTTCATGAATCCCGTCAATGCAGATCCGGCCGAGCTGGCCAAATTTTCCGATCTCGCCCACCGTTGGTGGGATCCCGAGAGCGAGTTCCGACCGCTGCACCAGATCAACCCGTTGCGGCTGGCGTGGATCGACGAACTCGCCAGCCTGTCGGGCAAAAAAGTGCTCGATGTGGGTTGTGGCGGCGGCATCCTGTCCGACTCCATGGCCCGCAAAGGCGCCCAGGTTACCGGCATTGATCTTTCTACGAAGGCACTCCGGGTGGCTCAGCTGCACGCGTTGGAAGCCAGCACAGCCGGCGTCAGCTACCGGGAAGTCAGCGCCGAGGCGCTGGCCGAAGAGCAGCCGGCTTCCTTCGATGTGGTGACCTGCATGGAGATGCTGGAACATGTGCCCGACCCGTCATCGGTGGTGCGCGCTTGCGCCGAACTGGTCAAGCCCGGCGGCTGGGTGTTTTTCTCCACCATCAACCGCAATCCCAAATCGTTTCTGTTTGCCATCGTGGGCGCTGAGTACCTGCTGCAGATGCTGCCCAAGGGCACGCACGAATACGCCAAGATGATCCGCCCCAGCGAACTGGCGGGCTATTGCCGCGCTGCAAACCTCGATCTGGCCCAGACCCGCGGCATGGAATACAACCCGCTGACCAAGCGCTACTGGCTGAGCCAGGACACCAGCGTGAACTACCTGCTGGCCACGCGCAAGGCATGAAGCTTCCGCCGTTTGCGGTGAAGGCGGTGCTGTTCGATCTGGACGGCACGCTGGTGGACAGTGCGCCCGACCTGGCGCTGGCTGTCGAGCGCATGCGGGCGACACGGCGGCTGCCCGCCTTGCCGCTGGAGGGCTACCGGCCGCATGCCAGTTCCGGCGCGCGCGGCATGATCCAGGTGGCTTTCGGGGTGCCCCCGGCCGATCCCGCCTATGAAGACCTCAAGCGCGAGTTTCTGGCGCACTACGAACAGTGCCTGCTGCAGCACACCCGGTGTTTTGACGGGGTTGACGAACTGGTGGCCACTCTGTCACAAGGGCGGATGCCCTGGGGCATCGTCACCAACAAGGCCCAGCGCCTCACCGATCCGGTGCTGGCGGGCCTGCCCACGCTGTCTGGAGCGGGTGCGGTGGTGTGCGGAGACACCACACCCTGGCCCAAGCCACACCCCGAGCCGCTGCGTGAGGCCGCGCGTCGCCTCGGCGTGAGCCCGGGCGCCTGCATCTACGTGGGCGATGACGAACGTGACATCGTGGCCGGACGCGAGGCGGGAATGTTCACCGTGGCCGCGCGCTATGGCTACCTGGGCGTTGGCGGTGAAACGGGGCATTGGGGTGCCGATGCGGAAGTTCTTTCTCCATTGCAGGTCTTGAAATTGCTCCAACTGCCTTAAACTTGGAGTTTCAGGGGCTGCACTGGTTTCGACGTGGGTTCGGACACGCAGCAGGGCATGTCGAGGTTCTGTCACCTCGTAAAACCGCAGAAAAAAACTAACTGCAAACGACGAACGTTTCGCACTCGCCGCTTAATTGCCGGTGAGCTTTGCAACAGCAGGCCTATGGGCTGGGCAAGGGTTCAGACGGCGCAAGCCGCGAGAGTCCAGGCTGCAAAGATAATTCAATAGGCTGGCTGGGCGTCGGGTAACTTGGCGCACAGCGAGACTCAAGGTTGCTGGCGTTCTGTATAGCGTGCCGCTGCGCGATACAGGAAGCGAGACTCAAATCAGACGGCTACACATGTAGAACTGCGCGAAGAAGGCTTGCGGACGGGGGTTCAATTCCCCCCAGCTCCACCACCTCATCAGAATCAGCCACCTGGCCTTGCGGTCCGGTGGCTTTTTCTTTTTCCGGCGGTACGGATTGACCGTGCTGAATGAACCACCATGATGCAGTTGCAGGACATCCTTTTTTCCCAGGGGTTTGGCACCCGCCGCGTTTGTTGCGGTCTGGTGCAGCAGGGGTTGGTGCAACTGGGCGAACAACGTCGGTTGTGCGATGACCCGGCCGAAGTGCTGGATGAGCAGGGATTGGTGTTCTGGGTGCAGGGTGAGCGCTGGGAATACCACGCGCTGGCCTATCTGCTGCTCCACAAGCCGGCAGGAACGGAGTGTTCGCAGAAGCCCAGCACCTATCCCAGCATCTACACCCTGTTGCCTGGCCCCTTGCGCACGCGCGGTGGAGGTGCCGCTGCGGGCGTGCAAGCGGTTGGGCGCCTGGATCAGGACACCACCGGCTTGCTGCTGCTGTCGGACGACGGCAAGTTCATTCACCGTCTGACTTCACCTCGGCACCATGTGCCCAAGGTGTACGAAGCACAGCTCAAGCATCCGATCACACCGGATCAGGTATCGCGCTTGCTGGCAGGCGTGGTACTGGATGACGATCCCCGACCGGTGAAGGCGGCTGCGTGCCACGCTGTGAGCGAACACCATTTGCAGCTCACGCTGACCGAAGGCAAATACCACCAGGTCAAGCGCATGGTGGCCGCTGTGGGCAATCGGGTGGAGGGTTTGCACCGGTCGGCGATCGGCGGACTGCATCTCACCGACGAACTGGCGCCGGGCCAGTGGCGCTGGCTCAGCGGCGACGAGGTCGTGGCATTGACGCTGAAGGTGCCCGCCCCGAAGCCGGCTTGAGCGCCGTGCTCAGAGCAGTTCGCCCTTGCGGCTGTCGAGCGGGACGAGGAAAGAGTTGTCCTGCCACTGCGATCCGAGGTCGCTGACCCGGGAGTCGTCTGTGGTGCTGCTGGGCCAGGTGGACAGCGGGCTGAAATCGCTCTGGCGGTTGCTGCGCTGACGGGTCAGTGCCGAACGCAGGTTGTTTTGCGCGGCGATCATGGCGCGCTCTTCCTGTTCGCGTTCGCGCATGGACTGGGCGGTGGGCGTTTCGCCCAAAAATTCGGCCCGAATCTCTGAAACCGTGGGCAAGGCGCTGGAGCGAACCACCCAGTAAGGGAGGCCACATTGGGTGAGCAGCGAGTGCTTGAGCAGGCGCGTGCTGCGCGGCAGGGCGTTGCGGCCTGGCACATCCAGGCACCCCACCACACGCCCATCGGACTTGCAGACGGTGAACGTGCAATACACGCCACCGAGCAACTTGTACCAGTCCATGCCTTTCTCCTTGTCCCGCGGCAGGGTGAAGCGCGTGACCGGCAACTTGATCATGATGTGGTGGTCGTAGAACGCACGAGCCAACCAATGCCAGACGCGTGCCTCTTCGCTGTTGGCGATGGCTCGGGCGCTCAAGGGCCAGTGCTTGGGGATGCGCCGACGCGCCTTGGCCTGCCTGGCTTCCCAATAGCGGTGCAGCACAGCGCCCAGCACCAGCAGAGCGGGTACCAGCACGGCCAGCAGCCATGGGTTGTTCCAGGAATTCATGGTGAAGAAGAGCTCAAGGCGGATTCGTTGTAATGATGTGTCAAATGTATATTTTTGATACAGAAAGAGTCACGTTTGTGGTGACATCACACGGGTTTACCGTGAATTCCTTGTGGTTTGCTGGGGCCTTGTGGGGTCGCTGCAGGTTGAATCGTGTTTCGGGACGTCGGTGGGGCGCCACCCGGGCGCACATCTGGCGTTCCTGGGATTCGCTCGAACCCACCACGATGGGCTCGCCGGAGACAGCTGGTTGGGTGTTGCCTTGCCGGCTGGCCAAGACGGTGCCTACCGTGGTGGCTTTGCGCCGCCACAGTGTGTGCCAGAAATTGTGCCCGTGACGGTGGTTCGCGTACATCCCCCAGAAGGGTGATCCAGGGCCAGCGAGCGAGAAAGCTCACGACGGCGCGGATCCATGGATGGCCGGGTCCAGCAGGGGCCCGGCGGGTTGAAAGCCTGTATTCTTGTCGCGATGAAACCCATGCTTGATGCATTCTGGCGCGCTGCGGTGTACTGCATGCATCCGCGGGTGATCGCCCTGTCGTTTCTGCCGCTGATCCTCATGGTGGCACTGTCGTTTGCCCTGGGCTTTTTTTTCTGGGAATCCGCGGTTGCCTCCGTGACGGCCTGGCTGGAGGCCACCGAATTTGTTCAGAGTGCCATGGGCTGGCTGGAGCGTGTGGGCATGGGCGCGTTGCGGGCGGCCTTTGGGCCGTTGCTGGTGCTCGTGTTGGCCATTCCCGTGATCGTGGTGCTGTGCCTGCTGCTGGTGGCCTTGTTGATGACGCCTGCCATGGTTGACCTGGTGGGCAAGCGCCGCTTTCCCGCCATGGAGCGCAAACAGGGCGGCTCGCTGATCGTGAGCGTGTTCTGGTCGCTGGGCTCCACACTGCTGGCGCTTTTCGCGCTGGTGGCGTCGATGCCGCTGTGGCTGGTGCCGCCGCTGGTGTTGATCCTGCCGCCACTGATCTGGGGCTGGCTCACCTACCGGGTGTTTGCCTTCGATGCGCTGGCGGTGCATGCCAGCGCCGCCGAGCGCAAGACGCTGATCCGGGAGCACCGGGGGACCTTGCTGCTGATGGGCATCCTCAGCGGCTATCTGGGCGCGGCCCCCAGCGTGATCTGGGCCTCGGGTGCCATGCTGATCGCCCTGGCTCCGCTGCTGATTCCGGTCGCGATCTGGATCTACACGCTGGTTTTCGCCTTTGCATCGCTCTGGTTTTCCCATTTCGCCCTGGCGGCGCTGGAGCGCCTGCGCGCGGCTTCGGCGGTCGAAGTGCTTGATGCGGTGCCTAGGGACAGCCTGGAACGGGTCGAACCGCTGCCGGATGCACCCGACGCGCCACCTTTTCTGCCACCACCCACCTCATCTGGAAGCTGAACACCGTCATGTCATCGAGCGAACCCGCGGCGCCATCCTTTGGCCTGATCATCATTGGCGACGAGATCCTCTCGGGCAAGCGGGCCGACAAACACCTGCCCAAGGTGATCGAGCTGTTGCAGGCGCGGGGTCTTTCGCTGACCTGGGCGCGCTGTCTGGGGGACGAGCGACCCCGCATCACCGCGGCCTTGCGTGAAGCCTTTGCCTCATCCGATGTGGTTTTTTCCTGTGGGGGCATCGGCGCAACGCCCGACGACCACACGCGCCAGTGCGCGGCCGCGGCGCTGGGGTGCGATCTGGCCCTGCATCCGCAGGCCCGGGCGCTCATCGAACAGCGCATGCGCGATCTTGCGCAGGAGCGCGGCGATGTGTACGACCCGGAACGCCCCGATAACGTGCACCGTTTCAACATGGGTGTCTTCCCGGTCGGTGCGCGCATCATCGACAACCCGTACAACCGGATTCCGGGTTTTTCCAGTGATGGTCCGGGCGGTGGCACCGTGCACTTTGTCCCCGGCTTTCCGGTGATGGCCTGGCCCATGATCGAAGCGGTGCTCGACCAGAACTACGCCCACCTGCACCGCGCGGGTCGTTGGCTGGAGCGTTCGGTGGTCGTCATGGGTGCCATGGAAGCCGCGCTCACGCCGCTGATGGAGCAGATCGAGCGGCAGCACCCCGTCAAGGTGTTCAGCCTGCCCAGCGTGGACCACCCGGTCTTTGGCCGCCACATCGAACTCGGGGTGAAAGGGGAGCCTGCGGCGGTGTCCACGGCATTCAACGACTTGCTGACCGGTCTGCGCGCCCACGATGCCCAATTGGGCCCCGAGATGGTGCGTTGAAAAATCGCACAGCTTTGGTGCCTCTTTTTTTGCACTTATTTGGTGCTTTTCGCCGGAGCTCTTGGCGCTGGCGCCAAACCCTGTTGCGGGTGGGCGCTGGCAGGCCGTGCGGGCCATGGTGGTTCGGGTCGCCTGCGCCATAATGGCCGGCCGCGTGCGAACCAGGTTTGTGGGCCCGTCAGCCAAGGGGCGATAAATGGCACAAAAACTGCTTCACACCAGCGTCGTATCTATTTCCACCTACCAAGTAACAGGAGTATTTGATGGCCAAGACCGTCGCAGACGTGATGCAAATGGTGAAAGACAACGAGGTCAAATTCGTTGACTTCCGTTTCACCGACACCCGCGGTGCGCAGCAGCACACCACCGTGCCCGTCTCGCATTTCGACGAGGACAAATTCATTTCGGGACACGCGTTTGACGGCTCGTCCATCGCAGGCTGGAAGGGCATCGAAGCCTCGGACATGCAACTGGTTCCCGATCCGAACACGGCCAACATCGACCCGTTCTACGAAGAAACGACGCTGATCCTGACCTGCGACGTGATCGAGCCTGCCGACGGCAAGGCCTATGACCGCGATCCCCGCTCCATCGCCAAGCGCGCCGAGGCTTACCTCAAGTCCACCGGCCTGGGCGATACGGCCTTCTTCGGACCGGAACCCGAGTTCTTCCTGTTCGATGGCGTGCGCTGGAGCACCGCTCCTGGCCACACCTTCTACGAAATCGAAGAGTACGAAGCCCCCTGGAACAAGGGTGCCAAGCTCGAAGGCGGCAACCGCGGCCACCGTCCCACCGTCAAGGGCGGCTACTTCCCCGTGCCTCCGGTCGACAGCACGCAGGACATGCGCGCCGAGATGGCCCTGATCCTCGAATCGCTGGGCATCCCGGTCGAAGTGTTCCACCACGAAGTGGCGGGCGCTGGCCAGAACGAAATCGGCACCCGCTTCAGCACCCTGGTGCAGCGCGCCGACTGGACCATCCTGCAGAAGTACGTGGTGCACAACGTCGCCAACGCCTACGGCAAGACTGCGACCTTCATGCCCAAGCCCTACGCCGGTGACAACGGTTCCGGCATGCACGTGCACCAGTCGGTCTGGAAAGACGGCAAGAACCTGTTCGCTGGCGACGGCTATGCCGGCCTGAGCGAGTTCGCGCTGTATTACATCGGCGGCATCATCAAGCACGCCCGTGCATTGAACGCCATCACCAACCCGGGTACCAACAGCTACCGCCGTCTGGTGCCGCACTTCGAAGCGCCGGTGAAACTGGCCTACTCTGCCAAGAACCGCTCGGCCTCGATCCGCATCCCTTACGTTGCGAACCCCAAGGGTCGTCGCGTGGAAGCCCGCTTCCCCGATCCACTGATGAACCCCTACCTGGGCTTCTCGGCCCTGCTGATGGCCGGTCTGGACGGCGTGGAAAACAAGATCCATCCGGGCGAAGCCGCCACCAAGGATCTGTACCACCTGCCGCCGGAAGAAGACAAGTTGGTGCCGACCGTCTGCCACAGCCTCGACATGGCGCTGGAGTACCTGGACAAGGACCGCGCCTTCCTGACCAAGGGTGGTGTGTTCACCGACTCCATGCTCGACGCCTACATCGAGCTGAAGACGGCCGAAGTCAACCGCGGCCGCATCGAAGTGGCACCGGTCGAATACGACATGTACTACAGCCTGTGATCCTCGTCCCGGCTTGACCGGACGGGTTTTCAGCGGTCCACGGATCATGTGGATGCCAAAAAAAGGGACGGCCAATGCCGTCCCTTTTTGCATGGAGTGCGGCAATTTCGCCACCCCTTCACCGCGCATGGGCACTTTCGCGGGCAATCTGGGTCATACTAAAAAGTGCACTGACCAGAGTCCCCGAGACGGAGAAGCCGATTTGTCGACCTTGAATCCCACCCACATGATTCGCGGGCTCGTTGCCTGTCTGGCCGGGCTGTGCCTGGTTCCAGCGCAGGCGCAGGAGCGCATCTACCGCTGTGGCAACGAGTACACCAACAACGCTGAAGTTGCCAAGAGCCGGGGCTGCAAGCTCATGGAAGGGGGCAACATCACCGTCATCCAGGGTCCCGCGCCACAGCGCACGGTCGCACCCAGTGCGCCGCGGCCCAGCACCGCACCGGCGCGCAACGGCAACACCCGCACCGATTCGGCCGAACAGCGTGCGCGCGACAGCGACGCGCGCGCCATTCTGGAAACCGAACTCCGCCGGGCCGAAGAGCGTCTGGCCGAGGCCAAAAAAGCCTATGCCAATGGCGAGCCGGAGAAACAAGGTATCGAATCGCGCAACTACCAGCGCTATCTGGACCGCGTTGCCGAGCTCAAAGCCGCACTGGCGCGTGCCGAGAGCGACGTGACCAGCATCCGCAATGAGCTCAACCGGCACAGTGGGGCCGGGGCACCGGCCGGTAATGCCGCAAAATAGGTGGCTTGAAAAAGCCCACCACACCCCCCCTCTCGACCCGCTTCGATGCGGCCCCACCTGCAGAGCACGATGCGGTTCGTGCAGCCCCACCCACGAGCCGGTTTCATTCGCTTGACCTGCTGGCCACGCTCGTGGCCGTGGTCGCGGCTGATGGCGCCGTGTTGTACGCGAACACCGCCCTCGAAGATGCGCTGGGCATGTCCCGGCGCAGCATCAACGGTTCGCGCTTGCAGGACTGTTTCACCGAGCCCACGCTGCTGCAGAGCGCCCTGAGTGGCGCACGGGGCAACGAGTTCGCAGCGCTGCGCTACGACACCTGGCTCAAACGCACCACTCACGAGCCGTTGCCGGTGCACGTGGTGGTGGCACAGACCGAGGTGCCGGGCGAAGTCATCGTGGAGCTGCTGCCGCTGGAGCTGCAAACCCGGCAGGAGCGCGAGGAGCGCCTGATCGACCAGGCCCAGGCCAACAAGGAGCTGATCCGCAACCTGGCGCACGAGATCAAGAATCCACTGGGCGGCATCCGGGGCGCTGCGCAGTTGCTGCAGATGGAGCTCGAATCCAAAGAGCTGATCGAATACACCCAGGTCATCATCCACGAGGCCGATCGACTGCAATCGCTGGTGGACCGCCTGCTTGCGCCGCACCGCCGGCCGCACGTGGTGGGTGACGTGAACATCCACGAAGTCTGCGAGCGCGTGCGTTCACTGATCGTGGCGGAGTTTCCCAGAGGGCTGAAGGTGGTGCGTGACTACGACACCTCCATCCCCGAGTTTCGCGGCGACCGCGAGCAGCTCATCCAGGCGGTGCTCAACATCGCGCACAACGCGGCGCAGGCGCTGGGCGAGCGCATTGCGGCGGGTGATGGACAGATCATTCTGAGGACGCGCGTGGGCCGGCAAGTGACCTTCGGCAAGCAGCGCTATCGGCTGGCACTGGAATTGCATGTCATCGACAACGGGCCTGGTGTTCCAGACTCGATCAAGGACCGCATCTTTTTCCCGCTGGTGTCGGGACGCGATGGTGGTTCGGGTCTCGGACTCACGCTGGCTCAAACTTTTGTCCAGCAGCACCATGGCCTGATCGAGTGTGAGAGCGTGCCGGGTCACACGGATTTCAAATTGCTGATTCCGTTGCCATGAAACCGATACAACAACGCCTCGCCTGACGAAGGGAACACGAACACATGAAGCCGATCTGGATAGTGGATGACGATCAATCAATCCGCTTCGTGTTGGAGAAGGCGTTGCTGCGCGAGAACCTGCCCACGCGCAGTTTCACCAACCCGCAGGAGGTGCTCAAGGCCCTGGCCGAGAGGCCCGAGAGCGAAGGCCCCCAGATCCTCGTGAGCGACATCCGCATGCCCGGTGGCTCGGGTCTGGATCTGCTGGAAAAGGTCAAGGAAAAACTGCCCGGCCTGCCCGTCATCATCATGACCGCGTTCTCCGATCTGGACAGCGCGGTTTCGGCCTTCCAGGGGGGGGCGTTCGAATACCTGCCCAAGCCGTTTGACCTGCCCAAAGCGGTGGAACTGATCCGTCGCGCGGTGGAAGAAAGCCAGCGCGAGGAAGTGGCCGAAGAACGCATGACAGCCGCGCCCGAGATGCTGGGCCAGGCGCCTGCCATGCAGGACGTGTTCCGTGCCATCGGGCGCCTGAGCCAGAGCCAGGTGACGGTGCTGATCACCGGCGAGTCGGGCTCGGGCAAGGAACTGGTCGCCCGCGCGCTCCACAAACATTCGCCGCGTTCGGGGGGGCCCTTTGTCGCGATCAACACCGCTGCAATCCCCAAAGACCTGCTGGAGTCCGAACTCTTCGGACACGAGCGCGGGGCCTTCACCGGTGCACAGACCATGCGCCGCGGCCGCTTCGAGCAGGCCGATGGCGGCACGCTGTTTCTCGACGAAATCGGCGACATGCCGTTTGACCTGCAGACGCGTTTGCTGCGGGTGCTCTCCGATGGCCATTTCTACCGCGTCGGCGGCCACAGCGCGGTGCGCGCCAATGTGCGTGTGATCGCCGCGACGCACCAGAACCTGGAGCAGCGGGTCAAGGAAGGCGTGTTCCGCGAGGACCTGTTCCACCGCCTGAACGTGATCCGCCTGCGCCTGCCCGCGTTGCGCGAGCGGCGTGAAGACGTGCCCATGCTCACGCGTTTCTTCCTGCAGCAAAGTGCCAAGCAGCTGGGCGTGGAACCCAAGCGCATCTCCGAGGCGGCACTCAAACTGCTCGGCACTTTTGACTTCCCGGGCAACGTGCGCCAGCTGGAGAACGTGTGCCACTGGCTGACGGTCATGGCGCCCTCGCAGGTGGTTGATCTCAAGGATCTGCCCCCCGAAGTGCTGGCCATGGCTGGCGCGGCCCCGGCGGACAGCCCTCCGGCTGCGATGGCTGTCGCGCCCGAACTGGTCGGGTCGGCGTGGACGCCACCGCCGCAGCCGGTACCGGTGCCAGCCGTTGCCATGGTCACCCCTGCGCCAGCGATGGCGGCAGCCTCGCCCGTGGTGGCGGCGCCCGTTGAGGGGGGCGCGACTGCGTGGGAAGCGGGTCTGCAGGCAGAGGCGCAGACCTTGCTGGAAGCGGGGCGCACCGATGTGTGGGATGTGCTCACGCACCGCTTTGAAACCTGCCTGATCCAGACAGCGCTGGCGAACACCCGCGGGCGCCGCATCGAAGCGGCCCAGAAGCTGGGCATCGGGCGCAACACCATCACCCGCAAGATTCAGGAACTGAATCTTGAATGACCCCCACGGCGCTTCGCGCCACCCCCAGGAGGGGGCAACACCAGCGGCCCGGCCAAGACGGTTCCGCGGTGTTTCTGGGTCACTCTCCCGGCGGGGCTGAATTCAACGGAGCGTCAGCACCACCGGCGCGTGGTCGCTGGGGCGCTCGTTCTTTCGCGGCAGCTTGTCCACCTCACAAGCGGTGGCGCGGGTCTTCAGCGCTTCGCTGATCAGGATGTGGTCAATGCGAAGGCCACGGTTGCGGCGGAACGCAAAATCGCGGTAGTCCCACCAGCTGTAGTTTTTTTCGGGCTGCGGAAACAGGCGAACCGAGTCCGTCAGACCGAGACCGATCAGCGCCTGCAGGTGGGTGCGTTCTTCGGTCGTGCAGTGGATGGTCTCGCGCAGGCCCACCGGATCCCACACATCGGCATCGTCGAAGGTGATGTTGTAGTCACCCATCAACACCAGTTGGGGATGCGCCACCAGCTCGGCGCGCACCCACTCGCGCAGCGCGTCGAGCCAGCGCATCTTGTAGGCGAACTTGTCGCTGCCGGGTTCCTGGCCGTTGGGGAAATACGCGCCGATCACCCGCACGCCGTCAAACGTGCCGCACAACACGCGCGATTGTTCGTCGGCAAACCCGGGGATGTTGCGGACCACGTCCTCGGCGGGTGACTTGCTCAGCAGCGCCACGCCGTTGTAGGTTTTCTGACCGAACCACTGGGCCTGGTAGCCGATGTCGGTGAACGCCTGCTGCGGGAACTTGTCGTCGCTGAGTTTGAGTTCCTGCAACGCCAGCACGTCCACGGGGTGGGCCGTCAGCCAGTCCAGTACCTGGGGCAGGCGCACGTTGAGGGAGTTGACGTTCCAGGTGGCAAGTTGCATGGGGGCGGGCGGGTGGAGAAGAAGGAGTCGCCATTCTAGGTTTTGCCGCTTCTGGCGGTGGGTCCTCGCCATGGTTAAGGGCCATTTAATGTTGCCCGCCGACCATGCCCTGACGTCACCCGGTTCATCTGGAAACCGGGGCTGACACAAGGAGCTTGGATGTTGATGGCCCTGTCCTCTTTTCCGGATGATCGCCTGCCGGCTCTGGTCCTGCCAGCGCCCGTTCCCCGCCTGACCGTGCACACCGTCGACGATCCGCGGCGCGGCGAAGTCGAAGCCTTCATTGGCCGCGTGTACGCGCGCCGGTTTGGCGCCCGGGTGACGGGTTTTGCGCCCACGCTGGTGTGCCTGCGCGATCCGCTGAGCCAGCAGATTGTCGCCGCCGCCGGGTACAGGCGGGCGCACCAGGGCACGCTGTTCCTGCAGCGTTACCTCGACGCACCGATCGGGCAGTTGCTGGCTGCGCACCAGAGTGGCGCAGCTGTGGCGCCGGAAGGCATTTTTGAGGTGGGCCACCTGGCCGCGGAGCGGCCGGGTGAAGGCCGTCGCCTGATCTTTCTGATGGCGCACCACCTCGCGGTGGAAGGGGCTTCGTGGGTGGTCAGCACGCTGACCGAAGAACTGCGCCACCTGTTCGTGCGCCTGGGGGTCACGCCGCTGGCGCTGGGGCGCGCCGACGCGCAGGCCCTGGGTGACGCGGCTTCCGAATGGGGCAGCTACTACGAGCACCACCCGGTGGTCCTGGCCGGCCAGGTGCAGCAGGCCTTGCGTCTGCTGGAGCGCCGCCAGCGCAGCGCGGGAGCAGGTTCTTGAACACCGACGCAACCACCATCGCGCTGAACGACGGCCAGCGCGGCATCACGTACGCGGCAATGCACGAGGCCGCGCAAACCTTGGCCGATGTGTTGCGGGCCCAGGGCACGCGCGTGCTGGCCACGCTGATGGACAACTCGCCCGCCTGGGTGGTGGCCGATCTGGCGGCCGGGCTGGCTGACGTGGTGCACGTGCCGCTGCCCGCGTTTTTCACACCGGCGCAGATCGGTCATGCGCTGATGACCGCGGGTGTGGACAGCCTGCTGACCAGCGAAGCCGTGGCCAGCCAGTGGGACCACGCGCCGCGCCAGGACTGCACCGTGGCCGGTCAGGCCCTGCAATGCCTGCGCCTGCCCGCGCTGCAACAGACCCTTCCGGCCGGCACGGCCAAGATCACTTTCACTTCCGGCACGACCGGCCAGCCCAAAGGGGTCTGCCTGACCGCGCAGGGCATGCGGCAGGTGGCCGACAGCTTGGTGCAGGCGCTGGAGCCGCTGGACATCCGCCGCCACCTGTGTGCGTTGCCGTTTGCCGTGCTGCTGGAGAACATCGCGGGTGTGATGGCGCCCCTGGCGCGCGGGGCCGAAATCATCGTGTTGCCCCTGGGCGATCTGGGTCTCACCGGTTCGTCCAGCTTCGACCCGGCGCGCTTCCACGCGGCCGTGGAACAGCACCAGCCGAACAGCCTGATCCTGCTGCCGCAGATGCTGAGGGCCTGGGTCGGCTGGCTCGCCCGCCAGGGGCTGCGCGCGCCAGCCTCGCTGCGCATGGTCGCCGTGGGCGGTGCGGCCGTCGGGGCGCCGCTGATCGAGGCCGCGCACCGGCTGGGCATTCCGGCCTATGAGGGTTATGGGCTGTCGGAAGGGGCTTCGGTGCAGACGCTGAACCTGCCCGGTGCCGACCGCCCCGGCAGCGCCGGCAAGCCGCTGCCGCACGCCAGCGTGCGGGTCACCCGCGATGGTGAACTGGAAGTGAGTGGCAGCCTGTTCGCGGGCTACCTGGGTGACCCGGAGGCACCACCGGACTGGTGGCCCACCGGCGATCTCGGGCACATCGACGCCGATGGTTTTGTCCAGGTGCGCGGTCGCCGCAAGAACGTGCTGATCACCGCCTTTGGCCGCAACGTGTCGCCCGAGTGGGTGGAGACCGCCTTGCGCGGCGAAAACGCCATCGGCCAGGCCGTGGTGCTGGGCGATGGGCAAGCCGCGCTCAGTGCGGTGCTCTGGCCGACACATCCCGACCTGAGTGATGCCGTGCTGCAAGCTGCCGTGCACGTGGCCAATGCCGGTCTGCCCGACTACGCCCGGATCCGTCACTGGGTCCGCGCGACCGCTGCTTTCTCGGCCGACACCGGCATGGCCACAGCCAATGGACGGCCCCAGCGCAACGCCATTCTGGCCCGCCATGCCGAAGCGCTCGGCCTGCTGGCCGACGCCGCCCTCTGAACCGATTTCCCCTCTCCGAAAGACAAAGATGCCATTTCACGCCGAGTTGCTGAAAGAGACCGAGCAGGCCCGCATGGGGCTGCTGTCCGCACCCATCATCCAGGGCTGCCTGCAGGGCGTGGTGTCCCTGCCGAGCTATGTGGCCTTCCTGACCGAGGCCTACCACCATGTCAAGCACACCGTGCCCCTGCTGCGGGCCTGCAAGGCCGCGCTGCCGGCGCACCACGCCTGGCTCAACGACGCGATGGACGAATACATCGAGGAAGAACGCGGCCACGAGGAATGGATCCTCGACGACATCCGCGCCTGCGGTGCCGACGCCGAGGCGGTGCGCAACGGTCAGCCAAGCCACGCCACCGAAGTGATGGTGGCCTATGCCTACGACACCATCGCCCGGCGCAATCCGCTGGGCTTCTTCGGCATGGTGCACGTGCTTGAAGGCACCAGCGTGTCGCTGGCCCTGCTGGCGGCCGACAGCATCCAGCAGCCGCTCGGTCTGCCGGACGCGGCCTTCAGCTACCTGCGTTCGCACGGCACGCTGGACCAGGAGCACACCGCCCATTTCGCGCTGCTGATGGACCAGATCGAAGACCCGCAAGACCAGCGCGACATCGTGCACGGCGCCCGCGCTTTCTTTCGGCTCTATGGGGACGTGTTCCGCAACTTGCCGCTGCCTGTGGTCCAGTTGCAGGCCAACAACAAGCAAGAGGCCCTGGCATGAAGGCCTCGCAGGCCCGCGTGGTGCTCACGGGTGCCAGCGGCGGCATCGGTCAGCCCGTGGCGCAGGCGCTGCTGAAGGCGGGTGCTGCCGTGATGCTGGTCGGCCGATCGGCGGCGGGCCTGGCGGCCCAGGCCAGCGAGCTGTCCCAGCTGACCAGCGTGAAGTCGCCTCGCATCGACTTCCGGGTGGCCGATCTGTCGCGTCCGGAGGACCTGGCGAGCCTGTCGGTGCTGGCATCCGCCTGGGGCTGCAACGTGCTGGTGCACAACGCCGGCCTCGCGTCGTTCGGTCGCCTGCAGTCGCTCGATGCCCGCGACATCCAGGCCGTGGTGCAGACCAACCTGATCGCGCCGATGCTGCTGACGCAGGCGCTGCTGCCGCACCTGTTGGCCCAGGCAAAGGCCCAGGTGATCTGCGTCGGTTCGGTGCTCGGACGCCTGGGTCTGCCCGGTTTCAGTGCCTACAGCGCGAGCAAGTTCGGTCTGCGTGGTTTCGCCGAAGCGCTGCGCCGCGAGCTGCAGGAGACACCCGTGAAGGTGCAGTACCTCGGCCCGCGCAGCACGCGCACCGACTTCAACAACGAGGCGGTGGAGACCTACAACCAGGCCACCGGCACAGCGATGGACAGCCCGCAGACCGTGGCGGTCGAGCTGCTGGCGCTGCTTGAGAGCGAAGCGGCCGAGCGGTTCGTGGGCTTTCCCGAGTCGCTGGCCGTGCGCCTCAACGGGCTTGCGCCCACCTGGCTCGATGCGGGCTTCAAGCGCAACAGCCGCGCGTTGCCCGCAGCCGCCACCACCGATCGCCCTCCGGTGATCACTCCGCTGAGCTCCCCCATTTGATGCGAAGGATCTGAAAATGTTTGATACCACCCCCCCAACCCTGTCCCTCCAGGTCGGCGCGCTGCGCCGCCGTTTCCTGGGCGCCACGCTGTCGGCCCTGGCCTTGCTGGCGGTGCCCCTGGCGGCCAGTGCCGCCACCGTGGAAGAGTCGGTGCGCGAGCTCCAGCAAGCCTGGGAACAGGTCAACTACAAGACGCCGGCCAAGGAGCGCGAGAAGCGCTTTGAAGCCCTGGCCACCCGCGCGCACCAGGTGAGCGAGAGCTTTGCCGGTCGTGCCGAACCCCTGGTCTGGGAAGGCATCATCCTGAGTTCCTGGGCGGGTGAAAAAGGCGGCCTCGGCGCGCTCCCGCTCGTGAAGCAGGCCAAGGGCCTGTACGAGTCGGCGATCCAGATCGACGGTGCCGCGCTCGACGGGTCGGCCTACAACAGCCTGGGCGTGCTGTATTACAAGGTGCCGGGCTGGCCGCTGGGTTTTGGTGACAAGGCCAAGGCGCGCGAGCTGCTGCAGAAGGCGCTGACGATCAACCCCAAGGGCATCGATCCCAATTACTTCTACGCCGATTTCCTGGTGCAGACCGAGGAGCCGCAGAAGGCCGTGCCTTATCTTGAAAAGGCGTTGCAGGCGCCGGGTCGTGCCGGTCGCCAGATCGCCGACGAAGGCCGCCGTGCCGAGATCAGCGCGCTGCTGGCCAAGGTCAAGGGCCAGTGAGGTTCCAGGACCTGGCCGCGGGTCAGAGCGCTGCGGCGTGCTGGTAGGTCACGAAGCTGAAGGGCAGACCGCTCGCGGCCACCTGGTCTTCACGCTCGACGGCGGTCCACCCAGGGCCGAGTTCGGGAGCGAACGCGTCGCCTTCGAAATCCTGCGCGATCTCGGTCACGACCACGCTGGTGGCCAGGGGCAGCGCCTGCGCATAGACCTGCGCGCCACCAATCACCCAGGCGTCGCTGCCGGGTGGGCAGTGGTCGCGCGCGGCTTCCAGCGAATGGGCGACGGTCGCGCCCTCGGCCGCCCAGTCCGCGTCGCGCGTGACCACGATGTTGAGGCGCCCGGGCAGCGGGCGGAACCTGGGCGGCAGCGAATCCCAGGTCTTGCGACCCATGATCACCGGGCAGCCCAGCGTGGTGCGCTTGAAGTGCGCCATGTCTTCGGGCAGGTGCCAGGGCAGGGCGTTGGCCTTGCCGATCACGCCGTTGGCGGCGCGGGCGTAGATCAGGTGCAAACGGGCAGGCGTTGAGGCGGTGGTGTCAGGCATCCGTCGATTGTGCCGCGACGGGCCGCCGTCGCAACGCGCCCGGGGGCAACAGCACGCTGGCGATCGCCAGCATCACGAAGCCCATGGCCAGCCAGTCCTGCCAGTGCGGCACCTCGCCGGTGATGAAGGTGGCGCTCAGCGTGCCCACCAGCGGGATGGCCATCACGCTCATGGCGCTGGTGGCGGGCGGCAGGTCGCGCGCCATGCCGAACCAGATCAGCTGCGCGAAGCCGTAGTTGATCAGCACGCCATAGGCCAGACTGACCCAGGTCATGGTTGAGAACGTGGCCGGCCGGGGCAGTGGTTCCAGCGACAGCGCCAGCACCCAGACCACGGCGCTGCCGAGCAGCAGCATCCAGACCGTGACCACGAGGGGTGAGAGCGTGAGGTGCGCGCGGCGGAACATGAGTGTGCCCAGCGCCCACGAGGCGGCGGCGCCCAGCATCCAGGCCACGCCCACCGGGCGACCTGAAAGGCGTTGCAGTTCGTTCCACAGCAGCAGGGCGATGGCGATGCTGACGCACAGCACCGCCAGCCGCACGCGCGGCGTGATGCGTTCACCGAAGAAGGCCGCGCCGATCAGCACGGTGAAGATCGGCATGGTGAAGCCCAGGATGGCCGCACGCCCCGAGGCCAGCTCCTGCACGCCGAAGATCGACAGCGTGTGCCAGCCCAGCACGTTGGGCAGGCCGAGCCAGACGATGACCCACCATTCGCGTCCGGCCGGACGCATGCGCTCGCCCTTGGCCGCCACGTAGACGAACAGCCAGGCCGCGCCCAGCAGCATGGTGCTGGCGCGGAAATACAGCGGCGAGAGCTGCTGCAGCGAGAGCTTCATCATGGGCCAGTTGACGCCCCACATGAGCGTGAGGGCCAGCAGGGCCCAGAGCTGGCGGCGGGAGATCACAGATACGGCTTAAACGGCAACTGGTGCCTTGATGGCCGGGTGGCACTCGTAGCCGACCACCTCGAAATCTTCGTACTGGTAGTCGAAGATGGAATCGGGTCGGCGCTTGATGTTGAGCGTCGGGTAGGCGAAGGGCTGGCGCGAGAGCTGCGTTGCCACCTGCTCGTGGTGGTTGCTGTAGATGTGGCAGTCGCCGCCGGTCCAGATGAAGTCGCCCACATCCAGGTCGCACTGCTGCGCCACCATGTGCGTGAGCAGGGCGTAGCTGGCGATGTTGAAGGGCACGCCGAGGAAGATGTCGGCGCTGCGCTGGTAGAGCTGGCAGCTGAGTTTGCCGCGCCCGCCGGGTTCGGTGGCGGGGGCCACGTAGAACTGGAAGAAGGCGTGGCAGGGCATGAGCGCCATCTTGTTCAGTTCGGCCACGTTCCAGGCGCTGACGATGATGCGGCGCGAATCGGGGTTGCTCTTGAGCGTCTGGATGACGTCGGCGATCTGGTCGATGTGGCCGCCGTCGGGCGTGGGCCAGCTGCGCCACTGCACGCCGTAGACAGGGCCCAGATCGCCGTCGGCGCGCGCCCATTCGTCCCAGATGGTGCAGCCGCGTTCCTGCAGCCATTTCACGTTGCTGTCACCGCGCAGGAACCACAGCAGCTCGACGATGATGGCCTTCAGGAACACCTTCTTGGTGGTCACCAGCGGGAAGCCTTCGTTGAGGTCGAAGCGCATCTGGTGGCCGAACACGCTCTTGGTGCCGGTGCCGGTGCGGTCGCCCTTGTCCACGCCCTGGGTGAACACATGGCGCATGAAATCTTCGTATTGCGAGCGCACAGGGCGTTGGGGGCTATGGTCGGTCATGGGGCAGTTTCAGAGGGCAACGGGCAGGCGAAACCACGATTGTGCCCGCTCCGGATCACCCCTGCGCCGCGGTGGACCGCCAAGCGTCTGCGGGCTACGATGCGGCCTCGTCGCATCCGCCAACCGGAGACTCCGCCATGCCGTCACTGACCCTGTACACCAACCCCCAGTCCCGAGGCCGCATCGCGCACTGGATGATGGAAGAACTGGCAGAGCCTTACGAGACCGTCTGGCTTGACTACGGCACCACCATGAAAGCGCCGGACTACCTGGCGATCAACCCCATGGGCAAGGTGCCGGCGCTGCGCCATGGTGACGCTGTGGTGACCGAGGCCGCGGCCATCTGCGCTTACCTGGGCGACCGGTTTCCGGAGAAGGGCCTGATCCCGCCGCCCGGTTCGCCGGCCCGGGCCGATTATTTCCGCTGGTTGTTCTTCGCCGCCGGGCCGCTGGAGCAGGCCGCCGTGGCGCGCTCGCTCGGCTGGGAAGTGCCTCAGGGCCGCAGCGCCATGGTCGGCTTCGGTTGTTACGCCGACACGATGAACGCGCTGGAGGTCGGGCTGTCGAAGGGGCCGTATGTGTGCGGTGAACAGTTCACCGCGGCCGATGTTTACGTGGGGTCGAGCGTGGTGTGGGGCCTGATGTTCGGCACCATCGAGAAGCGGCCGGTGTTCGAGGCCTATGCCGCGCGGGTGCAGGCACGGCCGGCTTCGTTGCGCGCGTCACAGCTCAACGAGGCGCGTCTCAAGGCGGCCTGAAACCGCAACGTTTCAGGTCAGCTGGTCGAGCGCGTGGATCGCCCACAGCAGGGCGATCAGCAGCAGCATCACCACCGGCATCACCGCGCCGAGTCCGACCCAGGTGGCCAGCAGGCCAAACGCCGCCGGGATGACCGAGCCGCCCGCGTAGGCGGCCATCATCTGCCGGCCGATCACGGTGCGCGCCACGTCGGCCGGAAAGCGCCGCGCGGCCTCGTGCATCAGCGAGGGAAATACCGGCGCGCAGCCCAGCCCCATGAGCACCAGGCCGGCCAGAGACAGCAACGCCGGCAGGCCGGGCAGGGCGAACAAGGCAGCGCCCGCCAATGCCAGTGTGGCCCCCAGGCGCACCAGCCGCCGGTTGCCCAGGCGTTCCGAAACCAGGCCCACGCCGAAACGCCCCGCGGTGATGGAGCCGAAATACAGCGAGACCCAGAAGCCCGCCTGCGCAAGGCTGATGCCCCGGTCGTTCACCAGGATGCTGGCGGCCCACAGGCCGGTGCCCATTTCGGCGGCCACGTAGAACAGGAAACACAGCGGCGCCAGCCACAGGGCACGGCGCGCGACCGGTTGGAACACCACCGGTGGCTCGTCCGCCGCTGCGGCGTCCGTCGGCTGGCTGCGCTCGCGCCGCCAGAGCGACAGCGTGGCCCAGAGCAGCGCGGCCAGTGTGAGCTGGGCCAGCCCGAGGGTGAGCACGCCGCGGGTCCAGCCGCCCGGGCCAGCCAGCGCCAGGCCCATCACCGCCGGGCCGGTGGTGGCGCCCACGCCCCAGAAACCGTGCAGCCAGTTCATGTGGCGCGACGAATAGTGTGCCGCGACGAAATGGTTCAGGCTGGCATCGACCGCGCCGCCGCCCGCGCCCAGCGGAATGCCGAGCAGCACCAGCCAGGCAAACGATGGCGCGACAGAGAAGCCTACCAGGGCCAGCGCGGTCATCAGGCAACTGGCGGCGACCACCACGCCGGTGCCCACCCGCGCGACGATGCGCCCGGCGAAGCCCGCGCTGAGCGCGGCGCAGACCGTCATGGTGAGGGTCAGCACGCCCAGGGCCGCCAGGGGCTGGCCCATGTCCGCTCGCATCGCCGGCCAGATCACGCCCATGACGGCATCGGGCAGCCCCAGGCTGACGAAGGACACGTAGACGATGGCGAGCAGGAGCAGGTGGGCCAAGCGGCGGATCCCGGTGTGCAAAGAGGCTGGCCCGACCCGGTGCCTGGGTCAGCGCGGCAGCACGCGCCCGGGGTTCAGCAGGTTCTGTGGGTCCATTGCCTGCTTGATGGAGCGCATCAGGGCCAGCGCGACCGGGTCCTTGTAGTGCGGCAGCTTGTCCGCCTTGAGGCTGCCCACGCCATGTTCGGCGCTGATGGATCCGTCGAAGCGCGCCACCGCATCGAACACCAGGGTGTTCACGCGCGCTTCCTGCTCGCGCAGGAAGGCCTTGGGGTCGCCGCCGGCGGGTGCCTGCACGTTGTAGTGCAGGTTGCCGTCGCCCAGGTGGCCGAAGTTGACCAGGCGCGCGCCGGGGATCTCGTGCTCCAGCAGGGCATCGGTCTCGGCGCAGAAGGCCGGAATGCGCGAAACCGGAATGCTGATGTCGTGTTTGATGTTCAGGCCTTCTTCGGCCTGCGCCAGCGGGATGCTCTCGCGGATGTGCCAGAGCGCGTGGGCCTGCTGCAGGCTCTCGGCCACCACGGCGTCGCTGACCACGCCGTTCTCGAACGCGGTTTCCAGCAGGCGCTCGAACTGCGCACGGGCGTGCGCCTCGGACTCGCTGTCGCTGTTTTCCAGCAAGACACAGTAGGGCGTGTCCTCCCAGAGTGGCACGCGCTGCTGCGGGAAGTGTTTGGCCACCAGGCTCAGCGCGAACTGGCCCATGACTTCGAAGCCGGTCAGGCCCGCGCCCAGGTGCTGATGGGCCAGACCCAGCAGGGTCACGGCCGATTCCAGGCTGGGCACGGCGGCCCAGGCGGTGAGTTGCGCGGCGGGCAGCGGGTAGAGCTTCATGGTCGCCGCGGTGATGACGCCGAGCGTGCCTTCGCTGCCGACGAAGAGGTCGCGCAGGTCGTAGCCGGTGTTGTCCTTGCGCAGGCCGGTCAGACCGTGCCACACCTCGCCCTGCGCGGTGACCACTTCCAGGCCCAGGCAGAGATCGCGCGCATTGCCGTAGCGCACCACCTGCGTGCCGCCGGCGTTGGTGGCGAGGTTGCCGCCGATGGTGCAGCTGCCTTCGGCCGCGAGCGAGAGCGGGAACAGGAACCCCGCCTGTTCGGCGGCTTCCTGCAGGGTCTGCAGCACGCAACCGGCATCGACCGTCATGGTGAGGTTGGCGCCGTCGATGGCGCGCACGCGGTTCAGGCGCGTGAGCGACAGCACCACCTGCGTGCCGCTGTCATCGGGCACAGAACCCACCACCAGACCGGTGTTGCCGCCCTGCGGCACGATCGATGCGCCGGCCGCCGCGCAGGCTTTCACCACCGCCGCGACTTCGGCGGTCGACCCGGGGCGCACCACAGCCAGCGCACGGCCGCGGGCGCGCTGGCGCCAGTCGTTTTCCCAGGCGCTGAGGTCGGTGGCGGGGTCGTCGTGCGTGAGCACGTGGGGCGCGCCGACGATGGCCCGCAGTGGGTCGAGCAGCGCGTTCATGGGCGGGTTGTGGAGCTGGTGTTGACTGGGTCGGCCGCGGCGCCGGTGGCGGCGGCGTGGCGGGCCTTGTCGGCGGCCACGGCTTCCTGGCCGGCGGCGCGCTGGCGGATGCGCACATGCAGCGCACAGGCCACGAACAGCAGCACGCACAGCAGCACCTCGATGCCCGCCAGCGCGGCGGAAAGGCCGCTGTCGCTGGTGGCGCGCACCGCGCCTTCGGCGAAGTAGATCCACACCAGCAGGCTGAGCCAGCGGTAGGTGTACATGCGGTTCTTCAGCAGCCCGGCCAGCGGCAGGGTCAGCGGCAACACCTTGAGCACCAGCCACGAACCGCCCGGGCGCAGCGGCGCGAGCCAGAGTTCCCAGGCCAGGCACAACACGATCAGGCCCAGCAGGCTGCCCACGGCGAGCCAGCGGGTGAACGAAACGGCGGGCAGGGCGGGCGATGGGGGCGTGTGCAGGGCGGCGGGCATGGAGGGGGAAAGTTGGCGGGGCAGCGGCACCGGCGGTGCGCCCCAGGGACAATCTGGGATGATACCGGGATGACCCTGAATGAGCGCCTGCGGGCGATGGAAACCTTTCTGCGCGAGCTGTGGGAAGACACGCTGAAATTCCCCTGGCGCAACACCGCCATCACGCTGCGCGAGCGCTTCCGCGAAGACCGTCTGGGTGTCACCGCTTCGAGCCTGACGTTCACCACCACCATCTCCCTGGTGCCGCTGTTCACCGTGGCGCTGGCGATCTTCAGCGCCTTCCCGATGTTTGCCCGCCTGCAGGTCACGCTGCAAGGCTGGCTGGTCAAGAGCCTGATCCCGGACAACATCGCCCGGCAGGTGCTGAGTTCGCTCAACCAGTTCGCCGCCAAGGCCGGCCAGATAGGCTGGGCGGGCGCACTGGTGCTGCTGGTGACCGCGCTGGCGCTGATCCTCACCATCGACCGCAAGCTCAACGACATCTGGCGCGTGCGCCAGGCGCGTCCGCTGGCCCAGCGCATCCTGGTCTACTGGGCCGTGCTCACGCTGGGACCCCTGCTGCTCGCGGTCAGCCTCACCGTCACCTCCTACGCCCTGACCGCTTCGCGTGGGATGGTCTCGGTGCTGCCGGGCGGCGTGCGCCTGCTGCTGGACACGGTGCAGTTTGCGATCGTGGTGGTCGGCATGGGCGCGCTTTACCGCTATGTGCCGAACACCCACGTGCGTTGGGGCCATGCGCTCATCGGCGGCCTGTTTGTGGCCAGTGGCCTGGAGCTGGCCAAGGAAGCGCTGGGCTGGTACCTGGCCCAGGTGCCGACCTATTCGGTGGTTTATGGCACCTTCGCCACCGTGCCGATCCTGCTGGTGTGGTTCTACGTCGCCTGGGTGATCATCCTGCTGGGTGCGGTCGTGTCCGCCTACCTGCCCAGCCTGCTGGCAGGTATTGCCAGGCGCGGTGACAGCCCGGGCTGGAGCTTCCAGCTGGCGCTGGAGGTGCTGGAGCAGCTGTACCTGGCGCAGGGCGCGGCGCAGAAAGGCCAGAGCCTGGCCGCCCTGGCCCACACACTGCGCGTGGAAGCCCTGCAGCTCGAAGAACCGGTGGCTGCCCTCGTGGCACTGGACTGGCTGGGGCGGCTCGACGAAGACGAGGAGCGCTACGTGCTGCTGATCGATCCGGCGCAGACCCCTGTGGCACCGCTGGCCGAGCGTCTGCTGCTCGCGCGCCAGGCCGGCACCAGCCGCTTCTGGGCCGAGAGCCGGCTGGGCGAACTCACCGTGGCACAGGCGCTGGTCGTGCCGTCTGTTCCTTGAGTTGAGAGACCGGCCGCAGCGTTTCGTCAGCAGGATCTCCTGCGAGCGTGGGTTGTCCGAGCATCAGCCGAGCTTGAAAGGCGCATTCAGGAAACCGCGAAAACGCGCCCGTCCGCCCCGCGAGGGGGCTGCGCCCAGCCGGTAGTCCGGGAAGCGCTGCAGGAAGCGGCCGATGGCGATGCGCCCCTCCAGCCGCGCCAGGCTCAGGCCCGCGCACTGGTGGATGCCGAAGCCGAACGCGAGGTGTTTGTTGGTGGCGCGCCGCAGGTCCAGCGTTTCGGGGTCGGGAAACTGCGATGGATCGCGGTTGGCCGCGCCGATGCACAGCGTCACGAGCGTGCCCGCAGGCAGGTCCACACCGCCGACCTGCGTGGCTTTCAGGGCGCGCCGGTTGCCGAGCTGGTTGGACGATTCGAAGCGCAGGCATTCGTCCACCGCCAGCGTGAGCACCTGTTCCTGCGCGGCGGCATCGCTGGCCGTGGCCCGCAGGTCGGCCAGCAGCTGCGCGCGCGCCGCCGGGAACTCCTGCAGCAGGATCAGGCCGTTGCCGATCAGGTTGGTGGTGGTTTCATGGCCGGCGTTGAGCAGGAAGATGCAGTTCTGCAGCAACTCGACCTCGCTCAGTTTTTCACCGTCGACCTCGCCCTGGATCAGGCGCGTGAGCACGTCGTGCTCGGGGTCGCCGGGGTGCTGCCGCCGGTGCGCCACCAGCGTGCGCAGGTACACCAGCATCTCGCTCACGCTCTGGTTGCCCAGCGCGTGCTGCGCCGGTGTCACCACCGGTTCGAGCGCGCCCAGGATGGCGAGCGACCAGGCGCGCAGCGGCCCGCGGTCGCCGTGCGGCACGCCGAGCAGGTTGCCGATGATCTCCACGGGAATGGCCGAGGCGAAATCCTCGATCAGGTCGCCGCCACCCTGCGCTTCAAGCTGGTCCAGCAGGCTGTCGACCAGCGTGACCAGACCGGGTTCCATGTCGGCGATGGCGCGGCGGGTGAGGGCGCCCATGATGAGCTTGCGCACGCGGGTGTGCAGCGGCGGGTCGTTGAACACCAGGCTGGTGGTGTGGTGCTCGAACAGCGGCGAATCCGCGCCGTACTTGGGCGCGAACTCCACGTGTTTGTCGGAGCTGAAGGTGGCCGCGTCGCGGTAGACCGCCACCAGGTCGGCGTAGCGGGTGAGGAACACCGAGCCGTCGGGCATGTGGCGCACCGGCTCGTGCTCGCGCAGGGCCGCGTAGACCGGGTAGGGGTTGGCCAGGAAGTCGGCGGGCAGGGCGCGCAGGTCGAAGGCGGTGGCGATCTCGTGCGCCCGCGCTGCGCTCAGGGGTGGGGTGATCTGGTCTTTCAGCATGGTGCGGCCATTGTGGCTGCGGGCGCAGGAACGCGGGAGCTGGTTTTCCCGCCAGGCCCTAAGCACGCCGCAGGGCCGGGGGCGTCGGGCTGGCGGCGGGGCGCTCCAGCATCTGGCGCGCGATCTCGCCGATGCGCGCCAGGGCCTGCATGGTGACGGCGTTCCAGGGGCCCGAGAAGTTCAGCCGCAGACAGTTGCGGTAGCGGTCGGTGGCGGTGAACAGTTCGCCCGGGCCGAAGGTGATGCCCTCGCTGGCACAGCGTTTGAAGAGGTCCATGCTGGCGATCGCCGGATGCAGCTCCAGCCAGAGCGTGTCGCCCGAGGGCGGATTGCTCACCCGCGTTCCCGGGGGGAAGTGGTGGGCGATCAGGTGCCGCGCTTCGTGGCGGCGTTGCCGCATCGACGCCGTGAGGCGGCGCAGGTGGGCCTCATAACTGCCCTGGGTCAGCAGGTCGGCGAGCGCCTCTTCCAGCACCACGTTGGTGGCGGCGCCCTGCAGCCGCTTGTGGGTGGCGACGGCATCGCGCCAGCGACCGGCCTCGACCCAGCCGAGGCGGATCCCCGGCGTCAGCGTCTTGGCGAACGAGCCGCAGACCATGACGTTGCCTTCGGTGTCCCAGGCCTTGGCGGCTTTGCGCCGCTCGTCCCCGGACAACAGGTCGTTGA
Source organism: Hydrogenophaga sp. ZJX-1 (assembly GCF_048590325.1). NCBI lineage: Bacteria > Pseudomonadati > Pseudomonadota > Betaproteobacteria > Burkholderiales > Comamonadaceae > Hydrogenophaga > Hydrogenophaga sp. ZJX-1. Next base: position 389,901 of record NZ_JBMBRA010000001.1, read on the forward strand.
ACACCACGTCTTCGATCAAGGGCACCCGCCGCTGGGCCAGCAGGCGCACCAGGCGCTGTTTGGCCGCCAGTGGCATGACCGAGCCCAGCGGGTTGGACAGCGTGGGCGCGGCGAGCACGGCCTTGACGGGTTGCGTGTCCAGCGCAAGCTCCAGCGCGGGCAGCGAGAGCCCGGTGGCCGGGTGCGTGGGAATCTCCAGCACCCGCAGTCCCAGGGATTCGATCAGGTCGAGGTAGCCGAAAAAGGTGGGCGATTCGAGCGCCACCACGTCGCCCGGCTGCGTGACCGCGCGCAGGCACAGGCTGACCGCCTGCGTGCAGCTGGCGGTGATCACGATGTCGCTGGCATCCAGTGCGCAGCCCAGCTGCAGGGCGCGCTGGGCGACCGCCTGACGCAGCGCGGGCCGTCCGGCGTCGGCCTTGTTGTATTCGGTCAGGCTGTGCCGGTGCACCCGAGAGGCGCGGCCGATGGCCACACGCAGACGGTCCTCGTCGAACAGTTCGCTGCTTTGCGGGGTGAAACCACCAAACGTCGCCCGGTCGCCGGGCTGGTGCAACATGGCGAAGGCCTCGGAACGGCTTTGCCGCTCCAGCAGAAAGCTGCGCTGGGGCGGCGCGCTCAGGCCGGGCTGGGCGATGCGCTGGGCGCGGCGCACGAAGTAGCCCGCCTTGGGCCGCGCCTGCACCAGGCCCTGCTCTTCGAGCTGGCGGTAGGCCTGCATCGCGGTGGAAATGGACACACCCTGCGTCAGCGCCGTGGCCCGCACAGACGGCAGGCGCTGACCGACCTTGAACGCACCGCTGTGGATCAGCTGCGCGAGTGTCTGCGCGATCTGCTGGTACAGAGGCAGGGCGGAGACCGGTTCGACCGACGGGGCCGGACACAGCGCGAGCGGGGAAGGGGGCGCGGGCATGGCGTTTCCATGCTAACCGAGTGCCGGACCGCACAAGGCGCCCACGCGCGTGGGTGACCGGTACAGATGGGCTCCAAAGAGACCACACAGATGCGCGAAAAGCGCGTCTGGTGCACACGAACTGGGCGATCTGTGTGTCTGTTGCGCCAAGGCTCAAACACCGACAGTGGAGCCTCATCCACAGGAGGCCCGCCATGCACCCCACCGCCCAGACCACCCGCTTGTTGCCACGCCAGACGCGCATGATTGACGCCAGCGCTGGCATGCGCCTGCGGGTGGTCAGCGGCCATTTCTGGCTGACCCAGCCGAACGCCGCGCAAGACCTGTTTCTCGGCCCCGGTTCCAGCATCGACCTGCTGCAGGACTGGATACTGATCGGCGCCGATGCGGGGCCCCGTGCGGCTGCGGACGCGCCGCCTTGCTACTGCGAGTACCTGCTGATGCCGCTGGTGGCGCCGGTGCCGCGCCAGGGCTGGAGCCTCGCCGTCGGGCGCGCATGGCGGCGATGGGCCCGGCAGGCCGTGGCGGCGACCCGCAACGCCTGGCCGAGCGCCTTCGCCAAATGAGCCTCAGCGGCTCCGAAGGAACTCGAGGATGGCAAACAGCGTGGCGTCGGGTGTTTCCGTCATCTGGTGGTGACCGACCGGCAGGCTCACCACCCGCACGGTCTTGCCCGCTGCCTGGGCGACCTTGATCAGGCCTTGCGCTGCTTTCGGTTGTGTCATCTGGTCCTGGGCACCGAGCAGGAACAGCACGGGGCAGGTGATGGCGGCGATGGCCTGCTCGCCATTCGCATACGTGTCGCAGGCGACGAAGCCGCGGTGGAACACGTTGACCTTCGGGTTGCTGGCCAGCACACGCTTGCCCAGCGCCATGCTGGCGCCGTAGACCCAGGTCCCCGGGCCGAGCGCCGAGGGCGGCGCGGCGAGGGTGGAGCGCGAGAACACGTTGACCATGGTCAGCGCTTTCATGGGCTCGTTCAGCGAGGCCTCGATCAGCGCGGGCGAAACCTTCATGGGGTAGGCCGTGCCCACCAGCACCAGGCGGCTCACGCGGTCTTTCAGCCGGGACGCGGCTTCGAGCGCGATCAGCGAGCCCCAGCTGTGGCCGACCAGGGCGGCGGACGGCACACCCGCCGCGTCGAGCAGGGCAGCGATGAAGTCCGCGGCTTCTTCGACCGAAGACGGCGCTTCGCCGCCACTCTTGCAGTGACCGGGCAGGTCGACCGCGAGCACGTTGAAGCCGTGGTTGGCCAGGTAGCGGCTCTGCAGGATCCAGACGCTGTGGTCGTGGAGCACGCCGTGGATGAAGACGACGGTGGGTTTGGCGGCATCGAAGGCTTTGCCGCCGGTGTAGCAGTAGGTCTGGGCGCCGTTGACTTGAAGGTACATGGTCAGGCTCCCGCTTTCTCTGCGGCCTTGAGCGCGCGTTTCAAGTCGTCGATCAGGTCGTCCGGGTCTTCCAGCCCGATGGACAGGCGGATGGTGCCGGGGCCGATGCCGGCACCGGCCAGCGCTTCATCGCTCATGCGGAAGTGGGTGGTCGAAGCCGGGTGGATCACCAGTGAGCGGCAGTCGCCCACGTTGGCCAGATGGCTGAAGATCTTGAGCGCTTCGATGAAGGCCTTGCCCTGTTCGCGCGAGCCTTTGATGTCGAAACTGAACACGGCGCCCGCACCTTTCGCACCGTGCCTCAGCAGCTTCTGCGCCAGCGCGTGGCTGGGGTGCGATTCCAGCAGCGGGTGGCCCACGCGACCCACCAGCGGGTGGCTGGCGAGGAACTGCACGACCTTTTCGGTGTTGCTCATGTGGCGCTCCATGCGCAGCGACAGCGTCTCCAGCCCCTGCAGGATCAGCCAGGCGCTGTGCGGACTCAGGCAGGCGCCAAAGTCGCGCAGGCCTTCGCGGCGCGCGCGCAGCAGGAAGGCACCGACGGTGCTTTCTTCGCTGAAGGTCATGCCGTGGAAACCGTCGTACGGTTCGGTCAGCTCCGGGAATTTGCCCGAAGCGTCCCAATCAAAACTGCCACCGTCCACCACCACGCCGCCGATCACGGTGCCGTGACCGCTGAGGAACTTGGTGGCCGAGTGGTAGATGAGGTCGGCGCCGTGTTCGAAGGGTTTGATGAGGTAGGGCGTGGTCAGCGTGCTGTCGACCAGCAGCGGCACTTTGGCCTCGTGCGCGATCTGCGCCACGGTGGGGATGTCGAGCACGTCCAGGCCCGGGTTGCCCACGGTTTCGCCGAACAGCAGCCGTGTGTTGGGCCGCACGGCCGCTTTCCAGCCGTCGATGTCGCCGGGCTTGACAAAGGTGGTTTCGATCCCAAAGCGGCGCAGCGTGTAGTGCAGCAGGTTCTGGCTGCCGCCGTAGAGCGCCGTGCTGGCGACGATGTGTGAACCCGTGCCCATAAGGGTGGCGATGGACAGGTGCAGCGCGGCCTGGCCACTGGCGACCGAGATGGCGCCGATGCCGCCTTCGAGCGCGGCCATGCGCTGCTCAAACACCGCGTTGGTCGGGTTGCTGATGCGGCTGTAGACGTGGCCGGCGCGCTCCAGGTTGAACAGGGCGGCGGCGTGGTCGCTGGACTCGAAGACGAACGAGGTGGTGAGGTGGATCGGTACGGCGCGCGCGCCGGTGGCGTCGGGCGTGGCGCCAGCGTGCAGCGCCAGCGTGTCAAAGCCGGGGTCGGAATAGCCGGGCATGGGGTCTGTCTCCTGTGGGGTTCGAATGCGTCCGCATCGGGTTGAATGCGGTGGTTTTCGGGTTTATTGTGGGCTATATTCCCATGCATGCCAGACCGGCTGGCGACACCAAACACTCCGAGGAGAACGGCGATGAAAGTCAGTGACATCCTGCGCGTCAAGGGCGGAACCCTCTACACCTGCCACCCCGACGACACGCTGATCCAGTCGGCGGCCACCATGGCCCAGTTCGACATCGGTTCGCTGGCCGTGATGGAACACGGCGAACTGGTGGGCATGTTGACCTTCCGGGAAGTGATCCACACGCTGGCCAAGAACAACGGCGTGCTCGGGACCCGCGCGGTGCGCGCCGTGATGGACGACCACCCCATGAGCTGCACCCCCGAGACCGAACTCGACGAAGTGCGCCCGCTCATGCTGGAGCGTCACACCCGCTACATGCCGGTGATGGACAACAAGATGCTCATGGGCGTGATCAGCTTCTACGACGTCGCCAAGGCCGTGGTCGACAGCCAGAACTTCGAGAACAAGATGCTCAAGGCCTACATCCGTGACTGGCCGGAAGACGAAACCGGCAAGACCGAACCGAACTTCCCTTGAGCGCACCTCACTTCAATGCAAAACGCCCCGCAATCCGGGGCGTTTTGCATGGCAGCGGCATTGGAACGAGCTGCCTTCAACCCAGAACACCGCGGGGGGTTACATGGTGCTGTGAATCATGTCGCGCACGCGCGGATAGATCTGCTGGTTCCACCGGCGGCCGCTGAAGACACCGTAGTGGCCCACGCCGGTCTGGATGTGGTGGGTCTTCAGGTAGGGCCGCACGTTCGGGCAGAGGTCCTGCGCGGCCACCGTCTGGCCCACGGCGCAGATGTCGTCGCGTTCGCCTTCGACCGTCATCAGCGCCGTGCGGCGGATCGCGGCCGGGTTCACGGTGCGACCCTGGTAGGTCAGCACACCGCGCGGCAGGTCGTAGGTCTGGAACACCTTTTCCACCGTCTCCAGATAGAACTCGGCCGGCAGGTCGTTCACCGCGAGGTATTCCTCGTAGAACTCCTGAATCACCTGGGCTTCTTCAACGCGGCCTTCCTGCAAATGGTCGTAGATGTTGCGGAACGACTGCTTGTGGCGCTCCGGGTTCATGCTGATGAAGGCCGAGAGCTGCACGAAGCCGGGGTACACGCGGCGCATGAAGCCGGCGTGCGGCAGCGGCACGTGGCTGATCAGGTTCTTCTCGAACCAGGCGATCGGTTGGCTGGTGGCGAGTTTGTTGACCTCGGTCGGGTTGATCCGGCAGTCCACCGGACCGGCCATCAGCGTCAGGCTGCGAGGCTGGGCCGGGTTGTCGTCTTCGGCCATGATGGCCGTGGCGGCGAGTGCGGCCACGCAGGGCTGGCACACGGCGATCATGTGGCTGCCTTCGCCCACCGCCTCGGTGAAGCGGATCAGGTAGCTGATGTAGTCGTCCAGACTAAAACCGCCGTGCAGCAGCGAGACGTCGCGCGCGTTGTGCCAGTCGGTGATGTAGACGTCGTGGTCCTGCAGCAGGGTGCGCGCGGTTTCGCGCAGCAGCGTGGCGAAGTGGCCCGAGAGCGGTGCGGCCAGCAGGACTTTGGGTTGTTCCGGCAGGCTCGGGTCGTCCTTGCGAAAGCGCAGCAGGGTGCCGAAGGGCAGGGAGAGCACGGTCTCCTCAACCACCGGGATCTCGCGCTCACCGACCGTCACCGAATGGATGTTGTACGGCGGGCGCGAATGCGTGAGCCGCAGGCGCGACAGCACATCGCAGGCGGCGGCCACCTTGCGTACCACCGTGCGCTCGGTCTTTTGGATCCAGAGCGATGCGCTCAGATGCTGGGCAGCCAGACGCAGCGGCGACACCAGGTCGGACTGGAGTTGGTAGGCCTGATACAGCATGAGGTTCTTTCCTGTTGGATGGGCTGTGTGCAGGCAAGGAACGGGCCAGAACCGCTGCACCCTGCTGGTGCGCCCGCGATGCACAAAGGTGGCACAGGGATTGCTGCATCCGTGGCACTCACGAGGAGCATTCCATGGCCAAAGCGGTTCTCACGATCAGCAGCAAGAATTACGGCGCCTGGGCCTTGCGCGGCTGGCTGATGGCGAAGCTGGCCAAGCTGGAGTTCACCGAGCACATCATCTCGCCCGACGATCCGGCCATGAAGGCCGAGATGCTGCTGCTCTCGGCCTCGATGCGCGTGCCCTCGCTGGACCACGACGGCGTGCATGTTTGGGACACGCTCGCCATTGGCGAATACCTCAACGAGATCAAGCCCAAGGCCGGGCTGCTGCCGGCCGACCGCGCGGCCCGCGCGCACTGCCGCGCGATCTGCGGCGAGATGCATTCGGGCTTCAGCGCCATGCGCTCCTCGCTGCCCATGAACATCAAGGCGCACTTCCCGGGCTTCAAGCTCTGGTCGCGCGCGCAGACCGACATCGACCGCATCGAGATCATCTGGCAGGAATGCCTGGAAAAGTACGGTGGCCCGTTCCTGTTTGGCGCCAAACCCTGCATCGCCGATGCGATGTTCGCGCCGGTGGTCACGCGCTTCATCACCTACGACGTGCCGCTCGACCTGGCCTGCGTGGCGTATTGCGACACCATCATGGATCTGCCCGCCATGAAGGAATGGGTGGCCGCCGCAGAAGCCGAGCCCGACGAGATCGACGAGCTCGACGCGGAGTTTTGACCCACCCCCGCGACGCACCTAAGGGCGCGTCACCCCCTCAAGGGGGCAACGCTGGCGGCCCGGCGAAGCCGGTTCCGCGGCGTTCTTGGTGAAGGCATTCCGCGCCGGAAATTCCTCGCTCATCGCTTCACGGCTCGGTCCATGGCGTCGGGGCCGGGATCTCGCACACCGGGTCGACCGGCACCGACTTGAAATCCGCCGGAGAGACGATCTCCAGGTACTCCATGTCGGGGGAGTAGTCGAACAGGTAGTGGCGGATGCCCGGGCGCTGGTGCACCACGTCGCCGGCTTCCACCAGGGTCACCTGGTCTTCGTACATGAACTTGGCCCAGCCCTTGGTCATGATCACGATCTGGAAATCGGCTTCGTGGATGTGCCACCCGGTGCCGCCGTCGGGTGGCAGGTTGGCCTTCACCAGATGCGCGATCACCTTGCCGTGCGTGGCGGCGGCAATGCCCAGGTCGCGGTAGAGGAAAAAGTCGCGCAGGCCGCCGCGAATGAACTCGGTTTCACCGGGTTTGACGTGGGAGAACAGGGTGGTGGTTCGGTCCAGCATGGGGCGCTCCGGTTGGTGGAATGCAAGCGGATTGTTGCAATGCAGCACAAAGCATGAAGTGTTCCATTGGCCTGTGGGCTTCTGTGGGTACCGGTGTGCACCGAAAGCCGCTGGCGGGCGCACCAAGCTGGACGCCGCGGCACCGTCCCGGCACCCGCGCGGCCCTCTGGGATAATCTGTCCACTATGAGCGGCAACACCTTCGGCACCCTGTTTTGCGTCACCAACTTCGGTGAATCCCACGGCCCGGCCATCGGCTGCGTGATCGACGGTTGCCCGCCCGGCATGGCCTTGTCCGAGGCCGACATCCAGACCGATCTGGACCGCCGCCGCCCCGGTACATCGAAGTTCGTCACCCAGCGCAACGAGCCCGACGCGGTGGAAATCCTGAGTGGCGTGTACGAGGGTCAGACCACCGGCACGCCGATCGCCCTGCTGATCCGCAACACCGACCAGCGCAGCAAGGACTACGGCAACATCCTGCAGACCTTCCGTCCCGGCCATGCCGACTACACCTACTGGCAGAAATTCGGCATCCGCGACCCGCGCGGCGGCGGCCGCAGCTCGGCCCGCCTGACCGCGCCCACGGTGGCCGCCGGTGCGGTGGCCAAGAAGTGGCTGAAAGAAAAATACGGCACCACCTTCCACGCCTGCATGACGCAGGTGGGCGACGTGGTCGTGCCTTTCGAGAGCTGGGACCATGTGCCCAACAACCCCTTCTTCGCGCCGGTGGCCGACGTGTCGGCCATCGAAACCTTCATGAACGCGCTGCGCAAGAGCGGCGATTCCTGCGGTGCGCGCCTGCGCGTGGTTGCACAGAACATGCCGGTCGGCCTGGGCCAGCCGCTCTACGACAAGCTCGACGCCGACATCGCCTACGCCATGATGGGCCTGAACGCCGTCAAAGGCGTGGAGATCGGCGCCGGTTTCGCCAGCGTGACCGACCGGGGCAGCACGCACGGCGACTCGCTCACGCCAGGCGGTTTTGTGGGCAACAAGGCCGGTGGCACGCTCGGCGGCATCAGCACCGGGCAGGACCTGGACGTGTCCATCGCCATCAAGCCCACCAGCTCCATCCTGGTCCCGCGCGACAGCATCGACGTCGCCGGCGCACCCACCGAAGTGATCACCAAGGGCCGCCACGACCCTTGCGTCGGCATCCGTGCGGCGCCCATCATGGAGGCGCTGCTCGCCCTGGTGGTGATGGACCACGCGCTGCGGCACCGCGCGCAGTGTGGCGATGTGAAGGTCGAGACACCGGACATCGCAGCCGCATCCCGTGCCTGAGCAGCGCAAGCAGCTGCTTCCGTTCGCGGCGTTGTCCGCGAGCTACTTCGCGCACATCGGGTTCTTCAACCCCTACCTGCCGCTCTGGCTGAAGGAACTGGGCTTCGGGCTCATCGCCATCAGCGTGCTGACCTCGGTGCAGTCGGCCACGCGCCTGTTTGCGCCCTACGCCTGGGGCACGCTGAGCGATCGCACGGGTGAGCGCGTGAAATTGCTGCGCTATGGGGCCACGGTGGCGCTGCTGCTGTCCATCGGGCTGTGGTTCCCGCTCGGCGGCGTGGCGCTGTTCATCGTGCTGCTGCTCATGTTCACGCACACCAGCGCCATGATGCCCATGAGCGAGGCCGCGCTGGCGCACCTGGTGAGCCAGGGCGGGGCGTTTGACGCCAGGCGCTACGGCCGCGTGCGGCTCTGGGGCTCGCTCGGTTTTCTGCTCACGGTGGTGGTGGCGGGCTGGTGGTTCGAGCGTTTCGGCATGGGCCACTTCCCGGCCTGGACCCTGGGCACGCTGGCCGCGGTGACCGCGAGTGTCTGGCTGCTGCCCGACTTCAAGGAGGCCGCGCACCACGAAGACGATCACCCCGACATGTGGCCCGTGCTGCGCCAGCCGCCGGTGCGCTGGTTCTTCGCTGCGGTGTTCTTCCACGTGCTCGCGCACATCTTCATCTACGTCTTCTTCTCGCTCTACCTCGATTCACTGGGCTACAGCAAGACCGTGATCGGCCTCTTGTGGGCGGTGTCGGTGGTGATCGAGATCGGCTGGTTCTTCACCCAGGGGCGCTGGTTGCCGTTGCTCTCGCTCACCGGCTGGCTGGCGCTGGCCGCGGGCCTGATGGCCCTGCGCATGGGGCTCACGGCCGGCCTGCCGCTGGTCTGGCCGCTGCTGTTGCTGGCGCAGGCGTTGCACGCCATCACCTTCGCCGCGCACCACACGGTGTGCATCGCACTGCTCTCGCACCATTTTCCGGGCCGCCTGCGTGGGCGCGGCCAGGCGCTCTACACCGTGATCGGCTACGGTCTGCCCGGCATCATGGGTGGGCTGGGTGGCGGGCTGCTGAGCTCGGCCTTCGGCCTGGCCAGCGTGTTCTGGCTCTCGGCCGCCTGCGCACTGGTGGCCACGGGTTGCGCGCTGCGGCTGCGGGCGCTGGAGCAACGGGTCTAGGTCGGGCCTAAATCAGCGGGCGCATCACCCGCGCCGCGTCCTGCAGCACCGGCAGCACACGCTTCACGGCGTCTTCGGCCACCTCCTGGTTGATCGGCATGGTGATGCTGATGGCGCCGTGCACATCGTTGTTGCGGTCCAGCAGGGGCACGGCGATGCCGCGGTAGTTCAGCTCCATCTGCTGCTCCGACAGCGCCCAGCCCTGGCGCCGCACCCGCGCCAGTTCGCTGCGCAGCTGTTCGGGGCTGGAGATGGTGTAGGGCGTGTAGGTGCGCAGCGTGTGCTGTGCGATCCAGGCGTCGGACGCGGTTTCCCCCATGGCCGCAAGGATGGCCGAGCCCGCGGCCGTCACCTGCGCCTGCACGCGCGAACCCAGCATGTAGCCGGTGTTCATGTGGCGGTGGGCGCCACTGCGGGCGATGTACACGGTGTCGCCTCCGTCGAGCACGCCGAGGTAGGCCACCTCTTGCGTGCCACCGGCGATGCGCTGCAGAAAGGGCTGCACCAGCCTCGGCAGCCGCGCCGATTCCAGGTAGGCGTGGCCCAGGCGCAGGATGCGCGGCGTGAGCCAGAACAGCTTGCCGTCGCTGCCCACATAACCCAGGTGGGCCAGCGTCAGCAGGTAGCGGCGAGCGGCGGTGCGCGTGAGGCCGCAGCGCGCGCCGGCCTGGCTGGCGGTCAGGCGCGGGTGCTGGTCGTCGAAGGCCTCGATCACCGCCAGGCCCTTTTCCAGGCCGGCGATCCAGTCGCGTTTTTCGAGGACGGGGGTGTGGCCGGCAAGGGGTTCGTTCACGGTGGGGTGGGTGTTTGAGAGATTCAGGGGAAACCCTTGCATCGTTCGGTCATCGCATGGGTATGTTCGATTATCGAACCATCGTGCCGCCGGGAACCAAGGAAATTCCCCAGCCTGCCCCTACAGTGGCCGGGTGCAGAATGGGTCGTTTTGCGTGTGCACGGCCCGTGTCCCATCGCCAGCGCCTTTCTCATCCGGAGACTTTTTCATGAGTGATCTGCTGCTCAACACACCCGACGGCCGCGAGCCGCTCCAGGCTTCGTTCAGCGACGCCGCCAACCCGCTGGGCCTGGACGGTATCGAATTCATCGAATACGCCACCACCAAGCCGCAGGCGCTGGGCCAGGTGCTGGAGATGATGGGTTTTCGCCCCGTGGCGCGCCACCGCTCGCGCGAGGTGCTGCTGTACCGCCAGGGCGAACTCAACATCGTTGTGAACGCCCACCCCTCCGACGCCCTGGGCGCCAGCCACGGCAGCGATGCGCCCTCGATTTCGGCCATGGCACTGCGCGTGCGCGACGCCCGGGCCGCCTACCACTACGTGCTCGAACGCGGTGCCTGGGCGGTGCAGACCCATGCCGAGGTGATGGAACTCAACATCCCCGCCATCCATGGCGCGGGCGGCAGCCGCATCTATTTCGTGGACCGCTACAAGGAGTTCTCGATCTACGACGTGGACTTCGTGCCGATCCCCACCGTGGACCAGCGTCCGCCCGCCACCGCCGGCATCCACTTCTTCGGCATCGTGCAGTACATCGGCCCCGAACGCAGCAACGACTGGATCGCGTTCTACAACGAACTTTTCGGCGCCGAACTCATCCCCGACGAACAGCGCTTCGGCATCATGCCCAAGGGCACGCTGCTGCGCACCGCCGCCATGGACCCGGGCAAACGCTTCATGCTGCAGCTGGTCGAGCCCGAGCTCAACGTGCACGACGCGGACGAAAAGCTCCAGCGCATCGGCCTGGGCGTGCCCGACGTGCTCGCCGCCGTCAAGGCGCTGCGCGCGCTCGGCGTGGAGTTCGTCGAGACCCCGGCGGCGCACACCGAGCCGCGTGGCGCCATCACCAAGACCTACCTCGGTTCGGTGGTGTTCGAGCTGGTGCACAGCGACCTGCCTGTGGGGGCCTGAAGCCATGAAGCCCACCCAAGCCGCCATCGTCGAGGCCATCCAGGGCTTCGGCATGGACACCATCACCCTGGCCGGCCCGCTGGAGGCCAAGCTCGCCGCCATGAAGGCCGCGGGCTTCTCGCAGGTCATGCTCAAGGCCAACGACATCAACGGCCACCCCGGCGGCATCGAGGCCGCGGTGGCGGCCGTCAAGGCCAGCGGCCTGCGTGGCACGGGCTTCCAGGTGCTGCGCGACTTCGAGGGCCTCAGCGGCCACCTGCACCACTACAAGGTCGACATCGCCAAGGCCATGCTGGAGATGTGCGCCGCGCTCGACTGCAAGGTGCTGCTCGCGTGTTCGTCCACCTCGACCCACGCCAGCGGCGACCTCGACCACCTCGCGCGCGACCTGCGCAAGCTCGCCATGCTGGCATTGCCGCTGGGTATCAAGATCGCATACGAAGGGCTCTCGTGGGGTCGCACGGTCAACGAGTTCACCACCGCCTGGGACGTGGTCTGCCGCGCCGACTGCCCCAACCTGGGCCTGGGACTGGACTCGTTCCACATCTTCGCCGCCAAGACCTCCCTGGAAGAGATCGACTACCTCGATCCGAGCAAGATCTTCCTGGTGCAGCTGGCCGACTTCATGTGGCAGGAGACCAAGACCTTCGAAGAGCGCATGAGCACCGCGCGCACCTTCCGCGTGTTTCCCGGTGAAGGCGTGCACAGCGAACAGCTCGTGGACCTCGTGCTCAAGCTCGACCGCCTGGGCTACGCGGGCGACTACAGCTTCGAGGTCTTCAACGACGACTACCAGCAGATGCCCCTGCCCATGGTGGCCGAACGCGGTCGCCGCTCGGCCCTCTGGCTGGCCGAAGACGTGCTGCGCCGCTCGGTGCCGCTGCCGAACCAGATGCGGCTGAAATCGCTGATGAACTGAGTGCAGAAGGGGCTTGTGTCCCCGCTGCGTTCAATGAACAACAACCCGATCAGGAGACGACATGCCCACACGCGGACAGGCCCAGCTGGCCATCTGGAGCGACATCGAGCCGGACCTGGAAACCGACTACCTGCACTGGCTCACGCGCGAACATGTGCTGGAGCGCGTGGGCGTGGACGGTTTTCTCTCGGGTCGCGTGTTCCGCAGCGAGGTCGCCGGCAAACGGCGCTTCTTCATCACCTACGAGTTGCAGGAAGCGGCCGCGCTGGCCGGGCCTTCGTATCTGGCGCGCCTCAACGCGCCCACCCCCTGGTCGCAGCGTGTCATGCCCATCCTGCAGAACTTCGCACGCGGCGGCGGGCCGGTGGTGGCGCGCGCGGGCCTGGGTTGCGGTGCGGTGGCGCTGCCGCTGCGCCTGGATCTGGAAACCGCCGGCTTGTTGGACGAGGGCGCGCAAAGGGCGCTGGTGGAGCGGATCGCCGCGCTGGACGCGGTGGCGCAGGTCTGGCTGATGCGGGTGGACGCTGCGGCCACCGGTGTGCCCACGCGTGAAAAGTCGATGCGCCGCAGCGTGGAAGGGGCGTTCGACGGCGTGCTGGTGATCGAGGCCCTGCACGAAGCCGCGGCCCGGGCGGCGGTGGACGGGCTGCTGCTGGCGGAGCTGGCGTCGGCAGACCTGCCAGACCGGCAGGTGTTCGCGGCCTGCTTCCAGCTGGACCGGCGTCTGGCGGGACTTTCCTGAGGCCGCGGGCAAGGCCAGCGGAAGGGCCGGGCCCGACGGTTCGCCGCAGCACGACCGGGTCAGAGGCGGGTGTTCAAGGGACGTTCTGGCAACCGCCCTTGAGCAGGTAGTCGGGAGAGCGAGGGCTGAACACGCTGGCCGGATGGTCCGTCATGTTCTCTATTTCGCGCCGGAGCGCGTCCATTTCCCGGGCCGTCATCCAAGCCTGGGGTTTGTGGATGGCTTCCATCGATGGGTAGTGGGGTTTGGCGGCATCGCCCAGCAACGCCAGCAGGGAGGTGGAGCCATTGCTCAACTGGGCGGCACGTAGGCTGTGGTCGGTGCTCGCGTAGCGGTGCCAGAGGCCCATTTCGACCAGGGTCGGGGTGTCTTCGGCCCGCACGGGCAAGCGGCAGAACACGCGCGCTGCGGTTTTGAAGGTGACCTGGAAAGACGGCAGACCGGGCATCGCGTGGCCCGTGCCGGCCCACTGCATCTCCTTTTCCAGCGCCTTGCAGATCACCTGCGCACGCTCGCTCTTTTCGCTGGCGCATTTCAGATCCCGCTGCCAGAGCGATCCCGCCGCGTGCGCACCGCCGTTGGCCAGGGCCAGGGTCAGCAGGCACAGGGTGGCCAGAGATGTCGGGGCCGCGCGCATGCCCGGCATTGTCGCCTTCCCGGATGGCGTCCCGTCCCTGGGTGGACCTTCCGGACAGGTCTTTTGCGGCGTTCAGACCTGCGCTTCTTCGCCCAGCCGCCCTTCGCGGAAATCGTTCAAGGCCTGGTAGATCTCATCTTTCGTATTCATCACGAACGGGCCGTACTGCGCGATCGGTTCTTTCAGCGGGCGCCCGGCGATCAGCAGGGCTTTCGCGTCGCTGCCCGCCTCGATCACCACGCCGTCGGCGCCGGCTTCGTTGGCGAGCAGGGCCATGCGCTGCACCGGCACGTTCTGGCCACCGATCTTGACCTCGCCGCGGTACACGTAGACGAAGGCGTTGTGGTCGGCGTGCAGGGCCTGCGCGAACGACGCGCCACTGGGCAGGTGCAGGTCGAGGTACACCGGCGCGGTGGCGTCGCGGGTCACGGCACCGCCCACGCCATGGCTTTCACCCGCGATCACGGTCACAGCCACACCCTCGGGCGTGGTGAACTGGGGCAGCTCGGCGTTCTTGAAATCGCGGTACCAGGGCGGGTTCATCTTGTCGCGCCCGGGCAGGTTCAGCCAGAGCTGGAAGCCTTCCATCACGCCTTCTTCCTGCTGCGGAATCTCGGAGTGGATCACGCCCTTGCCGGCCGTCATCCACTGCACGCCGCCGTTCTCCAGCAGACCCTCGTGGCCCGCGCTGTCGCGGTGCAGCATGCGGCCGGCGATCATGTAGGTGATGGTCTCGAAGCCGCGGTGCGGGTGGTCGGGGAAGCCGGCGATGTAGTCGTCGGGGTTGTCGCTGCCGAAGGCATCGAGCATCAGGAACGGGTCCAGCCGGCGCTGCAGGTCCTGCGTGAGCACGCGGGTGAGCTTCACCCCCGCGCCGTCGGACGTGGGCTGCCCCGCGATCAGCCGCTCCACGCGGCGTGCTTGCTGGACGCTGGGGGTGGTGAGGGTCATGGTCATGGCAGTCTCCTTGTGAAACGGGGCGGGGGTGAATTGTCTCAAGCCAATGCGGCTTCGATGTCCTGTTCGGCTTGTGCAAAGCCTTTGGCAGCAGCTTCCGGGCCCATGGCCAGGCCTTCGGCGTAGATGAAGCGCACGTCGGTCAGGCCCAGGAAGCCCAGCACGGCCTTCAGGTAAGGCACCTGCGAGTCGTTCGGCGTGTCGCGGTACAGACCGCCGCGCGCCAGGGCGACATACACGGTCTTGCCCTTGAGCAGGCCTTCGGGGCCGCTCGCGGTGTAGCGGAAGGTGGTGCCGGCGCGGGCGATGGCGTCGATCCAGGCCTTGAACTGTACCGGCACGCCGAAGTTGTACATGGGCACGCCCAGCACGATGGTGTCGTGGGCCTGGATTTCGGCGATCAGCGCGTCGTCCAGCGCCACGCGGGCGGCCTGCTCGGGGCTGCGCTGGTCGACCGGGGTGAACAGGGCGCCGAGGGCGGCTTCGTCCAGCACCGGGTGCGGGGTCACGGCCAGGTCGCGCAGGGTGAACGTGGCGGTCGGGTTCACGGCCTTCAGGCGCTCCACCACGCTGTTGGCGACCTTGGTGGAGTTGGCGCCTTCGCGGCGGGCACTGGCGTTGATCTGCAGGATGTTCATGGTGGTTTCCTTGAAAACGGTGGTTCGATGGATGTAATTTAATTCGCATCAATCACCTTGAAAATCCCTTGAAATGGATATGATTGTTGCCGTGATGGAACAATCAATCGAAGCGCAAAGCATCGATCCCAACGACCTGCTGATCTTTGCCCGCGTGGCCGAGCTGGGCAGCTTCAGCCGCGCGGCCGAGCGCATGGGCCTGCCCAAATCCACCGTCTCGCGCCGGCTGGCCGCGCTGGAGCAGCGCATGGGCGAGCGCCTGCTGCTGCGCACCACGCGGCGCCAGACCCTCACCGAATTCGGCCTGCAGCTGCTGGAACACGCGCGCCAGGTGGTGGCCGAGGTGGAGGCCGTGAGCCTGCTGCGCGAGCAGCGCCAGGCCGCGCCGAGCGGGCGGTTGCGCGTGTCCATGCCGAGCGATGTTGCCATCCTGCTGCTGGCCGACAGCCTGGCCGCGTTCATGGCGCTGCACCCCGCCATCTCGCTGGAACTCGACCTTTCGCCCCGGCGGGTGGACCTGCTGGGCGAGGGCTTTGACGTGGTCGTGCGCATGGGTGACCTGGCCGACGATGCGCTGCTGGTGGCCAGCAAGCTGGCGGTGTTCACCCAGGGCCTGTATGCCTCGCCGGACTACCTGGCCGAACACGGCGACCCGCACAGCCCGGATGACCTGGCCCGCCACACCGCCGTGCGCCTGATGCGCGGCAACGGCGAGGCCGCAGTCTGGACGCTGCTGCAGGGCGAGCAGCGCTGGGACGGCGTGCCCGTGGGCCGCATGAGCGCGAACTCGCCCGAGATGCTGATGCGCCTGGCCCGGGCCGGCGCCGGCATCGCGGCCCTGCCCGACGCCTTTGCGCAGGCCGGTGCGCGCGAGGGGGCCTTGCGGCGTGTGTTGCCGGCCTGGTGCCTGCCCAGCAACACCGCCTGGGCGGTGTACCCGGGGCGCAAGCTCATGCCGGCCAAGACGCGTGCGTTTGTCGACATGCTGCAGGTGGCGCTGCGCGGTTGCAGCGAGCAGCCGGTGGTGTGAGCGCCTGCGTTGTGCCTGACCGCGTCCACTAAACTCATGCACCCCGGTCAGCACACAACACAAGGAACTCCCCATGGGCGCGCAGTGGAAAGCAAAACACAAGGATCTGGCCGCCAACGCCAAAGGCCGCCTCTTCGGCAAACTCGCCAAGGACATCATGATCGCCGCGCGCCACGGGGCCGACCCGGCGGCCAACGCGCGGCTGCGCCTGGTGGTGGAGCAGGCACGCAAGGTCTCCATGCCCAAGGACACGCTGGACCGTGCCATCAAGAAGGGCGCCGGCCTCACGGGTGAGTCGGTGCACTTCGAACACGTGATCTACGAAGGCTTCGCGCCGCACCGCGTGCCGGTGATGGTCGAATGCCTGACCGACAACGTGAACCGCGCCGCTTCCGACATGCGCGTGCTGTTCCGCAAGGGCCAGCTCGGCACCAGCGGCTCGGTGTCCTGGGACTTCGACCACGTCGGCATCATCGAAGCCGAACCCGCCGCCGCTGGCGCCGACGCCGAGATGGCCGCCATCGAAGCCGGTGCGCAGGACTTCGAGCCTGCCGACGAAGAGGGCGTCACGGTCTTCCTGACCGACCCCACCGACCTCGACCTCGTGAGCCGCGCGCTGCCCGCACAAGGCTTCACCGTGCTGTCGACCAAGCTGGGCTACAAGCCCAAGAACCCCATCGACCCGGCCAGCCTGAGCGCCGAAGCGCTGGAAGAAGTGGAGGCCTTCCTGGCCGCGCTGGACGACAACGAAGATGTGCAGAACGTCTTCGCCGGTCTGGGCGGCTGAAACGAAACACCCCCGCAGCGCTGCGCGCTACCCCCAAGGGGGCGGCACCGTTTCATGCGTCGGGGTGGCGCTCCGGCGACATGACGCGTTTTACCGGGCCACCAGTGAAGCCCACTGCCACAACGCAAACCCCGCCAGCAGCCCGGCCGAGCCGCGGTTGATGTGGCCGCGCCAGGCCGGCGTGAAGCGACTGCGCTGGTGCGCGATCAGCGCCGTGAGCAGCAGCCACCAGGCGGCCGAACCCGCCAGCACACCGGCCACCATCCACAACGGCGAAGGCGCCGTCTGCAGGCTGCCGCCGAGCGAGCCGAACACCGCGATGAAGGACACGATGGTCGCCGGGTTGGCCAGGGTCAGCAGGAAGGTGCCTGCCGCCAGCCCGAGCAGGTTGCGCGCGTCGCGCGCCGGCGCCACCGCGTCGGTCACGGGCGCGCGCCAGGTGCGCCAGGCCAGCACCAGCAAGATCGCGCCACCGCCCAGTGCCAGCGGCGTTTTGGCCTCGATCAGGGCATGGATCAGCCAGCTCACACCAAACGCCCCGATCGCACCGTACAAAGCGTCGGCCACGGCCGCGCCCATGCCGGTGGCCAGCCCGGCGGCCAGGCCGCGCTCCAGCGTGCGCTGCATGGTCAGCAGACCGATGGGGCCGACCGGCGCGGCGATGAGCAGGCCGATCAGGGCGGCCTTGAAGAAGACGGTGAGCGATGTGGCATCCATGCCCCGATGCTAAAGCGGTGATCTGATAGGGAGAATCAAGAAAATTAGGCCGAGTGACCATTCTTCGATAGATTCTTAGGCTTTACTGGCAACAGGGAGCAGATCATGGAAGTGGACGACAAGGCCTGGCGGTTGCTGTCCGCCTTGCAGACCGATGGCCGTGCCTCGCTCAAGGAACTGGCCGCGGCGGTCGGGCTGTCGGTCCCGGCCACGCTGGAGCGGTTGCGGCGCCTGCAGGAGGCGGGCGTGGTGCGCGGTGTGCACGCCGACATCGACCCCGCCAAGGTGGGCTACGGCGTGCGCGCCATCGTCGGCATCAACGTGCCGCAACCGGGCAAGAAGGCGCTGATCGACAAGCTGCGCGCCTCGGCGCGGGTGCTGGAGTGCCACCACGTCAGCGGCGAGGACTCGTATGTGTTGCAGGTCGTGGCCTTGGACCTGCCCGATCTGGAGCGCTTTCTCGGCGACATCAACGGCTACGGCGAGACCCGCACCTCCATCGTGTTCTCGACACCGATCCCGCGCCGCGGCGTGGTCCGGCCGACGGATGTCGGCTCCTAGGGTGTCGCGGTCGACAGCGTCAGGTCCATCGGCCCGTACCAGGCGGTGACCGAATCGCCCGAGTTGTTGGTGTCGCTCATCAGGCCCAGACCGACCAGCGGGCCCGGGGCTTCGCCGAACGCCCGACGGAAATCGGCTTCGATGTCGCGGTCAAAGTCCACCCACTGGTTGAGCCGGTCCGGCCCGGACTCGACCACGATCTGGCGGATGCGGTCGGTGTAGGGGTTGGGGATCACGGTGCCCGCGGGGTAGCGGCTGTCCCAGACGTACATGATCGACGCGAACGGCAAGGGCTTGCCCGCGATCAGGCTGGACAGCTCGGACACCAGGTGGTCGCGCGCGCGCCAGTGCGTGCTGCGGTCGCCCTCGAAGCTCAGGATCATGCGCACCACGGCGTCGTCTTCACCCTTCTCGCCCAGGTCGAACTTCGGGTTCAGCGCCGGCACGAACCACGAAAACCGGATGCGCTTGGGCAAGGCACCGGGCGGCGGGTTCAGGGGCAGGCTCAGCGTGCTGTTGGCGCCATCGGCCCGGGCCATCACGGCGGGTCGGCCGGCGTGTTCGGTCGCGCTGTAGCGCGTCGGCCGGCGGCTGGCGTAGGTCTGGTGTTCCCAGTGCGTGCCGGGCACCAGGCCCTCGATCCGGTTCCGGTTCTGCCAGTCGGTGCCATCGAGCACCACCGGCGGCACCGGGGCACGGCGGCTGCTTTCTTCCGGCTCGTCGGCCTCGGCCTCGGCGACATCCGTGGATGTCGGTGCCGGCGCGGCGCAGGCGGCGAGCAGGGCGCACAGCAGCAGTGGCGTGCAACGGGACCTGAGCAACGAGGGGCGGGAAATGGATGAAAGCATGGTGATCGGCGGTCTGGGCCCGGCCGGGCGCCTGGGCAAAAAAACGGACTTATTGTGCCGCGCCGCAGCTTGAGCAAGGTTTGCAGGACGGGTGCACTTGCCTTCGGTTACGACCGTCGTCGACTGTTACGCCGAGGCGCTGCCGCCCTGAGCGCGCGTTCAGGCTTTGGCGTCCAGCAGCGCGCCCAGCACGCGGTCCTGCGTTTCGACCGTGCGCAGGTTGGCGGCAAAGCTGTAGACGCTCATGCGCTGCGCGACCATGTCTTCGGCCAGATGGCCGAAGACATGGTCGCCCGCCGAAGCGGTCCCGGACGCGCGCCCGGTCTGCGCGTCCACACCGCCCAGGCCGGGCTGGGCCGTCTGCGTCACGACCTGGCGCTGGAAACCCGGCGTCAGCGCGTTGGCCACGTTGTGCGCGCTCGTGTCCAGCCGCTGCTGCGCGGCGCGCATGCCGCTCAGGCCGATGGCGGCGGCTGAAGAACCAGAGAGGGCAGAGAGGGACATGGTGGGTGGGCAACGCGGGTCGGTGAACGGGGCTTCAACGGCTTGTATCGGCAGCGCGCGGGAGGCCTTGAGCGTGAGGAAGCCGGCTGCCGACCGGTGGTGCCAGAGCGGGGCAGGGCACTGGCGTTCGGGTGACGGCAGGTCTATGCTCATAGGCTGGCTGACGATGCCCCGGATCGCCATTCAGGAGCGGGAGCAGCCAGGTCTCGTGAAAGGAGTGCATATGCTCAGCAACGCTTCTGTGACCACGATGCTGCCCGTGAAAGACATGGCCCGAGCCCGGGCGTTCTACGAACGCTGCCTCGGGTTGACGCCAGGCGACTTCCGGCCCGATGGGAAGTTCGAATATACGGTCGGTGGCGCCACGCTCGCTTTGTTCCCCAAGCCCGAGGGGACCAAGGCCGAACACACGGCCATCAGCTTCCGGGTGCCCGACATCGCCGCGAGCATCGCCGAACTGAAGCAGGCCGGCGTGGTTTTCGAAGACTACGACCTGCCCGACTTCAAGACCGTGAACCACGTCTGCGTGCTCGGTTCGGAGAAGGCGGCCTGGTTCAAGGACACCGAGGGCAACTTCCTCTGCCTGCACGAGGACCTGGCCTAGGTCGTCGCGTCGTCACGAACCGGAGGCGGTGCTGCGCCATCCCTCCGAGCAGGGAGTGCGGCCGCAAAAGAGGGCCGCAGAATGGCGGCACCGTTTCCGCATCCGAAAGGAGCACGGCATGGACCGCACGCAGCCCGGCCTGATGAACAACCAGCCGCCGCCCGCCGATGCGCAGGCGCTGTGGCGGCACTTCTCTGAAACCTATTTTTCCCTGAGGTTCGGGCTGGCGGTGCTGGCTTTCGCCTTCCCCGCGTTCCTCTACCTCTGGGGGCGCTTCGTTCACGACCTGCCGCTGCAGCCCTCGATGAGCGCGTACTTCTTCGCCGCCCGTGCGTCGGCCGAAACCGGGGCCGCGCAGTGTGCCGAATTCCCGATGCGCACTTTTTTCGTCGGCGGGCTGTGCGCCATCGCGGCAGGGCTGCATCTGTACAAGGGGCTCACGCGGCGCGAGAACACGCTGCTGAACGCCGCGGCCATCTGTGCGCTGTTGGTCGCTGTCTATCCGGAGCGCATCACCGGGAAGGACCTCGGCGACGACGACCGTGTCATGCAGCTGGTCAAGGACTGCCCCGCCGTGCTGGAGTGGGCCGGGCGGCAACCCGATCTGCCGATCCACTTCGTGGCAGCGGCCGCGCTCTTCGTCCTGCTCGGCGTCGTCGCCTGGCAATGCGCCTGCCATTCGCTGAGCTACCTGCCTGCCGACCAGAAGCACCGGGAGCCGATGTTCAGGCGCGCCTACCGCGGGCTGGCCGCGCTGATGTTCCTGGGGCCGGCGTCCGGCTTCGTTCTGGCGGCACTGCTGGACCGCGGCGGCAGTGTCGTGTTCTTCGTGGAAATGGCGGGCATCTGGACCTTCGGTGCCTACTGGGCGCTCAAGACCTGGGAGTTGTCACTGTCCAAGCTCGAAAAGGACCCCGGCGCGGCCGTGCGCCATGCGGCGCCTGATTCGCCCGACTCTCGGTAGGGCCGGAGCGCTGAGTGTTCGCCGCTTGGCGGATCCCCCAGTGGGATGTTGTGGGCAGACTGGGGACCATCGCGGCGGGCAGAAGTCGGCCACCACGTGCCGCTCGCTAAAGTCAGCTTAAGGGAAGGCCGATGACTCGAATCACAGACTGACACCCCGTCTGTATTTCGCACCTGCAATTGGCCCCATCACGGGCGACTACGGCATCGCTCGTGGTTGCGGGCTTATTGCTCGGTCATCGGCCGATACGGGCGCGGATCTGAACGCAGCGCGCTGGACATCAGCGAACGATGAGCGTATACCTCAAACAGGCGCTAGCTTGGCCGCGGCGCTATCGGTGAAACAGTGTTTGTTTTCCGAAACGCTAAAGGAGACTTCGATGCCCACCATCGTCGCCCACCACAAGGTCAAGGATCAGAAGCACTGGCTGGCCTCGCCCAAGCGCAAGGAGTTCTTCGGACTGATCGGCGTAACGAACATCCGCACCTTCATCAACCCGACGGATCCGACCTCCGTGGCGTTGATGATGGACGTTCCGGACATGGAGAAGTTTGGCGCCGCGATGCAGTCAAAGGACGCGGCCGATGCGATGTCCTATGACGGCGTGCTGCCCGAGACCTTGGTGGTGTGCATCGAAGCCTAGACGAGCGCTGCCGACCCGGCGATCCGTCCTTGCGGCGGTGGCTGGGTCATGGTCAATGCGGCTAACCCGTAGAGCCGACGTTGACCGTCCGCTCTACGGGGATTCACATGGGCAGCGTCGACTTCCGGTTTGGGTCGGTCTCTGTCCTTCACCCCTGCCGGACCCGCACCCCCAGCGCTCCGCACACCGCGATCAGCGCCACGCCCACCACGGTCCACACATCGGGGGCGTAGCCGAACACGATCCAGCCCGCCAGGGTGGCGAAGCCGATCTGGGCGTACATGTAGGGCGTGAGGCGCGAGGCCGGGGCGCGGTGGTAGGCCTGGATCATGACGTAGTGGCCGAGCGAGCCGAACACGCCCATGAGTGCCACCAGGGCCCAGAGCTGCCAGGTGGCCATGGGTGCCCACGACCAGGGCAGCGCCAGCGTGCCGAACACCAGGCCGGTGAGCCCGGTGTAGAAGTGCATGGTGCCTGGGTCTTCGGTCTTCACCATCTTGCTGGTGACGATCTGGTAGAGCGCGTTGATGAGCACGAGCGCCAGCGGCAGCAGCATGGCGCCCTGGAAGTCGCTGCCCTTGGGCCGGATCACGATGAGCGCGCCGGCGAAGCCGCCCGCGATGAGCCACCAGGTGAGTGCGGGCACGCGTTCGCGCAGCAGCGGCGCGGCCAGCACGGTGATGGCGAGTGGCACGAGCATGAGGATGGCGGTGAAGTCGCCCACCGGCACGAAGCGCAGGCTCATGTAGGCCACGGTGCCCGATGTCACCATGAGCGCACCGCGCAGCAGCTGCCAGCCGGGCGCGGTGGTGTGGAACAGGGCCTTGCCCTGGCTGGGCCAGAGCAGCGCCACGGTCATGCCGGTCTGCACCAGGAAGCGCAGCCAGATGGCCATGAGCACGGGCACGACGCCGCCGACAAACTGGGAAGTGGTGTCGAGCAGGGCGAAACAGAGCGTGGCGGCGATCGCCAGCGCGATGCCCAGGGCCGGGCGGGGATACAGGGGTTGGGGCAAAAGGGCGCCGGGGATCAATAGCTGAGGCGGGCCACCGAGCGCAGGACTTCGGGCGTGGTGGTGGTGAAGCCGAAGTATTCCAGATACGCGGGAATCATCTCGAAGAGCATGTCGGAACCCACTTGTACCCGACAGCCTCTGGCCTGGGCGGCGCTGAGGAAGGCGGTCATTTCGGTGCGCATCACGACCTCGCCGACGAAGGTGCTGGCGTCCAGGCGCGACACGTCCAGCGGCAGGGGGTCGCCTTCGTTCATGCCCATGGGCGTGGCGTTGACCACGAGGTCGAAGCCGGCCGGATCGTTGCTGCCGGTCTTCACGTCGATGGCCGGGTAGTTGTCGCGGATGCGCTGGCCCAGGGCCTCGGCCGACGCGGTGTTGACGTCGAACAAGGTGATGGCGGCAATGCCCGCACCGGCCAGCGAAGCGGCGATGGCGCAGCCCACGCCGCCGCTGCCGACCACCAGCACGCGCGCGCCGGCGAGTTGAAGGCCTTTGCGTTGAACGCCGCGCACGAAGCCGGCGCCGTCGAACTGGTCGCCCACCAGGCGGCCATCGGGCAGTCGCTTGACCGCGTTGCAGGCGCCGGCCACTTTCACGGTGGGGGTGACGTCGTCGAGCAGGCCGACCGTGACCACCTTGTGCGGCATGGTGATGAGCGCGCCGCGGATGTTGGTCAGCGTGAACACGCTTTTGAGAAAGGCCGGGTAGTCGGCCGGCTGGCAACCCATGGGGACCACGATGGCGTTCACGCCCACGTGTTCAAAGTAGGGGTTGTAGATCATCGGCGACTTGAAGCTGTGCGTCGGGTAGCCGATGTGGGCGATGAGTTCGGTGTTGCCGTTGATCATGGGGTCGCGCTGGGTGGTGGAAGGCAGTGCGCCACTGTAGGTCGGGTTCGCGCTTTGAGAGCGCATCGAGCGGTTGTGGGAGTTCGATCAACGCGCAAATTCGTTCGTTGATCGAACGCATTCCGGGTAAACCCGGAAGGGCGGTCAGGGCTTCTGGGTGGCGGCCGAGTTCACGAACTTGCGCACCAGACCGTCCATGGCGATCAGGTAGCCGTCGACGCCGAAGCCGATCACGATGCCGGCCGCCGCGGGCGACACCCACGAGTGGTGGCGGAAGGCTTCGCGGGCGTGCACGTTGGAGATGTGGCACTCGATCACGGGCAGCGGGTCCACGCCCTTGATGGCGTCGTGCAGGGCGATGGAGGTGTGGGTGAGGGCGCCGGGGTTGATCACCACACCCAGGGCCTGGCCTTCCTTGAAAAGGCGACCGTATTCGTGGATCTTGTCGACCAGCGCGCCTTCCCAGTTGCTCTGCAGGCATTCCACTTCGTAGCCGATCTTCTCGCCGTGGGCCTTGCAGAAGGCTTCGACGTCGGGCAGGGTGGTGTAGCCATACTGCGCCGGCTCGCGCGTTCCCAGCAGATTGAGGTTGGGGCCGTTGAGGATGAGGATTTTTTTCATGGTGTGCAGGTGTCCGGTCAGTGGCGCACGAAGCGCAGGATGGTTTCGATCACGTTGGCGCGGCGCTGTGCGGCCACCTCAGGGTTGGTGAAGTCGCGCTTGAAGATCAGGCCAAAGGTGTGTCGGTTGGACACGTTGTAGAAGGTGAGCGCCGAGATCGATGCGTGGATGTCGATGGGGTCCAGGCCCGGGCGAAAGACACCGCTGACCACGCCACGTTCATACAGGCGGCGGATCGAGGCGATCGCCGGTACGTTGAGCTGCTGGATGCTGGTGCTTTGCGCCAGGTATTGGCCGCGCTGGATGTTTTCTGACATCACCAGCCGGATGTAGCGCTCGTGGCTGGCGTGGTGGTCGAACGTGAATTCCACCAGCTGGCGCAAGGCGGCCTCGGGCTCCAGGTCGTCCAGCTGCAGTTGGCCTTCGATCTCGCGCATGCCCCGGTAGGCCTCTTCCAGGACCGCCAGGTACAGGCCTTCCTTGCTCCCGAAGTAGTAATAGATCATGCGCTTGCTGGTCTGCGTGGCGGCGGCGATCTCGTCGATGCGCGCGCCAGCCAGACCCTTTTCAGCGAATTCCGCGATGGCCACTTCGAGGATGTTGGTCATGGTCCGCGCCGGGTCGTTGGTGCGACCGGTGGGCGTGGCGGTGGGAACGGCAGAAGGTACTGACTGGTTCATTTCGCCAGTATAGGCGCCCCTGCAGCCGGGTTCGAGCGCCTGCGCCCGTCCCGCCAAGGCCTTCAATCCGGAGTTACCCTTGAAATGTACGAACCGTTACGTTCGTGCAACGCCGGTGCAAAAAATATGTGAATTAACTTGTTCGTTACTTTTATCGTTGATGTAATCCACAGGCTTCTGAAACGGAGCTCCCATCGCGAAACAGGACACGGGGCGTGTTCCGCTTCGCCGACGAGGACCATTCTTAAAACCTCTCCGGAGACCACGACATGAAAAAACAACTGCTTGTTCTCGCTGCCGCCGCCGCATGTGGCACCGCTTTCGCCCAATCATCGGTGACCTTGTACGGCATCCTCGACGTCAGCGTGGGCAAAATCACCGACGGCAAGTTCGGCATGAACGGCGGCAAGAGCGCCACCTCGCCAGCCCAGAGCTACCACACGCCCACCCGCATCGGCTTCCGCGGCACGGAAGACCTGGGCGGCGGCCTGAAGGCCAACTTCAACCTGGAAAGCGGTGGCCTGAGCCTGGTCGATGGCGGTCCCAGCCTGAACTTCTCGCGCGAAGCCTGGGTCGGCCTGTCCGGCAACTTCGGTTCCACGCGTTTTGGCCGCACCTCGTCCTTCGGCACGCAGGGCCACGCCCGCTTTGACCTGAACGGCATCTCCACCTCTTCGGCCATGGACAACGCCGGCATCAGCCCGGTGACCTGGTACGGTTCGTCGCGCCGTTCGGCCCAGCTGCAGTACGTCACCCCCAACTTCTCCGGCTTTGACGCCGGCGTGAGCCTGGTGCTGGCGGGCAACAACGAAGACCAGCGCAGCGTGCAGGTGCGTGCCAACTACGGCAACGGCCCGCTGGCCGTGGGCTATGTGGCCGAGACCAAGCGCGTCGAGGGCAACCGCACGGCACAGGCGGTGGCGGGCTCGTACGACCTTGGCGTGGTCAAGGTGGTGGGCGGCTACGTGGTGCGTGAGACCGAAGCCGCCGGCAAGGGCGCCTACGTGGGCGCTGTCGCCCCGGTCGGTGCGGTGACCAAGGTCGGCTTCCAGCACGCCCGAAACACCGAGACCGAAGTCAACGCCACCGAGCTGTTCGCCAACTACGCGCTGTCCAAGCGCACCTCGGTCTACGTCGATTTCGTCAAGCGCAACGGCGACGACCGCAAGTCCTACGGCGTCGGCCTGCTGCACACGTTCTGATCGATGGGCCGCGCAAGCGGCCTGTGTTTCCAAGGTTTGAGCCGCCAGTTCACCGCTGGCGGTTTTTTTTCGCCTGTCGGAGCCGGTCGGTATGGGGCGGATTGCCTGCGGGTTGAACCGGGTGCCGGTACCATCGGGACTTCGTTTTCTCCATGTGTCCAGTCAGGACAAACCCCAGACGCCATGCAACAAGCCACCGCCCGCGACACCGCATCGGCTTTCCGGAAAAAACCGGTCGAATTCGCGCCCGTCGCCTGGAGCGGGCGCCTCAATCCGGACGACCTTTCGCGCCCCGGTGGCCTGCTGATCGCGGCGCTGTCGCAATGTGCGGACGAGCGGGACCTGTCGTTGAGCGAAATGGCCTCGGCCATGGGCGTGAGCTACTGGAGCCTGAGCCAGCTGCGCATCGGGTTCCGGCCCATCGAGTCGCTGGACCATGACGTGATCGAGGCCTGCGCGGCGTTTCTCGATCTGCCACGCCTGACGATCGAGATGCTTGCGGGGCTGCTGGACCCGGCCGACGCGCTGGCCTGTGACGACCTGACCGGGGAGGACATCCTGCACGCCTGCCGGCTGCTCACCACCGAGCCCGGTGATCTGGAACTGCTGCCACCGCCCAACCGCCAGCGCCCGCTGCAGGCTTTTGCGGTGGACGAACTGGCCGCGATGCACCGCGAACATGGGGCCTACCCGGCGGTGTGCGAGGCCTTGCGGGCTGAACTGCGGCAGCGGCCGATGTCGAAAACCGAGCTGTTGCGCGCCGCGCTGGACGCCGGAGTTGCCGAGGCTGATGCAGAACCCGATCTGGCCGACGCGACCGACGCGACGCCGCCCCACGGCATCCTGCGCTGCAGCTGTTGCCAGAAGCGTCTGCGCATTCCGCACCTGCCCGAACCGGGCGAGATCCGTTGTCCCAGTTGCCAGACGGAATACGCCGTGCACTGGCAGGCGGCCATCTGCGTGGTGCAGCGGCTGGAAGCCGATGCCGCGCCCGACGACGAAACAGAGACCGATGCGGATACCGAAGCGCCAGAGGCGCCAGCTTCGGCACCGATGGACCCATGGGCGGTGCTGGGTCTGGCCCGGAACAGCTCCTGGGACGCGGTGGAGCGGGCGCGCCGCTCACTGCTGCAGCAGTACCACCCGGACCGGCTGGGCCATGTGTCGCCGCTGGTGCACAAGCTCGCTGAAGAAGCCTTCAAGCGCGTGGGCGATGCCTACGAAGCGCTCAAGGCGCAGCGCTGAGTCGCCGCCATCCAATCGGGCTGAGAGTGTCGAAGCCTTGCGCGGAGCAAGCGACACCCCGATGCATGAAACGGTGCAGCCCAGGGCACCGCCGGGCCGGCTTTGCCGGACGGCCAGTGCCGCCCCCTTGGGGGTAGCGCGTAGCGCTGCGGGGGTGTTTCACTTTAAACAGCCGTGAAATGTGCGCTGTCCATGACCTTCAGGTCCTTGGACACCAGCGGAACAAAGTCCATCTGGTCGAGGATGTCGCGCTGCAGGTCGATGCCCGGCGCGATCTCGTACAGCTCGATGCCCTGCGGCGTGAGCCGGAAGCTGCCGCGTTCGGTGAGGTAGAGCACCTCCTGGCCGCGCACCAGGCCCTGGGGGCCGCTGAAGGTGATCTGGTCCACCTGTTTCACCAGCTTCTTGACCGCGCCCTGCTGCAGCACGCGCATCTGGCCGTCGCCGGTCTGCAGCTTCACGCCCTTGGCCGCCAGCGTGCCGCAGAACACCACCTTCTTCGCGTTCTGGGCGATGTCGATGAAGCCACCGGGGCCGACGGTGACGCCGCCCAGGCGCGAGACGTTGACGCTGCCTTCTGCGTCGAGCTCGCCGAAGCCCAGGCAGGCCACATCCAGTCCGCCGCCACCGTAGAAGTCGAACTGCGTGGCCGCGTCGAGCATCGCCGTGGCGTTGCGCGCATAGCCGAACAGCACACCGTCCATCAGCGTGCCGCCGTAGGTGCCGTGTTCGATGGTCTGGTAGATGCGGTGCTGCTCGTTGCGAGCGGCGATCAGTTTGGCGACCGCGTCGGGCACACCCACGCCGTAGTTGATGACCGGGCGCGCCTTGCCGGTGTTGAAGAGTTCGACGTGGGCGCGGCGCGCCACGGCCTGGCGTTCGCTGAAGGCTTCCTGTGAAGCCGCGACTTCGCGCGCGTGGTCCTCGGCTTCGCTCGCGTGGCGCGCGGCGCCGGTGAGTTCACCGCTGAAGGCGGGGTCGAAGGGGATGTGATAGCTGGTCTGCTGCGCCGGGTCGACCACGATGGCGTCCACCCAGGCCGAGGGGATGCGCACCTCGCGCGCCTTGAGTGCGCCTTTCGGCAAACGTTCCTTGACCTGCACGATCACCGTGCCGCCGCTGTTGCGCGCGGCCAGCGCGAGCGACTGCGCGTCGAGGTTGGCGGCCTCGTGTTCGAAGCTGATGTTGCCGTCCTCGTCGGCCGCGCTGGCGCGCACGATGGCGACGTGGATGGGGAAGGGCTTGTAGCGCAGCCACTCGCGGCCGTCGATCTGGATCACCTCGGCGAGGTCGTCCTGAGCGGCGTCGTTCATGCGCCCGCCGCCAAAGCGCGGGTCGCAGACCGTGCCCAGGCCCACGTGGCTGATGAGGCCGGGACGGCCGGCGCCGATCTCGCGCATGAGCTGGCTGCTCACCCCGCCGGGCAGGATGTAGGCCTGAATCTTGTTGCTGAGCGCGAGCTGCTGCATGGCCGGCGACCAGACCCAGTGGCCGCCGATGACCTTCTTCACCAGGCCTTCGTGCGCGAAGCAGTTCATGCCCTTGGTCTTCTTGTCGCCGATGCCCAGCGCGTGCATGAGGGTGAGGTTGCGTGGGGCCTGTGTGGCGAGGTAGCGTGCCTGCACCGCTTCGAACAGGTGGGTGGCTTCCATCAGGCCGCCGCCGCCGCCCATCAGGCCCACGGTGTCGCCGTCCTGGATCAGGTTCGCTGCTTCGGCAGCGGTCATGAATTTGCTGTCCATGGCGATCACCGGTTGACGTCGAACAGCACAGCGCCCTTTTTCAGCGCGCTCTTGGCGATCACGCCGCGGTGGATCTCGCTGGTGCCGTCGAAGATGCGGTAGATGCGGGCGTCGCGGTAGTAGCGCTCGATCGGCAGCTCCTTGCAGAAGCCCATGCCGCCAAACACCTGCACCGCGCGGTCGACCACGCGGCCCAGGGTCTCGGCCGCGTGCACCTTGACCATGGCGATCTGCTCGCGGGCGTCCAGGCCCTGGTCCAGCATCCAGGCGGCGTGGTAGACCATCCAGCGCGCGGCGTTGATCTCGATCACGCTGTCGGCCAGCATCTGCTGCACCATCTGGAAGTCGCCGATGCGGGTGTTGAACTGCTTGCGGTCGTTGGCGTAGGTCAGCATCTGCTCGCACACATGCGTGGCCTTGCCCACCGCGCGCGCGCCCACCTGGGCCAGGCGGACCACG
This sequence comes from Hydrogenophaga sp. ZJX-1, assembly GCF_048590325.1. Classification (NCBI taxonomy): domain Bacteria; kingdom Pseudomonadati; phylum Pseudomonadota; class Betaproteobacteria; order Burkholderiales; family Comamonadaceae; genus Hydrogenophaga; species Hydrogenophaga sp. ZJX-1. The sequence continues at coordinate 419,512 of NZ_JBMBRA010000001.1, forward strand.
TTGAGCGCGCCCATGGCGAGCTTGAAACCCTGGCCCTGTTCGCCCAGCAGGGCCACGTCTTCCAGCACCACGTTGTCGAAAAACAGCTCCAGGTGCGGCGTGCCGCGGATGCCCATCATGGCCTGGTCCTTGCCGACGGTGAAACCGGGCAGGCCCTTGTCCACCATGAACATGCTGATCTCTTTTTCACCGGTCCTGGCCGAGACCAGGAAGAAGTCGGACCAGATACCGTCGCTGATGAAGTGCTTGCTGCCGTTGAGCACCCACTGGCCTTGCTCGTTGCGTCTGGCGTGGGTCTTGATGCCCGCGGCGTCCGAACCCGCGCCCGATTCGGTGATGGTGATGGCGCAGGTGCGTGAGCCTTCGATGGCCGGTTTGAGCCAGCGCTCGACCTGCTCGCCCTTGCAATGCAGCAAGGGTTCGTACACGTTGCCGAAGGCGCGGCGGATCAGCATGTCGGTGGTGTGACCGAACTGCTCCTCACAGAGAATGCGGTCCAGGTTGGAGAGGCCGCCACCGCCGAGTTCGGCCGGCATGTTGAGCGCGTACAGGCCCAGTTCCTTGGCCTTGGCGTGAATGCGGCGGGCGTCGGCTTCCGGCAGCGCGCCGGTGTTTTCCAGCGCGTCTTCCAGCGGGTGCAGTTCTTCGGCGATGAAGCGACGGATGGTGTCGATCATCATTTTCTGTTCGTCGTTGAGAGCGAAATCCATGGGGTTCTTTCAGATGAGATTTGAGCCTTCAGTCGACCTCTGCGAGAGAGGTGACTGAACCGAGGACACCGCCGGGCCGGCTTCGCCGGACGGCTGGTGTCGCCCCCTTGAGGGGGTGGCGCGCAGCGCCGCAGGGGTGGTCCATCTCACGCGCTGCTGAACCAGCGGGCGCCGAAGAAAAACGGCAACCGCGAAATGTGATCGAACGGAATCACCATGGATGTCTTTCAGGTCAGGCGCGAGGCTCGACGAAGGGCCGGCTGGCGGCCAGACAGATGCCGGCCCACCGGGTCGGGTCGGCGGTTTTCTCGCGTTCGAAATTCACGACCTCGACGCTCACCGGCAGATCGGCCGGCAGCGCATCGAACAGGCCCTGCACGTCGATCGTTCCATCGCCGGGCAGCAGGCGCTCGCAGCGCGCGGTGTGGATCATTTCTTCGACCGTGAAGTGCGTGCCGGCCTGTGCGTCGCAGATCTGCGCGTAGTGCAGCAGCCCGCGCGGAATGGCGCGGATGTCGTCCAGCGTGGTGGTCGAGCGGCCGAAGTGCAGCGCATCGACCAGGATGCCGGCGTTGGTCGGCGTGCCGGCGTTCTGCACGACGCGCAGTGCGCTCTTCGCGTCCTTCACCGCCGTCCAGGGCATGAACTCCAGATCGGCGGTCAGGCCGTAGGGCCGCATCACTTCGCACAGACGGGCGTAGTTCTGCGTCAGGCGCGACTCAATCGGGTCGTCACCGGCGATGAGGATGGCCTTGGCTTTGAGCGCGGCGCAGGCGTCGTAGAGCGCATCCCAGGTGTGCGGGTCGAAGCCCTCGCCGATGCGGATGATTTCCACGTCGAAGATCCCGACGCCGGTGTCGGCCATCGCGGCCTGTGTTTCCTTCAGCACCTCGGGTTTGCCGAGCAGGAACTGCTGCGGCGCCCCCGGCGCGTTGGGCCACAGGCGCAGGCCGACGAACTGGTAGCCGTTGGCGGCGGCGATCCGCACCGCCTCGGGCGGCGTGCAGCGGTGCGAGCTCAGGTAGGCAAGGGAATAGGTGCGTGCCATCACAGCCTCACTTCAGGGGCGACACGGCCGTGGGCAGTGCGATGGTGGAGACCATGTTGGTGGTCAGGTGCGCGGGCCCTCCCTTGGGCGGCCAGATGCCTTGTGCGACCGCATCGGCGCGGGCCTTGCTGCGTGCGTCCAGCGTGGGGTAGGCCCAGATGTTGGTGAAGCGCAGCGGGCCGTCGAGCGCGACCATGGCGATCACGCAGGGCGAGAGCTGTTCGCGCGGCGGCACATACTGTTCCCAGAGGTCGATGGTGGGCTGCACGCCACCCGGCTGGATGCCGTAGGTGCGGATCTCGTACACCGGGCCGCTGATGCCGCTCTCGGCGCTCGGGCGCACCGGCTTCATCCACGGAAAGCCCTGGTAGCTGTGCTGCTCCAGCGTCTGGAAGATTTCGCCGTTGCCGAAGGGTGATGCGCTGTTTTGCGTGCGCTCGCGCTCGGCCTGCAGGCTGGCCAGATCGGCAAAGCCGCGCAGCACGATCATCTGGTTGAGCTGGCCGATGTCGGTGAACCAGCAGGCGAGCAGCTCGCCCTTCGCTTCGGGCGCGGCGCAGTAGGCCTGCACGTTCTGGGCGGCCGTGCCGGCGGTGCCGAACGGCAGGGTCATGGTGGCGAGTTCGTAGTACATGTGGGGTGTCCTGGGTTGGGTGGTGTCTGTCAAAAGCGGTGTCTTGTTCCCTCTCCCGCTGGGAGGGGGCTAGGGTGAGGGCTCTCGGCCTGCCATGTGGTGAGCCGCAAGCCAGCCGAACGTCATGGCCGGCCCCAGCGTGATGCCGCCGCTGGGGTAGTGACCGGCCATCATCGAGTTCATGTCGTTGCCGCCAGCGTAGAGGCCGGCGATGGGTTGGCCCTGCGCGTCGAGCACCTGGGCGTGGGCGTTGGTCTTCAGTCCTGCAAACGTGCCCAGGCTGCCAGCGACCACCTTCACCGCGTAGAACGGACCGCGTTGCAGCGGTCCCATGCAGGGGTTGGGCCAGCCGCGTTCGGACGCAAAAGGCGCGTCGCCCTGCATGCGGTTGTAGGGCGTCTCGCCCTTGGCGAAGTCATTGTCTTTACCGCTGAGCGCCTGCGCGTTGTAGCGTTGCACCGTCTTCTGCAGGGCGTCGCCATCGATGCCGCAGACCTTGGCCAGATCGGCCAGCGTCCGGCCGCGCTTCAGGTAGCCGTTGGCGATCATCGGTGACAGCGGCATGGGGGCCGGCTTGGCAGCGCCCAGGCCGTAGTGGCGCATGAAGGCGTGGTCGCAGACCAGCCAGGCCTGCACCGGCTCGCCGGCGGGCAGCGCGGCCAGCAGGCCCTGCATGAAGTCGTGGTACGAGTCGGCTTCGTTGGTGAAACGTTGTCCTCGGCGCGTGACGGCGATCAGGCCCGGCTTGCCGCGTTCGATCAGGTGCGGAAAGTGCGCGAACGAGCCATCGGCGCGCGGCACCAGCGACACCGGGGCCAGCGCCGCGGCCTGCAAGCCATCGGTGGCCACCTGGCCACCGGCGGTTTCGCCCAGGCGCAGGCCGTCGCCGGTGTCGCCGCGCGAAGCCGCCGACCAATGCTCTTTTCCGGTGGGGGCGTGCGGCAGCAGGGCGCGTTTGCGCTGATCGTCGTGCGGGAAGCCGCCGCAGGCCAGTACCACGCCGCAGCGAGCATGGACTTCGACCGCGCCCTCGGGCGTGGCGAGCACCGCGCCGGTCACTCGATCGCCGTCGCGCAGCAGGCGCCGTGCCGGGCATCGGGTGCGGATGTCGACACCGGCCTCCAGGGCTGAAGCAGCCAGGCTGGCGATCAGGGCATTTCCGTTCAGCAGCCGCATGCCACGGCGGTGCAGCAACAGGTCTTTCGCGTGCGCCAGCACGCGCTGGGTAACGTACCAGAGTGAAGCCGGTTTGCGCAGGGCGTTGAAGAAGTGGCGCAGCTCGGCACCCGAGGCGATGCCCATGCCCCAGAGCGTGGTCTCGGGCAGGGGCGGCTTCAGGTCGGCGATGCGCGTGCCCAGGCGGCGGCCGTCGAAGGGCGCTGCACACAGCGAGCGGCCGCCGAGGGACGCGTGTGGGTTGCGGCCGTGGAAATCGGGGATCGCATTGCCGTCGATGAAGCGCAGCGCGGTCTTCGCGCGGAAGAACTCCACCACGCGTGGCGCGGCTTCGAGGAAGGCGCGGGCGCGGGTTTCGTCGAAGCGGTCGCCGAGTTCGTGGCGCAGGTAGGCCAGCGGTTCGTCGATCGGCTCGACGATGCCGGCCTCGACCGCCAGCGGGTTGCGCGGCAGCCACATCCAGCCACCCGACCAGGCGGTGGTGCCGCCGAACTGCGGGTCTTTCTCCGCGACGATGACTTTCAGACCCAGCTTCGCGGCGGTCACGGCCGCTGACAGGCCACCGGCACCGGAGCCGATCACCAGCACATCGCAATGCTGAGAGGGAGCGGATGACTGGTCGGGCATGGGCCGGTGTGAATGCGGTCAGACCGCGTAGATGGGCTTGCGGCTTTTGACGTCGCCAGGGGCGCCGGTCTCGGCCGTGAGCTGGAAGAAGGGCGAAGCGCCGCTGGCCGCGGCCAGCTGCGAGGCGATGGACAGCAGTTCGGGTGCCAGCGCTTCCATGCGCTCGACGGTGAAGCGCACCGTGGGCCCGGCGACGGTGATCACCCCCATGGCCGGCTGGCCGGCAAAACGCACCGGCGCCGACATGGCGGACAGGCCCAGGCTGTAGGTGTCCACCGTCAGGCTGTAGCCGCGTTCGCGCGTGGCGTGCACGGCATCCAGCACCGCCTGCAGGGTGGTCGGGGCGGCCGGGCCAAACTGCTCGGGCAGGCCCAGGCCCTGTTTTGCCACCAGGGCCATGCCGGCGTTGTCGTCCAGCGTGGACAACAAAGCCCAGCCGGAAGACGAACACGACAGGCGGGCGTCGCTGCCCATGTCGGGGTCGTAGCGCAGGCCCTGGCGGGCGCCCTGTGCGCGGGCGACCCAGGTGAGGCGTTCACCGTCCACCACCGAGAGGCGCACGAGTTCGCCCGACAGCTCGGCCAGGCGGTTGAGCAGGGGCTGTGCGATGTCCACGATGCCGCTGTTGCTGAGGTACGAGAGGCCCATGCTCACCAGCTTGGTGGTGAGCAGGTAGTCACCATGGCCGCGCGCCTGGCGCACATAGCCCAGCCGCACCAGATCGGCCAGCAGGCGGTGCACGGCGCTGCGCGGGATGTTGAGCTGGTCGGCCACGGCGGCGAGCTCCATGCCTTCGCCGTGTTGCGACAGCAGTTCGAGGATGCCGAGGGTTCGTTCGAGGACGCCGTTCATGGGGTGGGTTCCGTGTGTTCTGGGGGGAGGCTCAAACGGTACAGGAAACAGGTGCGCCGGCGGTTGCCGCTTCGAGCACGGCCAGCGTGGCCTGCAGGGTGCGCAGCCCGTCGAGCGCGCTGCACAGCGGGGCTTCTTCGCCAAGGATCACGGCCGCGAAGTGCAGCAGCTGGGCGGTGTAGGGGTCGGCCTTGAGCGCCACGGTCTGCTCGCGCGTGATCTCGGCGTGCCAGCTGCGCTCGCCGCGGTAGTGCCAGAACGAGAGGTCGGGCAGCGAAAGCGAGCCGTGCGTGCCGGCGATGAAGTGCGACTGCACCGCCTGGCGCGGGTACTGGTCCTGTTCGCCGGCGCTGAAGTCCCAGCACCAGGGCGACGTGGCGGTGTCCGACAGCACCACCGTGCCGAGCGCGCCGTTTTCAAAGCGCAGCAGGGCGGCGGCCGTGTCTTCCACCGCGAAGCCGCGCACGGCGTTGCTGCTGATGGCCTGCACCTGCGTGATCTCGCCGCAGAGAAAACGCAGCTGGTCGATCTCGTGGATCAGGTTGATCAGCACCGGGCCGCCGCCGGGCTGGCGGCGCCAGGCGGCTTCGAAGTAGGGCTCGGGTTTCAGGAAGGTGGCCATCACGTTGGCGGTCACGATGTGGCCCAGCCGCCCGCTGGCCACGATCTCGCGCGCCCGGCGGTTGATCGGGTTGTGGCGGCGGTGGTGGCCCACCAGCACCGGCACGCCGCTGCGCGCCTGTGCATCCACCAGCGCCTGTGCTTCGGCCACCGTGTCGGCCACGGGCTTCTCCACCAGCGTGGCCACACCACGCGCCAGGCAGTCCAGTGCCACCGGCACATGCGTGGCGTTGGGCGTGGCGACGATGGCGCCCTGCGGCTTCACGCGCTCCAGCAGTTCACCGTGGCTGGCGGCCCAGGGCACACCCAGGCTGTTCGCCAGCTCGCGACCGGCGTCGGTGGGGTCGGCGATACCGGCCAGGGCCAGTTGCGGCGAACGGCCGATGCGGTCGATGTGGGTGCGGCCAATGGCGCCGGCACCCACGACGAGCAAGCTCGTGGCTCCCCCCCTGCGCCGCTGCGCGGCTTCCCCCTGCAGGGGGACGACACCAGCCGTCTGGCGAAGCCAGCCCGGTGGTGTCTCTGGGTTTGGGGTGCTCAATTCGGGCATTTGTTGTCTCCGGCCTGAAGTCTAGTCAAAAAAAGAACAATATTCAATAGTTGAACACAATTCCACTTTTGGATATGATCGGCGCCAACAGCCCGGCCAACGGGTGTGAACCGACCCGCAGGAGACAAGACCCATGCATCAAACCCTCAGCGGCGCGAGCCGCATCCATTTCATCGTCGGCGACCCGATCGCCCAGGTGAAATCCCCGGCCGGCGTGACGCAGGCCTTTGCCGACCACGGCCGCGATGCCATCTGCGTGCCGGCCCATGTGTCGCCCGCCCACCTGGCCGACTGGGTGCGTGGCGCCTCGCTGGCGCAGAACGTGGACGGCATCATCGTGACGGTGCCGCACAAGTTCGCCTGTACCGACCTCTGCGCCACCACTTCCGAGCGCGCCGCCTTCCTGCACACGGTCAACACCATGCGCCGCAATGCCGACGGCAGCTGGCACGGCGACATGTTCGATGGCCTGGGTTTTGTCGCCGCCATGCAGGACAACGGTGGCCAGCCCGCGGGCCGGAAAGCGCTGCTGGTGGGCGCGGGCGGTGCCGGTTCGGCGATTGCCCATGCGCTGGTGGTGGCCGGCGTGAGCGAACTGGCCATCTTCGATCCGGACGACCAGCGCCGTACCGCGCTGGTGGAGCGCCTTGCCGGGTTGAAGCAATGCCCGGTGAGCCACGGCAGCGCCGACCCGACGGGCTTCGACATCGTGATCAACGCCACGCCGGTGGGCATGAAAGAGAGCGACCCGTACCCGCTGCAGGTGGAGAAGCTCGACGCCCGCATGTTTTGCGGCTGCGTGATTACCGCGCCGGCCATCACGCCCTTCATCGCGGCGGCGCGGGCCAAGGGCTGCGCCACGATGACCGGCGCGCACATGTTTGCGCGGGTCCGCGATCTCATGGTTGACTTCCTGTTGGGCCGGTGACCATGCAAGTCCTGAACTCGCTGAGCCAGATACCTGCTGAAGGCGCTGCCTTCGACCTGGTCGTGATCGGTGCCGGTGGCGCCGGCATGGCGGCCGCGCTGTTCGCGGCCATCGACGGCCAGCGGGTGCTGCTGGTCGAACGCACCGGGTTCGTGGGCGGCACCACGGCCTGGTCGGCGGGCACCACCTGGGTGCCGGGCACGCACCACGCCGCCAAGGTGAACCCGGCGGACACGCTGGCCGACGCCGCGCGCTACCTCACCAACGCCATCGGCGATCGCACGCCGGCCGCGCTGCGCCAGGCCTTCCTGGACCACGGCCCCGCCGTGATCCGCCACATCGAGACCCATTCCGAGGTCCGGTACCGGCCGTACCCCAAGCACCCGGACTACATCTCCGACCTCGGTGGCTCCACGCTGAGCGGCCGCGCGCTGGAACCGCTGCCGTTCGACGGCCGCCTGCTCGGCGACCTGTTCCGGCTGGTGCGCCCGCCGATTCCGGAGTTCACCGTGCTCGGCGGCATGATGGTCGACCGCACCGACATCAACCACCTGCTCGCGCTCACGAAGTCGTTCGCCTCGTTCAAGCATTCGCTCAGGATCATCGGGCGCCACGCGGCGGACCGCCTGCGCTACCCGCGCGGCACGCGCCTGGTGATGGGCAACGCGCTGGTGGCGCGCCTGCTGTATTCGTTGTCGAAACACGCGGGCGTGACACTCGCGCTCGACACCTCGGTCGAGCAGTTCGGCCGCGGCGCCAGCGGCATTGAAACGGTGGAGCTCGTGCAGGGCCGCGAACGCCGCACGGTGCGGGTGCGCGGTGGTGTGGTGCTGGCCAGTGGCGGCTTCAACCGCCACCCCGGCTTGCGCCAGGCCATGCTGCCCGGCGTTGACATCGGCTGGTGCCCCGCCGCGCCCGGCCACACCGGCGCGGCGCACGACCTGGCCCGCGACCTGGGCGCGCAATACGGGCAGGGCGGTCTCTCCAACGCCTTCTGGGCACCGGTCTCGCTGCGCCCGCGGGCCGACGGCAGCACCGCGGTGTTCCCGCATTTCGTGATGGACCGCGCCAAGCCCGGCATGCTCACCGTCAACCAGGCCGGTGAGCGCTTCGTCAACGAAAGCACCTCGTACCACCTGTTCGGCATGGCCATGCAAAGTGCGCGCAGCGTGCCGGCATTCCTGGTCTGCGACGCCGAAGCGCTGCGCAAGTACGGCATCGGCATGGTGCGGCCCGGCGCGGGGCCCAAGGACATGGCACCGTTCCTGGCCGACGGCTACCTCACCCGGGGCGACTCGCTCGACGACCTGGCGCAGAAGCTCGGCATCAGCGCCGCCGGCCTGAAAGCCAGCGTGCAGAAGATCAACGGCTACGCGCAAACCGGCGTGGACCCGGACTTCCAGCGCGGTGTCACGGCCTACCAGCAGAACATCGGCGACGCCGCGGCCGGCGGCAAGAACCCCAACCTGGGCGCGCTGCAGACCGCGCCCTACTACGCGGTGAAGCTCTACCCGGGCGACATCGGCGCCGCCACCGGCTTCGTCACCGACGGCGACGCCCGCGTGCTCGACGCGAGCGGCCAGCCCATCGGTGGCCTGTACGCCGTGGGCAACGACATGCATTCCATCATGGGCGGCGTCTACACCGCGCCGGGCATCACCCTCGGCCCGGGCCAGGTGTTTGCGTACCTCGCCGCGCGCCACGCCACGGCGCGCGCAGCGGCCTAAAGCCGGGTGGACAAGATGCACGAAAACGGCAGGCAGGGGCCGGATTCGTCGGGTTCCGCCGGGGGACTGCTCGGCAGAATGGGCGACCTTTCGATGGCGCTTGCCGCAGCGGTTCAAGGGCCTTTACCGGGGCTGCCGGACCGCACGGCGGCAACCGCGCCGGCATTGGGACAAACCCCAAAAGCGGTCGATGATCGATCTATTTGGTTTATTGATCGAACAGGTGGCCGTGCAAATTCATGGACCAGCGAACCAGCCGGTCCTACATTGAAGACCTTCGATGAACCGGCCGCAACGCTCTGCGGACACCGTCGGGGGTTATTCAGACAGCTTGTGTGTAACCCATGAGTCCGGGTCCGAGGGCTTGATTTTTTAACCAACAGCAGGAGACATTCAGATGAACCAAACCAAACGCCACTTTCTCGGCGCTGCCGTGGCAGCCCTGGCCACCGTGGGCTTCACTGGCCTGGCACAGGCGCAGAACTACCCCGAGCGCGACGTCACCGCCGTGATCCAGTGGGGCGCTGGTGGCGGCACCGACGTGGCCATGCGTGGCTACGCCCCGTATGCCGAAGAAGCGCTGGGCAAGAAAATCATCCTGCAGAACAAGCCCGGGGCGTCCGGTGCCATTGGCGCCAACTTCGTGCTGCAGCAGCCGTCCGATGGCTACACCATCCTGATGGGCGCCGAGCCGCAGGCCCTGTTCCGCGTGATGAAGATGGCCGAGTTCGACTACGACCAGTTCTATCCCGTCAACATCGCCGCCATCGCCAACACCATCCTGCTCGTGGCCAAGCCCGATGCCCCCTGGAACACCATGCAGGACCTGCTGAGCCATGTGCAGGCCAACCCCAAGAAGGTCAAGCAGTACATCGCTGGTCAGGGCACCGTGCCCTACACGGTCAACACCATGATCGGCAGCCTGACCAAGTTTGAAACCATCCTGGTGCCGTTCGACGGCGACGGCCCGGCCATTGCCGCTCTGCAGGGAGGCCACCTGGATATCGGTTTCATCGCCTCGGGCGCTGCCATCGAGCACATCAAGGCCGGTCGCCTCAAGGCCCTGGGCGTGCTGGACAACAAGCCCTTCCAGGGCATCGCCCCCATGACCGATGCACCGTCGCTCAAAGGCCTGCCGAAGTACCTGCCCTGGGGCTCTTGGTACGGCGTCTTCGTGAAGAAGGACACCCCGGAGCCCGTCAAGGCCAAGCTGGTGGCCGCCTTCAAGAAGGCCGGTGACAACCCGCAGTACCGCAAGATGATGGAAGGCCGCGGCACAACGATGCTGAACATCGGTGGCGCGGAAGCCGAGAAGTTCATCAAGAAGTGGCAGTCCACCACCGCCTGGCTGTACCAGAACGCAGGCACCGCCAAGGTCGACCCCGCCACGCTGGGCATCGCCAAACCTTGAACACCCCCGCCGCGCTGCGCGCGACCCCCTCAAGGGGGCGGCACTGGCCGTCCGGCAAAGCCGGCCCGGCGGTGCCCTGGGGGGGGAGGGGCTCCCCCTCCTTCTCTCGATTTTCGCGACCCGGCGGTGCCCTGTGTTGAGCTGATTCATGCCACTCCGGTGGCGCTGCGGCGCCAGCAATTGTTGAGATGTTCGCCTGGGGCGCATCTGCTTTTTCCGTTTGAGGAGACTTTCCATGCACACCAGTCACCCCCGACTGGCCGGCGAGCTGACCTTCATGGCGCTGCTCGTTCTGGTCAGTGTTTTCCTGCTGTGGACGTCTTACGAGATTTCCAGTTTCGACTCGCTGGCCGCGCCGGGCAGTTTCCCCATGGTCTGTGCCTTCGCCATGCTGGTCACCGGCCTGATCAACGCGGTGAAGACCGCGCGCGCCAAGCTCAACCTGGAGAACGGTGAGACCTGGCTGCAGCAGTTCGGCCGCAAGGTCACGCCGGTGCAACTGATCGCCTTCACCGCGCTGATCTTCCTGTACATGCTGGGCATGGAGTACATCGGTTTCCTGATCGCCTCGTACATCTTCCTGACGGCGTCCATGTACCTGCTGGGCAGCCGCCGCGTGCTGCTCAACCTGTTCATCAGCGCCGCGGTGCTGGTGGGCATTTTCATCGTCTTCCGCACCGCCTTCTCGGTGGTGCTGCCGGCCGGTTCGCTTGTCGGCCCCCTCCTGCCGGAGTTCCTGAAATGACCGAAGCACTGGGCTATTTCCTGTCGTCCTGGCTGGACTGGCAGATGCTGTTCCTGACCGCGGCGGGCACCTTCGCCGGCATCTACATCGGCGCCATCCCCGGCCTGTCGGTGACGATGGCGGTGTCCATCCTGATCTCGTTCACCTTCAAGTGGGACGTGCACCACGCGCTGGCCCTGATCTCGGGCATCTACCTCGGCGGTGTGTACGGCGGTTCGCGCAGCGCCATCCTGCTGAACATCCCCGGCGCACCGGCGGCCATTGCCACGGCGCTCGACGGCTATCCACTGGCCAAACGCGGCGAGGCCGGGCAGGCGATCGGCCTGACCACGGTGGTCTCCGTCTACGGTGGTTTCATCGGCATCCTGGCGCTGGCCGTGGCGGCCCCCGCGGTGTCCACCCTGGCGTTGAAGTTCGGCCCGCGCGAGTACCTTCTGCTGGCGATCTGGGGCATTCTGCTGGTGGGCAGCCTCTCGGGCGAATCGCTCTCCAAAGGCATCTTTGCCGGTGCCCTGGGCGCGCTGATTTCGTGCGTGGGCCTCGACCCGATGACGGGTGAACAGCGCCTGACCTTCGGCAGCCTGCAGATGTCGGCGGGCATCTCCTACATCGCCGCCATGATCGGCTTCTTCGGCGTGGCCGAGGTGATCGCGCAGCTGCATGAGCTCAAGATCAAGGCGGTCAAGCAGAACGTGAGCAAGATCATCCCGTCGTGGGCGCTGGTGCGCAAACACCTGCCGCTGGCCACCCGCACCTCCGCCATTGGCGTGGTGGTGGGCGCCTTGCCCGGCGCGGGCGGTGACATCGCTTCGCTCATGGCCTACGACCACGCCAAGCGCTCGGTGAAGAACCCCTCGCGTCCGTTCGGTACCGGTGCCTACGAAGGCCTGGTGGCGCCCGAGTCGGCCAACAACGCGTCGGTGGGCGGTGCCTACGTGCCCATGCTGACGCTGGGCATTCCGGGTGACGCGGTCACGGCCGTGATCATCGGTGCGCTCTACATCCACGGCCTCAAACCCGGCCCGCTGCTGATGACCGAAACGCCCGACCTGTTCTGGTTCATCGTCGGCTCGCTCACGCTGGCCAACCTGTTCCTGCTGGTGTTCGGTCTGACGGGCATCAAGATTTTCGCCAAGCTCGTCGAGACACCCAAGCCGGTGCTGTTGCCGCTGATCCTGGTGCTTTCCGCCGTGGGTGCGTACTCGATCAACAACAATCCGGTGGACGTGTACTGGATGCTGGGCTTTGGCCTGTTTGGCTACTTCCTGAAGATGTACGGTTTCGCTGTGGGTCCGGTCATTCTGGGCATGATCCTCGGCCCGCTGATGGACCGCAGCTACCGCCAGGCGATGCTCGCGACCGGCGAAGACGTGGGCCTGTTCTTCACCGAGTTCTTCACCACGCCGCTCTCGGCCGTCATCCTGGCTGCGCTGGCCTTCACCATCGTCAGCCAGACCGGTCCCTACCAGCGCTGGCGCAACAAGGGTGCTGTCAGGACAGCCTGAACACGCAGAAGCTCCCTGTGAAAACCCCGGGCCTTGCGGCACCGGGGTTTTTTCTCGCATTCGATGGCGTGCGGTTTCTCAGCGTCCGCCCAGGTCTGTGTTCAGTTCTGTGAAGGCGCTCCGGCCAACTGCGCCAGCGCCTGTGCCCGGAACTCGCGCGGGCTCAGGCCGGTGTGGCGCTTGAAGAAGCGGCTGAAGTAGGCGTCGTCTTCAAAACCGAGTTCGCCCGCCAGCTGCTTGATGCTGCTGCTGGTGTAGACCAGATCGCGCTGCGCCTCGTACAGCAGCCGCGCGTTGATCACGTCCAGGCTCGACATGCCCAGCACCTCGCGGCAGATGCGCGAGAGCTGGCCGGCTGTGAGGCCCAGGGCCTCGGCGTAGTTCTGCACCGGCCAGTGCGCGCAGAAGTGCTGGTCGAGCAGGGTCTTGAACTGCTCGATCTGCCGGTTCTTGCGCGAGCCCGCCGCCGGCTCGGCGCGCGTGCCCGCATCGGGCGCGCCGGCAATGCGCGCCACCTGCACCAGCAGCGCGGTCAGCAGCGACATGCCGGCGGCCGTCTGCCCGCTGGCGTGGATGCGCGACTCGCGCTCCAGCGCCAGGAACAGTGGCATCAGCGAATCCACGTGGCGGTTGTCGCCCGGCAGCGGGAGCACGCGCGGCGTGCGGATCACCGCCAGCAACTCCGGCATCAGCAGCGTGGCCATCGACTCCAGCACCTTCTGCGTGGCGGTGATCACCGGGCCGTCCACCTGCGGCGAGAAGCTGAAGCCGTGCGCCGCGCCGGCGGGGATCACGATGAAGCAGGGCGCATCGGCGCGGATGCGGGCGTTGTTGACCGTGACCTCGGCAAACCCCGCGCTCAGGTAGAGCAGCTGCACGAAGGCGTCGTGGCGGTGCACCTGGATCTCCCACTGGTAGGGTTTCGAGCGCTGGGGTATCCATTCAAAGCTGAACGAATTCGACCAGGCGGGCGAGGCCTGGTCGCCGTACAGGTCGTAGTTCGGTATCGTTTTGGCCATGGGCCGTGTCTCCCGGGTTGTGCACGAATTGTCCTGTTGCTGGCTGGAATCGTCAAACCCGCGTCCACCTTGCGCGGGAACAATGAACCTCCTCAGAACAAGGAGACAGACATGTCGGCATCCTCCCTCCCTGCCGCGGGCCACTGGCTGGGTCTCGAAGGCCGGGTTTGCGCCGTCACCGGCGCGGCCAGCGGCATCGGCGCCTCGGTGGCGCGCCAGCTCGCCGCGGCCGGCGCGCACGTGGCCCTGCTCGACCGCGATCTCGCGGGTTGCGAGACCCTGGCCACCGAACTCGCCGCACAAGGCGCGCGCACCCTGGCCGTGGGTTGCGACATATCGAGCGAGGCGCAGACGCTCGCCGCGGCCGCGAAAGTGCAGGCCGGACTGGGCGACTGCACCGCCCTGGTCAACAACGCCGGTCTGCTGCGCCCGGGCAGCCTGGACAGCGTGAGTCTCGATGACTGGAACGCCGTGCTCGGCGTCAACCTCACCGGCTACCTGCTGTGCTCGCGCGCCTTCAAGCCGCAGCTGGAGCGCACACACGGTGCGCTGGTGCATGTGGCTTCGATCTCGGCCAACTTCCCGCAGTCGCACAGCGGTGCCTACAGCGCGGGCAAGGCCGGCGTGCTGCTGATGTCGCGCCAGATGGCGGCCGAGTGGGGCCCGCTGGGCATCCGCAGCAACGCCATCTGCCCCGGCATGATCCGCACCGCCTTGTCGGCCAAGTTCTACGAAGAGCCGGGTTTTGAAGAAAAGCGCGCCCAGGTCACGGCCAGCCGCCGCATCGGCGAACCGCAGGACATCGCCGATGTGGCGCTGTTCCTCACCAGCCCACGCTCGGGCTACATGAACGGCGCGGAGCTCGCCGTCGATGGCGGCATGTCGTCCATGTTGATGGACATGGTGCCGCGCCCTGGATTCAACCAATGACCCCACGCTCCGCCGCTGCGCGGGTCGCTGCCCCCGAGGGGCGCGGCCTTGCTTGGGGCGGCACGGCGCGGCGGCCCAAAACCTCTTGAGGAGACACCCATGAAAAACGAATACGACCTGATCGTGGTGGGCTCCGGCGCCGCCGGCCTGGCCACCGCCATCACCGCGAAAAAACGCGGGCTGGACGTCGTGGTGCTGGAGAAAGAACCCGTGTTCGGCGGCACCACCGCGCTCTCGGGCGGCGTGCTCTGGATCCCGCTCGGGCCGCACGGCCGCCAGCAGAATCCGGCCGACACGCGCGAGGCCGTGCGCCGCTACATGATGGAAGAAACCGGCGCCTACTACGACGAGGCGGCGGTGTCGGCGTTCCTCGACAACGGACCGAAGATGGTTCAGTTCTTCGAGCGCGAGACGGCGATGCAGTTCGTGCCCACGCTCTACCCGGACTACCACCCCGACGTGCCCGGCGGCGTGGACATCGGCCGCTCCATCCTGGCCAAGCCCTTTGACATCCGCGAACTCGGCAAGGACATGGCGCGCCTGAAGCCACCGCTCAAGACCATCACCTTCATCGGCATGATGTTCAACTCGTCGAACGCCGACCTGAAGCATTTCTTCCAGGCCACGAAATCGCTCACCTCCTTCATCTACGTCGCGAAACGCCTGGCCACGCACCTGAAAGAACTCGCGCTCTACCGCCGGGGCATCAACGTGACCAGTGGCAACGCCCTGGCGGCACGGCTCGCCAAGTCGGCGCTGGACCTGGGCATTCCCATCCTCACCAGCACGCCGGCCCAGGGCATCGAGATGGACGGTGACCGCGCCGTGGGCGTGCGCACCGGGCAGGGGGTGCTGAGCGCGCGCCACGGCGTGGTGCTGGCCTGCGGTGGCTTCCCACACGACGTCAAGCGCCTGGCACAGGCCTACCCGCATGTGAAGCGCGGCCACCAGCACCTCTCGCCCACACCCGTCAGCAACACCGGCGACGGCGTGAACATGGCCGAGCAGCTCGGCGCTGTGGTGGACATCCGTTTCAAGGACGCTGCGGCCTGGATGCCGGTCTCGCGGGTGGACTACGGCCAGGGCGAGACCGGTGTGTTCCCGCACCTGCTGGACCGTTACAAGCCCGGCATCATCGGCGTGCTGGCCAACGGCAGACGTTTCACCAACGAGTCCGACTCGTACCACGACGTCGGCGCCGCGATGGTGCGCGCCTGCGAAGGCCAGCAAGAAACCGCGATGTGGCTGGTCTGTGACAAGGCGACGCTGGCCAAGTACGGCATCGGCTTCGTGAAGCCCGCGCCCATGCCCATTGGCAAGTTCCTGCGCAACGGCTACCTGCTCAAAGGCAACACGCTCGCCGAACTCGCGAAGAACGCCGGTATCGATCCGGCTGGCCTGGAGCAGACCGTGCGCGAGTACAACGTGGGCGCCGTGAAGGGCGAAGACCCGGCCTTCGGCCGCGGCCGCACCAGCTTCAACCGCTACCTGGCCGACCCGGCCAACCAGCCCAACCCCTGTGTGGCGCCAGTGCAGACCGGGCCGTTCTATGCGGTCAAGCTCATCATGGGCGACCTCGGCACCTTCGACGGCATCCAGACCAGCGTGGTCGGCGAAGTACTCAAACGCGACGGCAGGCCAATAGCCGGCCTCTACGCCGTGGGCAACGACCGCGCCAGCATCATGGGCGGCAACTACCCCGGCGCCGGCATCACGCACGGACCGAACATGACCTTTGGCTTCGTCACCGGCAACCACATCGCCGACCGCGCCGGAGCAGCCGCATGAACGCCGTCACCACACCTGTGCCATGGCCGATCAGCAGCGTGAGCAGCCTGGGCAAGCCGTTCGTGGACCACCGCATCTACACCATCGCGCTGCGCAAGATGCCCGAGTTCCTGGAGGTCTTCAACCGCCTCGCCATGCCCCTCCTGATGCAGACCCTGGGCCACCCTGTCGGCTTCTACACCAGCCTGGTGGGCCCGCAAAACCAGTTCGTGCACCTCTGGGCCTACGACAGCCTGGCCGACTACGAGCGCCGCTGCCAGGCGCGCGACACGCACCCGGACTTTCCGGCCTACCTGCAGGCCTCGGCCCACCTGATCACGGCGCAGGAAACGCGCCTGATCCGCGCCGTGCCCATGCCGGGCTGGAGGGTCGTTCAGTGAGCGCCGCGCCGGTTGAAGGCGGGGTGGTGCACGCCCCCGTGGCCATCGTCACCGGTGCGGCCGACGGCATCGGCTGGGCCACCGCGCAGTGCCTGGCGCAGCAGGGCTGGCGCGTGGCGCTGCTCGACCTGCGGGCCGAGGCCACGCTGGCGCGCGCCGCCGAACTCGGCACCGGCCACCTGGGCCGGGGCTGTGACGTGACCGATGCCGCCGCGGTGCACACCGCCGTGTCCGCCGTGTTGACGCAGTGCGGTCGCATCGACGGCCTGGTCAACAACGCCGGCATCGGTGACCAGTCCGTGCCCACGTTGCAGCAGACGGTGGACGGCTTCGACCGTGTGCTGGCGGTGCACCTGCGTGGCCAGTTCCTCATGAGCCAGGCGGTGGCCGGCGTGTTGCTGGCGCAGCCCGCGGACGCACGTGGCCAGCGCGGTGCCATCGTCAACCTCGCGTCCATCGCGGCGCTCGGCGGCATCCCCGCGCGCAATGCCTACAGCGCCGCCAAGGCCGGCGTGGTGGGCATGACGCGTGCCATGGCCATGGAATGGGCACGCCAGGGCCTGCGGATCAACGCGGTGGCGCCGGGCTATGTGGCCACCGCGCTGGTGGCCGAACTCGCCGGCAAAGGCGCGATCGACGGCGCAGCCATCGCGCGCCGCACGCCGCTGGGCCGCATGGCCGAGTCGGACGAGATCGCGCAGGCCATCGCGTTCCTGCTGTCGCCCGCGGCGAGCTACATCACCGGCGCGGTCCTGCCGGTGGACGGTGGCTGGTCCGCTCTCGGTGCGCCCGAGGCGTCGCTCGGCTGACACGGACGGTCCGCTTGCGGCGGGGTTCGGGTTCACCCCGCATCGACAAGCGCGCGGCGGCCCCCTAGAGTTTGACCACCACGGAGTCCGAACATGTCCGACACCCCATCGACCCCCACCCAGCACGCGCTCGTCACCGGCGCCACCGGCGGCATCGGCCGCGGCATCTGTTTCGCGCTCATCGAACAGGCGCGAAAGGACGGCGTGCGCCTGCACATCAGTGCTGCCGCCTCGCAGCACGGCGACAAGCTCGAAGCCCTGGTGCACGAACTGCGTGCGAAAGGCGTGGGCGCCTCCGGCGTGGCCGGTGACATCACCGACCCCACACAATGCGCCGCGCTGGTGGCCAAGGCCCAGGCCAGCGGCGGTGACCTCACCGCGCTGGTCTGCAACGCCGGTGCATCCGGGCCCGGCAAGCTGGCCGAACTGTCGATCGCACAGTGGGACCTGACCTTCAACCTCAACGCGCGGTCGGCCTGGCTGATGGCGCGCGCCGCCCGCGAGCAACTGGCGCGCACGCGCGGCAGCGTCACCGCCATTGCGTCCATGTCGGGCCTGCACCCGCACCCCGGCAACGGCGCCTATTCGGCCGCCAAGGCCGCGCTCATCATGCTGTGCCGCCAGCTGGCGCAGGAGTGGGCCGGGGAGGGCATCCGTGTCAACACGGTATGTCCCGGCATGGTCCGCACGCCGCTCACCGAAGCGATGTACCAGGACGCCGACATCCACGCCCGCCGCGTCGCCCTGGTGCCGCTGGGCCGCATCGGCCAGCCCGACGACGTGGGCGCCGCCGTGGCCTGGCTCTGCAGCGCGGGCGCGGCCTATGTGACCGGGCAGAACCTGGTGGTGGACGGCGGTGTGGCCGACCACATGCTGAGCATGATTCCGGGCCGGCCGGGCCGCGCGCCCGTGGACGACTGAAACGGTTTCGCCTTCAAACGCATGACTGCGTTGGTTCGCCTGGCCGTGCTACAGCACTGTCTGCGGCTCCCGCCTTGTTCTGCGCTTGAACGCAAAACCGTATGAGGTTTTTCAAGGAATCGGGTCTTCCACACCACTGCGGCGCAGCGGGTTGAAGCCGGTCACCAGCGCGGTTGCCAGCAACACCAGCGCACCGCCGGCGAAGATGCCGGAGGACACCACCTCGCCCAGCACCAGGTGCCCCCAGGTGACGCCGAAGACCGGGATCAGGAACACCGGGCTCATCGCCGCCACCGGCGACACGTGGCGGATGATGCGCAGATGCGCCCAGTAGGCCAGGCCCGAGGTGATCACGCCCAGCACCAGCAACACGCCCAGCGCGGCGGGCGTGAACCGCGCCTGTGGCCAGGCCAGCGCGGCACCCGGCAGCACGAGCACCAGCGAGATGACATGGATGCCGGCCGCGATGGCCAGCGGCTGCATGTGGGTCGTTGCGCGTTTCATGAGCGGGGTCGACATGCCGTAGCAGGCGGCGGCCCCGATGCAGGCCAGCGCGGCCAGGAGGGTGGGGGCATCGGGCTGCACCGGCCCGAGCCGCACGATCAGGCCGACGCCCACGAAACCGCACAGACAGCCCAGCAGCTTGCGCGCGGTCAGGGTGTCTTCCTTGAACCAGGCCGATGACAGCGTGCCGAACAGCACCGCGGTGGTGTTGAGCAGCGCGCTGTAGCCCGCGGGCAGGCGCAGCGCGGCCCAGGCGTAGAGCAGGAACGGCACCACCACCGAGAGCAAGCCAAGCACCAGCAGCTCGCGCCAGTGTTGCCAGGGCCAGCGGTGGTTGAGCACGCGCATGATCACCGAAAGCGTCAGCGCCGCGAGCGTCACGCGCCCGCCCGCCAGCACCAGCGGCCCGAGCAGGGGACTGGCGATGCGCAGGAAAAGAAAGGAGGCGCCCCAGAGCGCGGAGAGGCCGACGAGTTGGGCGAAGTGGTGGGATTTCACCGGGGCCATTGTCGGGGCGAACCGGTGGGGGCGCTGTCCGAGGGCTGACAGGTCCTGTAGAGTTCATCGCCTGCCTGCTGCCAGCGGTTTGAATCATGAGGTTCCGCCATGTCGCTCGTGCTTTACGGTCACCCCTTTTCCTCGTACACCCAGAAGGCGCTCATTGCGCTCTACGAGAACGACACCCCTTTCGAGTTCCGCTGCATCGGGCCGGACACGCCGGAGCACGTGGCCGAGTGGCTGCGGCGCTGGCCCATCGCCCGGTTCCCGCTGCTGCTGGACGGCGAACGCCAGATCGCCGAGACCAGCCTCGTCATCGAATACCTGCAACTCGCGCACCCCGGCCCCGTGCGCCTGCTGCCCGCCGACCCGATGGCCGCGCTGGACGTGCGCTTCCTCGACCGCTACTTCGACCTGTACGTGATGAGCGCAATGCAGCTGGCGGTGGACACCGCGCTCCAGCGCTATCCGATGACGGTCGAAAAAGGGCGGGCCATCGCCAGCGAGCGGCTGGAGCGCGCCTACGTCTGGCTCGAAGCCCATCTGGCCGGCAAGGCATGGGCCACTGGCGAACACTTCACGCTGGCCGACTGTGCTGCCGCGCCCTCGCTGTTCTACGCGGACTGGGTGCACCGGATTCCCGAGACCTGCCCCTTGCTGCGCGCCTACCGCGCGCGCTTGCTGGCCCGCCCGTCGTTCGCCCGGGCGGTGGAAGAGGCGCGACCGTATCGTTCGTTCTTCCCCCTCGGCGCGCCGGACCGGGACTGAGGCGCCGCGGCGCTCCATGCCGATCTCGGCAGACCCCAACGAAGCCACCACACACACCATGCCGCCCAGCGCCCGCGCACCCTGGCTTGGGTCAGCGGGAAGTCGCCCGCCGGCGTCCAGGGTTCGCGCGATGTGGCGAACTGCGCCTGCCGGTTCTCCGGCTCCGCAGCGTGCGCCCCTATTGGCGCCAGCCAGGGAGCAGTCCCGATGCAGTGGCCGGGTCAACAGCTCACGGCGTTTCATGCGGGCTCCTCGTTTCACTTCGGTTCAAGGCTGATGCTGCGGTCCGCGTCCACCTCCACCGCGGTGCCCTCGACCATCTCGACCTTCTGCGACCACACGGCCTGGTGGTTCGCGAAGGCGTCGGCGCTGTCGAACACCGCCAGGCAGAGCGTGCCCGGACCGGGTGGGCCGTGCGTCACCGTCACGCGCAGGTCGGCCGCGTTCACCCGCATCGACGTCGCCAGCACGGCGAAGGCGAGGGCCGTTTTCATGTGCGTTCTTTCAAGTCACACACGCCCGGCATCAGCGGGCGATCTTGCGTTCGACCTCTGCGACCCGGCCCGCGTGGAAACGGACGATGGTCAGCGTCTGAGGGTCCCGGGCGTGGGGGAAGTAGGTCCAGGTCTTTTCTTCGGGTTGGCCCCTGACGGCGCGGAGCAAGGCTTCGTGGTCGGGCTGGCCGATCTTCAGCACCACCTCTCCTTCGCCCATGCCCTTGCGGATGAACTTGCGCTCCCCGGCGTCTGCGGCCAGGGCGGACGCGCTGGCCAGCAGCAGGGCCGCAGCGAGCGGCGCGAGGGTTGGGTGGGTCACACGGTGCATGAAAGGCTTCATGGGGTTCGCGGGGTTCAACGGACGAAGCAGTTGTCGGCGGGTACGGTGGCCAGGCTGGCCGACACCGCCGACAGCGAGGGCTGGATGGACGGAATCTCGTCGCCCAGCAGGCACAGCAGGGCCGGCGAGCGCAGCGTCCAGATGGCGCCGAAGCGGGTGCCGGTGACGGTTCGGAACACGCCCCAGTGCGCGGCCAGGCCCGCGCCCGCCTCGGACCGGTCGAAGCTCACGGCCCCCAGCTTTGAAGGGCCGGCCAGGCGCGAGACCCCGGCGCATTCGTTGCCGCCGAAGGTCAGCACCCCTTCGTGGTAGTCGAGCGTGTTCGCGCCGGTGACGCGGGCGCGCAGCATCTTCTTGAACGACTGCCCACCGGTCTTCACGCAGCCCTTCTGCACCCAGTCACCTTCGAGCGCCTCGATGGACGCCGACGGCGCGGTGCCGCCGGAGCCACCGTCGGGCGCGTCGTCGCCGCCCCCGCCGCAGGCGCCCAGGGCCAGGGCGGTGAGCACCATCAGCCAGGTGACGGGGCGGCGGGCAAAGCCGTGCAGCGGGTGAAGGCGTGGCATGAAAAAACTCCTGTGTCGGTCGGTGTGAAAAAACGCGGACGAACGCACGCCGGCAGGGCGAAGGAGGCCTCGCCTGGGTCGGTGTGCGGGGTAGGGAAACTCAGCCCGGCTTGCGGGCCACGATGAAGACGCGGATGTCCTTGCCCTTGGTGCCGTGGCGCTCGACCGCCTCGATCGCCAGGCCCTGGCGGACCATGGCGGCCTGCAGCGCTTCGGCGTCGAAGCACAGCACGTCGGGCGCCTTGCCGATGGCGCGCATCAGGGGAATCGCCAGCCAGGGAATCAGCGGATTCATCTCGGCGATGCAGGCGGTCTTGGAGATCAGACGGCCGCCCGGCCGCAAGGCCTGCACCACCGCACCCAGTGCGCCGTCCAGGTCGCTCACCAGATGCAGCAGGTTGAAGGCCAGCACCGCGTCGTACTCGCCGGGACGGGCCATCGGCGTGTCGGCGTCGGCCACCGCAAAGCTCAGCTGCGGCACCGGCTGCGCCGCCAGCTTCTCGCGGGCGATGGCAATCATGTGTGACGAGACGTCGGTGGCCAGCAGCCGCCCGGTGAACGGTGCCAGGCGCAGCGCGGTGCTGCCGGTGCCGCAACCGATCTCCAGCACCGCCTGCTTCATGGTCAGCAGGCCCTGCACACGCCGCAGCGTGGCCTCGTAACCCGGCATGTCCGCTATCGGGTCGGCCGCGTACTTGCGGGCGACGCGGTCCCAGAAGCGGGTCTTGCGGGCGGCCGGATCGCCGGCCTGTGGCAGGCGTGTGGTGTCGGTGGTCGGGGTAGTGGTGGAAAACGGCATGGGATGGATGCTATCCATGCATGGCACCGCAGGGAATCGCGGAAATTTGCAGTGGAGATATACATTCATGCATGGACAAAATCGACTGGAACCAGCTCAGGGCCTTTCTGGAAACCGCCGAAACCGGCTCGCTCTCGGCCGCCGCGCGCAAGCTGGGCCTGACCCAGCCCACCCTGAGCCGCCAGGTGGCCGCGATTGAACAGCGCATGGGCGTGACCTTGTTCGAACGCGTGGGCAAGGCGATGGCGCTCACCCCCACCGGGCTGGACCTGCTGGAACACGCGCGTGCCATGGGTGTGGCCGCGCAGGCCCTGAGCCTGGCCGCGACCGGTCGCTCGCAGGCGGTGGGCGGCGTGGTCTCGGTCTCGGCCACCGACATTGTCGCGGCCCACCTGCTGCCCCCGCTGGTGCGGCAACTGCGCGAGCAGGAACCGGGCATCGCCATCGAGGTGATTTCGTCGAATGCGCTGAGCGACCTGCTGCGGCGCGAGGCGGACATTGCGATCCGCCACGTCAAGCCCGAGCAGCCGGACCTGATCGCCCGGCTGATCCGCGAGGCGACGGCCAGCTTCTACGCGTCCGAAGACTGGGTGAAGATCCACGGCCACCCGCGCACCGCCGACGACGCGGTCCACCTGCCCTTCGTCGGTTCCGACCGCTCCGGCCAGTTCCTGGCCTACCTGCGCATGCACGGCCTGCCCCTGAGCGAAGCCAACTTCAGCAGCTATTCCGACCACTCGGTGGCGCACTGGGCGCTGGTGCGCCAGGGCATGGGCGTCGGCGCCATGATGGACGAGATCGCCCGCGACACCCCGGGCATGGTGCGCGTGCTCGAAGACCTGCCGCCGGTGCGCTTTCCGATCTGGCTGGTCTCCCACCGCGAACTGCGCACTTCGCGGCGGATTCGGGTGGTGTTCGAGGCGCTGGCACAAGGACTGGCTTGAGGCCACTGAGATCAGACGGAACCCTCAACGACCGTCACCCGGGTTTCCGGCCCCGACATCAAACAGGGGTTTCCCGTCCGAAGGCGCCACTCGCAACTTGCCACGGCCGCAGCTGGCCGACGCCTGCTGCACACCTCACGTCGCACCCGCCCCACGCATCGCCTCCGCCGCTTCCAGATTCCCCAACCCCGCCACCCCCGCCGCTGCGCCCAGCCGGTCGCGCTCTTCGCGGTTCTGGCCGAGCTTGGATTTGCCCACCAGGCGGGTGACTTCGATCTCGATGCCGACGATGGCCTGCAGCAGGCCGTTGATGAAATCCGGCGCCGAGTCGCCCATCTTCCAGGGCTGGGCCTGTTGTGCGCGCTGCTCGTGCTCGCGCGTGAGGCGCGCCACCAGGCCGCGCACGAAGCGTTCGTCGTCCACCACGCGCAGGCGGCCGTGGGCGTGCACCACCTGGTAGTTCCAGGTCGGCACGTGGCGGTGGTGTTCGGGCTTGCTGGGGTACCAGTTGGGCGAGATGTAGGCCTCGCTGGCCTGGAAGATCACCAGCACGTCGGCGCCGTCCGCCGGGACCTCGCGCCACACCGGGTTGGCGCGCGCCACGTGGGCGCGCAGCGTGCCGTGCGGGCCGGTGGCTGCGTCCAGTTCAAACGGAATGTGGTTGGCGTCCAGCCCGTTCGGACCGTGCGTGATGAGCGCGCCCAGCGGGTGTTCGCGCAGCACGCGTTGCAGTTCACCGGGGCGGCTTTCTTCGAACGGGGCGGGGATGTACATGGAGGGCCTCTGGGAACAGTGCTCAAACAGCACCCCGGCATTTTCGGCCCTTTGCGGCCGTGCGCGTTCGTCTGGACATGCGGGCCTGGCTGTGTACATTGCAGGTTCCACAAGGAGGTAGCAGCACATGCGGGTTTTTCTGATCGATGCCGACAACCTGTCTTCACCCGGCTGGGTGGACGAAGCCTTCAAGGCCCTCGAAACCGCCGAGGGCAGCCTCGCGGTGCGGCGGGCCTATGGCAGCGCCGAAAACCTCAAGGGCCTGGCCGACACGCTGCGCACCTGGGCCATCCGGCCGTTCGTGAACCTGTCGCTGAGCAAGAACACGACCGACATCGCGCTCGCCGCCGATGCGATGGCGTTCGCCTGCCAGCAGCCCGCGCCGGCCATGATCGTCATCGGCTCGGGCGATGCGGACTTTGTGCCGCTGGTGGTGCGGCTGCGGGAGCGCGGCATCCAGGTGGTCTGCGTCTCCGAGGCGAGCAAGATGGCGCCCGAAGCGGTGCCGGCCTACGACCGCGTGCTGTATGTCGGACCTGCGAGGTCCGCTCGAACGTCAGCGCCGTCGCCTGCACCAGCGGCAGCGCCCGCGAAGGCCCGCAGACCCGCGCCTGCGGTTGCGCCGGCCGCCAAACCCACAGAGAAGAAAGCACCAGCAAAAAAGGCTGCTGCCAAAAAGGAGGAGCCTGTGGCCCCACCCGCTTCGAAGGAACCAGCGCGCAAAACGGCCGCGAAGCCGGCCGCGCCTGCCGACGCCCTCACGGTGCCGCGCATCCTCGTGGCGGTACCGGCCCTCGAAGCCGGTGCCTGGCTGCCCCTGGGTGAAGTGGCCAAGGCGCTGCGCGATGGTGAGTTGCTGGGCAAGAGCGCGCTGTCGACGAAGCTGTTCAAGAAGTTTCCACACCACTTCGAACTCAGGCCCTCGAAGCAGCCCAACGAGGTTCGCTATGTGCCGGCCCAGGCTTCCGCCTGAGCGGAGCCGGGCGCGGGGGCTCAGCGCAGCAGCAGTGTGGGCACGCGCGCCGCGCGCAGCAGCTCGGTGGTCTTGCTGCCGGCCAACAGCTGGCGCAGCGGCGAGTGGGTGTAGGCGCCCATGATCAGCAGGTCGATGCCTTTGTCCTGGATGGCGTGGCCGATCACGGTTTCCGGGTCGCCCGGCTCGATCTCGGCCTCCACGCCGAAGCCGGCCTGCTCCAGCGTCTGGCGCGCCCATTCGATCTGCTTCGACCCCTCGCCAGATGGCTTGCCCGACATCAGCACGTGCACCGGCAGGCCTTTGAACAGTGGGCTGCTCGCCACCATCTCCACGCCCTTGCGCGTGATGGCGCTGCCGTCAAACGCGATCAGCACGCGCTCGGGCACCTTGAAGCCGTCGGTCACGGTGAGGATGGGGCGCTGCAGCGAGCGCACTGTCCATTCCACGTGGCGGCCCAGCTCGCGCTGGGTGGTGTCGGCCGAGGCGCCGCGTCGACCCAGCACGAAGAGGCGCACGCCTTCCTGCTGCTCGCTCAGGGTTTCTTCCAGATCGCCGTGGCGCTGGCGCGTGTCCACCGGGCTGGCGCCGGCGGCCAGCGCGCGCTCGCGCAGGCCTTGCAGGAAGCTGCGCGCCGCTTCGCGCTCGGCGCGGGTGCGGGCGGCGTCTTCTTCGCTCAGGTTTCTCAGCAGCACTTCTTGAGCATTGGCGCCGATGGCGCCGCTGTGGTCCTGCCCATGCTGGAGCTGCGGGTGGCGGTCGATCACGTGCAGGAATTCCAGTGGTGCGCTCATGCGCGCGGCGGCCCAGGCGGCGTAGTCGGCTACGTGTTGTGCATAGGGCGAGAGGTCCACGCAGGCCAGCACTTTGTTGTCTTGCGGTGTCATGGGGTGTTCCTGTTCAATGGCCGGTGATGAGGTCGGCGCCGTCCTTGTCGTGCACGGCGAATTTGTCCACCATGGTGGCGCTGGCTTCGTTCAGACCGATCACCTCCACCTCGGTGCCCTCGCGGCGGAACTTCAGCACCACCTTGTCGAGCGCGCTGATGGCGGTGATGTCCCAGAAGTGCGCGCGGCTGACGTCGATGCGCACCGTGTCCAGCACCTCCTTGTAGTCGAATCCGTTGGCGAAGCGTTCGGCGCTGGCGAAGAACACCTGGCCGGTGATGGTGTAGTTGCGGCTGCGGCCCTCGTCATCAGAATGCGAACGCACGCTCAGGATCTGCCCCACCTTGTGGGCGAAGAAAAAGCCCGAGAGCAGCACGCCCGTGAGCACGCCCTTGGCCAGGTCGTGCGTGGCCACGGTCACCACCACGGTGGCGATCATCACCGCGCTGGAGCTCCGGGGGAGCGCGCGCAGGTTGCGGATGGAAGCCCAGCTGAAGGTGCCGATGGACACCATGATCATGACGGCCACCAGCGCGGCCATGGGGATCTGCTTCACCCAGTCGCCCAGGAACACGACCAGGATCAGCAGCACCACACCGGCCACCAGGGTGGACAGGCGCCCGCGCCCGCCCGACTTCACGTTGATCACGCTCTGGCCGATCATGGCGCAGCCCGCCATGCCACCGATGAAGCCGGTGGCGATGTTGGCCACGCCCTGGCCCACGCATTCGCGGTTCTTGTCGCTCTTCGTGTCGGTGAACTCGTCCACGATGGTCGCGGTCATCAGCGATTCGAGCAGGCCCACCACCATCAGCGTGAGCGCGTAGGGCAGGATGATCCGGAGCGTGTCCCAGTTCAGCGGCACGTCGGGGAGCAGGAACACCGGCAGACTGTCGGGCAGCTCGCCCATGTCGCCCACGGTGCGGATGTCCAGGCCCATCCAGATCGAGAACGCCGTCAGCACCACGATGGTCACCAGCGGCGAGGGCACGGCTTTGGTGAGGAGCGGCAGGCCGTAGATGATGGCCAGGCCGGCGGCCGTCATGGCGTACACATGCCAGGTCACGCCGACGGTCTGCGGGTTCAGCTCGGGCAGCTGCGCCAGGAAGATCAGGATGGCCAGCGCGTTCACGAAACCCGTGACCACCGAGCGCGAGACGAAGCGCATCAGCACACCCAATTTCACCCAGCCCGCGATGACCTGCAGCACGCCGGTGAGTACTGTGGCCGCCAGCAGGTACTGCAGGCCGTGGTCCTTGACCAGCGAGGCGATCACCAGCGCCATGGCACCGGTGGCGGCGGAGATCATGCCGGGGCGCCCGCCCGCGAAGGCGATGATGGTGGCGATGGAGAACGAGGCGTACAGGCCCACCTTCGGGTCCACCCCCGCGATGATGGAAAAGGCGATGGCCTCGGGAATGAGCGCGAGCGCGACCACCAGACCGGCGAGCACATCGTTGCGGACGTTGGCGAACCAGTCCTGCTGGATTTTCTGGAATGACATGAGGCAAAAGCCCGGGCCGAGAGACCGGGGGCTGTCAAGGGAAAAGGGAGAGCCCCCGCGGGGGCGGAGGCAGACGTACAGCCAGCCGGGCAGGGCGCCCGGCGCGTCATCCGTCGCCGCTCAGGGCGGCGTGACCGAACAGAAATACCCGCGCGGCAGGCCGGCGCCACGGTAGGTCACCGTGGGCAGGGGCTGGATGAGGCGGGTTTGATGCATCGCCGCATTTTACCGACGGACTGGGTCTGGCATGTGAACCTGACGGTGGCAAGAGAGGGGGGCGCACAGCACGGGTTGATGCTAAGTGCGGAGGCACTGCATTCCGATGCCATTTCTTTGGGGGGCCCAAAGGCCTGAAGCACACCCCCGCGCCGGGCAGTGGTCCCGCTGCTGGAGGACGACGCATTGGCGCGACGCGACCCACCTAAATCGTGTCTTTCTGTAAGTGATCTTGGTGAGCCCCAGGGCACGGGAGTACGCTGCCCCTCCCCTCGTGGTCGGTATGGGCCGGGGAGCCAGTTGATCTGCGGCGGGAACCGATGGCGTCAACAACTCACAGGAGACGGACATGCAGAAGACCGGTACGAATGGTCGGAACCTGACCCGGGGACGGTGGAGCGCAACGGCCATGGCGGCCATGCTCGTGGTGGCTTGCGGTGGAGGTGGTGAGACGGGCAGCGGAGGAACGGACGACACCGCAATCGCCAAGCTGGCGACGACGGAGGCATCCTCCGCCGCGGGCGACTCCGCCAGTTGCTTCAACAGGGTCAACAACACGTTCTCGAAGCTGCTGGAGTGTGTGACGCTCGACGGGGTGAGGCGCCACCAGCAGGCCCTGCAGACCATCGCCGACGCGAACAACGGCATCCGCACTTCGGGTACACCAGGCTACGACGCTTCGGTGGCTTACGCGGTGCAGGTGCTGCGCGACGCGGGTTACCTGGTCACGGTGATGGACTTCCAGTTCCAGACCTTCATCGCGCTCTCGGCCACTGTGCTGGAGCAGGTGGCGCCCGGGCCGACGGCGCCGCTGGTCAACAACATCATGTCGTACTCCGGCAGCGGTGACGTGACCGCACCGGTGACGGCGCTGACACCAGCCCCGGGTGACGGCACACCGGGTTGCGAGGCCGCCGACTTCGCCGGTTTCCCGGCGGGGAACATCGCGCTCATCAGCCGGGGTAGCTGCACCTTCGCGCTCAAGGCCGCCAATGCCCATGCGGCCGGGGCCGTCGGGGTCGTGATCTACAACAACATTGCCGGGGATATCAACGGCACGCTGGGCGAAGCCTTCGCGCTGGACATCGGCGTCACCTCGGTCACACAGGCCCTCGGCCAGGAGCTGGCGGCGACGCCGGGTCTGGTGCTCCGGCTCAAGACCGACACCTTCCGCGGCCAGGCGACCACCAGCAACGTCATCGCGGAGTCGCGCGCCGGCGATCCGGGCAACGTGGTGATGGTGGGTGCGCACCTCGACACGGTCAACGAAGGCCCGGGCATCAACGACAACGGCTCGGGGGTCGCCGCGATCCTGGAGACCGCGGTGCAGATGGCCAAGGTCAAGCCCCGCAACAAGCTGCGCTTTGCGCTGTGGGGTGCGGAAGAGTCGGGCCTGGTCGGGTCCACGAACTACGTGGAAGGGCTGTCCCAGACCGAGAAGGACAGCATTGCGCTGTACCTGAACTTCGACATGATCGGTTCGCCCAACCACGTGTTCTTCGTCTACGACGGCGACGACTCGGACGCTACGGGTGAAGGCCCCGGCCCGGGCGGATCGGACCAGATCGAGAAGGCGTTCGAGTCCTTCTACATGCAGCGCGGCGTGCCGTTCAAGGGCACGGACTTCGACGGGCGCTCCGACTACCGGGCCTTCATCCAGAACCTGATCCCGGCCGGCGGCCTGTTCACCGGCGCCGAGGGCATCAAGACGGCCGCCGAGGCCGCGAGCTGGGGCGGCACCGCGGGCCAGGCCTACGACCCGTGCTACCACCAGGCCTGCGACACCTTCTCCAACAACAACGACACGGCGCTCGACGTGAACGCCGATGCGGTGGCCTACACCACGCTGCTGTTCTCGATGAACACATCGACCGTGAACGACCAGCGCGGCAAGGGCAACTTCCGGATGCCGGCGCTCCGGCCGATCCAGCCGCCACCGGTGCCGAACTGACCGGGCTTTGAAAAACCCCCTGCCGGCCATGCGGCCGGCAGGGGGCGAGTGGTACGGACAGGCGGCCGCTTCAAACCGCCGCCACCCCGGTCCCGCGCCGTCCGGCCAGCAGGCGCAGACCCAGCGGCACCACCAGCATCAGCGCCGCTGCCACCCACAGCCCGACCGAGATCGGGCTGCCCACCAGGATGCCCGCGTCGCCGTTGCTGATGGACAGCGCGCGGCGCAGGTTCTGTTCCATCATGTCGCCGAGCACGAAGCCCAGGATCAGCGGTGCCATCGGAATGCCCTGCTTGCGCAGCAGGTAGGCGGCGAAGCCGAGCACAGTCATCAGCACCAGGTCGAAGGTGGTGGCGTGCACCGCGTACACGCCCACGCTGCTGACCGCCACGATGCCGGGCACCAGCAGCCAGTTGGGCACGCTCAGCACCTTGGTGAACACGCCCACGAGCGGGATGTTGAGCACCAGCAGGATCACGTTGGCCAGGAACAGCGAGGCGATCAGGCCCCACACCAGATCGGGCTGCTGGGTGAACAGGGCCGGGCCGGGCGTGATGTTGTAGAGCGAGAGCGCGCCCACCATCACCGCCGTGGTGCCCGAGCCGGGCACGCCCAGCGTGAGCATGGGCACGAAGGAGCCGGTGGCGGCCGAGTTGTTGGCCGCCTCGGGCGCGGCCACGCCGCGGATGTCGCCCTGGCCGAAGGTGCCTTCGGTATCGGTCAGGCTCTTCTCCATGGAGTAGGTCATGGCGCTGGCGATGGTGGCGCCCGCGCCGGGCAGCACGCCCACCGCAAAGCCCACCACGCTGGAGCGCAGCGTGCCCCACCAGGTGGCCTTGAGTTCCAGCCAGTTGAACAGCATGCGGCCGGTCTGCGTGACCATGCCTGCGTTGCTGTGGTGTTGCTGCAGCATGAGCAGCAGTTCGCTGATGGAGAACACGCCGATGACGACCACCACGAACTGGATGCCGTCGGACAGGTGGATGTCGCCGCCGGTGAAGCGGTAGACGCCGGAGTTGGAGTCCAGCCCCACGCAGGACATCGAGAGGCCGATGAGCGCGGCCAGCCCGGCCTTGACCGGCGCGTCGCCCATCAGCCCGGCGATGCAGGCGAAAGCGAAACACATGAGCGCGAAGTACTCGGCCGGACCGAACGACAGCGCCCAGCTCGCCAGCAGCGGCGCCATCAGCACGATGCCGATGGTGGCCACCAGCGAGCCCACGAACGAGCTCCAGGCCGATATCGACAGCGCCACGCCGCCCAGGCCTTTGCGTGCCATGGGGTAACCGTCCAGTGCGGTCATGATCGCGCCCGCATCGCCCGGCACGTTGAGCAGGATGGACGAGATGCGCCCGCCGTATTCGCAGCCGATGTAGACGGCGGCCAGCAAGATGAGCGAGGTCTCGGGCGGCAGCTTCATGGCAAAGGCCAGCGGCATCAGGATGGCCACGCCGTTGATCGGCCCCAGGCCGGGCAGCAGACCGACGATGGTGCCGATGAAGCAGCCCATGGCGGCGATCAGCAGGTTGGTCGGGCTCAGCGCGACGCCAAAGCCCAATACCAGGTGTTGCAAGGTGTCCATGTCAGCTCCCTCCGAGAAGGGCGGACAGCGGGCCGGTGGGCAGCACCACGTCCAGCACCTTGTCGAACAGCAGGAACAGCACCCCGCCCAGTGCGGCGCCACCAGCCAGCGACTGTTTCCAGCTGCCACCGAACGCCATGCCCACCGGCAGCGCCATCAGCGCCGTGGCCAGTGCAAAGCCCAGCCACTGGAACAGCAGCGCATACGCCAGCACGGCGGCCGCGCACAGGGCGGTGGCCTTCCAGGGCACGCCGCGAAAGGCCTCGGCCCCAGCCGTGGGGCGCAGCACCAGCCACAGGCCACACAGGCCCAGGCCGACGGACAGCAGCAGCGGAAACGCGCGCGGGCCGACGGGTTCGTAAGAGATGGCGGCGGCGTAGTCTTGCGCGGCCCAGGACATGGCGGCGGACGCGACAACACACACCGCACCGAGCAGGCGGTCACTCATGGTGGTACTCCAGTGAGGGAGGGAGACGAACGGGCCACCGCAGAGGGTGGCACCGCGAAGCGGGGCCGAAGCCCCGCCGGGTCACTTGGCCGGGACGACGTTCAAGCCGAACTCTTCGGCCAGCTTGCGGTAGCCGGCCACCTGCTTCTTGACGTAGGCGTCCAGCGGCGCGCCGGTCAGGGCCATGGGGAACAGGCCGCGCTCGCTGCGCAGCTTGTCGTAGGCGGGCGTGGCCATCAGCTGGGTGAAGGTGTCCGCCCAGACCTTGTAGTCGGCGTCGCTCACCTTGGGGCCGACGTAGAAGCCGCGCACGATGGGCCATTCCACGTCGTAGCCCTGTTCGGCGGCGGTGGGGATGCTGGCCATGTCGCCCGTCAGGCGTTTGTCGTTCATCACCGCCAGGATGCGGATTTTGGCGCCTGCTTTTTGCTGCTGCTGGGCTTCGGCCGCGTCGCCGGTGAACACGTGGATGTGGCCGCCCTGCAGCGCGGTCAGTGCCTCGCCGCCGCCTTCAAAGGCCACGTAACGCATGGTCTTGGGGTTCACGCCGCCGGCGCGCGCGGTCAGCGCGGCCTTCATCCAGTCCTGGCTGCCCACGGTGCCACCGGCACCCAGCACCACCTTGGCGGGGTCGGCCTTGATGGCGGCCATCACATCCTTGAGGGTCTTGTAGGGCGAGTTCTCGGCCACGACCACGGCGCCGTAGTCGGTGCCGATGGCGGCGAGCCAGCGCACGTCGTTCTCGGTGTAACGGCCGAACTTGCCCTGGGCCAGGTTCAGCAGCGAGCCGCCCGAGAACGCGACGATGGCGTTGGCCGCGTCGGGCTTCTGCGCGATCACGGTGTTGTAGGCCACGGCGCCGATGCCGCCGGGCATGTAGGTCACGCGCATCGGGTCGGCGATGAACTTGCCCTCCTGCAGCGCGCTCTGCACCAGCTTGCAGGTGAGGTCGAAACCGCCGCCGGGTTTGGCCGGGGCGATGCACTCGGTTTTTTCCAGGGCGCCAGCGGCGAATGTGCTGAAGGCGCTGGCCGAGACGGCGGCGGCGATGAACTTGGACGTGATGCTCATGAAAATGTCTCCTCGAAGGGGTGAAATCCTCGCAACGGGTCTGTTGCGATGAGGGCACTGTAGAAAAAGCGCACTTTCAGACCGCTTTCAGGCCAGAGGCGAATTTTTCAGGGTTTACCCGCATGAGACGACGGGGCACCGGTGCCGGCCAGTTCCATCGTGACGGCCAGCCCGCGCCACTCGGGCCCGGCGCTCACCCGCATCTCGCCGCCGTGGCGTTGTGCCACGGTGCGCGCTATCGCCAGCCCCAGACCGGAGCCGGGCAGTTGGCCCTGGCGGCCACGGAAGAAGCGCTCGCCGGCGCGCGCCAGTTCCTCGGGCGGCAGGCCCGGGCCGTCGTCGACCACGCTGAAGCGCACATGGCGCCCATCGGCGGCCACGGCCAGCGTCACGTGGCAACCCGCGCCGCCGTGGCGGATGGCGTTGTGCAGCAGGTTGGACAGGGCTTCCTTCAGCAGGCCGGGCTCGCCGCGAAAGGGCAGCGTGGCCATGGGCGCGGCCAGGCCCAGGTCCACCCCCTGCTCGCGTGCCAGCGGCCACCAGCGGCGCACCAGGTCTTCGGCCAGCACCACGGCGTCCAGCGCTTCGGGTTCGGGCGCGGCGCTGTCGGCCTTGGCCAGCGAGAGCATCTGGTTGGTCTGGCGGATGGTTTCGTCCAGCTGCTGGCGGATGTTGTCCATCACCTCGCGCTGGGCGGCGGGGTCGGCCTCGCGCTGGGCATAGGCCACCTGCGTGGCCAGCGTGGTCAGCGGCGTGCGCAGCTGGTGCGAGGCGTCGTCCACGAACTGGCGGCGCGCTTCGGTCTGTTCGCGGTTGCGTTCGATGTGGTGGTTGAGGGCGCCCACCAGCGGCAGCAGCTCGGCGGGCACGCCATCGCTGTCCATCGGGGTGAGGTCTTGCGGGGCTCGGGCTTCGACGTCCTGGCGCAGGCGGGCCAGCGGGCGCATGGCCCAGGCGATGGCCAGACCGAACAAGGTGCTGGCCACGAACACCAGCAGGAAGTCGCGCGCCACCGACTGCAGCACCAGGCTGCGCTGGAAACCGGTGCGGGCCTCCAGTGTTTCGGCCACCTGGATCACCACCCGCTGCGGCCCCGCCTGGCCGGCCAGCGGCGTGGCCAGTTCACGCGCGTAGCTGCCCACGCGCACCGGCTCGCCAAAGTACACACCCTCGTGAAACTGCGGCTTGCCCGAGAGCAGGGGCTTGGGCGGCGGCGGCAGGTCGGAACTGCCGATCTCGACCAGCCCGTCTTCGGTGGCCACGCGGTAGTACACCTGCCCGTTGGCGGTGAGTTCGAAGAATTCGAGCATGCGGTAGGGCAGCTCCACGCCCAGGCCGCCGCTGGCGGTGGAGATGCTGGAGTCGATGGACTTGACCGCGCCGAGCAGGGAGCGGTCGTAGGCGGCGTCGGCCGCTTCGCTGGCGGTGCGCCAGGCCAGCCAGAGTTCGGCCGAAAACACCAGCAGCAGGCCCGGCACCAGCACCACGAGCAGCATGCGGCGGATGCTGCCGCCCAGCCAGCGCGGCATTTTCACGGCGGGCATTCCAGCAGGTAGCCCATGCCGCGCAGGGTGGTGATGCGCACCGGCGAGGATTCGAGCCGCTTGCGCAGGCGGTGCACCAGCACCTCGATGGCTTCGGGGTTCACGTCCTGCTCGTCGGAGAACACGCGTTCCACCAGTTCGCGCTTGGACAGGGCTTCGCCGCTGTGCTGGATCAGCGCGCGCAGCAGCGCGTGTTCGCGCGGGGTGAGGGAAAGCGGCTCGTGTTGCAGGCGGAACTGTTTGGTGGCGCTGTCGTAGCCCAGCGGCCCGCAGGCAAAGCGCGGGTGTTCGTTGCCCCGCGAGCGGCGGATCAGCGCGATCAGGCGCGCTTCGAGTTCACTCACTTCGAAGGGCTTGGCCAGGAAGTCGTCGGCGCCGCCGTGCAGGCAGCTCACGCGCTCCATGAGCGAATCGCGCGCGGTGAGGATGAGCACGGGCAGGCGCTGATCGGCCTCGCGCAGGTCGGTCAGCACATCGTGCCCGCCCAGGCCGGGCAGGCCGAGGTCGAGGATGAGCGCGTCGTACTTCGTGGCCTTGAGGCTGCGCCGCACCAGGCGGCCGTCGTTCACCCAGTCGACCTGGAAGTCGTTCTGTGCGAGCGCCTTGACCAGCCAGGTGCCCAGTTCGGTTTCATCTTCGGCGAGCAGGATGCGCATGGCCTCAGTCTCGCGGGTGTTCAGGCGTAGAGCAAGGCGCCGGCCCTGCGCACGGCGGCGGCGCGGGACGCGCCGAGGACTTGCACCACCGGCTGCCAGAGGCTGTCGTAGGGCGGCAGGGCGTCGTGCTCGAAGGCGGTGTGCGGCCAGTCGGACCCCCAGACGAGATGTTCGCCCATGAGAGCGGCCACGCGACCGATGTGGCTTTGCAAGGCCTCGTAGGGCGCGCTGGCCTGCAGCCGGTACCAGCCCGAGAGCTTGACCCACGCGCCCTGTGCAGCCACGCGTTCCAGGGAGGCCCAGGCGGGATCGGCGGCGCTGATGCCCGCGTGCAGGCCGGCCAGGTGGTCGAGCACGGCGGTGAGGCCACTGCCTTCGTGCAGGCCCGCGATGGCGGCCAACTGGTCGGCCCGGGCGTACCACTGCACATGCCAGCCACGTGCTTTCAGCCGGGGAGCGAGGGCACGAAAAGCCTCGGGGCCGTTGCCCACCGGTGATACCAGGTTGAAGCGCACGCCGCGCACGCCGAGCCGGTGCATGGTGTCGAGTTCGGCGTCGGTGACGGCGGTGTCCACCACCGCGACACCCCGGTGACGGCCCGGCTCGCGGGCCAGCGCCCGCAGGATCAGGCCGTTGTCGGTGCCATAGACGCTGGGTTGCACCAGCACGAGATGGCCCATGCCCAGTGCCGTGGCGGTGTGCTCGATCTCGGGCAGGTCGCGCAGCACCGGCTGGTAGTGGCCGGCCTGTGCCGGGTGCGTGGGGTCGAACACATGCACATGGCAGTCCCAGCCATCCGCAGGGGTGTGGTGCGCGTTCATCCGGTGGTGATGTTCCGTTCCTTGATCACCTTGGCCCACAGCGCCTGCTGCGCGGCGATGAACTTGCCCGCGCTCTGCTGGCTGGCGTCGGCAAACACGTCGCCGCCGAGCTGGCGGATGCGGCCGAGCACCTCGGCGTCTTCCAGCGCCTTGCGGATGGCCGCGACCAGCGTGGCCTTCACATCGGCGGCCATGCCGGCCGGTCCGAGGATGGGGTTCCACTCCAGCACCTCGTAGCCGCTGACGCCGGCCTCGGCCATGGTGGGCACGTCGGGCAGGGAACGGGCGCGCAGCGTGCTGGTGACGGCGAGCGGACGCAGCTTGCCCGCCTTGATGTGGCCCAGCGACGAAGCCACGTTGGCAAAGAACAGCGGCACCTGGCCACCCATCACATCGTTCATGGCGGGGCCGCCGCCGCGGTAGGCCACGTGGGTCAGCGTCACGCCGGCGCGCTGCTCGAACAAGGCGCCGGCCAGGTGCTGGGCCGAGCCGTTGCCCGACGAGGCGTAGTTCAACGGACCGGCCTTGGCCAGGCGGATCACGTCTTTCACGCTCTTTGCCTCGAAGCTCGGCGTGCACACCAGCACGTTGGGGAAGGTCGCCAGCACCGCCAGCGGTGTGAACGCGGTGGCGGCGTTGTAGGGCAGCTTGGGAAAGAGCGAGGGCGTGACGGCAAACGACGAGGCGTCGAGCAGCAGCACGCTGCCGTCGGCCGCGGCGCGCGCCACATGCCCGGCCGCCAGCTGCCCGCTGGCACCGGCCTTGTTTTCCACCACCACGGTCTGGCCGAGCGCGGCCTCCAGCCGGGGCGCGATGGTGCGGGCCATGAGGTCGGCACCACCACCGGGCGGATACGACACGATCAGCGTGATCGGCTTGCCGCCAGCGATCTTGCCTTGCGCGTGCGCGCCGATCCAGGGGGCTGCCAGAGTCGCGCCCGCCGCCGTGATGAGAGTGCGGCGCGAGAGCCGGACGTCGATGGGAATGCAGATCTTGGTCATGGTGTCTCCTTCAGGTGATGTTGACGGTGTAGTGAAACGCGTGCGCGTCACCGCGCGTGATGCGCAGTTCGACACAGCGCCCGGTGAGGTCGTAGGCCGAGCGCTGCACCTGCGCGCAGGGGTGGCCGGCGGGCAGGCCCAGGTGGCGGGCCTGTGAGGCGCTGAGCTGGGCAAAGCCGATGTCGTCCAGTGCGCGGTGCACGTGGACCTGCACGCGGCGCGCGAACATGGGGTAGAGCAGGTCGTCCCAGGTGCTGAGGTCGTCCTCGGCCAGCGGCTCAAACAGGTCAAGCGGGAGCCAGAGTTCTTCGAACAGGCGGGGCTGGCCGCCCATGAGGCGCAGGCGGTGCAGGCGCAAGACCGGTTCCCCGGTGCCGATGCCCAGCACCCGCGACACCGCGGCCGGCGCGTTCACACGACTGCGCTGCAGGATGCGCGAAACCGGCACCTCGCCGGTGCCGCTGTCGAAACGGAAGAAGCGCAGCATGGTCGCGCCCGAGAGCCCCTGGCGCACAAAGGTTCCTTTGCCATGGATGCGCTCGATGAAGCCCTGCTCGGCCAGCAGCTCCAGTGCCCGCCGCATGGTGCCCAGGGCCACGCTGTGTTCGGTGGCGAGCTGGCTCTCGGCGGGCAGCGCAGAGCCGGGCGACCACTCACCCGCGATCACACGCGCACGCAGCGCCTGCGCCAGCGAGGCGTAGCGGCTCAGACCGGGTTCGGCGGGCGGGACGAGGTGCAGGGCTTTGTTCATGTGATGAACTCTAGTCCTCTATAGGACTAGAGTTCATCAGTGAAAACCCTGATCGCGTCACCGCGAAGCGATCACTGCACGATTTCGTCGGCGGGACCGTGGTGGGTGTCGGGCTGCGCCGTCACCGAGCTGCCCGCAGCGGCGGCCATGATGAAGCCGATGGCCAGCCACTGCAGGCCGCTCAGCTGCTCGCCCAGCACCAGCAGGCCGAGCAGCGCGGCCACGGCCGGCTCCATGCTGGCCATGACGCCGAACGCGCTGTGCGACAGGCGTTTGAGCGCCACCATTTCCAGCGAGATCGGGATGGCGCTGGACACCGCGGCCACACCCAGCCCGAACAGCAGGATGCCCGGGTCCAGCAGGGCGCTGCCCGCGTGCCAGATGCCGAAGGGCACCACGGTGATCGCCGCCATGGTCAGGCCCAGAGCGACGGAGTGGCCCGCGTGCAGGTGCCCCACGCGTTTGCCGAACACGATGTACGACGCCCAGCACACCGCAGCGCCGAGTGCGAACACCACGCCTTCGGGGTCGAGGCTGGCCACATCGTGCCCCAGCGGCAGCAGGAGGCCGAGGCCGACGATGGCCAGCGCGATCCACACGTAGTCGATGGCCCGGCGCGACGAAAAGAAGGCCACCGCGAGCGGTCCGCTGAACTCGATGGCCACCGCGACGCCGAAGGGGATGGTGCGCAGCGACTGGTAGAACATCAGGTTCATGCAGCCCAGCGCCACGCCGTAGCGCACCAGGCACTTCGCGTCTGCGCGCGAGAGCGGCCAGCGCCAGGGGCGCCAGATCAGCAGCAGGAGCAACGCCGAAAAGCCCACCCGCAAGGCCGTGGTGCCGAGCGAGCCGACTTGCGGAAACAGCTGTTTGGCGAACGAGGTGCCGATGCCCAGCGCCACCACCGAGCCGAACACGGCCAGCAGGGGCACGGCCTGTGCCCAGCGGTGCGAAGTCAACGCGGACTCAGTCCAGAGGAATCGTGAAGCGTGCGATCACCGGCTGGGTGTCCGGGCGCACGCCGCGCCACCACTCGAAGGCCTCGGCCGCCTGCTCGACCAGCATGCCCACGCCATCGGCGATGTTCTGCACGCCCGCGGCCCGAGCCTGCTTCAGGAAGGGGGTGAGGCCCTTGCCGTAGACCAGCTCGTAGGCCAGCGCGCCGGGCGCGAAGGCGCTGGCTGCCAGCGGCAGATCGGCCTGCGAGAGGCCGGTGGAGGTGGCGTTGAGCACCACGTCAAAACGCTCGCCGGCCAGTTCTTCGTAGCCCCCGGTCTGCAGCGCGGCGTGGGCCGCGAAGTCGCGTTTCAGACCGTGCGCCTTGTCGGCGCTGCGGTTGGCGATGGCGATCAGTGCCGGCTTCTGTGCCGCGATCGGCAGGATGGCGCCCCGCGTGGCGCCGCCAGCGCCGCAGATCAGCACGCGCTTGCCCGCCAGCGACACGCCCAGGTTGCGCTGGATGTCGTTCACCAGGCCCAGGCCGTCGAAGTTCTGCGCGAAGATGCGGCCGTCCTCGAACTTGAGCGCGTTCACCGCGCCGGCCAGTCGGGCGGATTCCATCGGGTCGGTGGCGACCTCGAAGGCCTGCAGCTTGAACGGAATCGTCACGTTCATGCCACGGCCACCGGCGGCAATGAAGGCTTCAACCGTGGCCTTGAAGCCGTCCAGCGGCCCTTCGATGGCGGTGTATTCAATGTCCTGGCCGGTGGCCTGCGCGAAGGCGGCGTGGATCAACGGCGATTTGCTGTGGCCAATGGGGTTGCCGATGACGGCGTAGCGGTCGGTCATGGTGCGTGGGAGGAGCGAAGAAAAGGCGAGGCGTCGATTGTCGCGCAAGCCCATGCGCGGGCGCGGGGCTTGCGCCGGCCGTAACATGCCGTTCCATGAGCACCACCCTGAAAATCGACTTTGTGTCCGACGTGTCCTGCCCCTGGTGCGCGATCGGTCTTTCCGCACTGGAACAGGCCCTGGCCGCCGTGCAGGGCGACATCAGCGCCGAGATGCACTTCCAGCCCTTCGAGCTCAACCCGCAGATGGGCCCGGCGGGCCAGGACGTCACCGAACACCTGACGCAGAAATACGGCAGCACGGCCGAGCAGCAGGCGCAGATCCGCGAAACGATCCGCCAGCGCGGTGCCGAGGCCGGGTTCACGTTCAAGGCCGAGGGCCGCGGCCGCATCTGGAACACCTTCGACGCGCACCGCCTGCTGCTGTGGGCCGGCGAAGAGGGCGCCCCGGGCCAGCAGCACGCGTTGAAGAAGGCGCTGCTGACCGCGTACCACGGCCGCGCAGAAAGTCCGGCCGATCACGCGGTGTTGCTGGCGGCAGCGGTCGAAGCCGGTCTGGATGAAGGCCGCGCCCGCGAAGTGCTGGCGAGCGACGCCTTCGCGCAGGACGTGCGCGAGCGCGAACAGTTCTACAACAGCCACGGCATCCACTCGGTGCCGGCCGTCATCATCAACGACCGCCACCTGATCTCCGGCGGGCAACCCGCCGCGGTGTTCGAGCAGGCGCTGCGCCAGATCGCGACATCCCCGGACTGATCAGTCCGGCGTCGGTGCGAAGCCGTGCGGCGCAAACACCGACGCCAGGGAACGCGTGTCGGGCAGCACATAGACCACGCCTTCGGTGCCCTGAAACGCCTTCATCACCACGTCGCCGAAGAACGTCGGTGCGACGTTGATGCAGCCGAAGGAGATGCGGTTGTCATGGGTGCTGGGGGATGTCAGGCGTTTTATGCGCTGTTCCCGGGGGTTGTTGCCGCGCAGGGCGTGCAGGGAGATGGACGTTTCGTAGTCGACCCACAGAATCGGATCGCCAGACAGATTTTTGGCCAGGGCCGCCACGAAACGCCCCGCAGGCGTGGTGCGCTCATGGGGTTTGATGCGTGACAGGGGCTTCTGCCCGATGCCTGGAGAAGCGTCGTCACCTTTCGCCAGACCCAGCAGCGCGGGTGTGGCACCGAGCAGGCGGGCCTCGGCGCTGAAGACGAACACCTGTGCCTGGCGCTTGTCGATCAACACAAACGGCAAACCGCTGTTGTCCCCCGAACGCATGACCCAGGCGGCCACCTGGCGGCTGTCGGTCGAGGCCTGGGTCCAGGCGTGGTGGGCTTCCTCCGGGGGATGGTCGGACTTTCCGACCACCAGCGGCTGCGCCGCCGCGCCCCACGCCAACACGAGCGAAGCCAGCACCGCGATCCTGGCGCCCGCTGCCGCCGTCCTCGTCTTGTCGGACGGGCGAGGCGGACGTGCAGGCGGGTGGCAGAGCGCAGGCAAGCCCACACGCCGGCCTCAGTTGCGGTCCTGCTTCGGTGGTCGAACCGGCACCACCCTGCGGGGTGCTGGCGGCGCGACGAGCACCGGAGGCGCCACCTCGACAGGGACCACGATCGGCGCTGGCGCCACGGGCACCGGGGCCGGGGACTCCAGGGCGAGCAGGACCGGTCCGATGGGCGCCAAAGGCGCAACCGTCAGGCGATAAGGTGTTTCCTGTGCCAAAGGAATGACGGGGAGGTTCCAGTTGCCCACCACCCGGTCCGTGCCCCCGGACGCCGGAACCACCGGCTGTGAAACCGGTGGCAGCGGGGCTGGCGCTGGTGCGGGTGGCCTTGGGCGAGGTTGCCGCGGTGGAGGCAACGGCGTATCGGCGGCCGAGATGTCACCGGACGTTCTAAGCTCGACAGGTTCACAGCAATTGGGAACCGCAAACGCGTAGTTGGCCGTGTCGGGGTCGGCGACGTCCAGCGTGTAGCCGCTGAAGATCACCGTCTTGTCGACACCGGGGGTGGCGTTGGAAAACTGGGCGCTGGCGCCGGAGCCGGCGACCAGTGTCGCGCCGGGTGGCAGGCCTTTCAGGCCGGTCAGCGTGGCGGTGGTCGTGCCGTCGAAAGTTTTGCTGGCGACCTCCGGGAACACCAGCATGTACTGGGTGAGGACGGCACCTTCGGTCAGGGAAAACTGGGGCTCGTAGTCGAACGGTGGGACGTACGACACCGGGTTGAAGTAGATCGCCGCCGGCGCGTTGGTGACGGCGGTGGTCGGCGCCGTTGGCTCGAAGGTGAGCGTGCCGCCTTCGCCCGGGCTGGTGGCGCCATAACCGGCACTCAGCACCAGGCCCCGGGGCAGACCCAGACTTTGCCCTGGGATGGTGCTGCCGTCGGTCACCGTGATCGCGCCGCCGATGGTCAGGTCCCCGGGGGCGCAGACCATGATGTTTCCGTCGGTCGCGGACAGGGCTCCTTGGACGGTCGCATCCCGTCCCGCCGCCAGCAGAATGCTGCCGTTGACGGTGGTGATGGCCCCCGTCGTGGCCACCGTGATGTCCCGCCCGCAGCAAACCTCCACGTTGCCATTGGTGGCTGAGATGGGCGCATTCACGGCGACATCGCGCACGGCGGAAATCTCCACGTTGCCACCGGTGGTTGATATGTCCCTATTCACGGCGACATCGGTCCCTGCGGAAACCTGCAGGCTGCCATCGGTGGTCGTGATGGCTGCGTTGATGTTGACATTCCGCGAGGCGCGCAGGGACAGGGTGGTCGCGCTGCCCCATGTGACGGCATCCTCGACAAAGATATCGCCATTGCCAACCCCCGGCGCGTTGGTGATGATCACGTCGTTGTCGCCCAGCGCCAGTGAAAGAGCGCTGCCCGAGATGTTGTCACCGGGGTCGCTGCCGATGGTGAAGTCCAGGGGGTCGATCAGCCAGGTGCCGGTCTTGCCCCGGGCCGCTGCGGTGGTGACGTTCACATTGCTGGCGATCTTGACGGACGCGGCCGAGGTCTCGATGAAACCGCCATCGCCGCCCTTCGGCGCACTGGCGTCCAAGGTGCCGCCGACCTGCATGGTGCCGGTCTGCATGCCGCCCAGCAGCAGGATCGTGCCGTTGCGGTTTTCCAGTGTCCTGGCCTGGATCACGCCGGTGTTGTTGACCGCGTTGGACATCAGGCTGGACGCGGCTTGCGTCGTC
Organism: Hydrogenophaga sp. ZJX-1; assembly: GCF_048590325.1. Taxonomy (NCBI): domain Bacteria; kingdom Pseudomonadati; phylum Pseudomonadota; class Betaproteobacteria; order Burkholderiales; family Comamonadaceae; genus Hydrogenophaga; species Hydrogenophaga sp. ZJX-1. The sequence goes on from NZ_JBMBRA010000001.1 coordinate 461,959, forward strand.
ATGATCACCCGGCCCCCATCGGCCTGCAGCAGCCCGCCGTTCTCCACCAGTGCGTTGACCGTGCCCTCGTCAACGCTGACGCTGAGCAGCCGGTCGCCCGCCATGTCCAGCGTCAGGCTGCGGCCCGCCGCCAGCGCCACGGTGCCCTTCTGGGCCACCACGTCGCCCTGGTTGGTGACGCCCGCGCCCAGCAGGGCCACGTAGCCACCGTCCGCGGCCCGGATGACGCCCTGGTTGACCACCGTGCCGTTGCCACCGCCCGAAAAGTGGTAGCGACCTGCACGGAAATCGTCGTCGGACAGGTTCAGCGTGGACGCCACCAGGCCACCCACGTTGACGTTCGAGCCGCGCCCGAACAGGATGCCATGGGGGTTGATGAGAAACACCGCGCCATTGGCAGACAGGTTGCCGTGGATGGCGGAAGGGTCGTTGCCGACCACGCGGTTGAGCGCGATTGAACGGCTGTCGGGTTGCACGAACCGGACCGACTCGCCCGCCGCGATGCCAAAGCCCTGCCAGTTGATGGCCGCGTTGGGCGTCGTCTGCGTGATCGTCAACTGGTTCGAAGGCCCGGCGATGGTGGCGTTGCCGGACGTGACCACGCCCCCGGTGGGTTGTGCCATGGCCACCGACCCGCAGGCCAGCATGACCAGCAAGGACACGGCCTTGATGCGAAAGGCCACGCCCCCCGAGCTGCCTGCCGAGGCGGCCTTGCCCGAGTTGCGTGCGTGCTCGGAAACGGCCACGAAAGTGCCGGTGGAGCGGTTCCAGATGGAGCGATGGATGTGGTTCATGTTGTACCTTCTGTGAGCGAACGGCCCGTCAAGCACGGGCCTGCGTGGGCGCTGGATGAGCGATCAGAAGTACTTGACGACCTGAACCCAGAAACGACCGGATTTGTGCGGCGCGGACGTGGCCTCGTCGCCGCCAAGTGGGCGTGCATAGAACGCCTTGAGGGAGAAATCGTTGGCGCGGGCCCAGTAGACGCCCACCCCGGCGCCGCTGAGCTGCCGGTGGTTGGAGCCTTCGCTCCAGGGGTTCTTGTTCAGGGTGACCGAACCCGCATCCACGAAGGCCACCAGCTGGACCTGGCCTGGAACCCGGTCCGACAGGGGCAGCAGTTGCCGGGCTTCCAGTGTCAGCACCGCTCCCTGGTCGGCCGAGGCTTCTCCTTCCGGAAAGGCGCGCACGCCGTACATGCCACCGAGCTGCATCTTTTCAGACGAGTCCAGATTGGTGGAGGCCAACTGACCACCGACCGATGCCATGAAGGAGGTCGATGCGGTCACCTGCTGCACGCGCATCAGCTGGAAACCCAGCTTGCCGTAGCCGCCATGGGTGCGCGCGGTGGCGGCATCGGTGGCGCGCACCGACGGCGTGCGGATGTCCAGGTCGCCGGCCGTGAGGGACAGCAGGTAGCTGTTGAAGCCGCCCCCGCCCACCATGTCGCTGTGGTCGCCATAGATCGACGCCACCGCCACCCGGGCGTGCTTTTCACTCACGAAATCGAACGCGCCCACGTGGTCGTCAAACCGCCGGTTCTCGAGGGTCAGGCCCACGCTGTGGTTGCTGTTGCGGGTGCGCAGCAAGGGGTAACTGCCGAACAGGCTGGCGGTGCGCGCCCGACCGTGGGCGTCCAGGGGCTTGAATTCCTTGCCCAGCTCATAGTCCAGCTGGCTCACGGCCACGCCCACCCGTCCCCTGCCGACGGGCACCTGGTAGGCCGCGCGACCGTAGCGCAGGCCGGGGCCCGAGGTCAGGGCGCGCAGCGTCACCATGTCGCCCCAGCCGGCGGGGTTGTTGATGTTGAGGGTGGCGCCCACGCGGACTTCCCCCGTGTAGCGGTTGCCGGCGTTGTCGGCGTCCACGCTGCCGCTGATGCGCGGACCCTCGATCACGTCCACCATCAGGTCTGACTGACCGAGCGACGCGCCCGGCACCAGGGTGGACCGGACCTCGACGCCGGGCAGATCGGACAACTGCAGCAAACGGGATTCCAGCGGTTCGGAGGCGATCACCTCGCCGCTGTTCAGGCCACCCAGAATGCCGTGGGCCACCCCGTCGTTCAGCCGGCTCGTGTTGTTCAGCTTCACGTTGCCATAGCTGCCTTCCAGCACCGCCATGGTCACGACGCCGTCCTTGACCTCTTGCGCCGGCAGGTAGGCGCGTCCCACCAGGTAGCCGTCCTGGCGATACCGGTTGGTCACCCGGTCGGCCATCGCATTCAGGTCGCCCAGCGTCAGGCGCTGGCCGGGCACAAACCCGGCGATGGCCATCAGTTCGCTCTCTGAATAGACGCTGGCGCCGGTCACGGCGAGCCGCTGAACCACGATGGCGCTGGCGTCCGCAGGCGTCGCAACCGGCGCGGGTTCTTTTTGAATCTCGATCCGTGGCGCAGGCACCGTGCGGGGCGGAACCACGGGCAGCTGTTGCAGCTGCTGGCCCGCGCCTGGAACCGTCTGGGCCAGCGCGGCCAGGGACGTGGCGCACAACGCCACGGACAGCGGAAGTCTTTTCAACATAGGGGTACCTCTTTTGCTTTTTTTTGCCATTGGGGGCAATTCGTCAGCATCCTGGCGCCGCGTGGCTCAGAAGTCTGTGCGCTGGCACACCTATGGCGCCCGCCCGAGACATGCGGGCGGGCGGCGCCTTCGCCCTCGTGCAGGCTTTTCGTCAGATCGCTGCCGGGGTGGACTGATCGCTCACGGGCGACGCCGACCGCGATTTCCTGGCCGGCATGATCCCGCACCACCAGGGCGCCATCGACATGGCCCGCGTGGTGTTGAAGCACGGCAGGGACCCGAAGGTGCGTCAACTCGCCGAGCAGGTGATCGCAGCCCAGGAGAAAGAAATCGTGATGATGCGCGAGTGGCTGGCGCAGCCCAGATGAAGGGCGGCCTGCGCGGAGCGGTCTGATCCTCGGGCGGTTCAGGCCGGGCGGTAGGTGCTGTCGCCGTGGGGCGCGGCGCGGAACTCGGGCAGGGCTTCGGCGGCTTGGGAGAAAGCCACGAGGTTCGGGTAGCGGCTGGCAGGCACCACCTCCGGCAGCATGTTCTGGATGAAGGCCCAGGCCACGGCGGTGCTCACGCCGGCCTGGTCCAGCGCGGTGCGGGTGAGGGCCGGCGGGTGGCTGGCGAGCTGCGCCTCCAGCCCGTTACAGGCGGCGAGCAACTGGCCGGTGACGCGCTCCACCCAGGGTTGATGCTGTTTCTCGGCCGGGCGCAGGCCGCGCTCGTAGACGATCTGCACCGATTTTTCACAGGCGGCCAGCGCGAGGCCCACGGTGCGCAGCGTGTGAGCGAGTGCTGCGGGTTCCCGGGGGATCAGGCTGCGTGGGTGGGTCAGGGCTTCGGCGTACTGCAGGATCAAGGTCGAGTCCATCAGCACCGTGCCGTCGTCGCACACCAGCGTGGGCGCCTTCACCACCGGGTTGGTGCGGCTGAATTCGTCGAAAGTGCGAAACACCGAGAGCGACTGGTGTTCGAACGGGAGGTCGAGCAGTTGCAGCGAGATGGCGACGCGGCGCACATAGGGCGAGTCGAGCATGCCGATGAGCTTCATGGGAGGTCCTCCGGTGAGGGGGTCAGTGGTGGGCGGCGAGTGCTTTCGCAATCTTTCCGCGCTTGACGGTGGCGCGCGGCACGGGCTGCGGCAGGTGTTCGAACCAGCGGCGCACGTCGTCTTCCACGCACAGGCCGTGCATGTAGTTGTAGATCGCCTTGCGCAGGCCGCTGCCGAGCGCGTCGTGGTCGGTGCCGGTGGGGTCGATGAAGCCGATGTCGTTCTTGGCGAAGCTCACCGGCGGCAGCGGGATCAGCTGAATGCCATAGGCCGCCGGGTCCATGCCCACAGGAGAGTGCACGGTGCAGCTGAAGCGGTGGAAGAAGCCGCTCTGGATGCAACCGGCCTCGAACAGCTGGCGCACGTATTCGAGCGCGTCCACCGTGTCCTGCAGCGTCTGCGTCGGAAAGCCGTACATGAGGTAGGCGTGCACCAGGATGCCGGCGTCGCTGAAGCCCTTGGTCACGCGCGCCACCTGCTCGACCGACACGCCTTTTTTCATCAGGTTGAGCAGGCGGTCACTCGCCACTTCCAGCCCGCCGCTCATGGCGATGCAGCCGCTTTGCGCGAGCAGTTCGGCGAGTTCGGGCGTGAAGGTTTTTTCGAAGCGGATGTTGCCCCACCACGAGATGTTGAGCTGGCGCCGGATCAGTTCTTCGGCCAGCGCCTTGAGCGCCTTGGGCGGCGCGGCTTCGTCCACGAAGTGGAAGCCGGTCTGCCCGGTTTCTTCGACGATCTGCTGGATGCGGTCGGCCAGTTTCTGTGCTGTGGCGGTTTCGTAGCGGCCGATGTAGTCGAGGCTCACGTCGCAGAAGCTGCACTTCTTCCAGTAGCAGCCGTGGGCCACAGTGAGCTTGTTCCAGCGACCGTCGCTCCAGAGGCGGTGCATGGGGTTGAGCATGTCGAGCAGGCTCAGGTAGCGGTCCAGCGGCAGGCCGTCCCAGGTGGGGGTGCCCACGTCTTCGAACGGGATGTCGGGCTCGGCCAAGTTCACGAACTGCACTTCACCTTCGGCGTTGCGCAGGAAGCTGCGCTGCAGCCGCTGGCGCCCGCGCTGCCCGTGCAGGTGCTCGATCAGCGAGAGCACCGGCCGTTCGCCCGCATCCAGCGTCACGAAGTCCACGAAATCGAAGACCCGCGGGTCGGACAGTTCACGCAGTTCGGTGTTCACAAAACCGCCGCCCAGCGCGATGCGGATGTGCGGGTTGTGCGCCTTGATGGTCTGCGCGATGCGCAAGGCCGCGTAGACCGAACCGGGAAAGGGCACCGAGAGCAGCACCAGCGCGGGCTTGTGGCGGTGGATGGCGGCCAGCGTCAGGTCGCTCAGCAAGTCGTCCACCAGCGTGGGCGGCGCGGCCAGCGCGGCCGCGAGGGGATCGAATGTCGGCTGGCTGCTGGCGAGCGACTCGGCGTAGCGCACGAACTCGAAACGTTCGTCCACCGCGTCGCGCAGCACGTCGGCCAGATCGTTGAGGTAGAGCGTGCACAGGTGACGCGCCTTGTCCTGCACGCCGAGCGCGCCGAAGGCCCAGGCCAGCGGGTCGCCGTTGCCGTCGTCCACGTAGGCGTCGAGCGCGGCAAAGCGCGGGCCTTCGGGCAGCAGGCCGCGCGCGGCGATGCGGTGGGCCAGCGTCGAGTCGCGGCCCTGCAGGTAGGCGATGGCCGGGCCGATGGTGCTGCGGTAGGCGTCGAACTGGTCGAGGAATGCGTGCACGCTGCCCGAGCGCTGCGCCTCGGCCTGGGCCAGCGCGCGGCCACGCACCGCCTCCAGGCCGGCCGGCGTGAACAGCTTCAGGACAAGCGCCAGCGCCAGGTCTTCCTGCACCGCGTCGATGCCGCGCGAACGCAGGAAGCCGGTGAGGTAGGCGGTGGACGGGTAGGGCGTGTTGAGCTGTGTCATCGGGGGGATGACGCTCAGCACGCGGAAATCGGTGGGCATGGGCGGATCGGCTGGAGGTAACACAGGGAGCTTAGCCCAAGCCCGCCGCACCAGCGGGCCGGTGGGCGCCATACCCGCTGATCGCCGCTGGTTGCGCGTGCGGCGTCAGACAGCGGGGGCGGGTATCACCGGGCGCGTGTGGCGCTGTTGTGCCTGCCACTGCGCCACATGTCCGGTGAGCTGGTGCGCGGTGATGGCGGAGAGCGTCCAGCCCAGGTGGCCGTGGCCGGTGTTGTAGAACACGTTGGGCCGGCGGCCGGGGCCGACGCGCGGCAGCATGTCCGGCATCATGGGCCGCAGGCCGGCCCAGGGCTCGACGCGGCGCGTGCTCACACCCGGGAAACACTGGTTGACCCAGTTGACCAGCGGGCGGATGCGGTCGGCGCGGATGTCGAGGTTCATGCCATTGAACTCGGCCGTGCCCGCGACGCGGAAGCGGTCAACCCCCAGGCGGCTGGTGACGAGCTTGGTTTCGTCGTCCAGCAGGCTGACCTGCGGCGCGGCGGCTTGGCTCGCTTCGTCGTTGAGCATCACGGTGATGGAATAGCCCTTGACCGGGTAGACGTTGAGGCGGTCGCCCAGCTGCGCACCGAGCGCGCGGCTGTGCACGCCGGCGCAGACCACCACGGCATGGCCACTCACCACCTCGCCGCTGGACAGCGTGACCGTTGCGGACGCGCCGTCGCTCTGCACGCGCGCCACCGTCTGGCCGGTGAGCAGCTTCACGCCCAGGCGCTCGCAGGCCAGGGAGAGGCCGTGGGTGAACTTGTGGATGTCGCCGGTGCTGTCGCTCTCGGTGAAGTAGCCGCCGTAATAGTCACCGGCCAGCGTGGGTTCGATGGCGCGCATCTCGTCGGGCGTGACGGCGCGGCGTGGCAGGCCACCTTCGGCCAGCAGCTTCGAGACCTCACCCGCATGGTCGAAGCCGGCCTTGTCGCGGTAGATGTGCAGGATGCCCTGCTGCTTGAGGTCGAAATCGATGCCTTCGGCCTGTGCCCAGCCGAAGAGGTGCTCGCGCGCGGCGATCGCCAACTTCGCGGTGGCGATGGTGTTGTCGCGGTACTTCGGAATGGACGCCGCGAACTCGGCGAACCAGCTCAGCTTGTGCCAGCTGGGCTTGGGGTTGACCAGCAGCGGCGCATCGGCCTTGAGCATCCACTTGATGCCCTTGAGCAGGGTGGAGGGGTGGGTCCAGGTTTCGGCGTTGGAGGCCGAGAGCTGGCCGCCGTTGGCGTGGCTGGTTTCCATGCCCGCGTAGCGGTGTTTTTCGATCAGGGTGACGCGGTGACCCTGACGCGCCAGGGCGTAGGCGCTGGTGACGCCGGTGATGCCGCCGCCGATGACGATGAGGTGTTGCTGTGCCATGGGAATCTCTTTGAAGGCCGTCAAACAAAGGGGCACGCCCCGCACACCGTGTGCGGGCCATGACCCCCTCTGTTTGTGACCTGAGAGATTCACCCGCCGTGGCGGCGGGCTTGCTCCTGCGGTGGGCCGGGGGACGAATCCCGGCCACTCTTCAGAGTTGTGCGCTTTGAATGGCGCGGTCGTCGATCGGTCCTTTGGCCTGAGAGTTTCCGGGGCGGTTGCTCCTTCGGCGCCGGTTCCCTTTGCAGGCCCGGTCTCTCCCGATCGACGGAAGAAGGCGTCTATTGTGCCTGCAGACCGATGGATTTGACGATGGCCCGGAACTGTTGTGTGCCGTCGGTGTAGGCCTTGTCGGCTTCGGCGAGCGTCTGTGGTTTGGGCAGCAGCTGGCTGTTGGCTTCGAGCGCGGCGTGCACGCCGGCGTCGCCCAGCGTGCCGGTGATGGCCTTGTGCAGCGCGCTGACCACCGGCTCCGGGGTGTCCTTCTTCACGAAGTAGCCGGTCCAGATCTTGAACGTGAAGTCCTTGAGCTGTTTGCTTTCGCTGACGGCGGGGTACTGCTTCACGCTGTCCAGCCGCTCGCTGTTGAGCATGGCCAGCACCTTGACGCGGCCCTGCTTCTGCATCTCGTCGTACTTCTTGCCGTAGGGCGCGAGGAAGAAGTCCACCTGGCCGGCCATCAAATCCTGCTCGGCGGGGGCCGCGCCCTTGTAGGGCACGTGGATCATCGGGATGCCGGTGACCTTGGACAGGTGCTCGCCCAGCAGGTGGTAGAACGAACCGGGGCCGACGCTGGCGAAGGTCAGCGGCTTGCCGTCCTTGGCGGCCTTGCGCGCGTAGTCCACGAATTCGTCCACGCTGTTGACCGGCAGGTCTTTCTTCGCGAGGAAGGCGATCTGCGCGGTGGCGATCATCTGTACCAGGCGGAAGTCTTCGCTCTTGAACTTGATCGATGAAATCGCCAGCGGCGCCAGGATCAGTTCATTGGGCGAACCCTGGAACAGGGTGTAGCCGTCCGAGGGGCCGTTGAGCACCTTCTGCGCCGCGATGGAGCCGCTGGCGCCACCCAGGTTTTCGATCACCACCGGCTGGCCGAGCTGCTTGCCCAGGGTGATGTTGACCGAGCGTGCGATCACGTCCGACAGGCCGCCGGCCGGGTAGGGGACCATCAGCGTCACCGGTTTGGCGGGGAAGGTCTGGGCGATGGCCGTGCCGGTCAGGCCGAGGGTGGCCAGTGTGGCGCCGACGATGAGCGTCTGGATGCGGATGCGTGCGTTCATGGTGTTGTCTCCTGTCGTGGTTCTCAAGGGGTGGGGGAAAGCAGGTCCTGCACGAGCGCGACCCAGTAGGCTGCGCCGGGGGCGATGTTCAGGTCGTTGAAGTCGTAGGCGGGGTTGTGCACCATGCAGGCGCCGGGTTCGCCATCGACGCCGTTGCCGATGAAGAGGTAGCAGCCCGGCACGCGTTCGAGCATGAAGGCGAAGTCCTCGCTGCCGGTGAGCATGGGCCCCTGCGGGTTGACTTGCTCGGCGGAGAAATGCTTCTGCGCCACGGCCAGCGCGCGGGCGGTCTGCTGTTCGTCGTTGACCAGCACCGCGTAGCCGGGACGCCACTGGATGTCGGCGTGCACACCGTAGCTCTGCGCCTGCAGCTGGATCAGGTCCTTGATGCGCCGCTCCATGTCGCGCCGCACCTGCGGGTCCAGTGCGCGCAGGCTGATCTCCAGCCGGGCGCTGTCCGGGATCACGTTGTTGGCTTCGCCGGCCTGCAGCGCGCCGACCGTGACCACGGCCGGCTGCAGCGGATCGACATTGCGCGAGACGATGGTCTGCAGCGCCATGACGATCGAGGCCGCTGCCACCAGCGGGTCGGTGGCCTTGTGCGGCATGGCGCCGTGCCCACCCACGCCTTGCAGGGTGACGGTGGCGTAGTCCGAGGAGGCCATGGTGGGACCGCTGCGGAACACCAGATGTCCCTGCGGCGTGCCCGGCATGTTGTGCATGGCGAAGATGGCGTCGCAAGGGAAGCGCTGAAACAGGCCGTCCTCCATCATCTTCAGCGCGCCGCCTCCGCCTTCCTCGGCGGGCTGGAAGATCAGGTTCAGCGTGCCGTCGAAGCGGCCGTGCTGCGCCAGATGATGCGCGGCGGCCAGCAGCATGGCGGTGTGGCCGTCGTGGCCGCAGGCGTGCATGACGCCCTGCGTGCAACTGGCCCAGGCCGCGCCGGTGCCTTCGGCGATCGGCAGGGCATCCATGTCGGCGCGCAGGCCGATGGAACGCGAGGATGTCCCGCGCCTGAGCTGTCCGACCACCCCGGTGCCGCCCAGTCCCATGCTGACTTCGTAACCCCAGGCGCCCAGCTGGGCAGCGACCAGGGCGGCGGTGCGGCGTTCGTTGAACGCCAGTTCCGGGTGGCGGTGGATGTCGCGGCGAATGGCGGTGAATTCCGCGACAGCCGCGTCACTGAGTCGATCCATGCAGTGGGCTCCTTGAAACATGAACTTTTCTGCATGTTAGTAAGCCGTCGTTGTAAAGTCCAATGCATTGATCATCAATAATCCATAACTTTCAATGGAGGTTCTGGATGACGCTCGTGCAGTTGCGACACTTCGTGGTGCTGGCCGAAACGGGGGCTTTCGTGCAGGCCTCGCGGGCCTTGTTCCTGACCCAGCCGGCGCTCACGCGCAGCATCCAGTCGCTCGAGGACGAGCTGGGCGAACGCCTGTTCGATCGCCTGGGCCGGCGCATCGCGCTCACGCCGTTCGGGCACGAGGCGCTGCAGCGCGCCCGGCGCCTGGTGGCCGATGCCGAAGCGCTGAAGCAGACCGGCAAGGGGCTGCATGCGGGGCTGATCGGCAGCCTGAGGATCGGCCTGAGTTCGGGGCCCGGCGCTCTGCTGTCCACGCGGTTGATGCTCTACATGGCCGAGCACCACCCGCGGCTGCAGCTGCAGATTTCGCGCGGCAACACCGCCGTCCTGATCGATGCGTTGCGGGACCAGCGGCTGGATGCGCTGGTGGTGGACGTGCGATCGGTGCGGCCTTCGGCCGATCTGCAGATCGCGCTGACCTTCGAGCTGGAGGCGGGCTTCCTGGTGCGTCCCGATCACCCCTTGATCGGGCTCGGGCGGCCGGTGCGCATCGACGAGGTGCTGGCCTATCCGGTCGCTTCCACGCCCTTGAGCGACGAGGTGGCGCGCATGCTGATCGACCGCTATGGACCGCAGGCCAACCCGGACGACATGGTGACCTTGCGCAGTGATGAGACGCTGAACATCATCGAGGTCGCCCGGCACAGCCACGCCATCGTGCTGACCGCCAACGCCGCGGCCGAGGGGCTGGTGCCGCTGGACATGACGCCGGCGCTCAATTCCACGGCGCGCTTCGGGCTGGTCACCCTGGCCCGCCGGCAGGAGGCACCGGCCCTGCGCATCCTGCGCGAACAGATGCCGGGCTGGATCGCCGGCTTTCTGGCCGTCACCCCGGGCACAAAAAACACAGGGCGCCAGCGGCGCCCTGTGAAGACGGGGTCAGGGACAGGTCTCAGTCCAGCTCGCTGACCGGCACGCAGCTGCAGAACAGGTTGCGGTCGCCGTAGACGTTGTCGATGCGGCCCACCGGCGGCCAGTACTTGGCGTGCGCACGGGTCGATTGCGAGGCGGAACCCACGTCGCGGCCATAGGGATGTGGCCAGTCGGCCTTCATCAGGCTGTCGGCGGTGTGCGGCGCGTTCTTCAGCGGGTTGTCGTCCTGTGGCCATTCGCCACGTTCGATGCGGCGGATCTCTTCACGGATCGCGATCATCGCGGCGATGAAGCGGTCCAGCTCTTCCAGCGTCTCGCTCTCGGTCGGCTCGACCATCAGCGTGTTGGCGACCGGGAAGCTCAGCGTGGGGGCGTGGAAGCCGTAGTCCATCAGGCGCTTGGCCACGTCCTCGGCCATCACGCCGCTGGTTTCCTTGAGGCCGCGCAGGTCCAGGATGCACTCGTGGGCCACATGGCCGTTGGCCGAGGCGTAGAGCGTGGGGTAGTGGTCGGCCAGGCGCTTGCTGATGTAGTTGGCCGACAGGATGGCGGCCTCGGTGGCGTGCTGCAGGCCCTGGGGACCCATCATGCGGATGTACATCCAGCTGATGGGCAGCACGGCCGCGTTGCCCAGCGGCGCTGCGCTGACGGCACCGACGGCGTGGGCCGACGCCGGCGCACCGCACACGCCGCCGGGCTCGGCACCTCGGCCATGACCCGGCAGGAAGGGCACGAGGTCCTCGACCACGCAGACCGGACCCACACCCGGACCGCCGCCGCCGTGCGGGATGCAGAAGGTCTTGTGCAGGTTCAGGTGGCTCACGTCGCCGCCGAACTCGCCCGGTGCGGCCACGCCGACCAGCGCATTCATGTTCGCGCCGTCCACGTAGACGCGGCCGCCATGCTGGTGCACCAGGGCGCAGAGTTCCTTCACCGTGGTCTCGAACACGCCGTGGGTCGAGGGGTAGGTGATCATCACGCAGGCCAGGTTGGCGCTGTGCTGTTCGCACTTGGCCTGCAGGTCGGCCATGTCCACGTTGCCGTTCTCGTCGCACTTGGTCACCACCACCTGCAGGCCCGCCATCTGGGCCGAGGCGGGGTTGGTGCCATGGGCCGACGAGGGGATCAGGCAGATGTTGCGGTGCGTGTCGCCGCGCGAGGCGTGCCAGGCCTGGATCGCCAGCAGGCCGGCGTACTCGCCCTGCGAACCGGCGTTGGGCTGCAGGCTGATGCCGGCGTAACCCGTGGCCTGGCAGAGCCAGGCGCGCAGCTGCTCGTCCAGCTCTTTGTAGCCCTGCAGCTGGTCGGCCGGGGCGAAGGGATGCACATTGGCGAACTCGGGCCAGGTGATGGGGATCATCTCGCTGGTGGCGTTGAGCTTCATGGTGCAACTGCCCAGCGGGATCATGCTGCGATCCAGCGCGAGGTCCTTGTCGGCGAGCGCGCGGATGTAGCGCAGCATGCCGGTCTCGCTGTGGTGGCTGTTGAACACCGGGTGGGTGAGGTAGGCGCTGGTGCGGCGCAGTTCGGCCGGAATCAGCGGTTCCACGCCCTTCTCGAAGGTGTCGAAGGTCGGCAGTGCCTGACCGTCCGTGGCGAACACCGACCACAGCAGGGCGATGTCCTCGCGCGTGGTGGTCTCGTCCAGCGACATGCTGACGTACTGGCCCCAGGAGAGGCGCAGGTTCGCGCCCTGTGCGACGGCCTTGGCCACGATGGCCTGGGCCTGCGCCGCGTCGGCGGCCTTGACGGTGAGCGTGTCGAAGGCCGAGCTGCTGGTCAGCGCGCAGCCCAGTTGCTGCAGGCCGGCGGCCAGCACGGCGGTGTAGGCCGCCACACGCTGGGCGATGCGCTTGAGGCCCTGCGGGCCGTGGTAGACGGTGTACATGCTGGCCACGACGGCCGGGAGCACCTGCGCCGTGCAGATGTTGGAGGTGGCCTTCTCGCGGCGGATGTGCTGTTCGCGCGTCTGCAGCGCTAGGCGGTAGGCCGGGTTGCCGTGGGTGTCCACGCTCACGCCGACCAGTCGGCCGGGCAGGGAGCGCTTGAACTCGTCGCGGCAGGCCATGTAGGCAGCGTGCGGGCCGCCCGCACCCATGGGCATGCCGAAGCGCTGCGTGGTGCCGACCACGATGTCGGCGTCGAACTCGCCCGGGGGCACCAGCAGCGTCAGCGCCAGCAGGTCGGCAGCCACGATGAAGGCCGCCTGTTTGCCGTGCACGGTGGTCACGTCGGCGCGCAGGTCGTCGATGCGGCCGCTGGTCGAGGGGTACTGCGCCAGCACGGCGAAGTAGTCGTCGCCCTTGAGCGCCTCGGACCACTCGGGCGCCGAGTTCGCCAGCTTGACCGTCAGGCCCAGCGGTTTCGCGCGGGTCTGGATCACCTCGATGGTCTGCGGGTGCGCGTCACCGGCAACCACGATCACCGAGCCCTTGGCCTTGACCGAGCGCCTGGCCAGCGTCATCGCCTCGGCGGCGGCCGTGGCCTCATCCAGCATGGACGCATTGGCGATGGCCATGCCGGTGAGGTCGGTCACCAGGGTCTGGAAGTTCACCAGCGCTTCCATGCGGCCCTGCGAAATCTCGGCCTGGTAGGGCGTGTAGGCGGTGTACCAGGCGGGGTTCTCCAGCACGTTGCGCAGGATGACGCCCGGCGTGTGGGTGCCGTAGTAGCCCTGGCCGATGAAGCTCCTGAAGACCTTGTTCTTCGAGGCGATGGCCTTGAGTTCGGCCAGCGCCGCGGCTTCGGTGGTCGCCGGCGGCAGATCCATGCCGGTGCTGCGCGCGATGCTGCGCGGCACGATGCCGTCGATCAGGGCGCGGCGCGAGGCCTCGCCGATGACCGACAGCATCATCGTTTCGTCGGCTTCGCTGATGCCGATGTGGCGGGCAATGAACTCGCTGGCATTTTCGAGTTCATCCAGGGGTTTGACAGACGGCATCAGCATGGGAAGACCTGCAGATTGGAGTGGAAGTGTGAGGTGATGGACTGGTGGTTCGCGTGAGGGGCAGCGAGCCAGCGGGTGCCGCGGAACCGGCATTGCCGGGCCGCTGGCGCTGCCCCCTTGAGGGGGGACGCGCGCAACGCGGCAGGGGTGGGTCAGCCTTGCTTGGAGAAGGCTTCGTAGGCGGTGGCGTCGAGCAGGGCGTCGACCTGGGCGGCATCACTGAGCTTGACCTTGAAGAACCAGCCCGCGCCCAGGGGATCGCTGTTGGCCAGCGAAGGGTCGTCGCGCAGGGCTTCGTTCACTTCGGTGACTTCGCCGCTGACGGGCATGTACACGTCGGCAGCGGCCTTGACGGACTCGACCACGCCAGCGACGTCCTTCTGGGCCAGGGTCTTGCCCACTTCGGGCAGGTCGACGAACACCACGTCGCCCAGCGCGTCCTGCGCGTGGTGGGTGATGCCGACGGTGGCGATGTCGCCGTCAACGCTGATCCATTCGTGGTCTTCGGTGTACTTGGTGGTCATGGGGGGCTCCGGTGAAGAAAGTTGGAAAGGGCTGACTCAGCCGCGGAAATAACGATTGGGAACGAAGGGCATGGGCGCGACCTCCATCGGCACGGCCTTGCCGCGCACGATGGCGTTGACGCGGGTGCCGATGGCGGCGAACCCGGGGGCGACGTAGCCGATGGCGACCGGCTTGTCGGCCGTCGGGCCGAGCAGGCCGCTGGTGACTTCGCCGATCTTCTGGCCGTCCAGGCCCTGCAGTTCGACGTGCTCACGCACCGGCACACGTTCCAGCGCGATCAGGCCCACGCGCTTGCGGGTCAAGGGCTCGGTGCCGTCGAGCTGGCCGAGCACGCGGGCCGCGCCGGGAAAACCGCCGGCACGCGCACCACCGGTGCGGCGCACCTTCTGCATCGCCCAGTTCAATGCGGCTTCCACCGGTGTGGTGGTCACGTCGATGTCGTTGCCGTAGAGGCACAGGCCGGCTTCGAGGCGCAGCGAGTTGCGCGCGCCCAGGCCGACGGGTTTGACTTCGGGCTGTGCCAGCAGGGCGCGGGCAAACGCATCGGCGCTGGCCGCGGGCAGGGAAATTTCGCAGCCGTCTTCACCGGTGTAGCCGCTGCGGGTGACGAACAGGTCGGCACCGTTCCAGGTGAACGCGGCGCCGGTCATGAACACCAGTTTCTCGACGCCGGGCAGCAGGCGCTGCAACGCGGTCACGGCTTGCGGGCCTTGCAGGGCCAGCAGGGCGCGGTCGAACTGGGGCTCCACGGTGCAACGGCCACCGATGCGCTCGACGATGTGCGCCAGGTCACCGTGTTTGCAGGCGCCGTTGACGATCACGAAGATGTCGTCGCCGCGGTTGACGAACATCAGGTCGTCGATGATGCCGCCGGCATCGTTGAGCAGCAGACCGTAGCGTTGCTTGCCGACGGCCAGGTCGATCACGTCCACCGGCATGAGCGACTCGAACGCGGCGGCGGCATCGGGGCCGACCAGGCGCAGCTGGCCCATGTGCGAGACGTCGAACAGGCCGGCGGCGGTGCGGGTGTGGTGGTGTTCGGCCATCAGGCCGGCGGGGTACTGCACCGGCATGCTGTAGCCGGCGAAGGGCACCATGCGGGCGCCGAGTTCCAGGTGCAGGGCATGCAGCGGGGTCTTGAGCAGATCGGAGGGGTCGGACACGGCGGGCTTTCTGCGGCGCAAACGCGCTCGCTGAGTGGGCAGGCCTCCCAGGGGAGGGTGGACACGGTTCATCCGTGCGCTGCCCCGCTGTCCGCTTTACCTGAGAGATTCACGCGGGCGATGCCGCGCTTGCTCCTTCGGTGGACCACCTCGCGGGCGGTCTCTCTCCAGGGGGGTACACCCGCTCTGCAGCCGGTGCTTGCCAGTCCTTTTGCCTGAGCGTTCAGGACCGTGTTCCGGTCGCCTGCGCCTTCGGCGGCTCCCGGTTCGGGGAGCTCTCTCCTGACCCGACGAGTTTAACGGATACCTTGCCCGACAGGGCTCAACCCATGGTTTCCAGCAGTTCCACGGGCAGCAGTTTCGCCAGCCGCTCGCTGATGCCGTCAGCACGTGCACTGCCCGCCAGCGCTTCCACGTCGACGATCATCTCGCGGCCCACCGCGAGCATGGCCACGGCATCGCGCGCCTCGCGCAGCGCGGACCGGTATCGGGCCGCGAGGGCCTTGTCGCGCGGAGCAAACAGGCGCTCGCTGAGGTCGAACAGGAACATGCGTGCGGTGGCCAGGGATCGGCCGCCCGTGAACGCATCACCATGCGCGCCGGTGGGGCTGGCCTGGTCAGACCCCTGCGGACTGTTCGGCTTCGAACGCACGTCCATCGTGGTGCCCTTGTCAGCCTGCACAGCGCCGCGTCGCTCCAGATAGCCCTGCTCCAGCAGCAGATCCACCAGTTGCCGGCCATCGCCGGTGAACAGGGCCGCCATCTGCGATTCGCTTTGTTGCCCATCGGCCAGCAGCAGAATGGCCCGCTCGCGCTGACCCAGGGTCCGGTTGCCCGGACGCAGCTCATGCCGGCCTTTTTCTGTCTTTCTCAACATTTTTTGCTCCAACGACAGGCGCCACTCTGCCGGCGTCGCATGTCATTGGTGTGAAAACCGCTGCCAGACCTGGGTCAAATGCTCAGAAAGATGTAGCTGTTGGCTGCGGGATCCCAGCCAATGTGGCGCTGCGCGCGGTGTGCAGCGGCTTCGATCCGCCGTGCGTTGGGCTCGTCGGTGCTGGCGATCCATTCCAGCGCCTGCTCGCGGCTGCGGCCGAACTGCTGGTGCCGTGCAGAGAGACGCTCCAGCCGCAGGGCGGCGTCCACGTGCAGGTACCAGACTTCGTCGAGCAGACCGGCCACCGGTTGCCAGTCGCCTTCGTCGAGCAGCAGGTAGTTGCCTTCGGTGACGATCAAGGGCGGGCTGGCGAACACCGGCAGCGCGCCCGCCACCGGCTCTTCGATCTCGCGCCGGAAGTCGGGCGCATAGACCACCTCGTTGCCGCTTTGCGCACGCAGGCGGCGCAGCAGGGCGGCATAACCAGCGGCGTCGAAAGTGTCGGGCGCGCCTTTGCGCCGGGCCCGGCCCAGCCGTTCCAGTTCGGCCTGCGCCAGGTGGAAACCGTCCATGGGAACCGCCTGCGCCTGTGCACCCAGGTGTTGGGTGATCAGCTGGGCGAGCGTGGACTTGCCCGAACCGGGGGCGCCGACGATGCCGAGCAGGCGGCGCGGGCCGCTGGCGAGTGCCTGAAGGCGCTGCACCAGATTGGCATGGAGGTGCATGGGCGGGGTCTCAGACCGCATACATCGCGATCAGTCGCTGGCGGGTCTCGTAGAGATGCTGGCGCAGGGTGTAGCCGCGACCGGCATAGCGGTTGGGCAGCTGCATTTGCGCCACCTGCCGCTCCAGGATGTCCAGCCGTTCCAGCAGAGGCTGCAGCGAGGCCGGCTTGTGGGCCGGCTGCCGGTTGAGGTCTTCCTCCATGAAGCGCACTTCGCCGTAGATGTGCTGCAGGGCGGCGTCGACCCGCCAGTCGATGTAGCGCGGCGCGCGCAGCAGCAGGGCCACGCCGAGCAGTCCCAGGGGCAGCACCGCGTACAGGAACAGTTCGGCTCTTTGCGCGGTGCCGAAGGGCAGCAGGGTTTCCATCCAGGGACGCTCGCCGCGGGCGTGTTGCAGAGCCGCAGGTGAGACCGGGAAGTCGCTGCCGACGGTGGTGGGGTAGCGACCCGGGGTCTCGAGAAAACCGCTCATGATGTGCAGTTCGCCGGCCACATCGAGCAGCGCACGCTGCAGGGCGGGATGCAGGCCGGGCCGGACCAGGAGGTGTGTCAGGGTGACCATGGTGGGCAGGTCTCTGGCCGGCAGCTGGCTGCGCAGTTCGATGGAGCCTTGCGGCATGACCACGGGCCACAGCCGGCGTTCGCGCGCCGCCAGGGCACCGGCACGCTCCATGCCCAGGATATGCACCCCATTCAGCCGGGCGAGCGCGTTGGCGGTCTGGGAGTCGCCGGTGGCGACATGGACGACGGCATCCACTCGTCCCTCGGCCAGGGCCGCGAGCGCCGAGTCACCCACCTCGGGCACGAATTCGACCTCGTCGGGACGGATGCGCAGGTGGGTCAGCAGGAGATCGGCCGCGATCCGGTTCGACGAGTCCGCCACCGATGTGGCGATGCGCCGGCCCCGCAGCTGGCCCATGTCGGCAATGTCGTCGCGGGCGAAGATCCAGATGATTTCGTGACCGATCACGGCCAGCGCCTGCACGCCGTCGGCCGGGGTGGGCGTTGCATGGGCGGGGGCGTACAGGCCCTGGGCAAAGGTGACGTCGACCGCGCCGTCGCCCTGTGTCATGTGCTGCAGCGCGTCCTGCGGTCGGGGGTGAGGGACGAGGTCGACGGCGATGCCCCGGTGTTCCAGGCGGCTGGCGTAGAGCTGGGCGAGCCGCAGGTAGCTGCTCTGGGCCGGACCGGTTCCGATCACCAGCCGCTGCGGCGGCAGCGGTTGCCAGAGGCGGGTCACCATGGCCAGCACACCCGCCAGTGCCAGCAGGATGGGCAGGTAGATCAGCAGCCAGCGGCGACGGTAGAGCAGCATCAGTTTCATCGCCCGCGGTACTCCAGGATGCGTGAGCGCACGAACTCGATGTGCTGCCGGAGGGTGAACCAGTGCTGGGCCAGTTCTTCCGGCAGCTGCATGGTCGCGACGGCCGTTTCCATGCGGCGCAGGCGGTTGTGGATGTGGCTCAGCTCCATGCCCCCGACATCCAGATTCTGGCTGGCGAGATCGTCCTCGATGAAGCGCAGTTCACCGTACCAGCGCATGACGTGCCCTTCGAGGCGCCAGCGCAGCCAGGCCGGCACCAGCAGGACCAGCAGGGCCGTGACCAGCAGCACCGGCAGCCCGATCAGCAGCAGGCGCTCGGTCACCTGGGCCCACCAGAACGGCAGGTGTTGTTCAAACAGGTTGAGGCCCCGCAGCATGACCCTGCGGGATTCCGGCGCTGAGGGGAAGTCGCTGGCGCGCAAGGAAGGGAACTCGCCAGCACGGTGAAAGGGACCACTCTGCCCATGCACTTCCACAGCCACGGCGGTCACCATCCGCTTGAGCGCCGGATGCAGGTCTTCGCGGGCCAGCAGATGGGTCGGGGTGGTCAGCATGGCCGTGTCTGCGGAGGGCAGGTTGGCGCCCATGGCGTCCTGAGCCAGCAGGCGGCTTTCGAGGTACTTGTTGCGCTCGGCGATCGCTCCGGTGCCCTGCAGCGTTGCCAGGCGCACCCCGGGGGCCGCCAGCAGGGCCTCTACACCGGGGGAGCGCGGCGTGGCGACCATGAACACCGCGTCCACTTCATGGCGCAGCAGGGCGTCGCGCGCCGGCAGGCCACTGAGTTCCGACCAGCGGATGTCTTCGGGCGGTACGCGGTCCTGCGCCAGCAGGCGCCGCAGCAGGTTGTGGTGCCCGCTGCCCTCGGGCCCGGCGGCCACGCGCAGGCCCCCGAGCTGGCTCAGTGTGGTCAGCGGGGTGCCCTGGCTGAACAGCCACAAGGCTTCGATGTCCACGTTGGCGAGCGTCTGCACCGATGCCTTCGGAACGTCCGGGCCGACGGCGGAAGACCAGCCGAAGCCGCCTTGCACCAGGGCCAGATCGGCCGTCGCGGGGTGGGCCTGCAGGCGTTCGAGATTCTGGGGTGAACCAGCCGACAGCTGGACGTCCAGCTGGATGCCCCGGCGGGCGAGGGCTTCGGCGTAGCGCGAGGCATGGAGCGGGTAGGCGCCGTCGGCCAGGCCGGTGCTGATGGTCAGCCGGGTTGGCGGCATGGGATTCCACCACCACCAGACCCCGCTGGCCAGAGCGATCGCGAACAACGCCAAAGGCATCCGGATGAGTGTCCAGCGGTGCTTGTAGAGGGCTGCGGTGTTCATGGCGGCGGGTCGGGAAGTGTCGCCAGAATATCGGCCCTGATACTTTTTGCAATATTTGACCTGCCGATCGGCGGCACCGTCTGGCCCGGGTGTTGCTGCAAAGGGAAAAGGCCGCTCCGGGGCGGCCTTTTCAGGGGTTGAGCGGCTTCACATGCCGGCGTAGTTCGGCCCGCCACCGCCCTCGGGCGTGACCCAGACGATGTTCTGCGTCGGGTCCTTGATGTCGCAGGTCTTGCAGTGCACGCAGTTCTGCGCGTTGATCACCAGCTGGTCGGCCCCGTCCTTGTTGACGAACTCGTACACCCCAGCCGGGCAGTAGCGGCTCTCGGGCCCGGCGTATTTGGCCAGGTTGATCTGCACCGGCACCGATGCATCCTTCAACGTCAGGTGCGCCGGCTGCTGCTCTTCGTGGTTGGTGTTGCTGACGAACACGCTGGAGAGGCGGTCGAAGGTGATCACGCCGTCGGGCTTGGGGTAGGTGATCTGCGGCATCTCGGCCGCCGGCTTCAGCTTGGTGTGGTCCTTGGCCGTGTTGTGCAGCGTCCAGGGCGGCACGCTCACGCCCACCTTGGGCAGGAACCAGTGCTCCACCCCGGTCATGAGCTTGCCCATGAGCGGGCTCTTCTTGAACCAGTTCTTGAAGTTGCGGTAGGTCCAGAGCTCCTCGTGCAGCCAGCTGGCCTTGAAGCCGCTCTCGAACGCGGTGAGTTCGTCGGACTGGCGGCCCGCCGCCACGGCCTCGAAAGCCGCCTCGGCGCACAGCATGCCGCTCTTGATGGCCGCGTGGCTGCCCTTGATGCGCGCAGCGTTCAGGAAGCCGGCATCGCAGCCGACCATGGCGCCACCCGGGAACACCAGTTTTGGCAGGGCCTGCGGCGTGCCATTGTTCAGTGCGCGTGCGCCGTAGCCCAGGCGCTTGCCGCCTTCGATGTGCGCCTTGATGCTGGGGTGGGTCTTCCAGCGCTGCATCTCTTCGAACGGGCTCATCCAGGGGTTCTGGTAATCCAGGCCGATGACGTAGCCCAGCGTGACCTTGTTGCCCTCGAGGTGGTAGAGGAAGCCGCCGCCGAAGGCGTCGTCGTTCAGCGGCCAGCCGGCGGTGTGCACCACCAGGCCCGGCTTGGCCTTGTCGGCCGGCACTTCCCACAGCTCCTTGATGCCGATGGCGAAGGTCTGGGCGTCCTTGCCTTCGTCGAGCTTGTACCTGGCGATCAGCTGCTTGCCCAGGTGGCCGCGCGCGCCCTCGGCGAACACGGTGTACTTGGCGTGCAGTTCCATGCCGATCTGGAAACTCTCCATGGGCTCGCCGTCCTTGCCCACGCCCAGGTTGCCGGTGGCCACACCCTTGACCGAGCCGTCCTCGTTGTAGAGCACTTCGGCGGCGGCGAAGCCGGGGAAGATCTCCACACCCAGGGCTTCGGCCTGTTCGCCCAGCCATTTGGTGACGGCGCCCAGGCTGATGACGTAGCAGCCGTGGTTGTCGAAGTTGCGCGGCATCAGCCAGTCGGGCGTGCGCTGGGCGCCGGTTTCGCTGAGCACGAGCAGGTCATCGCCGGTCACCGGCTGGTTCAGCGGCGCGCCGAGTTCCTTCCAGTTCGGGAACAGCTCGGTGATGGCCTTGGGGTCCATGACCGCGCCCGAGAGGATGTGGGCGCCGGGCTCGGAGCCCTTTTCCAGCACGCAGACGTTGATCTCACTGCCTTTGTCGGCGGCGAGCTGCTTGAGGCGGATGGCGGTGGCCAGGCCGGCGGGGCCGCCGCCGACGATCACCACGTCGTATTCCATCGCTTCTCGCGGACCGTAGGTGCTGAGGATTTCTTCTGGGCTCATGGGGTGCAGTCTCTGGTGGATGTTTCGTCTGACAGCGCAAGCCCATCGTCAGGAACATGGGGCAGTCATTGTCGTGATGGAGACGGATTCTAGTGGGCGATGCGCCACAATCGGTGTCACGGCCGACGCGAGTGCCTTCGCGGTGGTCCCATATGAGGAGGAAATCCAAATGGCTTACTCGCTGGATCTTTCGGGCCGCGTGGCACTCATCACCGGCGCTTCGGGCGGTCTGGGTGAGCAGTTTGCCAAGACGCTGGCCAATGCCGGGGCCGCCGTGGTGCTGGCCAGCCGCCGCACCGACCGCCTGATGGCCTTGCGTGCCCACATCGAAGCCGATGGCGGCGACGCCCATGTTGTCGCGCTCGATGTGACCGATCTGGCGTCGATCAAGGCCGCGATCGCGCACGCCGAGACCGAAGTGGGCGCCATCGACATCCTGATCAACAACTCGGGCGTGAGCACCACGCAGCGCTTGCAGGATGTGGGCGAAGAGGACTACGACTTCATCTTCGACACCAACACCAAGGGCGCTTTCTTCGTGGCACAGGAAGTGGCCAAGCGCATGCTGGCGCGGGCCAAGGGCGCGGCGCCGGGCACCTATGTGGGTGGACGCATCGTCAACATCGCTTCGATGGCCGGGCTCAAGGTGCTGCCGCAGATCGGCGTGTACTGCATGAGCAAGGCCGCCGTGGTGCACATGACCAAGGCGATGGCGATGGAGTGGGGGCGTTTCGGCATCAATGTCAACGCCATCTGCCCGGGTTACATCGACACCGAGATCAACCACCACCACTGGCAGACCGAACAGGGCCAGAAGCTCATCAACATGTTGCCGCGCAAACGCGTGGGCCAACCCGCCGACCTGGATGCGGTGCTGATGATGCTGTGCGCCAACGAGAGCCATTTCATCAACGGCGCGGTGATCGCTGCGGACGACGGTTTTGGGGTATGACGCTTGATGTCGGTTGAAGCGGGTCGGCCGCTGGCCTGGCCGCCCGGCATGGTGATGGGCATCCTGGCAGGTCTCGGCGCGGGGGCTTTCTGGGGCATGACCTTTGTCGCCCCGCTGATCGTCGAGGGGTTCACCTCGGTGGACTACACCGTGGGCCGGTTCGTGGCCTGTGGTCTGTTCTCGGCCTTGCTGCTGTTGCTGGGCCACGCGCGCCGCGCAGCGGGCGGGCCGGTGCCACGCGTGCCGACGCTGCGGCAGGCCGGTGCCGCGCTGGCGTTGAGCGTGCTCGGCTACACCGGTTATTACCTGCTGCTCGTGCTGGCCATCGCCGACGCGGGCGCGGCCCTGCCGGTGCTCATCATCGGTACGATTCCCCTGTGGGTCATGGTGCTGGGCAAACCGCAGGCGATGCGCTGGGTGGCGCTGGTGCCGGGACTGCTGCTCACGGTTCTGGGCATGCTGCTCATGATGCAGACCTCCGGCGAGGCCGCGGGCGAGGCTGTCGGCGGGCACCTGTGGCGCGGCATCCTTTACGCCGTGGCGGCGATGGCGAGCTGGACCGCCTTTGGACTGCTCAACGCCGCCTGGCTCGGTCGTCACCCGGAAGTGAATTCCACCGAATGGGCCAACTGGCTGGGCGTGGCCGCCGGTGTGGGCGCGCTGCTGCTCTGGGCGCTGTGGGGTTCGCCCTGGGACGAAATGACGGCGCGCCCCGGTTTCTGGGGTTTTGTGACCGTGTGCGCGGTCACCGGCATCGGTTCGGCCTGGGTGGCCGCGGTGCTGTGGAACATGGCCAGCCGGCGCCTGAGCCCGAGCCTCGCGGGCCAGCTCATCGTGAGCGAAACCGTGTTCGGACTGGTCTACACCTTCGCCTGGAGCGGACAGTGGCCGGTCGCACTGCAATGGGCGGCCTGCGTGCTGTTCGTGCTGGGCATCCTCGCATCCATCAAGGCACACCGATGAAACTGAACCTTCCCGAAGACAAGAAGCTGGTGCACAGCGTGGTCGTCCCCATCCGCTGGGGCGACATGGACGCCATGGGCCACGTCAACAACACGCTGTACTTCCGCTACATGGAGATCGCACGCCTGGACTGGTTTTTCGGCATGGGCCTGCCGGCCGATCCAAAGGGCGAGGGGCCTGTCATCGTCAACGCCTTCTGCAACTTCATCCGGCAGTTCGAGTTTCCGGGCGACGTGCTGGTGCGCACCTACCTGGGCGCCATGGGCCGCACCTCGTTCGACACCTACCACGAGATGCTGCGCACCGACGAACCGGACACGGTTTACGCCAATGGCGGTGCGACCATCGTCTGGGTCGATTTTCCGAAGCAGAAGTCGGTGGCGATGTCGGCGCATGCCCGCGCGCTGATCGAAACCGCGGGTGGCCTGCCGCGGCTGCCGGGCTGATTCAGGGCCGTTGGATGCCGCTGGCCGTTCACTTCGCTTTCGGCACCCGCCCCATCAGGTAGAACTCGGGGTTGGGCAACATCCCGCTGAAGCTGGCCATGCGGTTGGACAGGCCGAAGAACGCGGTGATGGCGGCGATGTCCCAGGCGTCTTCGTCGCTGAAACCGTGGGCATGCAGGGCGGCGAAATCGGCGTCGTCGATCTGGTGCGAGGCCAGGCAGACCTTCATCGCGAAGTCGAGCATGGCGCGCTGGCGCGGGCTGATGTCGGCCTTGCGGTGGTTCACCGCCACCTGGTCGGCCACCAGCGGCTTTTTCTCGTAGATGCGCAGGATCGCGCCGTGCGCCACCACGCAGTAGAGACAGTGGTTGGCGGCGCTGGTGGTCGTGACGATCATCTCGCGGTCGCCCTTGGTGAGGCCGCTTTCGCGACCTGCGGTTTCGGGCGTCATCAACGCATCGTGGTAGGCAAAGAAGGCACGCCACTCGGCCGGGCGGCGCGCCAGCGCCAGGAACACGTTGGGCACGAAGCCGGCTTTTTCCTGCACCTCCAGGATCTTGGCCTTGAGGTCCTCAGGCAGGGTGTTGAGGTCGGGCAGAGGGTAGCGGGCATCGCTCATGGTTTGTCTCCGGTCAGTTTCTTGCTTGGTCTGAAAGTTTATCCTCGGGGAAACCGTTGAACAGACACATGGAGCACAGCATGCAGGACGAGCAGTACGACAAAGGCCTGGCCACGCGCCGCGAGGTCATGGGTGATGCGTTCGTGGACCGGGCGCTGGCCGGCACCACGCCGTTCACCCAGCCGATCCAGGACCACATCTCGCGCGCCGCCTGGGGTGACGTCTGGCAACGCGAGGGCCTGGACCGCAAAACGCGCAGCCTGGTCACCGTGGCCATGCTGACCGCACTGGGCAAGCAGCACGAACTCAAAGGCCATGTGCGCGGCGCGCTGAACAACGGCGCCACCGTGCAGGAGATTCAGGAGGTGCTGCTGCACGCGGCCATCTACTGCGGCATCCCCACCTCGGTGGAAGCGTTCCGCACCGCGGCCGAGGTGGTGGAGCCATCCAGAGCCTGACAGCGCCACCCCGAACACCACCGTTTTTTTCTTCAGGAGTTGAACCCATGACATCGCCCCGCCGTTCCTTCATCACCCGTGCCGGCCGCCTCGCGCTGGCCTTGTCTGCCGTGGCCGGCTTCGGTCTGGCCCAGGCGCAGACCCCCACCAGAATCCTCGTCGGTTTCCCCGCCGGTGGCGGTTCCGATGCCGTGGCGCGCATCCTCGCCGAGCGCCTGCAGGGCGAGCTCGGGGACAACGTGCTGGTGGACAACAAACCCGGTGCGGGCGGCCAGCTCGCCGCGCATGCGCTCAAGGTCGCACCGGCCGATGGCCACACCGTGTTCCTGAGTCACGACCACAGCGTTTCCATCCTGCCGCTGACCATGAAGAACCCAGGCTTCGACCCCGCCAAGGACTTCGTGCCCGTGGCCGGGTTTGCCACCTTCGTGAACGCCGTGGCGCTGTCGGGCGGCACGCCCGCGCGCGACTTCAAGGCCTGGATCGACGGTGTCAAGGGCAGTGGCGGCAAGGCCACCATGGGCATCCCCGCGCCCGCGTCCACGCCGCAGTTCGCCGTGCAGGTGATCGGCAAGCAGTTCGGCCTGGACCTGGTGGCCGCGCCTTACCGCGGCAGCGCGCCCATGATGGGCGACATGCTGGGCAACATCATTCCCGCGGGCGTGGGCTCGGTGCCCGACTTCATCGAAAACCACAAGGCCGGCAAGCTGCGCGTGGTCGCCGTGATGGGCACGCAACGCCAGGCCGCGCTGCCCGACGTGCCGACCTTCACCGAGCTCGGCATCAAGGGCTTCGAAGAGGTGCCGTACTACGGTCTCTTTGCACCGGCTGGCACACCCAAAGCCGCGCTGGACAAGCTCGGTGCGGCCCTGCAGAAGGTGATCGCCATGCCCGAAGTGAAGGACAAGCTGACGGCCATGGGCCTGACCGTGGGCTTCATGAGTGGCGCCGAGCTGGGCAAACGCGAAGTGGCCTACCGCGAGGTCTGGGCGAAGATCATCAAGGACAGCGGCTACCAGCCGCAATGAACCCTTGTGGCAGGCCTGGAGCGGGTCTGCCGCTCAGTCTGACGGATGCTGATCCGGCGGCGCGGGTGGCGGAGCGCCCGCTTCGGCCAGCATCTGCCGCAGGCGTTCCATGCCGAAGCGGAAGGCTTCGGCGTCGCCATGTTCAAAGAACTGCGGATAGCGTGGATGGGCATCGCGCAGGCGCCGGGCGTGCTTGATCGGGCACCAGTACTGCTCGGTGCGCGCCGATATTTCCCGTGCATACGCCGCCACGCCGTTGCCATAGGAACAGTAGAAGCAGTTGAATTTTTCCACCACGTTCAGGTAGGGCAGATCGGCACGGTCGAAAACCAGGTAGTCCGCGCGGCCGACCTTGGAGATGCCGTAGATCGGAAAACACACCGCCTGGTACAGGCTGACAAAAGCGTCCAGCAGTGCGAAGGCCACCCAGCCCGAGTAGACCAGCGGTGCCGACAGCAGCACCGGCCAGCGGCTCTGTCGCAGGTACGGCCACAACCCCACCTTCTGGCGCTGCTGAAGCTCCAGGAAGTGTTCCGCCATGGCCGCGCGACGGCGGGCGAACTCCTCCCGGTGCTGGCTGTACTCCTGCTCCAGTTGATCTTCCAGCGTACGCATGCGGGCCAGCAGTTCTTCTAGGGTGGGGGACATGTGGTCTCCAGGTGGCACGGGTTCAACCCGCGATCAACTTGTGGACCAGATCGACCGAACTGCCGGCCTGGTATTTGCGCATCAGTCGCGCACGGTAGATCTCCACCGTGCGGTGGCTGATGCCCAGCGCCTTGCCGATCTCCTTGCTGGTCAGGCCGTTCATCAGGAAAGCGGCCACTTCACGTTCGCGCCCGGTCAGCTCTGCCTTGACCGCGCGGCGTGAACTCAGGTCTTCAAAGCTCCAGATGCCGGCCTCGTGTGGGGCCTCGCGGCGCAGGGCGCGCCCGGTTACGTGGCACCAGAAGGTTTCGCCCTTGAAGCGGCCGTCCACGCGTTTCATGACGCGGTCGTCGGCGTAGGTACCGCTGCGCCCGAGGATGGGGGTGATGCGTGCACCGGTGCGCTCGTATTCGTCGGCACTCGGGTAGAGCACCTGAAAACTCTGGCCCACGAGCTGCTCGCGCGCCGCCCCGAACATCTCGCACAAGGCCTGGTTGCAGTCCACAATCGTGCGCTGGCGCGAGAGCGCCAGCCCGAGTGGCGCCAGGTCGAACGCGAGCCGGTAGTCGATGCCGGAGAGATCGGTATTCGGGTTAGCCATTAGGTCAAACTACGTATGCTGTTACGTAGTATCGTTGCATTCACCCCTGTTCAACCACTGGAGCAACCGACGTGAACAAGATTTACCCGAGCGCAGCCGAAGCCCTCAAGGGCGTGGTCGCTGACGGCCAGCTCATCGCCGTGGGCGGTTTTGGCCTTTGCGGCATTCCCGAAGCGCTGATCGACGCCCTGCGCGATTCCGGCGTCAAGAACCTGACCGCCATCTCCAACAACGCCGGTGTGGATGACTTCGGTCTGGGCAAGCTGCTGCAGACGCGCCAGATCAAAAAGATGATTTCCTCCTATGTGGGCGAGAACAAGGAGTTCGAGCGCCAGTACCTGGCTGGTGAACTCGAACTCGAATTCACGCCCCAGGGCACGCTGGCCGAGAAGCTGCGTGCCGGTGGCGCCGGCATCCCGGCCTTTTTCACCAAGACCGGTGTCGGCACCCTGGTGGCCGAAGGCAAGGAGCTGCGTGAGTTCGGCGGCGAAACCTACGTGATGGAACACGCGCTGTTCCCCGAGGTCGCCCTGGTCAAGGCCGATGTGGCCGACAAGTCGGGCAACCTGCGCTTCAACCTGACCGCACGCAACTTCAACCCGGCCGCCGCCATGGCCGGCAAGATCTGCATCGTCGAAGTCGAACGCATCGTTGCCACCGGCGAGATCGCCCCGGACGACGTGCACCTGCCGGGCATCTACGTGCACCGCATCGTGCACAACCCCACCCCGGAAAAGCGCATCGAGAAGCGCACCACCCGCGACCGCAAGTAAGGAGCACAACATGCCTTGGACCCAAGACCAGATGGCCGCGCGTGCGGCCCAGGAACTGCAAGACGGCTTTTATGTGAACCTCGGCATCGGCATCCCGACGCTGGTGGCCAACCACGTGCCCGACCACGTCGAGGTGTGGCTGCAGAGCGAAAACGGCATGCTGGGCATCGGCCCCTTCCCGTACGAAGACGAGGTGGACGCCGACCTGATCAACGCCGGCAAGCAGACGGTGACGACCATGAAGGGTTCTGCCATCTTCGGCAGCCACGAGAGCTTTGCCATGATCCGTGGCGGCAAGATCAACCTGTCCATCCTCGGCGCCATGCAGGTGACGGCCGAGGGCGACCTGGCCAACTGGATGATCCCGGGCAAGATGGTCAAGGGCATGGGCGGCGCCATGGACCTGGTGGCCGGCGTCAAGCGCGTGATCGTGCTGATGGAACACGTCGCGAAGAAAAAGGACGGCACCGAAGACCTGAAGATCCTGCCCCAGTGCACCCTGCCACTGACCGGCAAGGGCGTGGTCGACCGCATCATCACCGACCTGGGCGTGATGGACGTGACGCCCGAGGGCCTGAAACTGGTGGAACTGGCCGACGGCGTGACGCGCGAGTTCATCCAGAGCAAGACCGGTGTGCCCCTGATCTGACGCGGTGGTGGCCGCGCGCTGCCCGGCGCGCGGCCACCCGTTGCCCGTCGTCTATACTCGCGCCTCACCCGTCATTGGGGAGTAGCCGCTCTGCACCACGCAGAGGTCCGCGTCAACACACTTGGCCCCCATGGCCATGGCGCCGACAGCTTCAGGCCTGGCAAGACCTTTGACCGCACAGCCGCCGGAAGGGCCGGGGCTGCTGTGCGGTCTTTTGGTTTTCCGGCCCCTGGAGCACAGTTTTGGAAGCCTTTCTCCTCTCCACCGGCATCGTTGCCCTCGCCGAAATGGGCGACAAGACCCAGCTGCTTTCGCTGGTGCTGGCGGCCCGGTTCCGCAAACCCTGGCCCATCATCTGGGGCATCCTGGTGGCCACGCTGCTCAACCACGCCCTGGCCGGTGCTGTGGGTGCCTGGGTCATGGCCACCGTGGGACCGGATGTGATGCGCTGGGTGCTGGGTGTCTCCTTCATCGCCATGGCCGGCTGGATGCTGATCCCCGACAAGCTGGACGACATCGACGCCGCGCCCAAGGGGCGGCTCGGCGTGTTCGCCACCACCACCTGGGTGTTTTTTCTGGCCGAGATGGGCGACAAGACGCAGATCGCCACCGTCGCGCTGGGGGCGCAGTACGCGCCGCTGGTGGCGGTGGTTGCCGGCACCACCCTGGGCATGATGCTGGCCAACGCGCCGGTGGTGTTCTTTGGTGAGGCCCTCACGCGGCGGGTGCCGATCAAGGCGGTGCACGCGGTGGCCGCGGTGATCTTTCTGGCCTTGGGCGCGGGCGTGCTCTGGTTGGGTGCCTGAACCCGCACCGGCTCAGGTGGCCGGCGCAGCGGCCTCACCCGCGATCAATGACGCTGCCGCTTCGTTGAGCGCGGCTGGCGAGCGGTCGCGCAGCACGCAGGGCAAGGCCTGGCCGTATTGCCTGAAATTGCGTGAGATGGACTGGGCGTAGGTCGGGTCGTAGTGCAGTTTCAGCAGCTCCAGCACCACCGCCGGGGTCTGACCCGCCTGCACCTGGGCGATCCAGCCTTCCACCACGGCCTTGCCGCGCAACTCGGACAGCGCTTCCAGCCGCTGGCAGAAATGCGCGCTGTCCTGGACGAAGAAATCGTAGTCCTCCAGCAGCAGCGCCACACGCTCCTGGTCCGACAGCTGCAGGTCGATGCAGGGGCTCGCGCGCATGGCGTCGATCAGTGCATCGGGCACCCGCACATTGCCCACCTTCTTGCTTTCGCTTTCGATGTAGACCGGCCGCGCCGGGTCGAAGCGACGAAGCGCCTCCCAGATCAGGCTGTCAAAACGTTTCTGGCTCGGCTGCGGCACACCCGGAATGTGGCCCAGCACCGAACTGCGGTGATTCGCCAGGGCTTCCAGGTCGAGCACCTGCGCGCCCTGGTCGGCGAGCGCCTGCAGCAGCCGCGTCTTGCCACTGCCGGTGGGGCCGCAGACCACGCGGTAGTGCAGGCGGGTGGCCAGCCCGGGCAGGGACTCGACCAGCGCCGCGCGCCAGGCCTTGTAGCCGCCTTCGATCAGCGTGACCTGAAAGCCGATCGCGCCCAGGATGGTGGCCAGCGCACCGCTGCGGTTGCCGCCGCGCCAGCAATACACCAGCGGTTTCCAGTCCCGCGGCTTGTCGAGCACCTCGCGTTCGATGTGGGCCGCGATGTTGCGGGCTGACAGTGCGGCGCCGCGCTTCTTGGCTTCGAACGCGTTGACCTGCTTGTACATCGTGCCGATGGTGATGCGTTCGGCGTTGTTGAGCGTGGGCCAGTTGAGTGCGCCGGGCACGTGGTCGAGCGCGTGTTCGTCTTCGGTGCGGGCGTCGATGATGGCGTCAAAACGGTCGAGTCGGCTCAGCGCTTCGCTGGCGGGCAGGGTGTGAACGGGCATGCCGGATTATCGTTTCACGAGCAGTGCGCGCAGCGCGGGCCACACGTTGGCGGCCAGTGTGGGTTGTGCCATTTCGTTCGGGTGGATGCGGTCGCTCTGGAACAGCGTGGTGGTCGCATCGGGCAGATCGGCCACACCCGCCAGCAGAAAGGGCACCAGACCGATCTTCTCGGCCTGCGCCACCGTCTTGAACACCTGGCGGAATTCCTGTGTGTACTTCGGACCGTAGTTGGGCGGCACCTCCATGCCCACCAGCAGCACGCGGGCACCGGCCTCGCGGGAAAGCCGGGCCATGGCGGCCAGGTTGTCGCGCGTCATGCTGAGCGGCATGCCGCGCAGGGCATCGTTGCCGCCGAGTTCGATGATCACCACGGCGGGTTTGTGCTGACGCAGCAGGGCCGGCAGGCGCGAGCGGCCGCCCGACGTGGTGTCGGCGCTGATGCCGGCGTTCACCATGCGGCCCGGGACTTTTTCGCTGTCCAGGCGCTGCTGCAGCAGTGCCACCCAGCCGCTGCCGCGCCGCAGGCCGTATTCGGCGCTCAGCGAGTCACCCACCACCAGCACCGTGGGCACTGTGGCCGCCGAGGCGGTCTGTGCCATCGCCGCACCGATAGACCCCAGGCAGGCTGCCCCGACGAGCAGGGCGTTAAAGTGACGTCGTTTCAACCTGAGGCCTTTCCATGTCCGATGTGATGATTGCTGTGCAGCATGTGTTCAAGTCGGTGACCGACTCCACGGGTACCCTGACCATTTTGCGCGATATCGATTTCTCACTGAACAAAGGGGAAACTGCGGCCATCGTGGGCGCCTCGGGTTCGGGCAAGAGCACCCTGCTGTCGATCGTGGCCGGGCTGGACACGCCCACCAGCGGCACCGTGGTCGTCGATGGCGTGGACCTGTTTGTGATCGACGAAGACCAGCGGGCCGCCCTGCGCGCCCAGAAGGTCGGCTTCGTGTTCCAGAGCTTTCAGCTGCTGGGCAACCTGAGCGCGCTGGAAAACGTGATGCTGCCGCTGGAGCTGTCCGGCCGGCCCGATGCCCGCGCCACCGCCACGCGCATGCTGCAGCGTGTGGGTCTGGGCGAGCGCCTGGGTCACTACCCCAAGGTGCTTTCGGGCGGCGAGCAGCAGCGCGTGGCGCTGGCGCGGGCGTTTGTGGTGCAGCCCGCCGTGTTGCTGGCCGACGAGCCCACGGGCAGCCTGGACTTCGCCACCGGCGAAAAAGTGATGGAACTCATGTTCGAGCTCAACCGCGAGCAGGGCACGACGCTGGTGCTGGTGACCCACGACCGCGCCATCGCCCAGCGCTGTGAGCGCCGGATCACGATCGAGGCCGGTCAGGTGGTGGAGACCGCGGAGGCGCCGGCTTGACGGAGCCCGTTCCGCCGCATCCTCTGTGGGGCATTGCGCGCCGGAGGTGATCACCCGGGCCGAAGGCGACGCGGGACGCCCGGAGGGCGCTGATAATCAGGGTATGTCTTCTCCCAAAGTGCTTTTCGGCTTTCACGCCGTCGGCGTGCGCCTGAAAACCGCGCCGCAATCCATCGTCGAAATCTATTTCGAGCCCACGCGCCGCGACGCGCGCATGCGCCAGTTTCTGGACCGCGTCAAAGAGGCGAATGTGCGCCTGATCGAGGCCGATGGCCTGCGCCTGGCCAAGCTCGCCGGCAGCCATGGCCACCAGGGTGTGGCGGCGCGGGTGATGGCCATTCCCCAGGTGCATTCGCTTGACGAGTTGCTGGAGGGTCTGGAAGCCGCCGGTACCGTGCCGCTGCTGCTGGTGCTCGATGGCATCACCGATCCGCACAACCTGGGCGCCTGCCTGCGCGTCGCCGATGGCGCGGGCGCTCACGCCGTGATCGCGCCCAAGGACCACGCGGCCGGCATCAACGCCACCGTGGCCAAGGTGGCCAGCGGCGCGGCCGAAACCATGCCGTACTTCATGGTGACCAACCTGGCGCGCACCCTGGGTGAGTTGAAGGAGCGCAACATCTGGATCATCGGCACCAGCGACGACGCACCGAAAACGCTGTACCAGGTGGACCTCAAAGGCCCGGTGGCGCTGGTGCTGGGCGCCGAGGGCGACGGCATGCGCCAGCTCACGCGCAAGACCTGCGATGAGCTGGTCAGCATCCCCATGGCCGGTGCGGTGGAAAGTCTGAACGTGTCGGTGGCCAGCGGCGTCTGTCTCTACGAAGCGCTGCGACAGCGCAGCTGAACATGCCCACGGTGCGCGACTGGATCGGGAGCGCGCACCACATCGCCGTGCTCACCGGCGCGGGCATGAGCGCCGAATCCGGCGTGCCCACATTCCGCGACGCCCAGACCGGCTTGTGGGCGCAGTTCAAACCGGAAGACCTGGCCACCGAGGACGCGTTTCGCGCCCACCCGCGCCGCGTGTGGGACTGGTACCAGTTCCGCCGCGACATGATCGCCCAGGTGGCACCCAATGCGGGGCACCTCGCCCTCGCGGCCTTTCAGCGGCGCCACCCGGGCCGGCTCACGCTCATCACGCAGAACGTGGACGGCCTGCACCAGCGCGCGGGCAGCACCGACGCGATCGCCCTGCACGGCAACCTGGCCGACGACCGTTGGCTGGACATGCCGCGCGACTGTTGCCACCCCGATTTCGTGGAGGCCGGTCATCCGCCTCATTGCCCGGCCTGTGGCAACCTGCGGCGCCCGGCCGTGGTCTGGTTTGGCGAGATGCTGCCGCTGCCCGCGCTGGAGGCGGCGCAGAACGCCGCGAACCGCTGCGACCTGATGCTGGTTGTCGGCACCTCGGGCGTGGTCTACCCGGCCGCCGGCCTGGCGCACACCGCGCACCGGCGCGGCGCCCGGGTGGTGGTGATCAACCCCGAGGCGACCGAACTGGACGCGGTGGCCGACACGTGCCTGCGCGAACCTGCGGCACAATGCCTGCCAACACTGCTGGAGGATTGAATGACGAGCCCATCTGCCCAACGCGCCGGGTTGATCGCTGCCTTGAGCGTCGCTGTGTTTGCCGCGGCTTGCACCCAGGAGCAGCAGAACAAGCTCAGCCGCGAAATCCAGAACTGGACCGGCACCGACGGCGTGCTGGAGGTGTACGCGGGCGACAAGGTGGTGCGCCGCTTCCTCAAGATCGACAAGGTCAGCACCGCGCTGGGCACCGACGATGGCAAGCCGCGCGCCTACCGCTATGGCTACGGAACCCTGGACGAAAACCTCAACATGCAGGTGGACCCGGGCGAGAAGAAGGTGTATTTCGAGATCAGCGACTACACCAACTCGGTGTTCTTCGAGAATCCGCGCTGATCCGTTTCTGAGCCAGGCCCTGCCGGAGGTGGCGGGACCAGGCACACAGGCGGCGCCAGGCCGCGCAAGGTTTTTCAACCGGAGGGAATCATGACGATCGTTGACCGCGTACAAGCCATTCTTCTCAAACCCAAGGAAACATGGCCTGTCATTGAACAGGAAGCCACCGATCCCAAGGCGATTTACACCAATTACCTGATCTATCTGGCCGCCATACCGGCCATCGCGACCTTCATCGGGCTCAGCCTGATTGGCGCGGGCGCCTTTGGCATTTCGTTCCGGGTGCCCATCGTCAGCGGCCTGGTCAACATGGTGGTGGGCTTCGTGCTGTCGCTGGTGATGGTCTATGTGCTGGCCCTGATCGCGAATGCGCTGGCGCCCACCTTCAAGGGTGAAAAGAACCTGCTCAACGCCTTCAAGCTGGTGGCCTACGGCTCCACGGCGGGTTTCGTGGGCGGCATCTTCAGCCTGCTGCCGGCCCTGTCCATGCTCGGGGTGATCGCCGCGCTGTATTCGATCTACCTGATCTACACCGGCATTCCGGTGCTGATGAAGGCGCCCGAGGAGAAGGCGGTGGGCTACACCGCGGTGCTGATCGTGTGCGGCATCGTGGCGAGCCTGGTGGTGGGCGCCGTCAGCGCGCTGTTTACCGGGGGTGGCCCGGGCATGATGATGGGCGGCGCCGCGTCCCCGTCCGACCAGGTGAGCATCAAAGTGCCGGGGACCGAGATCACCATCGACACGGCCAAGATCGAAGAAGCGGGCAAGAAGGTCGAGGAGGCGAGCAAGCGCATGGAAGAGGCCCAGGCCAAGGGTGACTCCGCCGCGGCCGGCAAGGCCATGGCCGACATGGTGGGGGCGGCCATGGGCGGGCAGGGTGGCAAACCCTTTGCGCCCGATCTGCTGCAGACCCATGTGCCGGACAAGCTGGCCGGCATGGAGCGCACCGCGATCGAGGCCCGCTCCGACAGCGCCATGGGCATGAGCTTCTCCAGCGTCACCGCCGAATACACCCGGGACAACGGCCGCGTGGAAGTCAAGGTGCAGGACCTCGGTGCCGTGCCCGCGCTCGGCATGGCCATGGGCGCCTGGGCCCAGAGCACCGTCAATCGCGAGACCCGGGACGAGGTCGAGCGCATCTACCAGAAGGACGGTGTTTCTTTCAAGGAGGAATACCGCAAGGACGGCAGCAGCGCGGAGATGTCGGTGATGCTGGCCAACGGCGTGATGGTCGAACTCACGGGTGACAACGTGGACATGGATGGCCTTCGC
The DNA here is from genome assembly GCF_048590325.1 of Hydrogenophaga sp. ZJX-1. Taxonomy (NCBI): domain Bacteria; kingdom Pseudomonadati; phylum Pseudomonadota; class Betaproteobacteria; order Burkholderiales; family Comamonadaceae; genus Hydrogenophaga; species Hydrogenophaga sp. ZJX-1. The sequence goes on from NZ_JBMBRA010000001.1 coordinate 496,653, forward strand.
GGCGCGCTGGCCGCGCTGGATATCAAGGGCCTGGCAGGTCTGAAGCGGGAAAAATGACCGGCGGGGCTCCGGCCCCTCAGACCAGACCTAAGGCGCCGAGCACCGCACCGGCGCCGATGAGCCACAGCAGGTGGATCTTCGTGCGCCACACCAGCAGGGTGGCGCAGGCGGTCAGCAGCCACAGTGGCCAGTCGCGCGCCGGCTGGTTGTGTGCCGCGCTGAGCAGCCAGCCGGTGGCGATAAGCAGTGCGATCACGATCGGGGCCATGCCGGCCTTGAAGGCGCGCACCGCGCGCAGCTCGCGGTTGCGGTGGCCCCATTGCGTGGCGGTGTAGGTGAGGATGGACGAGGGCAGCATGATCGCCACCAGCGTCACCACGACGCCCAGCAGCGCGAGCGCCCAGGCCAGCCAGCCGGCCGACGGACCACCCCCCGCGTTGAGGCCCAGGTTCCAGCCCAGCAGGGCGACGAACAGCACGTTCGGGCCGGGCGCGGCCTGCGACAGCGCGATCGACGAGGTGAACTGCGCGTCGCTCAGCCAGCCCTGTTCGCTCACCAGGTAGCGGTGCATGTCGGGTGCGGTGGTGATGGCGCCGCCCACCGCCAGCAGCGAGAGCGAGGCGAAGTGCAGGAACAGGTCGGTCCAGTTCGCGAGCGTGGGGGCCATGTTCATGCCTCGCTCCCGTTGCCCGCCCGACCCAGCACACGGTAAGCCCTCAGGCAGGCCGCACCGCCCAGGCCCAGCAGCACCCAGGCCAGCGGCCAGCGCAGCAGGGCGATCGCCCCGAAGGTGAGCACCGCCAGACCGATGCACACCCCGAGACCCATGGCGTTCTTGCCAAGCGCAGCGATCAGCTTGATGCCGGTGGCGGTGATGAGGCCGGCGGCCACCGCGCCCATGCCGCGCAGCGCACCCTGTGCGGTGGCGCTGTCTGCCACGCTGCCATAGAGCGCGGCCAGCAGCAGCACGACCACCAGCGGCGCCGCCAGCATGCCGGTGAGCGCAGCCAGCGCGCCGGACAGGCCGAAGTAGCGTCCGCCGATCATCATCGAAAGGTTGACCACGTTGGGGCCCGGCATGATCTGCGCCACGGCCCAGTCCTCCACGAACTGCTCGCGCGTCATCCAGCGCTTTTTTTCCACCAGCTCGCGCTGCACCACCGCCAGCACCCCGCCAAAGCCCTGCAGGGCCAGCCAGGTGAAGGACATGAAGAGGTCGGTTTTGGATCGGGGCTGGTTGGGGGCGGCTTCGACGGCCGGGGAGAGGGTGTTCGCTGGGGCGGGCATGGGTCGATTATCGGGCGCGGTGTTTGGCCCCACGGGGCACCCGCCTACCGCGCCCGGCGGGTGGCGAGCCACAGGCCGAGCGCAATGAGCGCCAGGGCGCCGAGCAGAAAGACATCGAGGGGCTCGCCGAGCAGGGCAGCGCCCAGCAGCGCCGCGGTGACCGGGTTGAGCGCAAGGAACACCGTGACGCGCGTGGGCGATTCGTGCTTGAGCGCGTACAGCCAGGCGAAGTAGCCCGCGCCGCTGGACAGGCCGATGAAGGCCACCACGGCCCAGGTCCCCGGGGCCAGGCCCACCACGCGTTGCGGCCAGTGTTCAAACAGCGCCAGCAGCGCGAGACACAGCACCGAAACGCCCATGGCCAGGGCCGACACCGGCACCGTGGGGTAGCGGCGCAGGTAGGGCCGGTAGAGCACGCTGCACACCGCACCGGTGAGCGCGCTGCCCAGCACCGCGGCCTCGCCCCACCAGTGGCCCGCGCCGCCGCTCGCCAGCCGCGGCCAGAGCGACAGCCCGACCCCGGCGATCGACAGCACCACGCCCGCGAGCAGGCCCGGCGTGAGGCGTTCCTGTCCCAGCGCGCCCGCGAGCAGCAGGGTGAGCAGGGGGAACAGGCTGAAGATCAGCGCCGCGCTGGCCGCGCCGATGTGCTGCAGCCCGAAGTTGAGCAGGGCGATGAGCAACGCGAACTGGCCCACGCCCAGCGCGGCCATGGCCAGCAGGTCGCGGCCCGGTGGGCAGGTGGTGCCGGCCGGCCAGGGGTGGGCACGCAGCGGCCGCCACACGAAGGGCAGCAGGCTCAGGAAACCGATGGCGTAACGCAGCAGGGCCAGCGTGAGCGGCGGCACCTCGGCCACCACGTAGCGCGAGGCGACGATGGTCGCACCGACCTGCACGCCGGTGGCCGCGGCCGCCAGCAGGGCCAGGTTCACAGGGCGAGTTCCCAGTGTTCTCCCACCAGGTCGCGCCCGTAGCTGTGGTGCGCCTCGCTGTCCACCAGGGTGAAACCGCGCCTGGCATAGATGGCGCGCGCGGCGTCGAGGTTGCGGTTGGTCCAGAGCACCATCTTGCGGTAGCCCTTGCCGCGTGCGAAGGCGATGCACTCGTCGGTGAGCCGCCCGCCCAGGCCGAGGCCGCGCGCCGCGGGCGTGAGGATCAGCAGGCGCAGCTGGGCCACCGTCTTGCTCTTGCGCACCAAGAAGACCGAGCCCGCGCGTTCGCCGTCGAGCTCGGCGATCCAGCCGCGCTCCCAGGCCGGGTCGTGGTGTTTCATCATGCCGGCCACGATGCTGGCCACCAGCGCCTCGAACTCGGCGTTCCAGCCGTATTCGCACCAGTAGAGTTCGCCGTGCTGCTGGACCACCCAGCCCATGTCGCCCGGGCGTGGGTCGCGCAGCACGATGGTGCGTGCGCTGCGGGCCTGTGCGGTCTCGGGCGAGAGCAGGGTCTGCGCGCGCTGCAGCGCCGCCATCAGTTCGGCTCGCTGAGCGGGCGCCAGTGCGGCCAGCAGGCCGGCGGCTTCTTCGCGCGAGCGCTGCTGCAAGGGCTCGAACACCGAGCGACCTGCCTGGGTCAAGGCCAGCATCTGCTGGCGCGCGTCAGTGGGGGCCGGGGTGCGCTCCAACCAACCCTCGGCAGCGAAGCGCCGCAGGATGCGGCTGAGGTAGCCCGCGTCGAGCAGCAGCCGGCGCACGAGCTCGCTCGCGGTGCACGGCGCGTGGTGGGCCAGCTCGTAGAGCACACGCACCTCGGTGAGCGAAAACGCGCTGCCCAGGTAGGGGTCGAGGATGCCGATGCGCTGGGTGTAGAAGCGGTTGAAGGCCCGCAGGGCGCGGACCTGTTCGGGGTTGACCGGGATCTCGGTGGGCAGGTTCATGCCCCCGGATTCTGGGTCAAATACTTGACGGAGGCAAGTATCTGGTGGACGGCGTCAAACCGACATGCCGCCCGAGACCTCGATCACCGCGCCGTTGATGTAGCTCGCTTCATCGCTCGCCAGGAACGCATAGACGTTGGCGATCTCCTCAGGCTGGCCCAGACGGCGCAGCGGCACGCGGTGCTCCATTTCCTGGATCACCTTCTCGGGGATGGTGCTGAGGATGGGGGTGGCGATGAAGCCCGGCGCCACGGCGTTGACGCGCACGCCCTTGGGACCGAGCTCGCGGCTCCAGGTCTTGGTGAAACCGATCACGCCGAACTTGGTGGCCGCGTAGTTGGTCTGGCCGAAGTTGCCGTAGATGCCCACCACCGAGCTGGCGTTGAGGATCACGCCGGCGCCCTGTTCAACCATGATGTCGGCCACGGCCTGCGCACAGTGGAAGACGCCGCGCAGGTTGACGTCGATCACGCGGTCGAACTGCTCCAGCGTCATCTTCTGCAGCCGGGCGTCCTGCGTGATGCCGGCGTTGTTCACCAGCACGTCGATGCGGCCAAAGCGCGTCAGCACCTGGCCCACCACCGCGTCGACCATCTCGCGCTGCGTCACGTCCATCACGAAGCCGGCCGCCTGGGCGCCGAGCGCCTGGCACTGCTGCACCGCTTCGTCCACCGCGGCCTGCTTCACGTCGCAGACGATGACGGTCGCGCCTTCGCGCGCGAACTTGAGCGCGGTGGCCAGGCCAATGCCTTGTGCGGCGCCGGTGATGAGGCTGATTTTTCCTTCGAGTCGTTTCATGGGATGGAGGCTTGGGGTCGAAAAAAACCGGCGGACAGGGTGCCCGTCGGCGGCGGGATTCAGTCTAGCGGCCTGGCCTTGCGCCGTCTTGACGCGCGTCAGTACACCGGCTGGTGCTGTCGGATCGTCGCTTTGACGGCATCGGTCAGTGCAAAACCCGGGCCGAACTTCGCTGCCAGTTCGGCACAGCGTTTCTCGAACGCGTCGATGCCCATGCCGTAGATGAACTGCAGCGCGCCGCCGGTCCAGGCCGGGAAGCCGATGCCGAAGATGGAGCCGATGTTGCCGTCGTGCACGCTGGTGAGCACGCCTTCGGCCAGGCAGCGCGCTGTCTCCACCGACTGGCGGTAGAGCAGGCGGTCTTTCACGTCCTGCAGGTCCCAGGCGACATCGGGCTTTTCAAACAGGGTCTTGAGCTGGGGCCAGAGGGTTTTCTTCTGCCCGGCGGGATAGTCGTAGAAACCGCCACCGGCCGCGCGGCCGCTGCGGTGGTGCTGCTTGACCATGTGCTCCACCAGCGCTTCGCCCGGCGTGGTGTCGTAGTGGCGGCCCTCTTCGGCATAGTCGGCGCGGGTCTGCTCCAGCACGTGCACGGAGAGCGAGAGCGCGGTTTCGTCCAGCACGGCCAGCGGCCCCACGGGCATGCCGGCCTGCATGGCGGCGTTTTCGATCACCGGCGCCGGAATGCCTTCGCCCAGCATCGCGACGCCTTCCATCACGAAGGTGCCGAAGGTGCGGCTGGTGTAGAAACCGCGCGCATCGTTCACCACGATCGGCAGCTTGCCCAGCGCCTGCACGTAGTCGTAGGCGCGGGCGATGGTCTCGTCGTCGGTTTCCTTGCCCCGGATGATCTCCACCAGCTTCATCTTGTCCACCGGGCTGAAGAAATGGATGCCGACGAACTTCTGCGGCCGGGCGCTCGCCTTGGCCAGGCTGGTGATCGGCAGGGTGGAGGTGTTGCTGGCGAAGAAGCCGCCCTCGGCCAGCATGGGTTCGGACTCGTGCGTCACCGCGGCCTTGAGTTCGCGGTGCTCGAACACCGCCTCGATGATCAGGTCGCAGCCCCGCAGGTCCGCCGTGCTCGCTGTGGGTGTGATGCGCGCCAGCAGCGCCTGCTGGTCGGCTGCGCTCATGCGGCCTTTGTCCACACGCGGCTGCGTCACCTTCACGCTGTTGGCCTTGCCCTTGTTGGCCGCTTCCAGGCTCACGTCCTTCAGCACGGTGGCGATGCCGCGGCTGGCCTGGGCATAGGCGATGCCCGAGCCCATCATGCCGGCGCCCAGCAGCCCCACCTTCTGCGGCTTGTAGCGCGGCACGTCCCTCGGGCGGCTCTGGCCGGCCTTGATGGCGTTCATGTTGAAGAAGAAGGTGTTGATCATGTTCTTCGCCACCGGGCTGACCATCAAGCCCGCGAGGTAGCGGCTCTCGATGCGCATGGCGGTGTCGAAGTCCACCATGGCGCCTTCCACCATCGCGGCCAGCGCGGCTTCGGGGGCAGGGTAGAGACCGCGCGTTTTCTGCTTGAGCACCGCCGGCGCCACGCTCAGCATGGCAGCGATCTTGGGGTTGCTCGGCGTGCCGCCGTGCATCTTGTAGTCCTTGCGGTCCCACACGTGCTGGCAGGCCTCGGGTTTTCCTTGCGCGGCTTCGATGTGGGCCAGCGCGCGCGGCATCAGCTCTTCGGGCGTGGCCACCAGTTCGTGCACAACGCCGATCTTCAGGGCCTCTTCGGGCCCGAAGAGCTTGCTCTCCAGGATGTAGGGCTGCGCGGCCACCAGGCCCAGCAGCCGCGTCATCTTGGTGATGCCGCCGCCGCCGGGGATCAGCCCCAGCGTGATCTCGGGCAGGCCGAACTGGACCTTGGGGTTGTTGACCGCGATGCGGTGGTGGCCGACCAGCGCCACCTCCCAGCCACCGCCGAGCGCGGCGCCATTGAGGCAGCTCACCACCGGCACACCCAGCGTCTCCAGGCTGCGGAAGTTCCGCTTGATGCGCTCGATCTCGGTGAACACGCGGTGGCCATCAGCGGCGGTCGAGCGCATCACGCCCTTGAGGTCGGCGCCGGCGAAGAAGGTGCTCTTGGCCGAGGCCAGCACGATGCCTTTGATCTGTTCGCGGTCCTTGCCCACCTGGGCGGTCACGGCGTCCAGATCGTCCTGCCACTGCAGGCACATGGTGTTGACGGGGGAATCCTGCTCGTCGAAGGTGATCGTTGCGATGCCGTTGGCAAGTTCGTAGCGGATGGTTTTTGTGATCATGTTGGTGTCTCCGCTCGGTTCAGATGCGCTCTACGATCGTCGCAATGCCCATGCCGCCGCCGACACACAGCGTGGCGAGGCCGTAGCGCTTTTTCGTCCGGTGCAGCTCGTCGATCAGCGTGTTCAGGATCATCGCGCCCGTGGCGCCCAAGGGGTGACCCAGTGCGATGGCGCCCCCGTTCACGTTCACCTTCTCGTGCGGTACGCCCATCTCGCGCATGAAGCGCATGGGCACGGCGGCAAAGGCTTCATTCACTTCGAACAGGTCGATCTGGTCGATGGTGAGGCCGGCCTTGGCCAGCGCCTTGCGCGCGGCCGGCATGGGGCCGGTGAGCATGATGGTCGGGTCCGCGCCCGAGAGCGCGACCGACACGATGCGCGCGCGCGGCGTGAAACCGTGGGTCTTGCCCGCGGCCTCGCTGCCGATCAGCAGGGCGGCCGCGCCGTCCACGATGCCCGAGGAGTTGCCCGCGTGGTGCACATGGTGGATGCGCTCCACCTGCGGGTAGCGCTGCAGTGCCACCGCGTCGAAGCCCATGGCGCCGAGCTGTTCGAAGGCGGGCTTCAGGCCCGCCAGGCCCGCCATCGTGGTGTGCGGTTTGATGAACTCGTCCACCGCCAGGATGATCTGGCCCAGCGGATCTTTCACCGGCACCACCGAGTGCTGGAAATGCCCGGCCGCGCGCGCAGCGGCGGCGCGCTTCTGCGATTCGAGCGCGAAGGCGTCCACGTCGTCGCGCGTGAAGCCGTCGAGCGTGGCGATCAAATCAGCGCCGATGCCCTGCGGCACGAACAGCGTGGCGCTGTTGGTCTCCGGGTCCTGCGCCCACGCGCCGCCGTCGGAGCCGATCGACACGCGGCTCATGCTCTCCACACCGCCGGCCACGACCAGGTCTTCCCAGCCGCTCTTCACCTTCATGGCGGCCATGTTCACCGCCTCCAGGCCTGAGGCGCAGAAGCGGTTGAGCTGCACGCCCGAGCAGCGCCAGTCCCAGCCGGCCTTGAGCGCGGCGACCTTGGGCAGCACCGAGCCCTGCTCGCCGATGGGCGAGACCACGCCCATCACCACGTCGTCCACCGCCGAGGTGTCCAGGTGGTTGCGGTGCTGCAGTTCGCGCAGCAGGCCGGCCAGCAGGTTGACCGGCTTGACCTCGTGCAGGCTGCCGTCTTTTTTGCCCTTGCCGCGCGGGGTGCGGATGGCGTCGTAAACAAAGGCTTCGCTCATGGCCGGCCTCCGCAGAAAGGGCCTGAAAAAACCAGCGCTGCCGCAGTGGGCAAACAACGCATGTGAAATCGAACTTGCATGTTGTCTCCTGTGTCTCGCTTCGCCGGGCCGACCCGGTGGCCGAATGTGCCGGATCAGTATAGACTTTTGCCAAGCGATTGCTTTGTGAAAATGCAGGCGAACCGTCAAACCCGCGACAGACCCACTTTCTGAACATTCCGATGCGCATCGTCGCCCTTTCCGACATCCACGGCAACCTGCCCGCACTGAACGCCGTGCTGGCCGACGTGGCACGCCGCGGCGCGGACCAGATCGTCAACTGCGGCGACATCCTGTCCGGCCCGCTCTGGCCCGCCGAAACGGCTGAACGCCTGATGGCGCTGGACCTGCCCACGATCGCCGGCAACCACGAGCGCCAGCTGCTGCGCTGCGCCAGCGGCTCCGGCGGCGCGAGCGATGTGTACGGCTTCCGGCAGACCAGCGCCGCGCAGCGGGCCTGGCTGGCCGGCTTGCCCGCCACGCTGGCGCTCGACGGCGGTGTGTTCGTCTGCCACGGCCGGCCCGACAACGACCACGAATACCTGCTCGAAACGGTCGAATCCGCGGGCTCGCGCGCGGCCAGCGCGGCCGAGGTGGCGCAGCGCCTGGCGGGCGTGGCGGGGCAGGGTGCCGGCCTGCTGCTCTGCGGTCACAGCCACCTGCCGCGGGTGCTGCAACTGCCCGAGGCGCCCCACACCCTGTGCGTGAACCCTGGCAGCGTGGGCCTGCCCGCCTTCGACGACGACCACATCGCTTTCCATGTGCACCAGACCGGCAGCCCGCACGCGCGCTACGCCCTGTGCGAGTCCGATGCGCAGGGCCGCTGGAGCGTGGCACAGATCGCCGTGGCCTACGACTGGTCAGCCGCTGTCGCTCAGGCCACCCGCAACGGCGCCGCCGACTGGGCGCGCTGGCTCGCTACCGGCCTCGCCTGAAACAACCCTTCCCTTCCGAAACCCGAGGAACTCCCATGATCGAACGCAGCCTCTTCAACACCGACCACGAAGCCTTCCGGGACAGCTTTCGTCGCTTCGTGGAGAAGGAAATCACGCCCTTCCACGAGGGCTGGGAAGAGCAGGGGTGTGTGGATCGCGAGGTCTGGCGCAAGGCCGGTGAAAACGGCTTTCTCTGCATGACCATGCCCGAGGAATACGGTGGCGCCGGGGCCGACAAGCTGTACTCGGTGGCTCAGATGGAGGAGATCTCCGGTGCCGGGGTGAGCGGCATCGGTTTCGGTCTGCACAGCGAGATCGTGGCGCCATACATCCTGCACTACGGCACAGAGGCACAGAAGAAGCACTACCTGCCGCTGCTGGCCACCGGCGAGATGGTGGGCGCCATCGCCATGAGCGAGCCCGCCGCGGGCAGCGACCTGCAGGGCGTGAAGACCACAGCCATCAAACAACCCGACGGCAGCTACCTGCTCAACGGCAGCAAGACCTTCATCACCAACGGCTGGCACGCCGACCTGGTGATCGTGGTTGCCAAGACCGACCCGACCGCCGGCGCCAAGGGCACCAGCCTGCTGCTGGTGGAGCAGGGCATGGCGGGCTTCAGCAAGGGCAAGCGCCTGAAGAAGCTGGGCATGAAGGCGCAGGACACGTCGGAACTCTTCTTCGACAACGTCAGCGTGCCCGCCGAGAACCTGCTGGGGGGCGAGGGCGGGGGCTTCATCTGCCTCATGGAACAGCTGCCCTGGGAGCGGCTGCAGATCGCCATCGGCGCGGTGGCCGCAGCACAGGCCGCGATCGACTGGACCGTGCAGTACGTGAAGGACCGCAAGGTCTTCGGTCAGCCGGTCGCGAGCTACCAGAACACGCGCTACACGCTGGCCGAGCTGCAGACCGAGGTGCAGGTGGCGCGCGTGTTCGTGGACAAGTGCTGCGAGCTGGCCGTGCAGGACAAGCTCGACACCGCCACCGCCAGCATGGCCAAGTACTGGTGCAGCGACCTGCAGTGCAAGGTGATGGACGAATGCGTGCAGCTGCATGGCGGCTACGGCTACATGTGGGAGTACCCGATCACCCGGGCCTACGCCGACGCGCGTGTGCAACGCATCTATGGCGGCACCAACGAGATCATGAAAGAGGTGATCTCGCGCAGCATGGGCCTGGGTGCTCGCTGAACCACTGGCGCCCGGTGCACGCCGGCCGCAGAAAAGCCAAAAGGCCCCGGGGGGCCTTTTGTGTATCTGGAGCGGGTGAAGGGAATCGAACCCTCGTATGAAGCTTGGGAAGCTGCCGTTCTACCATTGAACTACACCCGCAAAACCGGTTCGAATGATAACGCACGGGCCTGGCGCCACTCGCTGCGGCGGTTCCGTGTTCCGGAAACGCCCAAACAGACCACCGCCGTGACCGATCCAGCGTCTTTCTGACACATCTTTCAAGGAGTTGCATATGCGTTTCCCCACACGTTTTCCTGCTCGACTGATCCTCGTTGGCGCGCTCGCTGCGGCGCTGGCGGGTTGTGCTGCACCGGGTGGTCCGAACGAAACCGGTGGCATGGTCGTCGGCGGTGTTCTCGGTGGTGCCCTGGGCTCGCAGGTGGGCGGTGGCAGAGGCCGCACGGCGGCCACCATCGTGGGCGCGTTGATCGGTGCCAACATCGGCGCCAACGTGGGCCGCTCCATGGACAGCACCGACCGCATGCGCACCGCGCAGGTGCTGGAAACTTCGCAGACCGGTCAGCCAACCCAGTGGGTCAACCCGGATACGCGCAACCAGTACACCGTGACGCCCACGCGCACCTATGAATCGGCCGGCGCGCCCTGCCGCGAATACACCATGCGGGCGATCGTGGGCGGCCGGCCCGACGACGTCTACGGCCGGGCCTGCCGTCAGCCCGATGGCAGCTGGCAGGTGGTGAACTGATCGGTGCCGGATCGAGCGCCAATCTTCTCCATGTGACCGGTCGACTTCAGCGCGCTTTGCCACGAACGCAAGCGCCTCCGTCCCAGAAGCGCCAAGGGTCCGGCTCCGCCGGCCCAAGGCGCTGTCCCCCTCCAAGCCGAAGGCGCCAGTGAGGGGGAAGCCGCGTCAGCGGCGCAGGGGGTGCTTTACTGCTTCACTTCTGGATGTCGCCCAGGCAGAGGTACTTGATCTCGACGTAGTCGTCCATGCCGTGGTGCGAGCCCTCGCGGCCCAGGCCCGACTGCTTCACGCCACCGAAGGGCACGTGCTCGGTGGCCAGGATGCCGACGTTGATGCCGACCATCCCGTACTCCAGCGCTTCGGCCACGCGGTAGATGCGGCCGATGTCGCGGCTGTAGAAGTAGCTGGCCAGTCCGAACTCGGTGTTGTTGGCCGCATCGATGGCTTCCTGCTCGGTCTTGAACTTGAACACCGGGGCGAAGGGGCCGAAGGTCTCTTCTTTCGCGCACAGCATGTCGGCGGTCGCGTCGGCCACCACGGTGGGCTCGAAGAACTGACCCGCCAGGCGCTTGCCACCAGCCACCACGCGCCCGCCCTTGGCCACGGCGTCGTCGACATGGCGCTGCACCTTCACCAGTGCAGCCTCTTCGATCAGCGGGCCCTGGTTCACGCCGTCTTCAAAGCCGTTGCCGACCTTGGCGGTCTTCACCTTGGCGGCGAACTTGTTGACGAACTCGTCGTACACGCCTTCCTGCACGTACAGCCGGTTCGAGCAGACGCAGGTCTGGCCGGCGTTGCGGTACTTGCTGGCGAAGGCGCCTTCGACCGCCGAGTCGATGTCGGCGTCGTTGAACACGATGAAGGGCGCGTTGCCACCGAGTTCGAGCGACATCTTCTTCACGGTGGGCGCGCTTTGCGCCATCAGGATGCGGCCCACTTCGGTGGAGCCGGTGAAGCTGATGTGGCGCACCACGTCGCTGGCGCAGATGACCTTGCCCACGGCGATGGAGTTCTGGTCGTCGGCCGTGATCATGTTGAGCACACCGGCCGGGATGCCGGCGCGGATGGCCAGCTCGGCGGCGGCCAGCGCGGTCAGCGGCGTGAGCTCGGCGGGTTTGATGATGACGGGGCAGCCGGCGGCCAGCGCGGGCGCGACCTTGCGCGTGATCATGGCCAGCGGGAAGTTCCAGGGCGTGATGGCCGCGCAGACGCCGATGGGCTGCTTGAGCACCATCAGGCGGCGGTTGTTGTCGAACTGCGGCAGGGTCTCGCCGTTGACGCGCTTGGCCTCTTCGGCGAACCACTCGACGAAGCTCGCGCCGTAGGCCACTTCGCCCTTGGCTTCGGCCAGCGGCTTGCCCTGTTCGGCGGTCATGATGCGGCCCAGGTCGTCCTGGTTGGCCATGAGCAGGTCGTACCACTTGCGCAGGATGATGCTGCGTTCCTTGGCGGTCTTGCCCTTCCAGCCGGCCCAGGCGGCGTTGGCGGCGGCGATCGCTTTCTCGGCGTCGGCCGGGCCGAGGTTGGCCACGTCGGCCAGTTTCAGGCCGGTGGCCGGGTCGAGCACGTCAAAGCGGCTGGCGCCCTTGACCCATTCGCCGTTGATCAGCGCGTCGGTCTTCAGCAGGGTCGGGTCCTTCAGCAGGGCCAGGGGGGAGGTTTTCATGTCCATGGATGTCTCTTGGTCAGGTTGAGATGCAAAAGGGCGGGTTCAGCGCATTTCAATTTCCACGAACACGACTTCGTGTCCGGTGGGGTTGATGACGTTGTGTTCCACGCCCACGTTCCGGGTGTACGACTGGCCCGGCGTCAAGGGTGCCGTGCGGTTGCCATCGGGCGTTTCCAGCAGCAGCTCGCCGCCGGTCATGGGCACGACCACATAGTCGTGCGCGTGGCGGTGCCAGCCAGTCTCCGCTCCGGGCGCGAAACGCCACTCGGTGACGATAACGCGTTCGGTGGAAATCTGCACGGTCGGGACGGCTTGGGGACGGCTCATGGGGTCTTCCTTGTGACAACGGGGTTCAGCGGTAGGCCACGCCGGGCAGCACGCAGAGCATTTCAAACAGCAGGTTGGCGCCGAGCAGGGCGGTGTTGCCGCTGGTGTCGTAGGCCGGGGATACTTCGACCAGGTCGCAGCCCACGAGGTTCAAGCCGCGGCAGCCGCGAACGATCTCCAGCGCCTGCGGCACGGTGAGTCCGCCGATCTCGGGTGTTCCGGTGCCGCCGGCGTAGGCCGGGTCGATGCCGTCGATGTCGAAGCTGAGGTAGGTGGGCGTGTCCGGACCGATCTTTTCGCGGATCTGCGCCATCAACGGCGTCAGGCTGGTCCACCAGACCTCGTGCGCCGGCACCACGGTGAAGCCCTGCTGGCGCGGCCAGTCGAAGTCTTCGGCCGAATAGCCGCTGCCGCGCAGGCCGATCTGCCAGACCTTGTCGCCGATCAGCAGGCCTTCTTCCACCGCACGGCGGAACGGTGTGCCGTGCGCGATGGCCTCGCCGAACATGTCCGGGTTGACGTCGGCGTGGGCGTCCACATGGATCAGCGCCACCGGACCGTGTTGCGCCTTCATGGCGCGCAGGATGGGCAGGGCGATCGTGTGGTCGCCGCCGAGCGTGAGCGGGATGCAGCCGGCCGCGATGACCGGGCGGTAGTGCTGCTCGATGAGGTCCACCGACTTCAGCAGGTTGTAGGTGTTGATCGCCACGTCGCCCAGGTCGGCCACCTGCAGCGCGTCGAACGGCGCGGCGCCGGTCGCCATGTTGTAGGGGCGGATCAGGCTGGACTCGGCGCGGATCTGGCGCGGGCCGAAACGTGCGCCCGGGCGGTGGCTGGTGCCGGTGTCCAGCGGCACGCCGATGAAGCCGGCGTTCAGGCCTTCGGCGCTGGTAGCGACGGGCAGGCGCATCATGCTGGCGAGGCCGCCGAAGCGCGGCATGGCATTGCCGCCCAGCGGCTGGTTGAAAGCGGATTCGCTCATGGGGTTCTCAGGTTCGGGGGCGCGTCAGCTGGTGGGTCAGGTGCGCTTTCACCGTCGGCCATTCGCCGGCCAGGATGCTGTAGACGCAGGTGTCGCGCAGCGCGCCGTTCGCCGCGGGGTGGCGGTTGATCTGGTGCGAGCGCAGCACGCCGTCGAGCTTGGCGCCCAGGCGCTCGATACCGCGCCGGCTCTGGTGGTTGAAGAAGTGCGTGCGGAATTCCACCGCGATGCAGTCCAGCGCCTCGAACGCGTGCGCCAGCAGCAGGCGCTTGCATTCGGTGTTGAGCGGGCTGCGCTGCACGGCCGTGCGGTACCAGGTGGAGCCGATCTCGACACGGCGGTTGGCGGCGTCGATGTTCATGTAGGTGGTCATGCCCACCGCTTGGCCGTTGGCATCCAGCACGGCGAAGGGCAACATGCTGCCGGTCTTCTGCAGACCCAGGCGGCGTTCGATTTCCGCCGTCATGCCTTCGGGCGTGGGGATGGCTGTGTACCAGAGCTTCCAGAGCTCGCCGTCGCGCACGGCTTCGACCAGGTCGTCGTGGTGTGCGGGGCGCAAGGGCACCAGCTTCGCGTGCTGGCCGGTCAGGGTGGTGTCGGTGGTGAAGGGCATGGACTATTTTCTTCTGCCGCGCAGCCACTCCAGCGTCAGCATCAGCGCGGTCGTGAACAGGATCAGCAGCGTCGCCACCGCCGCGATGGTGGGCGAGATGTTTTCGCGGATGCCGGTGAACATCTGGCGTGGCAACGTCACCTGCTCGGGGCCTGCCAGGAACAGGGTGACCACGACCTCGTCGAACGAGGTGGCGAACGCGAACAGCGCGCCCGAGATCACGCCAGGGGCGATGACCGGCAGCGTGACGCGGAAGAAGGTCTCCAGCGGGCTCGCGCCCAGGCTCAGGCTGGCTTTCACCAGGTTGTGGTTGAAGCTCTGCAGCGTGGCCAGCACGGTCGTCACGACAAAGGGCGCCCCCAGAGCAGCGTGCACGATCACGAGGCCCAGGTAGGTGTCGTTCAGTCCCCACTTGGCAAAGTACAGGTAGCTGCTCACACCCACCACCACGATCGGCACCACCATGGGCGCGATCAGCAGGCTGGTGATGAAGCCTTTGCCGAAAAACCTGGTGTTGGCCAGGCCCATGGCCGCCAGCGTGCCAAGCACGGTGGCCAGCAGGGTGGCGAGCGGCGCGACGATGAAACTGTTCTTCGCTGCGCGTGTCCAGTCGTCGGAATGGAACATCTCGCGGTACCACTGCAGCGACCAGCCTTCGATGGGGTAGGCGAGGAACGAACTGTCGCTGAACGACAGCGGGATGATCACCACCACCGGCAGCAGCAGGTAGACGATCACACCGATGCCGGCGCCGCGCAGGGCGAACCAGCCGAGCTTGTCGAGCAGGTTGTAGTAGGCGGGGAAGACGGGCAGGAGTTTCATGGCGGTTCTCTTCTTCAGCCCAGGCTCAGCTCGGCCTTGGAGACCTTGCGGTACAGCGCGTAGAGCACCATGGTGGCGGTCAGCAGCACGCCACCGAGCGCGCAGGCCATGCCCCAGTTGACTTCGACGTTGGTGTACTGCGCCACGTAGTAGCTCAGCATCTGGTCGGCCGGGCCGCCGAGCAGGGCGGGCGTCACGTAGTAGCCGATGCAGGTGATGAAGACCAGCAGGCCGCCAGCGGCCACGCCGGGGTAGGTCTGCGGCAGGTAGACGCGGAAGAAGCCGGCCAGCGGCGGGCTGCCCAGCGAGATGGCGGCGCGCAGGTAGTTCGGCGGTACCGACTTCATGACGCTGTACAGCGGCAGGATCATGAAGGGCAGCAGGATGTGGACCATGGCGATGATCACGCCCAGGCGGTTGAACAGCAGGGGAATGGGTGCATCGGTCGCTCCGACCCAGACCAGGAAGCGGTTGACCAGGCCGTTGTTCTGCAGCAGCACGATCCAGGCGGCGATGCGCACCAGCACCGAGGTCCAGAAGGGCAGCAGCACCAGGATCAGCAGCACGTTGGCCTTGCGCGCGGAGAGCGTGCTGAGCCAGTAGGCGAGCGGGTAGCCCAGCAGCAGGCAGAAGAAGGTCACCACGGCGCTCATCTGGAAGGTGCGGCCCAGAATGTCGCTGAACGCGGCTTCTTCGGCGCCCACGCGCTCGATGTCGCCCTGGGCGTTGCGCTTGAGGTCGAGTGAGGCGAGCAGGTAGTCGGGTGTCCAGCGCGAACTGTTCTTGGCGATGGTCTGCCAGTAAGGCAGTTCTTCCCAGCGCGCGTCGTGTTCTATGAGTTTGCTGCGTGCTTCGTCGGGACTCAGGTTGTCGCCCAGCGGCAGGGCGCGGTAGGTGCCCATGACCAGCGAACGGGCACCGGCCACCTCGCTGTTGAGGCGGCGGGCCAGCGCGCCGGCCTGGGCGGTTTCTTCGATGCTGCCCAGATCGGCCAGGACCGCTGCGTAGGCAGCGGCTGGCGGCGGGCTGTTGCGGTCCCAGTCGGCCAGCGCCTGCCCGGTGTTGGGCAGGACGTCGGCCACTTCGGGATTTTCAACCGCCCGCACCAGCAGTGAACCCAGCGGAACCAGAAAAAACACCAGCAAAAAGACCAGCAGGGGCATGGTCAGCGCCAGGGCACGCAGCTTCCTGCGCCGTTCGGCGCGGTGCAGCTGCACGGCGAGGGTTCCCCCCGTCACGGCCTGGCCGGGGCCCCCTGCAGGAGCGGGTCGTTCCAGGGTGGCCCCTGCGAACGGCTGGCGTTCGGTTCCGCTGGCGCTCATCACTGCGCTGCCCAGGCGGAGAAGCGCTTCTCCAGGGCTTCACCCTGGTCGGCCCAGAAGCCGATGCCGAACTGCAGCGCGTCCTTGCTGTTGGCCGGCGAGGTGGGCAGCATGCCCAGCACCTTGGCGTCGAGCTTGGTCAGGGCCTTGTTGTTGGTCGGGCCGTAGCTGATGTTCTTGGCGTATTCGGCCTGCGCGTCGGGCGAGCTGGCCATGGCGATGAACTTCAGGGCGGCGTCCTTGTTGGGCGTGCCCTTGGGCATGACCCAGTAGTCCAGGTCGTAGATGCCGCCGGTCCAGGTGATCTTGAGGTTCTTGCCTTCGCGCTGGGCGGCGTCGATGCGGCCGTTGTAGGCGGTGGTCATGACCACGTCACCGGCGACCAGGAACTGGGGCGGCTGCGCGCCGGCTTCCCACCACTGGATGTTGGGCTTGAGTTCGGTCAGCTTCTTGAACGCGCGCTCGGCGCCTTCCTTGGTCGCCAGCACCTTGTAGACGTCGGCGGTCTTGACACCGTCGGCCATCAGGGCGAATTCGAGGTTGTAGCGGGCGCCCTTGCGCATGCCGCGCTTGCCGGGGAATTTCTTCACGTCCCAGAAATCGGCCCAGGTGGTGGGCGCGGTCTTGAGCTTGTCGCCGTCGTAGGCCATCACGGTGGACCAGACGAAGGTGCCGACGCCGCACTCGTGCACGGCGGCTTTCTGGAAGTCGGCCTTGTTGCCGACCTTGGCCCAGTCCATCTTCTCGAACAGGCCTTCGTCACAGCCGCGGCTCAGGTCCGGGCTCTCGACTTCAACCACGTCCCAGGTGACTTTCTTGGCTTCGACCATGGCCTTGATCTTGGCCTGTTCACCGTTGTATTCCACGGCGGTGATCTTGCCGCCACCGGCCTTTTCGTAGGCCTCGAAGTAGGCCTTTTTCTGGGCGGCACCGTTGGCGCCACCGAAGTTGACGACGGTGAGCTGGCTCTGGGCCATCACCGGCAGGGCGACCACCATGGCCGCGGCCAGGAAAACGGGTTTCAGTTTCATCGGATTGAACTCCAGGGGTTGAGGAACGGGGAACGGGAAATCGGTAATGCGCCGGAGCGCGTGTTCCCACTGGGGCAGCCGTGGAACCGGCTTTGCCGGGCCACAGGCTGTGTCCCCCAGGGGGGAAGACGCGAAGCGGCGCAGGGGGGTCATCTGTATATACGGAGGTGCTCCGGCGGAATGTGCAGGTGGACGGCCTGGCCAGGGTCCATGTGGCCCAGGTGCTGCAGCGGCACCTTGACGCTGATCTCGGGCTGGCCGCTGACCTGGCAGCGCAGGCGCAGGTGGTCGCCGAAATAGATCACGTCGCCGATGGCTGCGCCCAGGCGGTTGGCGGTCGGGCCATCGCCATTGACCACGGTGATGCGCTCGGGCCGCACGCTGCACTGCACGGTCTCGCCGGCCTGCGCCTGGTTCACGTTGACGCCGGTCAGTCGCGTGCCGTCGGCGAGCGCCACCTCGCAGTGTTCGCCCGTGGTCTGCACCACTTGGGCATCGAGCACGGAGTTGTCGCCCACGAAGCTGGCGACAAAACGGTTGGACGGCGTTTCGTAGAGCCGGTCGACCTGGTCGATCTGCTGGATCACGCCTTCGCTGAACACCGCCACGCGGTCCGACATGGTGAGCGCTTCCGACTGGTCGTGCGTCACGTAGACGAAGGTCACGCCCAGGCGGCGGTGCAGCGCCTTGAGCTCCAGCTGCATGTGCTCGCGCAGCTGCTTGTCGAGCGCGCCCAGCGGCTCGTCCATCAGCACCAGCTGCGGGTCGAACACCAGCGCGCGGGCCAGCGCCACGCGCTGCTGCTGGCCGCCCGAGAGCTGGCCGGGAAAGCGGCTGCCCATGTGACCCATCTGCACCATGTCGAGCGCGCGCTTGACCTTGGCTTCGACGTCGGCCTTGCCGAGCTTGCGCACGGTGAGCGGGTAGGCGATGTTGTCGGCCACCGTCATGTGCGGGAACAGCGCGTAGTTCTGGAACACCATGCCGAAGTTGCGCTTGTGTGGCGGCGTGCGTGTGATGGGCACGCCGTTCAGGCTGATCTCGCCCGAGGTCGGTGACTCGAAGCCTGCGAGCATCATCAGCGTGGTGGTCTTGCCCGAGCCCGAGGGACCGAGCAGCGAGAGGAACTCACCCTTCTGGATCTCCAGGTTCAGGTCCCGGACCACCAGGGTGTGGCCATCGTAGGTTTTCTGCACACCGGTGAAGGTGACGAGTGCGTTGCGGGTGGTCATGGGCGCGATCGGGTCGGAAAAGTGGACTGAAGGAGATTCAGGACTGGTCATGCAACCATCGTGCCTGGTGGACGCCGAGGGCAGGTGGCGGCAGATCGGCGACCGGGCGTTGACCGTCCAGCACCATCGGATTGGCGATCATGGGTGGCACTGTGGCACTTTCGGGCCTTGTGCGCAAACCGCGCGCCGCCACATGCGGGTGCGCCATGACCTGAGCAATGTCAAGAATCGGCGAGCAGGGTACGCCGGCCACATCCAGCCGTTGCACCCAGTCGGCCGTGTCGCGCTGAAGCGTCCAGCCGGTGAGCAGCGGCACCAGCGTGGCTCGGTGTTCCACGCGCGCCGGGTTGGTGGAGAAGCGCGCATCGCGCGAGACTTCCGGGTGCTCGCAGGCTTCGCAGAAGCGCGCGAACTGGCCGTCGTTGCCCACGGCCAGCACCATGTGGCCGTCGCGTGTGGGGAACACCTGGTAGGGCACGATGTTCGGGTGCGCGTTGCCCATGCGCGTGGGCGTTTTGTTCCCGATCAGCTGGTTGCTGGCCTGGTTGGCCAGCATGGCCACCTGCACGTCGAACAGCGCGGCGTCGATGTGGCGTCCCTGGCCGGTGCGCGCGCGTTCGTGCAACGCGGCGAGGATGGCTGTGGTGGCGTAGACCCCGGTCATCAGGTCGGTCACGGCGACGCCCACCTTCTGCGGCTCTTCACCCTGGTTGCCGGTGATGCTCATCAGGCCGCCTTCCGCCTGGATCGCGAAGTCGTAGCCGGCCTTGTGCGCCAGCGGGCCGTTCTGGCCGTAGCCGGTGATCGAGCAGTAGATCAGGCGCGGGTTGATGGCCTGCAGGCTGGTGGCGTCGAGCCCGTACTTGGCGAGCTGGCCGACCTTGTAGTTCTCGATCAGCACGTCCGCTTCGCGCGCCAGTTCACGCACCTGCTGGATGCCTTCGGCGCTGGCGATGTCGATCGCCACCGAGCGCTTGCCGCGGTTGGCGCAGACGAAATACGCGGCCACGCGCCCGGCGCCTTCGCCCCACCAGGGCGGACCCCAGCTGCGCGTGTCGTCACCGGCGCCCGGGCGTTCCACCTTCAGGACTTCGGCGCCGTAGTCGGCCAGCAGCTGACCGGCCCAGGGGCCGGCGAGCACACGCGAGAGGTCGAGCACACGCACGCCCGCGAGCGGGCGGGGCGCCGCGCTGCTCGCGCCGTCGGGGGGCTGATCGTTGGAGCTCATGCGCCTTGCAGCGCGTCGAGCGAGGCAGCAATGATCGCCAGGCCTTCGTCCAGCAAGGCGTCGCTCGCGGTCAGCGGCACCAGGATGCGCACCACGTTGCCGTAGGTGCCGCAGGTCAGGATGATCAGGCCGCGTTTCGTGGCTTCGGCGGCGAGCGCCTTGGTGAGGTCGGCGTCGGGCTGGTGCACGTCGCCGTTCTTGCACAGTTCCATGGCGACCATGGCACCCAGGCCGCGCACGTCGGCAATGCACTTGTGCTTCTTGGCCAGCGCCTGCAGGCTGGCGGTGATGCGCGCGCCGACGTCGCGGCTGCGCTGCAGCAGGTCGTGTTTTTCAAACTCGTCGAGCACGGCCAGGGCCGCGGCGCAGGCCAGCGGGCTGCCGGCGTAGGTGCCGCCCAGGCCGCCAGCGGCGGGCGCGTCCATCACTTCGGCGCGACCGACCACGGCCGAGATCGGAAAACCGCCGGCCATCGACTTGGCCAGGGTGATCAGGTCGGGGGCGATGCCGCTTTGTTCGCAGGCGAACCAGGTGCCGGTGCGGCCGGCGCCGGTCTGCACCTCGTCGCAGATCATCAGGATGCCGTGCTGGTCGCACAGCGCGCGCAGGCGCTGCATCAGTTCGGGCGGCGCCACGTTGAAGCCGCCTTCGCCCTGCACCGGCTCGATGATGATGGCCGCCACGCGGCTGGCTTCGATGTCGTTCTTGAGGATGGATTCGACCGAGGCGATCGCATCGTCCACGCTCACGCCGTGCAGCGCGTTCGGGAAGCGGGCGTGGAAGATTTCGCCCGGGAACGGACCGAAGCCGGTCTTGTACGGCGCGACCTTGCCGGTCATGCCCAGGGTCAGCAGGGTGCGGCCGTGGTAGCCACCGGTGAAGGCGATCACGCCCGAGCGGCCGGTGTGGGCGCGCGCGATCTTGATCGCGTTTTCCACCGCTTCGGCGCCGGTGGTCAGGAACAGGGTTTTCTTGGCGAAGTCGCCCGGGGCCTTGGCGTTCAGGCGCTCGGCCAGTTCCACGTAGGGCTCGTAGGCGAGCACCTGGAAGCAGGTGTGGGTGTACTGGTCGAGCTGGGCCTTCACGGCCTCGATCACGGCCGGGTTGCGGTGGCCGGTGTTGAGCACGGCGATACCGCCGGCGAAGTCGATGTAGCGGCGGCCTTCCACGTCCCAGATCTCGGCGTTTTCGCCCTTGGCGATGAATATCTGGTGGCTGTGGCCGACGCCGCGGGGGATGGCGGCCTGGCGGCGGGCCATGAGCATGGCGTTGGTGGCTTGGGATTCGCGTTGCATGCAGGGGGCTCCGATCATGAAGAAATTTCAGACTGGGGCGGACTGTAGGGCTCGCGGGCCACCGCTAACATATACAGACAGTGCCTGCACAGCGATGCACTGTGCAGCCCTACGGACCAGTACACATTTACCCTGATAGCCACCGATGTTCACCCTGAACCCCAAAAGCACCAGCCCGCTCGTGGTGCAGATCGTCGAGGGGTTTCGCGACCTGATCCAGAGCGGCAACCTGCGCCCTGGCTCCAAGGCGCCCTCCATCCGCCAGTTCGCCCATGCCCACGGCGTGAGCGTGTACACCGTGGTCGATGCCTACGACCGGCTGGTGGCGCTGGGTTATTTCGTCTCGCGCCCGCATTCGGGCTTTTTCGTGCGCAAGCGCGAGGGCGTGGCGCCGCAGGCGCCCGGCACCGTGCCCGCCGAGACGGCCAACTACAACTTCGACTCCATGTGGTACCTGCGCCGCGTGTTCGAAGCGCGCGCGCTGCGCATGAAGCCGGGCTGCGGCTGGTTGCCGGGCAACTGGCTGTTTGAGGAAGGCCTGCGCCGCAGCCTGCGCACGCTGGCGGCTGAAAACGTGGACCTGGGCGGTTACGGCGAACCCAAGGGTTTTGCGCCGTTGCGCCAGCTGGTTCGCGACCTGCTGGCCGAACAGGAGATCGCCGTCAGCGCCGATCAGGTGCTGCTCACCCAGGGTTCGAGCCAGGCCATGGACCTGGTGGCGCGCCGCCTGGTGCGCCCGGGCGATGCGGTACTGGTGGACGATCCCGGCTATCCCAACCTGCTGTTTTCACTGCGCTTCCTGGGCGCCCGGCTGATCGGCGTGCCGCGCACGCCCGCCGGCTACGACCTCGCTGCGCTCGAGGCGCTGGTGATCGAACACAAGCCCAAGGTGTTCTTCACCCAGCCGCGGCTGCAGAGCCCCACCGGCTCGGTGGCGAACCTCGCGCACTTGCACCGCGTGGTGCAGCTGGCTGAGCAGCACCATTTCACCGTGGTGGAAAACGACATCTACGCCGACCTCGACCCCGAGCCGCGACCCTCGCTGGCCAGCCTGGACCAGTTGCAGCGGGTCGTCTACATCAGCAGTTTTTCAAAAACCATCTCACCCAACATCCGGGTGGGTTTCCTGGCCGCACCGCCCGACCTGCTGGAAGATTTCGCTCAGCTCAAGATGATCTCTGGCCTGACCTCGTCCGAGTTCAACGAGCGCCTGGCCTACGGCGCGCTGGTGGACGGGCGCTGGCGCAAGCACCTGCGCAGCCTGCGCGAGCGCCTGGCGCAGGCGCACCAGCGCGTGGCACAGCAGCTGGAGAACCTGGGTTTTGAGCTGTTCTGCGAGCCCAAGGCGGGCATGTTCCTCTGGGCGCGCCACCCCGATATCGCCAACGCGACCGAGCTGGCCTACAAGGCGGCGGAACAGGACATCCTGCTCGGCCCCGGCCACCTGTTCGCCCCCGACCTGCAGCCCAGCCCCTGGTTCCGCTTCAACGTGGCCTTCACCGAAGAGCCGCAGGTGCTGGCTTTTTTGAAGGCGCAGAGCAAGGGCTGAGTTTCGTGCGTGGTGTCGAGCAGAGGCCCAACCCATGAAGTCTCAGGTTGCACAGCGCCGGAGTGCGACCCGCACCGCACGCAGCAACGCCACCCAGGGCACCGAGGAACCGGCTTTGCCGGGCCTCTGGTGCCGTCCCCCTCCCGCCGAAGGCGAGAGAGAGGGGGAAGCCGCGAAGCGGCGCAGGGGGTGCCTCCTAGTGGCGCGGGGGGTGCCTCAGTGTTTCACCATGATGTGCCGCGCGCAGCTGTAGTCCTCCAGCGCGTAGACCGACATGTCCTTGCCGTAGCCCGAGTGTTTCATGCCGCCGTGCGGCATTTCGGACACCAGCATGAAGTGGGTGTTGACCCAGGTGCAGCCGTACTGAAGGCGTGCGGCGATGTTCATGGCGGATCCCACGTTGCTGGACCAGACCGAGCTGGACAGGCCGTACTCGGAATCGTTCGCCCAGGCGACGGCCTGTTCCGCGTCTTTCACGCGGGTGATGGAAACCACCGGGCCGAAGACCTCGCTGCGCACGATCTCGTCTTCCTGCAGCGCACCGGCGATGACCGTGGGCTTGTAGAAGAAGCCCTTGTTGCCCACCGTGCCGCCGCCGGCCGTGACTTCGGTGTGGGCCAGTTGGGCCGCGCGGTCCACGAAACTGGCGACGCGGTCGCGCTGGCGGGCCGAGATCAGCGGGCCCATCTCGACGCCGGGTTCCTGCTGGCTGCCCACCTTGATGGACGAGACGGCGCTGCTCAGGTCGGCCACCAGCTTCTCGTAGATGCCTTCCGTGGCGTAGACGCGGCAGGCGGCCGTGCAGTCCTGGCCGGCGTTGTAGTAGCCGAAGGTGCGCAGGCCTTCGACCACTTGCCCCAGGTCGGCGTCGTCGAGCACGATCACCGGCGCCTTGCCGCCCAGCTCCAGGTGGGTGCGTTTGATGCCACGCGCGGCGGCCTCCATGATCTTGCTGCCGGTCGAGACGTCGCCGGTGAGCGAGGCGACCCGGATGCGCGGGTCGCGGATCAGGGGCGCCCCCACCGAGTCGCCGCGCCCGCACACGATGTTGACCACACCCGGTGGCAGGATGCCGGCCAGCAGTTCGCCGAAACGCAGCGTGGTCAGCGGCGTGTTTTCCGAGGGCTTGAGCACGACGGTGTTGCCCATGGCGATGGCCGGTCCGAGCTTCCAGGCGGCCATCATGAGCGGGTAGTTCCAGGGCGCGATGGAGGCCACCACGCCCAGTGCGTCGCGCCGGATCATGCTGGTGTGGCCCGCCAGGTATTCGCCCGCCAGCGGGCCCGACAGGTTGCGGATGGCGCCGCCAAAGAAACGGTAGACGTCGGCGATGGCGGGGATCTCGTCGTTGCGCGCAGCGGCCAGGGGCTTGCCGCAGTTCAACGATTCGAGCATGGCGAGTTCGTCGCCATGGGCTTCGATGGCATCGGCGATCTTGAACAGGTAGCCGCTGCGGTCGCGAGGCGTGAGCGCGGCCCAGGCGGGGAAGGCGGCGCTGGCCGCGTCCACCGCCAGGCGCAGCTGGTCGGCGCTGGCTTCGCGCACTTCGCACAGCAGTTCGCCCGTGCAGGGGTTGAGGATGGGTTCGACGCGGCCTTCGCCGGCGACGCTGTGGCCATTGATCAGGAGCTGGGTGGTGAAGCGGGTGGCAGCCATGTCGGGTTCCAGAGGTGGGGTTGAAACAGAGCGGACGGGATCGGGGTGTTCAGCGGGCGTTGGGGCTGGCGTCGCCTTCGCGGGTGAGGCGCCAGGCCAGCAGGATCAGCGGCATGGTGATGACCATGATGACCAGCGCCACCACGTTGGTGATGGCCGCTTCGCGGGGGCGCCCGAGCTGGCCCATGAGCCAGATCGGCAGGGTCTTGTCGGTGCCGGCGGTGAAGGTGGTCACGATCAGCTCGTCCACCGAGAGCGCGAAGGCGAGGATGCCGCCGGCCAGCAGGGCCGTGCCGAGTTGCGGCAGGATGATGTGGCGCAGCGTGGTCAGGGTGTCGGCGCCCAGGTCCATCGACGCCTCCCACAGGCGGTTGGGCAGGCGCCGCAGACGTGCCACCACGTTGTTGTGCACGATGACCACGCAGAAGGTGGCGTGGCCGACCACGATGGTCCAGAAGCCGGGGTTGACCTCCATGAGCCGGAAGGCCGAGAGCAGGGCAATGCCGGTGACGATGCCGGGCAGGGCAATCGGCAGGATCAGCATGGTGGTGAACGCGTCCTTGCCGAAGAAGCGGTCGCGGTTCAGGGCCGCGGCGGTGAGCGTGCCCAGCACCATCGCGATGACCGTGGCCATCGCCGCCACCGCCAGCGAGAGGTAGATGGCCTCGTGGATGTCGGTGCGTTCGAGGGCGCGCGCGAACCAGCGCAGGGTCAGCCCTTCCATGGGGAAGCTGTAGTTGCTGTCGGCGCTGTTGAAGGCGTAGAGCGCGATGAACAGCAAGGGCAGGTGCAGGAAGGCCAGGCCCGCGTAGGCGGCGAGGCGCAGCAAGGTGGGTTTAGAGCGCATTGAAGGCCCCCAGTCGGCGCGCCATGGCGAGGTAGAGGGTGATCAGCACGATGGGCACGCAGGTGAAAGCCGCCGCCATGGGGATGTTGCCGATGGTTCCCTGCATGGTGTAGACCATGTTGCCGATGTACAGGCCCGAGGGGCCGACGAGCTGGGGAATGATGTAGTCGCCCAGCGTGAGCGAGAAGGTGAAGATGGAGCCCGCGACCACGCCCGGGAAGGCCAGCGGCCACAGCACACTGCGGAAGGTCTGGAACGGGCGGGCGCCGAGGTCGCCCGAGGCCAGCAGCAGGTTGGCCGGCACACGTTCGATGGCGGCCTGGATCGGCAGCACCATGAAGGGCAGCCAGATGTAGGTGAACACCAGAAAGCGGCCCAGGTTGGAGGTGGCCAGCGTGTCGCCGCCGATCACCGGTATCGCCAGCACCGCCTGCAGGGCACCTTGCAGGCCCAGCGCATTGATCACCCAGTAGATGACGCCGCCCTGCGCCAGCAGCACGGTCCAGGCGTAGGCCTTGACGATGTAGCTGGCCCACATGGGCAGCATCACGCCGACATAGAAAAAACCCTTCTCGGCCGGTCCGGCGTGGTGGGCCATGTACCAGGCCATGGGAAAGCCGATGAGCACGGTGGCCAGCGTCACGGCGACGGCCATGGCCAGCGTGCGCAGCACGATGTCCATGTTGGCCGGCACCAGCAGGTTGACAAAGTTGTCGGTGGTGAACTCGGCCACCACCGACATGCTCATGTCGTCGAACACGAAGACGCTCTGGCTCAGCAGCGTCAGCAGCGAGCCCAGGTACACCACGCCGAACCACAGCAGCGGCGGTGTGAGCATCAGCAGCAGCGTGAGCGTGCGCTGCTGGTAGAAGAAGTTGGAGAGCGTGCGCATGGCGGTGGCCTCAGGCGTCCAGCATCACCATGTGCGCTTGCGCCCAGCTGAGCGCGACCCGCTGGCCCGCCTGCGTTTGCGCGGCGAGTGCCGACGCGGCTTCACTTTCTGCCTGCAGGGCGGTGATCACCTGTCCGCCGACCTGCACTTCCAGCCTTTGGCTCGCACCCAGGAACTGGATCGCCAGCACCTCGCCCTCGACCTGCAGTCGGCCGGTGGCAGGGGCGGCGCCCGCCGGGTGCATGGCGATGTGTTCCTGACGCACGGCAAACGCCTGCGGCCGACCCGTGATCGACTGCGCCAGCGCGGTGTCGATCACGTTGGCGCTGCCGACGAAGTCCGCCACGAAGCGCGTGCGCGGCTGGTGGTACAGCTCGCGCGGGCTGGCGATCTGCTCGATCCGGCCCTGGTTGAACACGGCGATGCGGTCCGACATGGAGAGCGCTTCGCCCTGGTCGTGCGTCACATAGACGAAGGTGATGCCCAGCTTGCGGTGCAGCACCTTGAGCTCCACCTGCATCTGCTCGCGCAGCTTCATGTCCAGCGCGCCCAGGGGCTCGTCCAGCAACAGGATGCGCGGTCGGTTGACCAGGGCCCGCGCGAGCGCCACGCGCTGGCGCTGGCCGCCCGAGAGCTGGGCCGGCGTGCGTTCGGCGTGGTCGGGCAGGGCCACCATGGCCAGTGCCTCGCGGGCCTGGGCATGGCGCTCGGCCCTGGGCACCTTGCGCACCATCAGGCCGTAGGCCACGTTGTCCAGTACGTTCATGTGCGGGAACAGCGCGTAGTCCTGGAACACGGTGTTCACGTCGCGCTCGTAGGGTGGTGTGCCCGAGGCCTCCCGGCCCATCAGGGTCAGGCTGCCCCGGCTCGGTTGCTCGAAGCCGGCCATCAGCCGCAGGGAGGTGGTCTTGCCGGAGCCCGAAGGCCCCAGCATGGAAAAGAACTCACCTTCCTGCACGGTGAAGCTGACGCCATCCAGCGCCCTCACGTCGCCGTAGTGCCTGGAAACGTCTTTGAACTCGATGGCGTCGGTCATGCAGAAATCTTCAATCAGGGATGCGGTTCGGTTCAGTTCAGTGGTCTATGGTGTCGGAGCACGACCCGCATCGCACGAACCAGCCCCACCCAGGGGCACCGAGGAACCGGCTTCGCCGGGCCTCTGGTGCCGTCCCCCTCCCGCCGCAGGCGAGAGAGGGGGGTGACGCGAAGCGGCGCGGGGGGGATTCCTTCTACCTTCCGCCCATGATCGCGATGTAGTCCATCGCCCACTTGGCATAAGGCACGCAGGTTCCCTGGCTGGCGCACTTGGCCTGCGGGGTCTTCCAGAACTTGATCTTGTTCAGGTCGTCAAAGCCGTTGACCTTGCAGAAGTCGCTGCCGCCGGGGGCCTTGGCCTTGCAGGCGGCGGGCGTCACCGGCACGGTGCCAAACCACTCGGCCAGCGGGGCCTGCAGCTGGTCGCTGAGCTGGTGCTCCATCCACTGGTAGGCGCAGTTCACGTTCTTGGCGTTCACGTGCAGCATGGTGGTGTCGGCCCAGCCGGTGGCGCCTTCTTTGGGCACCACGGAGGCAATCGGCTTCTTCTCACCCTTGAGCGAGTTCACCATGAAGCCCCAGGAGCCCGAGGCCACCACCCCCTCGCTCTTGAAGTCGTTCATCTGCACCGTGGCGTCGTGCCAGTAGCGGTGGGTCAGCTTCTTCTGCCCGCGCAGCAGCTCCAGCACGGCGGCGTACTGTTTCTCATTGAGTTCGTAGGGGTCCTTGATGCCGAGTTCGGGCTTCTTGGACATCAGGTACAGCGCGGCGTCGGCGATGTAGATCGCGCCGTCGTAAGCCTGCACGCGGCCCTTGTTGGATTTGCCGTCGGGCAGGGTCTGTTCCTCGAACACCACCGACCAGGAGTCGGGCGCCTTCTTGAACACGTCGGTGTTGTACATCAGCACGTTCGGGCCCGACTGGTAGGGCACGCCGTAGTGCTTGCCGTCCACCGTGTGCCAAGCCGCGTTCTGCAGTCGGGGGTCGATGTTCTTGTAGCTGGGTACCAGGCCCACGTTCACTTCCTGCACCAGCTTGGAGGCGATCAGGCGTCCGCTGGCGTCGCCCGAGGCGGTCACGATGTCGTGGCCACCGGCTTTCATCAGCGCCACCATTTCGTCGGAGGTGGCGGCGGTCTTGACGTTGACCTTGCAACCCGAGGCCTTTTCGAAGCCAGTGGTCCAGTCATAGGCCTTGTCGGTTTCGCCGCGTTCGATGTAGCCGGCCCAGGCAATGATGTTGAGCTGTCCTTCACCCTTGCCAACGGCCTTGGGCGGGGCTGCGAGGCTGGATGCGGCGGAGGCAACCGCCAGCAAACCAACGAGAAGTGTGCGGGTCTGGGACATAGGGAACTCCTGACAGGGGTGGTTGGGGCGCGCTGTTGCGGGCCTGAGGGGCATCTTAGGTATTGCCCCTGTGCAGAACCATACCGGGCAGACAATAGAATCCATCGGTAAAACAGAAACCTCGCACCAGAACGCGCTTTTTTAGTGGATTACCCTGTGCCTCAAAGCGGTGCATTTGCGGGTTTACCCTTTAATTGATCCAAAAGAGTGCCTGAAATGGCGAAATGACCCGATGAGCACCTCGTTCAAGAGCATTCGGTATTTCATAGCGGTCGCGGAATCGGGCTCCATCTCGGCCGCCATCCACGAACTGGGGGTTTCGCAATCGGTGGTGTCGCAGGCCATCGCGCAGATGGAGGCCGATCTGGGCACCCTGCTGTTCGAGCGCCGGGCCCGCGGCATGTCGCTGACCCACGCGGGGCACCAGTTCCTGCGCCACGCGCACCAGATCGACGTGGCCATGCGCAACGCGCGCGACGCCCTGGCTTCGCGGCCGCACACCGTGACCGGCAGCCTCAACGTGGGCGTGACCAGCCTGATGGTGGGTTACTACCTGCCGTTCCTGCTCGACCGCTTTCGACGCGTGTTCCCGCGCATCCAGGTGCAGATCACCGAAGACCGGCGCGACTACCTGGAGCACCTGCTGATCAGCGGCGAACTCGACGTGGCGCTGATCGTGGTCTCGCAGTTGCAGAACCGCCAGGCGCTGGAGACCGAAACCATCCTGCGTTCGGGCTGGCGGGTGTGGCTACCGGTCAACCACCGCCTCGCCGGCGAGGAAAAGATCGAGGCCACCGAACTCGCCCGGCAGTCGCTCGTGCTGTTGCAGGTGGACGAACTGGGTGACGCCACCACCGCCTTGTGGAACGCTGGCGGCGCGGACCCCACGGTGCTGATCCGAACCTCGTCGGTGGAGGCCGTGCGCAGCCTGGTGGCCACCGGCGCGGGCTGCTCCGTGCTGCCCGACATGCTGTACCGGCCCTGGTCACTGGAGGGCGACCGCATCGAGGCGCGGCCACTGGCCCAGGGCCTGCCGCACCTGGAAGTGGGGCTGGCCTGGCGCAAAGGTGCCATGCTGCCGGAATCGCTGAGCAACTTCCTCACGGCCGTGCGCCCCACGCTGGAAGGTCATGCACCGGGTGGTGTCAACCACGTCCGGTAGCTGCCTGACCGCAGGCGCGCCGCTGGGGCCCAGGCACCGCGCCGGGCGATAATGCATAGCTGTTCTGAACCTGCACGAAGCACCACCGACATGACCCGCCCAGCCTCCGTTGCCGACATCCGCAAGACCTTCCTGGACTTCTTCGCCTCCAAGGGCCACACCGTGGTGGCGTCCAGCCCGCTGGTACCGGGCAACGACCCCACGCTCATGTTCACCAACTCGGGCATGGTCCAGTTCAAGGACGTGTTCCTGGGCACCGACAAACGCAACTACGTGCGTGCCGCCTCGGTGCAGGCCTGCCTGCGCGCCGGTGGCAAGCACAACGATCTGGAGAACGTGGGCTACACCGCGCGCCACCACACTTTCTTCGAGATGCTGGGCAACTGGTCCTTCGGCGACTACTTCAAGCGCGAATCGCTCAAGTGGGCGTGGGAACTGCTGACCGAGGTCTACAAGCTGCCGGCCGAGCGCCTGCTGGCCACGGTGTACGAAGAGGACGACGAGGCCTACGACATCTGGACCAAGGAAATCGGCCTGCCGCCCGAGCGCGTGATCCGCATCGGCGACAACAAGGGTGGCCGCTACAAGAGCGACAACTTCTGGATGATGGCCGACACCGGCCCCTGTGGCCCCTGTTCGGAAATCTTCTACGACCACGGCGACCACATCCCGGGCGGCCCTCCCGGCAGCCCCGATGAAGACGGCGACCGCTTCATCGAGATCTGGAACAACGTGTTCATGCAGTTCAACATGGACGAGACCGGCGCCGTGACACCGCTGCCCGCGCCCTGCGTGGACACCGGCATGGGCCTGGAGCGCCTGGCCGCCATCCTGCAGCACGTGCACAGCAACTACGAAATCGACATCTTCGACGCACTGATCAAGGCCGCCGGCCGCGAGACCGGCACCACCGATCTGAGCAACCCTTCGCTCAAGGTGATCGCCGACCACATCCGCGCCACGGCGTTCCTGATCAGCGACGGCGTGATCCCCAGCAACGAAGGCCGTGGCTACGTGCAGCGCCGCATCGTGCGCCGCGCCATCCGCCACGGCTACAAGCTCGGCCAGAAGACGCCGTTCTTCCACAAGCTGGTGCCCGATCTGGTGGCCGTGATGGGCGAGGCTTACCCGAACATGGCCTCGCAGGCGCAGCGGATCATTGAAGTGCTCAAGACCGAAGAAGAGCGTTTCTACGAGACGCTGGCCAACGGCATGGAGATTCTGGACGCGGCCTTGGCGGGCGACGCCAAAGTGCTGCCGGGCGATGTGGCCTTCAAGCTTCACGACACCTACGGCTTCCCGCTTGACCTCTCGGGCGACGTCTGCCGCGAGCGCGGTCTCACGGTGGACGAGGCCGGTTTTCACGCCGCCATGGAAGCGCAGAAAGCCAAGGGCCGCGCGGCTGGCAAGTTCAAGATGGACAAGGCGCTGGAGTACACCGGTGCCGGCAACACCTTCGTCGGCTACGAACAGCTCGAAGCGCCGGCCAAGGTGGTGGCGCTGTACCTGGACGGCACGCCCGTGGCCGATCTCAAGGCCGGCCAGCAGGGCGTCGTGGTGCTGGACACCACGCCGTTCTACGCCGAGAGCGGTGGTCAGGTCGGTGACGAAGGCGTGATCACCAGCGGCTCGGCCAAGTTCGCCGTGGGCGACACGCAGAAGATCAAGTCCGACGTCTTTGGCCACCACGGCGTGATGGAGCAGGGCACCCTCGCCGTTGGCGACACGGTGACCGCGGCGGTGGACACCGCCCAGCGCGCCGCCACCGTGCGCAACCACTCGGTCACGCACCTGATGCACAAGGCGCTGCGCGAGGTGCTGGGCACCCACGTGCAGCAAAAGGGTTCGCTGGTCGACGCCGACAAGACGCGCTTCGACTTCACGCACAACGCGCCAGTGACGGACGCGCAGATCCGCGAGATCGAGCAGCGTGTGAACGCCGAGATCGTGGCCAACGCCGCGACACAGGCGCGTGTGATGGACATCGAGTCGGCGCAGAAGACCGGCGCCATGATGCTGTTCGGCGAGAAGTACGGCGAGACCGTGCGCGTGCTCGACATCGGTTCCAGCCGCGAACTCTGTGGCGGCACCCACGTCAGCGCCACGGGCGACATCGGCTTCTTCACCATCACCGCAGAAGGCGGTGTGGCCGCGGGCGTGCGCCGCGTGGAAGCGGTGACGGGCCTGAACGCGCTGGCCTACGTGCAGGGCATGGAAGCCACGCTCGGCGGTGTGGCTGGCACGCTCAAGGTCACGCCCGGCGAGGTGCCCGCGCGCGTGGGTGCGCTGCTGGACCAGATGCGCGATCTGGAAAAGGAAATGAGCGCGCTCAAGAGCCGCCTGGCCTCGGCGCAGGGCGACGAGCTGGTGAACCAGGCGGTCGAGGTCAAGGGCATCAAGGTGCTGTCGGCGGTGCTGGCCGGCGCCGATGCCAAGGGCCTGCGCGAGACCATGGACAAGCTGAAGGACAAGCTCAAGTCGGCGGCCATCGTGCTGGCCGCGGTGGACGGCGGCAAGGTGCAGATCGCCGCGGGCGTGACCGCCGACGTGATGGGCAAGGTCAAGGCCGGCGAGTTGGTGAACTTCGTGGCCCAGCAGGTGGGCGGCAAGGGCGGTGGCAAGCCCGACATGGCGATGGCCGGCGGTACCGATGCGAGTGGCCTGCCCAAGGCGCTGGCTTCGGTGCAGGCCTGGGTGGCCGAGCGGGTGTGATCGCCTGCGCGCCTGTCAGCGATTGCCCGGGACACTGAAGCCATGCCGCGTATCCAGATTGATCTGCCCGATCACTTCGCTTTCAGCACGGAGATGTCGATCTACATCAGCCACGTCAACCAGGGCGGGCACCTGGACAACGCGCAGCTGCTGACGCTGGTGTCTGAAGCCCGGGTGCGT
The DNA here is from genome assembly GCF_048590325.1 of Hydrogenophaga sp. ZJX-1. Lineage (NCBI taxonomy): Bacteria > Pseudomonadati > Pseudomonadota > Betaproteobacteria > Burkholderiales > Comamonadaceae > Hydrogenophaga > Hydrogenophaga sp. ZJX-1. Next base: position 528,909 of record NZ_JBMBRA010000001.1, read on the forward strand.
TACTTCAAGTCCCTGGGGTACACCGAGTCCGATGTCGCCGGCCATCCCATCGTCGTCGGCGACATCGTGGCGCAGTACAAGGCCGAGGGCTTTCATGGCGAGACCATGCGGGTGAGCCTGCTGCCGCAGGACCCCAACAAGTACGGTTTCGACCTGGTCTACCGCATGGACAACGTGGAATCGGGCCGCGAGGTGGCGCGCGGCAAGATCGGCATCGTGTTCATCGACCGCGAAACCCGGCGCGTGGCGCCCATTCCGGCCCGCTTCCGGGCGCAGGTGCTGGCCGAGGGCTGAACGGTATCAGCCGGGCCAGTCCAGCGAGCGCTGGCTCTGGAAGGCACGCGGCGCGCCCGTCACCGGGTCCGTGAAGGCGATGCCCCGCGCCAGCAGGCGCAGCGGGTTCGCAAAGTCTTCCGCTTCGTCCGGCCCGTGCAGCACGGTCGGGTAGAGCTGGTCGCCCACGATGGGCAGGCCGAGCGCGTTCATGTGCACGCGCAGCTGGTGGCGTTTGCCGGTGACGGGTTCCAGCGCATAGCGTGCCCAGTCGCCGCGCCGCTCCAGCATGTCGATGCGTGTCTCGCTGTTCGGCTCACCAGCCACCTCGTTCATGCGGAAAAAATCGGACGGGTGTTCCACGATGCGGCTGCTGCTCGTGTGTGGCCAGGCCCATGCGTCGGTGGCCGGCGCGATGGCCTCGTAGGTCTTGTGCATGGTCCGACCACTGAAGAGCGCATGGTAGGTCCCGCGCTCGGCGGGATTCACGGCGAACAGCACCAGCCCGGCGGTTTCGCGATCAATGCGGTGCAGCGGTGCCAGCTGTGGCAGGCCGAGCTGGCGTTGAAGGCGCACCAGCAAAGTCTGCTGCACATAGCGCCCGCCCGGCGTCACGGGCAGAAAGTGCGGTTTGTCGGCCACCACCAGGTGCGCGTCCTGGTAGAGCACCGTTTCTTCAAACGGCACCACCCCTTCGTCCGGCAGCTCGCGGTAGTAATACAGCCGCGTATTGCCTTGGTACGGCGCGTCGGGCGGTACGGCCTGGCCCGCTTCGTCCAGCACCGCGCCCGTGGCCAACCGCTCGGCCCACGCCGCGCGACCCACCGTGGGCAGGCGCTCGTCCAGAAAGTCGATCACGCCGGGCCAGCGGGCGTCACCGGTTTTGACCCCAGGCAGTGCGACGCAGCTGGGCGAAACGCCGTCACGGGCGGGAATGAGCGGGTTCTTGGAGGATCTGGCCACAGCGGAGGAGGGTGAGCGAAGGAAATGCGGGTATTCTCTGCGCCTTCACAACAGGACCCCGCCGTGATCAAAGCCGCCAACCTCTCCGACACCGTCATCCGTGCCCGCCTGGCGCTGGCGCTTGGTGTGAGCAGTCTGTTGCTGAGCGGCTGCGCTGTGGTGGCCGTGGTCGATGTGGCGGCATCGGCGGTGGTGGGTGTGGCCGGCCTCGCGGTGGACGCGGCGGTCGGCACGGCCCGCATCGGCGGCCAGCTCATCGGTGCCGGTGCCGACGCGGCGCTGGGCTCGGACGAAGCCGAGGACGATTGACCCGGCGCGCCGTTCAGGCGCGCACGAACACCAGGTCCCACACACCGTGGCCCAGTTTGATGCCGCGGTTCTCGAATTTGGTCAAGGGCCGGTAGTCCGGCTTGGGGACATAGCCGTCGCTGCCGGCAGCGGCCGTGTTCTTCAGCAGCGGCTCGGCGCTCAGGACTTCCAGCATCTGCTGCGCATAAGGTTCCCAGTCGGTCGCCAGGTGCAGGTAACCACCCGGTTTCAGGTGGCGCGCCAGGCGGTTCACGAACGGGGTCTGGATCAGGCGGCGTTTGTGGTGACGCGTCTTGTGCCAGGGATCGGGGAAGAAGATGTGCACGCCGTCCAGGCTGCCCTCGGGCAGCATGTGGTCAAGCACCTCGACCGCGTCGTGGCGGAAGATGCGGATGTTCTGCAGGCCCGCTTCACCCACGAGCTTGAGCAGCGCGCCCACGCCGGGTTCGTGCACTTCGCAGCAGAGGAAGTTGTCGCCAGGGCGCACGGTGGCGATGTGCGCGGTGGCGCCGCCCATGCCGAAGCCGATCTCCATGATCAGCGGCGCCGCGCGGCCGAAGGCGGCCGTGGTGTCCAGCGTCTGGCTGGCGTCGTAGTTGAGCAGAAACTGCGGACCGAATTGTTCGTAGGCGCGGGCCTGGCCCGGGCCGGTGCGCCCGGCGCGCAGCACGTAGCTCTTGATCACGCGCATGAAGGGCGCGCCGTCGGGCCGTGGTGTTCCGGCGGGAGGGGGTGCCTGGTCGGCGGTGGCGTTGTCGGGGATGTCAGGGTTCATGGTGCGACGCGAGAGGGGTGGGAGATTGTAGGAGCCCGGCTCGTTGGCGCGGCGCGTGCCGTGATTTCCCGTCGGGGGCAGAATGGGGGTGACAGACTTCACAACCTTTTCAGAGAATCACCATGAACGCCACCAAACTCATCGCCCTGGTCCTGATCGCTGGCGGCGCGCTGGCCTTGATCTACGGCGGCTTCAGCTACACCCAGGACAGCACGGCGGTGAAGCTGGGCCCGCTGGAGTTGACCGTGAAGGAAAGGAAGACCGTCAACGTGCCGCTGTGGGCGGGCATCGGTGCCATCGCGGTGGGGGGCCTGCTGCTGGTCATGGGCGGGCGCAAAGGCTGAGAGGCTGAGCGTCCCTCCACTGCGCGACCCAGGCGGCGAGGACTTCCGGCACCGTGCCCGGAACCGCGGGCAGACCCAGCGTTGCTGCCGCCCGTTGCAGCGCCAGCACCGGTTCGCCCAGGTCCAGTGCCTGCGCCCCGTTCTGTTTGCTGAGCTTTTCACCGTTGGCGCCCAGCACCAGCGGGGTGTGCAGGTAAGCCGGCAGGGGCAGGCCCAGCGTCCGCTGCAGCGCGATCTGGCGCGGTGTGTTGTCGGCCAGGTCTTCACCGCGCACCACGTGCGTGATGCCCTGCGCGGCGTCGTCCACGACCACGGCGAGCTGGTAGGCCCAGAGGCCGTCGGCGCGTCGCAGGATGAAGTCGCCAACCTCGGCGCTGAGGTTCTGGGATTGCGGGCCCAGGCGGCGGTCGGTCCACGTCATGACAGCCGGCTCGCCCGGCACCGCAAAGCGCCAGGCGCGCGCGGGCTTGCCATGCAATCCGCCGTTTTCGGGACGGCAGGTGCCGGGGTAGATGGCGGCGTGGTGGCGCGCGCGACCCAGTCCTGCCGCATGCAAGGCCGCTTCGATGGCTTTGCGCGAACAGCCGCAGGGGTAGGCACGGTCCTTGGCGACGAGCTGGTCCAGCGCCCGCTGGTAAAGCGCACCCCGTTCCGATTGCCAGACGGCGGGTTCGTCACTGACCAGGCCGCAAGTGGCGAGCTGCTGCAGGATGAGCCGGTCGGTACCGGGCAGGCAACGCGGCGTGTCCACGTCTTCGATTCGCACGATCCAGATGCCGCCGTGGGCGCGGGCGTCAAGCCAGCTGGCCAGCGCCGCCACCAGCGAGCCCGCGTGCAGCGGGCCGGTGGGCGAAGGGGCGAAGCGGCCCCTGTAGGACGAAGCAACCGACAAAGCCATGTACTCGGAGCGCGTGTCTGTGCCAGCACACACCGCGGGACTGGCTTCGCCAGACCGCTGGTGTGGTCCCCCCGGGGGGAAGCCGCGCAGCGGCGCAGCGGTCAAATCATTTCGAGAGCGAGTTCGAGCCCGGAGACAAAGGCGTCTTCCACGCGGTGGCCCAGGCACCAGTCGCCGCACAGGCCGATGCCGAGCGACTTGTCGTACACATAGGGCCGGCCCAGCGGCTGCTGGGTCTGCGCGAAGCGCCAGCGGTGCACCACGGCGTGGGTCGGGGTGGCGCGGATGCCGGTGATTTCGGCGAAGCCTTTGAGCAGCTTGGCCTTGACGCGCTCGGCATCGTCTTCGAGGTGTTTGCTGGACCATTCCGGGCTGGCCTGGATGGTCCAGCGTTCGATCGGTTCGCGACGGGGCTTGCTGTTCTCGCGCGCGAGCCAGCTGATGCGGTGGTGCACGCTGCGCGCGGCGTTCCACTGGGGTCCGATGTGGGGCAGGCCGGGTTGCATGGCCTGGGGGTAGGCGACCATGAGCGTCCAGCAGGGGGCCACCTGCACGGGCGCGAGGGACTGGCGCAGCTCGGGCGAGTGGCCGGAGACCAGCAGCAGGTCGTGGGCCTGGAGGTGCGGAATGGCGAGCACCACGCGGTCGAAGCCACCGAGCACATGCTGGCCGCCATCGACGTCTTCGGTGCGCAGTTGCCATTGCTCGGGATGCAGCACGTCGCGTTCAATGTGGGTGACGCGGGTTTCGGTGAGCGTGCGCGCGGGCAGGTTGCCGAAGAGCTCCGGGTGCGCCAGAGGCTGGACCCAGTGCTCAACCAGGCCGCTCATGCCGGGCGTGGCCACAAAATGCGGCTCGGAGGGGGGAGGGGAGCTGGCCAGCACGTGACCGAACTCATCAAGCACGCGCACTGTGTTCGCACTCCAGGGGCGTACCACGGTCTGGGCCGTGAGCAGGGCCTGGGCGAAGCGCTTGTCGCGCACGGTGAAGTACTGAGCTCCGTGGTCGAAGCCGCCGAATTCGCTGCGGCGGGTGGACATGCGGCCACCGAAGCCGCGGCTTTTTTCAAGCAGGGTGACGCGGTGACCCGCCTGCAGCAGCGTGCGTGCGCAGGCCACGCCGGCCATGCCGGCGCCCACCACCGCAAAGTGCAGGGGTGTGTTCATCTTGGGTTTTCTGGCGCGGCTGGCCGGCAGGCGTTTGGCGGCAGCGGACGGGGCGCGGGTTTTTTTACTGGTGGTCATGTCTCGGTGCGCTGGGTGTTGCGGGAGTTTGAGGTTGACTGTAGCAGCCTGCATGGTGGCGTGAGCCCCGTTTGCATCAAATCTGGTGGTGGTTGTTGAGCAGGGCAGCGCGCGTGGTGGGGTGCTGCAGGCGCTCCAGCCACCAGCGCAGCGCGCGCCCGGTGTCGCCCGCACTGCGCGGCTGGCGCCACGCGTAGGCCAGGCGGATGCTGCGGTTGGGCCGCTGCACGGTCTTCACAATCAGGCGCCCGGCGTTGATGAAAGGCTGCGCCAGCGGCAGCGGCAGGAAGCCCGCGCCCAGTCCGCGCAGCTGGGCTTCGAGCTTGTGCTGCATGGTGGGCACGGTGAGAACGTCCTGCCCGGGCAGCAGGTTGTGGGTGACACCGTTGCCGCGCTGGGTGCTGTCGGCCACGGCCACGGCGCGGTGAACGCGCAGATCTTCGTCGCACAGGCTCTGTGTGGCTGAGGCCAGCGGGTGGTGAGGGGCCACCGCATAGACAAAAGTGACACTGCCCAGCGGCGCGGTCTGGATCTCGGGTTGCGCCATTTCGCTGGGCACGCCGAGCGCCAGGTCGGCCTGGCCGCTCTGCAGCGCTTCGAGCGTGCCCGAGAGCGTTTCGGCGCGCAGCTTCAGCCGTGTGGGCGTGCCTTCGGCGTAAAAGGCCTCGCACAGCTCGAACAGGGTTGCGCGGGCGATGATGGCGTCGGCCGCGATGGTGATCTGGGGTTCCCAGCCAGTGGCCACGCGCTTGACGCGCTGGGCCACCGCGTCAAGCTCGTTCAGCAGGTACTGCCCCGAGCGCAGCAGCTCGGCGCCGGCGGGGGTGAGCTGGGCGCGGCGCGCGCTGCGGTCGAACAGCAGCACGTCGAGCGCGTCCTCGATCTGGCGGATGCGGTAGGTCAGGGCACTGGGCACCATGCCGAGTTCCCGTGCGGCGGCGGCCATGCTGCCGAGCCGCGCCACGGCTTCGAGAAGTCCGAGGTTTTCAGGGGAAAGCGCGGCGCGGGGGCTGGAACTGGCCATGGTGATTGGTGAACTGGTGTATTCAATTGAATTGAATGATGCCATCAAAACCGTGCAAACACACCGGGGGGTGGCGGTTCCACAATTCAACCCATGCCAGCCGCTGCGGTCCCGCAACCGGTCAGCACCACCCCCCTTGAAAGGACGAGACACCATGATGCAGATCCGACGTTCCGACGCCCGCGGCTACGCCGACCACGGCTGGCTCAAGAGCTTTCACTCCTTTTCGTTCGCCGAGTACTTCGACCCCGCCTGGATGGGCTGGGGCAACCTGCGCGTGATCAACGAAGACCGCATCGCTCCGGGCACCGGCTTCGGCACGCACGGTCACCGCGACATGGAAATCATCAGCTATGTGCTGTCGGGCAATCTGGCGCACAAGGACAGCATGGGCAACGTCAAGGGCATCCCGCCCGGTGACGTGCAGCGCATGAGTGCCGGCAGCGGCGTGCGGCACAGCGAGTTCAACCACGCACCCGATCAGACCACGCACTTCCTGCAGATCTGGATCGAGCCGAATGTGAAGGGCATCGATCCCGGCTACGAACAGAAGAGCTTTGCCGAGACCGAAAAGCGCGGCCAGTTGCGCCTGGTGGCTTCGCCCGATGGTGCCGCGGGCTCGGTCAGCATCCACGCCGACGCGGCCTTGTACGCCGGCCTCTTCACCGGGAGCGAAACCGCCGAGCTGGCGCTGGACCCGAAGCGCAAGGCCTATGTGCACCTGGTGCGCGGCGCGCTCGACGTGAACGGCCAGCGCCTGCAGGCAGGCGACGCGGCGCTGATCGCTGATGCCGACCTTCTCTCCCTGGCCCGCGGCGAAGACGCCGAGGTGCTGGTGTTTGACCTTGTGGCCTGACACCCAGGCAATCTTTTTGACCCACCCCCAGCTTCATTCCAAGGACATTTTCATGAACACCCTGCAAAACCCCTTCGCCCTGTTGTCCCGCCTGCTGCTGGCGGCCCTGTTCCTGCCCGCTGGCATCGCCAAGATCACCGGGTTCGCCGGTACGGTCGGCTACATCGCATCGGTGGGCCTGCCCATGCCCACCGTGGCCGCTGCGGTGGCCATCGCGGTGGAGGTGCTGGGGGGGCTGGCCCTGATCGTCGGCTTCGGCACGCGCTGGGCGGCCCTGGCTCTGGCGCTGTTCACGCTGGGCGCCTCGTTCTTCTTCCACAACTACTGGGCCATGCCGGCCGAGCAGCAAATGATGCAGCAGCTGATGTTCATGAAGAACATCGGTGTGACTGGCGGCCTCCTGGCACTCGCGGCTTTCGGTGCCGGTGCCTTCAGCCTGGACGCCCGTCGCTCGGCCTGAGTGATCTTCGAGCCCCTTTTTCCCACCCGCGCTGCGGCGCTATTCTGAAAGATCTCCAATGGCAAACGTTGTTGTGGTTTACCACTCGGGTTACGGTCACACCCAGCGCATGGCGCAATCGGTGGCCAGTGGTGCAGGGGCCGAGCTGATCGCCATCGACGCCGATGGCAATCTGCCCGAAGGCGGCTGGGAAGCGCTGGCCGCGGCCGACGCGATCATCATGGGTTCACCCACCTACATGGGCAGCGTGAGCTGGCAGTTCAAGAAATTCGCCGATGCCTCCAGCAAACCCTGGTTTTCCCAGCAGTGGAAAGACAAGCTCGCGGCCGGTTTCACCAACAGCGCTGGAATGAACGGCGACAAGCTGTCCACGCTGCACTACCTGTTCACGCTGTCCATGCAGCACGGCATGATCTGGGTGAGCCAGGGCCTCATGCCCAGCAACACCAAGGCTGCACAGCGCGACGATGTGAACTACCTGGTGTCGTACAGCGGCGCGATCGCACAAAGTCCCTCGGATGCGAGTGCCAACGAGATGCTGCCCGGTGATCTGGAGACGGCGCGCCTGTTCGGTGAACGTGTCGCCGAGGTGGCGGCAAAATTCAAGGGCTGAGCGGCCGGTAGGCGGCATCGTGCGGCTAACATCCGCCGCATGAAGATATTCAACATCCTCCCTTGGGCAGACTGGCTGGCGCTGGTCTGCTTTTTTGCCTTGTGGGTGGGCTACGCCTGGTTCGCCAGCGTCTGGGGGCGCCGCCGTTCCTCGCTGCTGGTGACCACCAACCGCTACCGGTCCTACTGGATGCGCCAGGCCGCGATGCGCGACCCGCGCATGCTCGATGGACTGATCACCCAGACCTTGTCCAACACCCCGGCCTTTTTCTCGTCCACGTCGATCCTGGTGATCGGTGGTCTGTTCGCCTTGCTGGGCACGACCGACAAGGCGTCCGAGCTGATGAACGAGATTCCTTTCGCGCAGGCCACGTCGCTGATCGTCTTCGAGTTCAAGATCCTGGTGCTGGTGGCGATCTTCGTCTATGCGTTTTTCCGCTTTTCCTGGTGCATGCGTCAGTACACCTTTGTCGCGCTGGTGATCGGTGCGATGCCGCCACCCGAAGATTTTGAATCGGGCAAGTTCGACCGCAACCAGTACGCCGATCGCGCGGCCGCCATGGTGGGCGCCGCCGCGGAAACCTTCAACGACGGTCTGCGTGCCTACTACTTTTCGTTTGCCGCGCTGGCCTGGTTCGTGTCGCCGCTGGCGATGGTGCTGGGCACGCTGACGGTGGTGGCCATCCTCTACAGCCGCGAGTTCCACTCGGATGTCTTGCGCGTGTTGCGCGACTGAAGCGAAACACCCCCTGCGGGTCTCATGAAGCGGCAACAGGCTCTGCGGTGTTCTTCACATGGGCCAGTGAGGCGGCCGCGAAAGCCAGGCCCACGGCGGCACCGGCAAACACGTCGAGGGCCACATGCTGCAGGGTGGCGATGGTCGACCAGACGATGGCTACACATTGCACCGCCGAGATCCACCGCAGCACGGCGGGTGAACGCAGCTGGACCAGAATGCGGTGCATCCAGCACAAGCTGAACACCGCTGAGGCCACATGCAGCGAAGGACAGGCGTTTCCGGCCGCGTCCACACCCTTGACGACCGCCAGACCGGGGTACAGGCTCCAGTCCATGTTGACCAGTGGTGTCTGGGTCGGAAACCACCAGAAGAGCGCCAGGCAGAACAGGCACATGGCTCCCACCCAGACGCCAAACCACACCAAAGCACGCAGATTGCCCATCACCGCTGGCGGAAGGAACACATACAACCAGAGCGACACGTAGATCGGGAACGCAGACGGTACAAATCCGATCCAGTGGTCCAGCCAGATTTCGGGCATGACCACGGCAACGCTGCGTGGGTGTTCGAGGATCCAGAAATAGCTCCAGAAAAACATGGCCATGAAAGCCGTTGTGCCAAACGCCTTGAGCGGCCAGAGGATGACAAACCGCAGCCCGAGCCTGCGCAGCCAGCCCGACGTCCCGGTCGGGTGGGGCGTGGTTTCGGAGGCAGGCATGGCAACAAACGGCACTTGTGCGCGTGCAGCGTCTCGCTGAGGAGGGGTCATGGTGGGGAGCGGAGAGGAACAGCCTGCATTGTGCCGGCTGTACAATCAAATCACTGAAAATTACGCGCTGATCGGCAGTCTGCGCCCGGGTTGAGGCACTTTGCCAACCGACCGGACCTGCCGGGCATTCGTTACCGGGTGTCGGGGTCGAGCAAGACAGCCAGCCATGAAATGTATGCCATGCAATCGACCGAACTGATCCGCCAATTTCTCCATGATCGCCTGGGCGCAGCGCCCGAGGCGGTGGTTCCTGATGCGTTGCTCGCTGATCTGGGTGTTGACTCGCTGATGCTCGCCGAGCTGATGTTCGAGGCGGAAGACCGCCTGGGGATTTCCATCGACTCCAGTGTTGCGATCCCGAAGTCTGTCGGCGAGATGGTGAAACTGATCGATTCCCTGCGCGCAGCCAAAGCTACCGCATCATGATCCGGCGCCGGGTGGCCATCACGGGGCTGGGTTTGGTCAGCCCCTACGGTGGAGGTGTGGACCATTTCTTTGAACACCTGCTCGCGGGTCGTTCGGCGGTCAGCTACCTCCAGACCGATGACAAGCCCAGGCCCTTGTCCATGCCGTTTGTGAGCTGCACCGGGTTTGACCCCGTGGCAGCGCTGGGCAAACCGCTCGCTGCCATGATGGAGCGTTTTGCCCATCTGGGTGTGGCAGCGGCTTTCGATGCCTGGCAAGACGCCGGGCTGGAGCGACTGCCCGCGGATCTGGAACAACGCAACGACTGGGCCTGCATCTGGGGCACGGCGCTGGGCGGCATCATGGCCTTCGAAAAAGGCTACCGCGACATGTGGCAGAACGGGCGCGAGCGCCTGTCGCCGCTGGGTGTGGTGATGGGCATGAACAACGCCGTCAATGCGCACCTGTCCATCCAGCTCGGGCTGGGCGGTGTGAGCATGAGCCACACCGTGGCCTGCGCTTCGTCTTCGGTGGCGATCGGTGAAGCGTTCCGGCGCGTGCGTTCGGGCGAGGCGACGGTGGCGATCACGGGCGGCTCCGACGGCACTCAGACCTATGGCGTGGCGCGCGCCTGGGAAGCCATGCGCCTGATCTCGCCGGGCAACGAGCAGACCTCGCCTTCGGCCTGCAGACCGTTTTCGTCCGATCGCCGCGGCCTGGTGCTGGGCGAGGGCGGCGCGGCGCTGGTGCTCGAAGACTGGGACCACGCCATCGCGCGCGGCGCCCGCATCCAGGGCGAGATCGTGGGTTACGGCGCGAGCTGCGATCGCAGTCACCTGGTGCGCCCCGACGCTCAGGGGCAGGCCCGTGCACTGCAGGCCGCCTTGCGGGATGCTGAACTCAGCCCCGATGACATCGATTACGTCAATGCCCACGGCACCGCAACCCAGGAGGGTGACCCGGTGGAAATCGCAGCCCTGCGGCAGGTTTTTGGCGATCGGGCGCCCTCGCTGCCCGTGAGTGCCACCAAGTCCATGCATGGTCACCTGCTGGGCGCAGCGGGGGCCATCGAGGCGCTGGCCACCGTGCTGGCGCTGCGCGAGCAGGCCATTCCGCCCACGGCGCACCTCGAAGGCCGGCTTGACCCGGCCTGCGAGGGGGTAGACCATGTGGTTGAGGGCCGTCGCCAGATGCCCATGCGTGCTGCCCTGTCCAACTCTTTTGCGTTTGGTGGCAGCAATGCCGTGCTGGTTTTTGCCGCCGTCCCCACGCACACCCATTGACAACCCGGGAATCCCATGTCTGAAAACTTTGCCAGCGTTTCTTTCGAAGACCTTATGAGTGAGGTGGCTGCGCTGATCGTGGAAGCCCTCAACCTGGACGTTCAGCCACAGGACGTGAAGCCGGACGATCCGCTGTACGGCGAGGGGCTGGGCCTCGACTCGATCGACATGCTCGAAATTTCGCTCGTCATTTCCAAGCATTACGGTTTCCAGCTGCGCTCGGACAACGAGAACAACGACAAGATCTACGCCTCCCTGCGTGCGCTGACGACCCATATCGCCAGCCAGCGCACCAAATGAGCCTGGGCGTTTCGCTCGTCGGGAGGTGGTGGCGGTCTCAGACGGGCGGCGCATGAACCGGCTGCCCCTGATCAGTGCTCACGGGCTGGACGACGTGCTCGCCTGGCGCCCTTCGGGCCCGGTGACGGTGCGCGACTTCCTGGCCGATGCCCAGGCGGTGGCCAGTGTGTTGCCTGCAGGCCAGGGGGTGCTCAACCTGTGTGAAGACCGGTACCACTTCGCCGTGCTGTTTGCCGCCTGCGTGCTCGCGGGCAAGACCAGCCTGCAACCGGCCTCGCACTCGGGGGTCACCCTGCAGCGGCTGGCGCAGGACCATCCGGGCGCGTTCGGCGTGGTGGACGGTCCGTTCGATGTGGCCGACCTGCCTTGCATCGGCTTTCCCGATCTGGCCACCTTGCACCGTTCACCCGCGCAAGACATGCCGATGGTGGACGCCGACCGCGTGGTCGCGATCCTGTTCACATCGGGCTCGACGGGCCTGCCCCAGCCGCACGCCAAGACCTGGGGCCGGCTGGTGCAGAACGGGCTGGCCGAGGCGGTCGGGCTCGGTCTGAGGGGCGGGCGCACGGTGCTCGTGGGCACGGTGCCGGCGCAGCACAGCTACGGATTCGAATCCACCTTTTTGCTCGCGCTGCACGGCGGCTGCAGTTTCTGGAGCGGCAAGCCGTTCTACCCGCAGGACGTGGTGGACGCGCTGCAGGCCGTGCCGCGGCCGCGCATGCTGGTGACCACCCCTTTCCACCTGTCGGCCTTGCTGGCGTCCGATCTGGAATGGCCTGCGCTGGACATGTGCCTGTCCGCCACCGCGCCGCTGGGCACCGAGCTTGCCGCGCGCGCCGAGCAGCGCAGCGGGGCACCGGTGCACGAGATTTACGGCTCGACGGAGTCGGGCCAGCTGGCCTGCCGGCGCACCACCGACGGCCCCCTGTGGCATTTGCTGCCGGGCGTCGTGCTGGAGCAGGAGAACGACACCACCTATGCCCGCGAGGGCCATGTGGAAGGCCGGGTGCCGCTGTCGGACATCATCGAACTCCAGGGCGAGGGTCGTTTTCTCCTGCACGGCCGGCATGCCGACCTGATCAACATCGCGGGCAAACGCAGCTCGTTGGCCTACCTGAACCACCAGCTGTGTGCCATTGATGGCGTGCTCGACGGTGCCTTTTTTCTGCCCGACGCCGCAGGCGATGAGGTCGAAGGCATCACACGGCTGACGGCGTTCGTGGTGGCCCCCGGTGTGTCGGTGGACACGCTGCAGCGCGCCTTGCGCCAGCGCATCGACCGTGTCTTCCTGCCGCGCCCACTGGTGCTGGTTGACGCGCTGCCACGCAACAGCACCGGCAAGCTGCCGCGCACGGCGCTGCTGGCGCTTTACCAGGAACGCTTGGGTCATGGTCGTGCTTGAGCGGGTCTGGCACGTGCCGCCCGACCATCCGGCCTTTGCCGGGCATTTTCCGGGGCATCCCATCGTGCCCGGCGTGGTCCTGCTGGATCAGGCCGTGCTGCTGGCGCAAGCGCACCTGGGGCTCGCGGGCGGCGCCTGGCAGGTCGCACAGGCCAAGTTCCTCAGCCCCTGCGGGCCGGATGACGAACTGGTGTTCACGCTGCAGGACGGGGCGCGTGGCGGGCTGTCTTTTGTGGTGCGCTGTGGCGATCGCGATGTCGCCTCGGGCAGCCTGCAGCCGGCAGCGTCATGACGAACAAGCCCCGTCACCCCGACGCACAACCCGAGTGGATGCGGCGCCAGGAGCGCAGCAACCTGGCCATCCTGCGCCTGATGGTCTGGATCTCGCTTTCGTTCGGCCGGCGGGTGGGGCGTCTGGTGCTGCACGGCATCGCCGTCTATTTCGTGCTGTTTGCGCCCGCGGCGCGCCGTGCGAGCCGCGCCTATCTGCACCGCGTTCTGGGTCGCTACGCCGGCTGGCGTGACGGCTATCGCCACGTGTTCAGTTTCGCCAGCACCATCCACGACCGCATCTACCTGCTGAACGACCGCTTCAACGTGTTTGACATCGAGGTCAAGGGCGACCAGGCGTTGCTGGCAGCGATTGAAAAACAGCCCGGTGCGCTGCTCATGGGTGCCCACCTGGGCAGCTTTGAGGTGCTGCGTGCCATGGGGCGTGGGAAGAAGGGTTTGCGCGTGGCCATGCTGATGTATGAGCAGAACGCGCGCAAGCTCAATGCCACGCTCGCGGCCATCAACCCCAAGGCGATGCAAGATATCATCTCCCTGGGGCACTTGGAGTCGATGCTGGAGGTGCGCGACAAGCTCGACGAAGGGTATCTGGTGGGCATGCTGGCCGACCGCTCGCTGAGCGATGACGCCACGGTCCCGGTCGAGTTCCTGGGCCAGGAGGCTGCTTTTCCTCTGGGGCCCTGGCGCATGGCGGCGATGCTCAAGCGGCCGGTGTTCCTCATGGCGGGTCTGTACCTCGGAGGCAACCGCTACCAGCTGCATTTCGAGCAACTGGCCGACTTCTCGAACATCGAACGCGGTGGGCGCGACGCGGCGATCAAGGCGGCGATGCAAGCCTACGCCGACAGCCTCGCCCGTCTGTGCAGGCAGGCGCCCTACAACTGGTTCAACTTCTTCGACTTCTGGAAATCATGAACACCCCCCCTGCGTCGCTTCGCGCCTTCCCCCCTTCTGCGAGGGGGGGCGCAGCCTCTGGCCCGGCGAAGCCGGTTCCCGGGCGGTCCTGGGGGGCGCTTCTGCGTTGTTTTGTTCTGGCTCTCGCCGGGCTGGGTGTCATGACGGCCGCGCACGCGGCCTACGACATCGAACAGTTGATGACCGATCTGGCCAGCCACAAGGGTGGCCGGGCGCGTTTTGTCGAGAAACGCCACATGGCCCTGCTCGACAAGCCGGTCCAGGCCAGTGGCGAGATGGTGTACAGCCCGCCCGACCGGCTGGAGAAACGCACGCTGCTGCCCAAGCCCGAGACCCTGGTGCTGGACAAGGACATGCTCAGCATGGAGCGTGACAAGCGCAAGCTCACCATCAACCTCGCCAGCCGACCCGAAGCGCTGGCGTTTGTGGACAGCATCCGCAGCACGCTCTCGGGCAACCGCCAGTCGCTGGAACAGAACTACAAGCTCAACCTGCAAGGCGAGAGCAGCCAGTGGGTGTTGACGCTGGTTCCGAGCGAGCCCGCCATTGCCGCCTTGCTCCAGCGCATCACCGTCAGCGGCGGCAAGAACCAGGTCCGCCACATCGAGTACCTGCAGGTCGACGGAGACCGTTCGGAAATCAGCATCGAACCGATCGAAATCCAATGAGCGCCGCACGGCCGCCCGAAGGGGCTCGCACCGCAGTCCGTTGGACGGAGGTTTTCCAATGAGGTCGACCGCGGTCCGGGTGTTTCTGGTCTGGCTGGCGCTGATGCTGGCCGGGGTGGCGGTGGTCTGGAACAGCCGTTTTTCGGCCGACATGTCGTTTTTCCTGCCCTCAAAACCGAGTGCCGAACAGCAGGCGCTCGCCGGGCAGTTGCGGGACGGCACGGTCTCGCGCCTGCTGATGGTTTCGGTGGGTGGCGGAGATGCCGTGCAGCGCGCCGCCGTATCGCGCGAGCTGCGCAAGCGCCTGGCCAGTGATCCGGCCTATGTGTCGGTGCAGAACGGCGAAGCGGGCGGACTGGAAGGTGAGCGCGACGTGCTGCTGCGCCACCGCTACCGCCTCAGCCCCGCGGTGACCCCTGAGCGCTTCACCGAAGAGGGGCTGCAGTCTGCCGTGACCGACACCATCGACCTGCTCTCGTCACCCGCCGGTCTGTTGCTCAAGCCTTATCTGTTGAACGACCCCACGGGGGAGGTGCTGGCCGTGCTGGGCCAGCTCAACCCGGCATCGCAACCGCAAATGCGTGCGGGTGTCTGGGCCTCGCGCAACGGCGAACGCGCCATGCTGCTGCTGCAGACGCGCGCCCTGGGCTCGGACACCGACGGACAGGCGGACGCGATCAACGGTGTGCGCGCGGCCTTCGCGCAGGCTGTGCAGGCCACGGGTCATGCCGGTCTGGCGTTGCAGATGTCGGGCCCCGGGCAGTTTGCCGTGCAGTCGCGGGAGACCATCAAGAAGGAGACCTCGCAGCTCTTCCTCATCAGCATGCTGGGCATCGCTGGTGTGCTGCTCTGGGTCTACCGCTCGCCGCGCCTGCTGGCGCTGGGTCTGTTGCCCATGTTCAGTGGCGCACTGGCCGGCGTGGTGGTGGTGAGCCTGGTGCATGGCACGGTGTTCGGCATCACCATCGGTTTTGGCACGGCCCTGATCGGCGAAGCGGTGGACTACGCGATTTACTTTTTTGTGCAATCCGGTCGCATGGGCCTGGCCGCCTGGCGCCAGCAGTTCTGGCCCACGGTGAGGCTGGGCGTGCTGACCTCGGCGCTGGGCTTCGGTGCTTTGTTGTTCTCGGGATTCCCCGGTCTGTCCCAGCTGGGGCTGTACGCGCTGACCGGCGTGGTGACGGCGGCGCTGGTGACCCGCTTTGTGTTGCCCGTGCTGGCCGGAACCGCGTTCGAGGTGCCGGCGCCCGGGGCCTGGGTGCACCGGGTCCATGCCCTGCTGGGGCAGGCCTGGCGGCTGCGTGCGGTGGTGGGCTTGCTGGCGGTGGTGTCGATGGGCTACCTCTGGCAGCAGCGCGACAACCTCTGGCACGCCGATCTCTCGGCGCTGTCGACCGTGAGCCAGGCCGAAGCCGAGAATGACGCGCGCATGCGCGACGACCTGGCCGCACCCGATGCCCGCTACCTGGTCAGCATCCACGCCAGCAGTCCGGAGCTTGCGCTGCAGTCGGCCGAGCGGGCCGGCCAGCAGCTGGACCGGCTGGTGGAGGAGGGCGTGATCGGCGGTTACGACAGCCCGGCCCGCTTCCTGCCCAGCGCCCGGTTGCAGCAGCAACGCCTGGCCAGCCTGCCCGAGGCTTCGGTGCTGCAGGCGCGGCTGCAGGCGGCGCTGGTCGATTCGCCTCTGTCCGCGTCCCGGCTCGGTCCGTTTTTGGCCGACGTGCAGGCGGCACGCACCGCCGGGGTGATGCAGCGCGCCGACCTGGACGGCAGCGCGCTGGCGCTGGCGGTGGATTCGATGCTGATGCCCGGCGAGGACGGTGGCTGGAACGTGATGATGCCGCTGCGTCCGGCGCCCGGTGCGCCCGACGCCAGCCTGCCTGTGGAGCGCCTGCGCGCGGCGCTGGCGGGCAGTGGAGCGGTGTTTGTCGACCTCAAGACCGAATTCGAATCGCTGTACGGCGGTTATGTGGGTGAGGCGGTTCGGCTGTCCCTGCTGGGCTTTCTGGCCATTGTGGTGCTGCTCGCAGTGACCTTGCGCTCACCCGGACGTCTGCTGCGCGTGCTGTTGACCCTGGTGATCACAGTGATGGTGGTGATCACGGCGCTGCACCTGTCGGGCCAGCGCCTGCATCTGCTGCATCTGGTGGGCATGTTGCTGACCGTGGCCGTGGGCTCCAATTACGCGCTGTTTTTTGACCGCTCGGCCGGCGGTGAACCGCTGGATGCGGCCACGCTGATGTCCCTGTCGGTCGCGACCGTGACCACCGCGATCGGCTTTGGTGCCCTGGCGACGTCGAACGTGCCGGTGCTCAACGCCATCGGCATCACCGTGGGGCCGGGCGCGCTGATGTCGCTGCTGCTGGCGGCGGTGCTGGTGTATCCGAAGGCGACAGCGGATCGATGAGTCCGACCGAAAGCCAGCTCTGCGGGGCCGACAGCGTGCTGTTCATGCTGCCGGGGGCCCTCATGACGCCGCAGCACATGGTGAAGGCGGGCCTGTTTGCCGAGGTGCAGCGGCAGGGGCTGGCGCTGGACCTGATCGCCCCCGACCTGCACGCGGAAGGCGCCGACAACCAGCTGGCGCTGCAATGTCTGGAACAGGACTGGCTGGCGCCGGCGCGTGCGCGGTACCGGCGGGTCTGGCTGGGGGGCATTTCGCGCGGCGGTCAGCTGGCGTTGTCCAGCCTGGCCGGGCGCACGGGCGAGATGCACGGCCTGTGCCTGCTCGCCCCCTACGCAGGCGGTCGGCTGACCACCAACGCCATCGATCGCGCTGGCGGGCTCGACGCCTGGCAGGCAGGCCCCGATCAGCAGACCGACCCCGACGTGCGCCTCTGGCAGTGGCTCAAGCGGCCGCTGCCTCAGGTGCCGGTGTTCATGGGATACGGGGAGCAGGACCGTTTTGCCGATGGCATGCGCTTGCTGGCCCGGCACCTGCCCGAAGCGACCCACATCACCTTGCCGGGTGAACACGACTGGGCGGTCTGGTTGCCGTTGTGGCAGCGGTTTCTCTCACTGGGGCATTTCCCGGCGTTGCCATGAGCCGGCCCTGGACCATCCCCCCCGCGATCAAGGCGTCCGCGCTGCTGCACGCGGGGGCTGCGCTGGGCACGGTGGCCGTGCCAGCCGTCTGGCCCTGGGCACTGGGGGCTGTGGCCCTCAACCACGCTGTGATCACGGTGGCCGGTCTGTTGCCCCGCTCCAGCCTGCTCGGTCCCAATCTGACGCGCCTGCCGGCGGCCGCACTGGCGCGGCGCGAACTGGCCCTGACCATCGACGACGGACCCGACCCCGAGGTCACGCCGCGTGTGCTCGATCTGCTGGACGCGGCCGGCGCCCGGGCCAGTTTTTTCTGCATCGGCTGGCGTGCGCGGGCCAACCCGGCACTCTGCCGCGAGATCGTGGCGCGCGGTCACCGGGTCGAGAACCACGGTGACTCCCACTCCAACGCGTTTTCGCTCTTCGGTCCCCGGCGCATGCGTGCCGATGTCGCGGCCGCCCAGGCCAGCCTGAGCGACATCACCGGCCAGGCGCCGCTGTTTTTTCGCCCCACCGCCGGTCTGCGCAACCCCTTCCTGGAGCCGGTGCTGGCCGGGCTCGACCTGCAGCTGGCCGCCTGGACCCGCCGGCCCTACGACACGCGCGACGGTCGCCCACAGCAGGTGCTGCAACGCCTGACGCGGGGGCTGGGGCCGGGCGATATCCTGCTCATGCACGACGGTCACGCTGCGCTCACGCCCGAGGGGCAGCCGGTGATCCTGGCCACCTTGCCGCTGCTGCTCGACCGGCTGAAAGCCGAGTCCTTGCGGGCCGTGACGCTCCAGCAGGCGTTGGCATGAGCGAAGCGCAGGGCCGTTCCCAAGCGAGCTCGCAGGGCGGCGCGGCGCCAGCGCCCCGGGTGTTTCTGAATGCCTTGCGCGCCGACGCGAGCCGCCTCTTCCGGGCGGCTGGCCGGTTCGCTTTTTTCCACGCCTGGGGCAAGCTGGGTGGCGACCCGATCTTCCGGGAACTGTTGCGACGCGGCCTGCTGTCCAGGGGCGGGCGGCTGCTCGACCTCGGTTGCGGGCAGGGTTGCCTGTTCGCCTGGCTGCTGGCGGCGCAGCGCCTGTCGGAGCGAGGGCAGTGGCCGGCCGGCTGGGCGCCCGCGCCCCGTTTCCAGAGCCTGCGCGGAGTTGAACTGATGTCGCGCGATGTCGAACGCGCGGTGGCGGCGTTCGGGGGCCACCACCCGCTGGTGCAGGTGGAGCAGGGCGACATGACCCAGGTGAATGTCGGGCAGGTGGACACCGTCACCATCCTCGATGCGCTGCACTACGTGGACCCCGCCTCGCAAGAGCGCCTGCTGCGACGCGTTCGCGCGGCCCTGCCGCCCGGCGGCCTGTTCCTCACCCGTGTCGGCGACGCCGAAGCGGGCTGGCCCTTTCTGGTGTCGAACTGGGTGGACCGCGCGGTGACCCTGGCGCGCAGCCGCCGTCCGCCGCGCCTCCACTGCCGCAGCCTGGCCGAGTGGCAGGCGTTGTTGACCGCGCTGGGCTTCGACGTTGAAACCGAACCCATGAGCGAAGGCAAGCCCTTTGCCAACGTGATGCTGGTGTGCCGGGTGCCCGTCTGATCGGTGCCTTCCTCTACACTGCGGGTTTAGACGATCCACAGCCTCACGTGATTCCACTGCAACTCTCCGCCTACACATTGACCACTGCCCTTGGCCGAGGGCTGGAGGCCACGCGTGAGGCCTTGCACGCCGAGCGTTCGGCCCTCGCGCCGTGTGCCTTTGAGTCGGTGACGCTTGACACCTGGGTGGGCGAGGTGGAGGGCGTTGACGCGCAGCACCTGCCCGAAGCGCTGGCCCGCTACGGCTGCCGCAACAACCGGCTGACCCTGATGGGCCTGGAGACCGACGGGTTCGCGCAGCGCGTGCGTGAGGCCGTCGCTCGCTACGGCGCCGATCGTGTGGGCGTGTTCCTCGGCACCAGCACCGCCGGCATCCTGCAGACCGAGCTGGCCTACCGGCGGCGCGATCCGGTCAGCGGTGCGTTGCCCGACGATTTTCATTACCGGACCACGCACAACGCGTTCTCGCTCGCCGAGTTCACGCGCGACTACTTCGGTCTGGAGGGCATGGCGATGGCGATCTCCACCGCCTGCTCGTCCAGCGCCAAGGTGTTTGCCGCGGCGGCGCGCCAGCTCGCGCTGGGCCAGATCGACGCTGCCATCGTGGGTGGTGTCGATACCCTCTGCCTGACCACCCTGTACGGTTTTGCTTCCCTGCAACTGACCTCATCCCGGCCCTGCCGGCCCTACGACGCGGCGCGCGACGGCATCTCCATCGGCGAAGGTGCGGCCTTCGCGCTGCTGGAGCGCCCGGACCAGCCTGTGCCGGGCACCGTGTTGCTGCTGGGCGCTGGCGAGTCCAGCGACGCGTACCACATGTCGGCGCCGCACCCGCAGGGCCTTGGCGCGCGCCTGGCGATGGAGGCCGCACTGCGCTCGGCGGGCCTGGGCGCCAGCGACATCGATTACATCAACCTGCACGGCACGGCCACGCCCGCCAACGACTCGGCCGAAGGACAGGCGGTGAGCGCGCTGTTTGGCGACACCGTGCCAGGCAATTCGACCAAGGGCTACATGGGCCACACACTGGGCGCGGCGGGCGCGATCGAAGCGATCATCTGCGCGATGGCACTGACCGATGGCCGCCTGCCCGGCAGCCCCGGCACCGGCGCGCTGGACCCGGCCATACCGATCCGTTACCAGCTCAACGGCGCCGACGCGCCGCTGCGCCATGCGCTCAGCAATTCGTTCGGATTTGGTGGCAGCAATTGCAGTCTTGTGCTGGGGATCGCGGAATGAAAGCTCAACCCTTGCAAGCCTGGATCAACGGCATCGGCCTCATCGCGCCCGGCCTGCCCGACTGGGCCACCGCTGTGGCGGTGCTGCGCGGTGAAGCGGGCTATGTGCCGGCACCGAGCGTCTTGCCCGTGCCCTTGTTGCTGCCCCCGGCCGAGCGCCGCCGCGCCAGCCGCGTCATCCGGCTCAGCCTGGGCATCGGCCTGGAGGCCGTGACCCACGCCGGCGCCGACGCTTCCACGCTGGCCACGGTGTTTGCCGCCTCGGGTGCCGACGGCCACAACTGCCATTCGCTGTGCGAGCAGCTTGCGGGCGAGGATCGCCAGATTTCGCCCACGCGCTTCCACAACTCGGTGCACAACGCCGCCGCCGGCTACTGGGGCATCGCCACGCACAGCATGGCGCCTTGCCAGGTGCTCGGCGCGTTCGACGCCAGCTTCGGCTCCGGCCTGCTGGACGCGCTGGCCCAGGTGGCCCTGGACGGCCAGCCGGTGCTGCTGGTGGCCTACGACAGCGAATACCCCGAACCGCTGCACGCCAAACGCGACACGCCCGACTGTGGCGGCGTGGCCTTGCTGCTCAGCGCCCAGCGCAGCGAGGCTTCGCTGGCGTCGATCACGGTGGCTCCCAGCCGCACACCTGCGGAGGAGATGGGCGACGCCGCCATGGAAGGGCTGCGCCAGCACATCCCGGCTCTGCGCGCCTTGCCCCTGCTGCAGCGCCTGGCGCGCGGCACGGCCGGCCCGGTGGTGCTCGACTACCTCGCGCCCATGCAGCTTCAGGTGGATCTGCAGCCGTGCTGAACCATCACTGGATCGCCGCGCACATTCCCCACCAGGGCAGCATGTGCCTGCTGGAGAACGTGTTGGAGTGGAGCGCGCAGCGCATCGTCTGCGATGCGGTGAGCCACACCGACCCCCGGAACCCGCTGCGTGCCGCGGACCGCCTGGGCGCGGCCACCGGCGTGGAGTACGCCGCGCAGGCGATGGCTGTGCACGGCGCCTTGCTCGCGCAGTCGGCCGCTGCACCGACCCAGGGTTACCTCACCAGCGTGCGCGGCCTCCGCCTGCACGTGGACCGGCTGGACGACCAGGCCGGGCCATTGCGGATCACCGCCGAGCGCCTCTCGGGCGATGCGCGGCTCATCCTCTACCAGTTCCAACTCCACCACGGCGAGCGCTGCCTGATCGAAGGCCGGGCCTCGGTGGTGCTCGACGCTCAAACCGTATGACCTCTTCAACGAAAAGCAGGCGCGCCCTCGTGACCGGCGGCAGCGGTGGCATCGGCGCCGCGATCTGCCAGCGCCTGGCCGCCGATGGCCACCACGTCATCGTTCACGCCAACCGGGGCCTGGAGAAGGCGCAGGCCATCGTGGCGCAGATCCAGGCCGATGGCGGCAGCGCCGAGGCCGTGGCCTTCGACATCACCGACCGGCCTGCAACCGCCGCCGCGCTGGAAGCGCTGGTCGAAGCGGGAGCGGTCCAGATCCTGGTGAACAACGCCGGCATCCACGACGACGCGGTGTTCCCCGGCATGAGCGGCGAGCAGTGGGACCGCGTGCTCGACGTGTCGCTCAACGGCTTCTTCAACGTCACCCAGCCGCTGACCATGCCCATGATGCGCACCCGCTGGGGCCGCATCGTCAGTATCTCGTCGGTGGCGGCGGTGGCCGGCAACCGGGGGCAGGTGAACTACTCGGCCGCCAAGGGTGCCTTGCACGCCGCGAGCAAGTCGCTGGCGCTGGAACTGGCCAGCCGCGGCGTGACGGTGAATGCGGTCGCACCCGGGCTCATCGCCACCGGCATGATCGAAGGCACGTTCGATGCCGACATGGTCAAGCGCATGGTGCCGATGCAGCGCGTGGGCCGCCCGGAAGAAGTGGCCGACCTGGTGGCCTTCCTCGCTTCGGAGCGTGCGTCCTACATTTCCGGACAGGTGATTTCCATCAACGGCGCGATGATCTGATCGCGCCGGCCGTTACCGAACGCCAAGGAGCCTCAACCCCATGACACCCCCCCGCAACCGATTCACCCGCAGCGTCCTGATCGCTGGTCTGATCCTGGGTGGCGCCACCGGTCTGGCCCAGGCCCAGGACAGCGAAAACGGTGCGCTGCAGGCTTGCCTGAAAGCCTGGGGCGAACACCCTTTCGGCCCCAATCCCGCCTACAGGACCCTGGCCACGTCGGTCAAGGTGTTCGGCATCGGCCAGGGCACGGCAGACCGCGAGGTCACGCCGGGCCCGAGCCTGATCATGGTGAACCCGGGCGTGAACGTCATGGGTGGCTCGGAAATCGAGCTGCTCAACCCCAACGGCTGGTACTGCCTGCGCGCGGCCATCAACGTCATGGGCGGCA
Source organism: Hydrogenophaga sp. ZJX-1 (assembly GCF_048590325.1). Lineage (NCBI taxonomy): Bacteria > Pseudomonadati > Pseudomonadota > Betaproteobacteria > Burkholderiales > Comamonadaceae > Hydrogenophaga > Hydrogenophaga sp. ZJX-1. Next base: position 551,643 of record NZ_JBMBRA010000001.1, read on the forward strand.
TGGACATCAAGCTGCATTGCGGTGCCCGCCTGGCCTCGGCCAGCAGCGGCACCACCGTCATGAGCGGCGAGAACGCCGCCAAGGGCGTGTCCGTCATGGGCTCGATCAAGGTCGAGCGCGTCGGCTGCAGCGGCGCCTGATCCGCGCGGCTTCAGCTGTTTCGAGCGGCGGAACCCGCCAGCGCCTGCGAGCGGCGCATCTGCGGCTCCACCATCGGCACCGTCAGCATGGTGCTGGCCACGGCCATCAGCAGCAGTGCGGTGAAGGCTTCGCTGGTGATCACCTGCTTGTCCAGCAGGATGTTGGCGAAGATGATCATGATCAGGGCCTTGGTCTGCAGCAGCCAGCCGATGATCGACGCATCGCCCGGCGCCCAGCGCAGCACCCGCGCAGCGATGCGCACGCCGATCAGCTTGCCGGCCACTGAGGCCACCAGCAGCAGCGCGGCGGCGGCGAACACCCCGGTGCCGCCCACGGCCCAGTTGGTGCGCAGGCCGGTGGAAAGGAAGAACACCGGCATCATCACCAGCAGCACGTGGTGGCGCAGCAGGTCGAGCTTTTTCTGGTTGAACCAGTGACCGTCCATGATGGCGCCGGCCAGGAACGCGCCGACCATGAAATGCAGACCCGCCCAGTCCGCACCCAGGCCGCACAGGGCCAGCCAGATCGGCGCCACGTACCAGCGGTCTGCCTCGTCCAGCCAGGCCATGAGGCGGCGAAACGCCAGGCCCAACACCACGAAGGCGATCAGGAAGGCGAGCTGTTTGCCGATGCGGCTCCAGTCCATCAGGATCAGCGCCAGCACGCCCCAGATCGCGATGTCGTCCAGGCTGGCGTAGCGCAGGATGCGCTGGCCGAGCGGCTGACGCAGGATGTCGAGCTTCTCCATCAGCAGGATCAGGATCGGCAGGGCGGTGACGGCGCAGGCCATGCCGATGCCCACCACGAACTGCCAGGTCTGTGCTTTCGGGCCCATCCAGCCGTCAAAACCCAGCAGCACGGTGGCCGCGCCGCAGCCCAGCAGCAAGGGTGCGCCCAGCGCCAGGCCGGCGGTGATGCCGCTTTCTCGCCGGTGTTGCCAGGCCTTGCCGAGGTCCAGTTCTACGCCCGCGATCATCACGAACAGCATCACCGACCACCAGGCGATGCCGTTGAGCGAATGCACCACGGTGGGCGTGAAGACGAACTCGTAGTAGGCCGGGAACCAGTGACCGAGCACGCCCGGACCGAGCACGATGCCCATGACGATCTGCACCACCACCAGCGGTGCGAAGTAGTCGGTTTTGAAGACCCGCCAGACCAGCCAGGGGATGCTGAAGATGATCAGCATCGCGATCAGGAAGATCTCGGTGGTGTTCACGGTCGGCGCCCGGTGTACTCGCGGAAAACGCCCAGGGTGACGGAGCAGTCCACGTCGGCAAACCCGGCGCGCCTGAGCGCATCGAGGATGAGTTCGGGCTCCAGCGCCGCTTCGATCGTGTCGCCGTAGTATTCCCACAGGCGCTGGACATCGGCGTGGCGGCGCGTGAGGCGCGCGAGCACCGGAACGATCACGCCGATGTGAAAGTGCAGCAGGCCGCGCAGCAGCCGGTTGCGGGGGCGGCTGATTTCCATGATGCAGACGCGGCCGCCCGGACGCAGCACGCGCAGGTATTCGGCAAACGCCAGGTTCAGGTCGCCCACGTGGCGCAGTGCGTAGCCCATGGACACAAAATCGACCTGGGCATCGGGCAGCGGAATGGCCTCGGCGTAGGCGACGATGGTTTCCACGTCCACCTTCTTGCGCAGCTCGGCCAGCATGCCCGGCGAGGGGTCGAGCGCCCACACGCGGCCCTGAGGTCCGACCAGTTCGGCGCCGGCCACGGTGACCAGGCCGGTGCCCGCGGCCACGTCCAGCAGGGCCATGCCAGGCTTCAGGCCGTTGCGCTGCAACACCTCGCGCCGGTACCACGCGCCACTGCCCAGTCCGGTCAGCGCCTCGGCCTTGTCGTAGCCGGGCGCGGCTTCGTCAAACATGGTCTGCGTCATGCGGCGGCGTTCGTCCTCGCTGCCGAAATAGTGTTTCATGCGCGGGTCGGACTTCAGCGCGCTGGTGCGTTCTTGGGTATTGGTCATGTCAGTCTCCGGAGGCACGCAGACGGCGCCAGATCAGCGATGGCAGGCGCACCACAAAGCCCAGAAAGAGGCGGGTGTGCATCCAGGTGAGCAGGGTGTTGTCGCGCAGGTATTTGAAATGCGAGACGCCGCCTTCTTCGGCGCTGAGGTAGCGCACGGGCGCGTCGATGTTGATCGGCCGCACGCCGGCCCAGCACAGCCGCACCACCGCTTCCGGATCAAAGTCGAAACGCCGCATGAAGGGGTTGGCCTGCATGATCCGGGCCAGCGGCGCGATGGGGTAGACGCGAAAACCGTAAAGCGAGTCGCCGATGCCCATCCACAGCGTCTCCAGGTTCGCCCAGCCGTTGGACACCTTGCGGCCGTTGACGCGCAGGGCAGGGGCCTCGGGGCCGAACACCGGCTTGCCCAGCACCATGGCCTGGGGTGCCTTCAGCGACGCGGCCATGAAGGTGGGGATCAGGTCCGCCGGGTGCTGGCCATCGGAGTCCATGGTGAGCGCGTGCGTGAAGCCGGCCTGGGCGGCCCGGTTGATGCCTTCGAGCACGGCCGAGCCTTTGCCGCGGTTTTCCGGCAGCACAATGATGCACAGGCCCGGGTCGCCTTGCGCCAGGGCCTGCAGGCTGCCGTCGGTGCCGTCGGTGCTGCCGTCCACCACCACCCAGACGGGCGTCCATTGCGCGCGCGCCTGGCGCACCGTTTCCAGCACCTGCGGTCCGGGGTTGTAGCTGGGGATCAGGACCAGATGGGTGGTCGATGGGGTGGGCGTGGTCTCAGGCATGGGTGGCGGTTGGCACGGGGGGCGTCAATTCTTGCCGGAAGTAGGCTTCCAGGGTCTGGGTAAAGGCCGAGTGGTCGATCGGCGCATCGAACCGGCGACCGAGGCGGGCGCGGCAGTGCAGCGGTAGCGTGGGCTTGCGGAACAGGGGCCAGGCCTTGCCGAGGTAGGGGGTCGAAAACTCCAGGAACACGGTCTGCACCGGGGCACCCGAGCGCCGGGCAATCAGTCCCAGCGTCGGGGTCAGCGGGTCCAGCGGAAAGGCCTTGGTGCGTGTGCCTTCGGGGAAGATCAGCACCTGCGCGCCGGTCTGTAGCGTTTCCCGGCTTTGCTGCACGATCTGCAGCATGCCGTCGTTGCGGATGTAGCGCGCCAGCCGCGCTGCCGACCCGAACAAGGGATGCAGCATCAGGGCCGCTTTCATGACGCAGACCACGTCGGGCAGCCGCGAGACGATCAGCACCGCGTCGAGCAGGGAGGGGTGGTTGGCGGCGATGATCAGCGGCCCCTGGTCGCGCAGCGTGTCCAGTTCGCTCAGGTCAAAACGGCACGAGCACAAGCCGCTGAGCAGGCGCAGGTAGAAGTGGAAACCCCCCATGATGACGCGGCGGCCGAGGCGCTGGCCGACCTTGCGCGGCAGCAGCGGGTGCAGCAGCATGGCGAACGGCAGCCAGGCCAGGCACAGCGCGGCCAGGCTGCCCAGCCCGATGAGCATGGCGACATGCTCATACAGCGTCCACAGCGGACCGTTCGGCGGGTGGCGCTCACTCATCAACCAGGACGCGCGTCGTCGATTCGCCGAGGATCCAGGACACCGCCACACCCGCGGCGACGTAGTTCCGGGTGCGCACCAGGGGGCTGTCCACGAAGCGTGCTCCGTTCAGGTTGTCGTAGCGCAGGAAGGCACCGACCCAGTGTTTGGGGTAGCGCTTGGACACGCCCACGATGGCCTGCATGCCCGCGAACCCGCCACCGGCCGCGTAGGCAGGGCGATCCGCGGTGGCGTAGGCCGCGTCGACGCCATAGAAGTAGCCGTGCTGTTTGCGGTCGCCGAACAGGGGGCCGAGCTGCAGCCCCAGGTTCCAGCCCGGAAAGGCGGTCAGGTCGCTGATGTCCAGGTTGAGCTTGGGGTGCAGCACCCAGCCCAGGCTTCGGGACTGTTTCTCCAGCGTGAAAGCGGCGCGCAGCGGCAGCAGCAGCTTGAGCTCGCGGTTGCGATCGTCCGTGCGCCACAGGGTCAGGTTCAGTTGCGGTCCGAGTTCGAAGTTGGCCTTCAGGTCCGGCATGCCCGCGCGCGCGCGGATGTCGTCGCTGGAGGCGGGCGGCGAGAGCGCGGCCGAGACGGTCAGCTCCGCGCGGTCCGAGTCGAACAATTGCGCACGCACGCCGTCGCGATCGGCCTTCAGGAACTCGCCGCGGTAGACGAAGTAGGGCGTGGGGAGGAGAAAGTTGTGGCGCTGGTCCGACCCCCGGTAGGCGGGGAAGCTGACCGAGGCCACGCCGATGCCGGCTTCCCACAACGGCTTTTCTTCGGCGGCCTGAGCGGTCTGGCCTGCGCTGTACAGCAGCAAGGCACAGGCGGCGACCTGCCGGAAGGCCGGCGCTGCCGGGCGGCTGTGGGGGAATTTCATGCGTTGTACAGGGCGGGGTCGTCCACCTTGCGGATGTTGAATCGGCGACGCTGCCAGGCCATGAACGCGCGTTTGGGCTGCAGGATGTTGGCGGTGTAGTACATCGCCTTGAAAACGAGGATCGAGCGCCAGATCGGCGTCTTGCCGAACACGTCGCCCGCGAGCACGGACAAAATCGCTTCCTTGACCCGCAGCACGTTCCGGGGGCCCATCAGGAAGTCGCGCATGATGGGGTTGGTGACCCGGTATATGAACCATGAGAACTCCCGAGGCCCGTGGCGCATGACGCGGTCAAAACGTTTGAGTGCTGCACCGGCCCGCTGGGGTTCACGCAGGCAGGTGTCGACGGTGTCGGCGCCCACCACGGCGCTGTGCATGGCGAGCCAGACCCCGGATGAGAACACCGGGTCGATGAACGCGTAGGCATCACCCAGCATCAGGTAGCTGGGGCCGTGGTTGCTCTGCGAGACGTAGGAGAAATTGCCGGTGGCCTCCGCGGGGCTGACCTGGCGGGCTTCCTTGAGGCGTTCGACGAGCGGTTCGCAGGTCGCGATGTTGTCCATCATGAACTGCTGCAGGCTGCGCTGCCCGCGCGTCTTCATGTGGTACGGCCAGGTCACCATGCCGATGCTGGTGGTGCCGTTGGTGAGGGGGATGAACCAGAACCAGCCGTGGGCAAACCAGAAGATGGTGATGTTGCCCTCGTCGGCACCTTCGCGCCGTTGTGCGCCGTCAAAGTGCGCGTACACGGCCGAGCTGTTGTGATGCGGGTTGCGCTGCTTGATCTTGAAGCGGTTGGCGAGGAAGGTGTCGCGCCCCGAGGCGTCGATCACGAAGCGCGCGCGCCATTGCATCTCCTGGCCATCGTCGCAGCGCGCCGTGATGTCGGCGCCGCCTTCGGCCAGGAAATCCACCTTCGTGACCTTGACGCCTTCGTGCACCTCGGCGCCCTTGCCGGCGGCGTGGCGGAACAGGATGTCGTCAAAGTCCGCGCGCCGGACCTGGTAGGCGCTGGGCATGGACTTGTCCCAGGCATCGGCAAAATGAAACGTCTGTGTGCAATCGTGATCGGGCGACACGAACTCGGCGCCGGGCTTGTGCATGCCGATCGCCTTGATCTGGTCGGCGATGCCCATCTTTTCGAACAGCGGCAGGTTGGCCGGCAGCAAGGATTCGCCGATGTGGAAGCGGGGATGGTGGGCTTTTTCAAGCACCACCACGTGGTGCCCCTTTTCGGCCAGCAAGCTGGCCACGGTCGAGCCGGCGGGGCCGCCGCCGATCACGAGCACGTCGCAGGTGGGGCCTGGTTCCCCCTGGGCCTTTGGATTCATGGGATGAGACTTTGAAATGCCGACGGGCGGACAGCGTTGATGGGCGGCTGGAAGCCCCGAATGATAGTCTTTCCGCCCTGGCGAACAGCGGGCGGCGGGTCAACCGCGATGAGGCGGGATCCGGAGCTTCAGAAGACGGTTTCGGGCAGCAGGCGGGCGCTGTTCGACAACGATCCCGCGTCAGCGGTCGCCGGCATCAAGGCGGTCAGTTCGCCGGCCAGGAGGTCCGGATGGTCGGTCCGGGCCCGCAGGATGATCTCGCCAGCCAGCTGTTTCAGGCGGACGTGGGATTCGCGGATGCGCGCCAGGAAGCCTTCGGTGTCCAGATCGTCGTTCAGGCTGCGGTTGAGTTCCGCGAACCAGGGTATCTCGGCCTGGTCGAGCATCACCGCCGGGTTGCGTTTCTGGCTCACCAGCGACCACTGGCGCAGGAACGCCTGCACCAGCACGTTGATCTGCTGGCACTCGGCCAGTTCGCTGCGCAAAGCGGCGAGCGATGAGAGGTCGGTCAGGCGCTGGTGGAAGAAGAACTGGGCCAGCACGCCCCAGTAATAGGTGTAGTCCCAGATCACCTTGACCGGCAGCACCTCCGGGTCACCAAACAGCGGGTACTGGTCCTGGTACAGCACCATGGTGCTGTCATAGAACGAATGGAACAGCTGGTCAAAAATCTGCGCGCGCGCCCCCAGCCGTTCGCCGCGCCGGTCCATGGCGATCAGCTCGGTGACGTAGGTGTTGCTGATGGCGATGAAGTCGCTGCCCGGCGAGTAGAACGGGTCGAGGAACAGGCCGGCTTCGCCGGTGAGGGCCCAGCGGTCGGCCGAAAAAACCTGTTTGCAGCCGTAGGAGAAGCGCTTGAAGAAGGCGAAGTCCTGCAGCAGGTCCCGCTTGGGGTCCAGTTCGTCGAACAGCAGGGGCTGGTACTGCGCCAGCCAGGTCATGGCCTTGTCGAACGTGTCCATGGTGGCGAGGGGGTGGATCGCCGGGTCGGCCACGATGCCGACCGAGTGCGAACCGGACGACAGCGGGATGAGCCAGACCCAGTATCCGGCGCCCACCAGGTGGTTGGTCGAGAGCCAGCGCGCCTGGGGGTCGCAGCGCTCGCGCCAGGCGGTGTTGTCGCTCCAGCCGTCGATGTGGATGCGGTCCTTGATGCGGAACCAGACCGCGTGGGCGGGGTGCTCGTTGGTCTGGGCGAGGTTCAGCTTGCGTTTGAGCAGGCCCGCGCGGCCGCAGGCGTCCACCACCCAGCGCGCGTTGACGGTGTGCTGTGCACCCTGGTGTTCGTACACCACCTGGTGGGTGGCAGGGGAATCCGGTTCGCCGTTGGTCAGTTCGACCTGCCGCACCATGGCGGTTTCGACAAAACGGATGCCCCGTTCCTGGGCTTCGATCGCGAGGAAGTTCTCGAATATGCCGCGATCGATCTGGTAACTGGGCACCGAGAGGTGGCGGCTGGCCCCGATCTCGGTGACCTGGTCGATGTCGCGCCGACCTTCGGAGAAAAAGAAGCGGAAGCCAAACTTGCGCAACTGCCGTTCCCTGAGGTGTTCGCCGAGGCCGAGCACCTTGTCGAAATAGTGCGCGCCGATCTCGACGGACGATTCACCAATCTTGTGGATGGCTTCGGGAACCGGATGGGCGCGTCGCTCCAGCACCAGGATGTCGATGTCCGGTTCGCGCCGTTTCAATTGCATGGCCAGCGTGAGCCCGGCCAGACCGCCACCGAGGATGACGACGTCGTGATGCGGTGGTGAGTTTCCCATCACAGGAGTATCGCCTCAAAGGGTGATCGATTCTGCGGCGGCGCTTTGGCAGGCCGAGCAGGGGACTCGTTAAAATCGAAGCTCCATCCATCCGGGCTTGTCGCGGTGCCTCCAATAGCCGCCCCGACACCCGCACGGTGCGCCCAGGCTGCCGGGACGCGCCCCTCCACCCCACGACCGAACGTCCCCCTCCCGATGTCATCCCATCCGTCCGATTCCGTTGAAGTCCTGTTGCCCGACGTGGTGGCCAGTGGGACCGGGCCTGTGCGCCCAGCGAAGGGCGACTCGTCGATGGTGTGGAACTGGGTTCGAGGTATCGGCGTGGCCCTGCTGACCGTGGTCTGGGCGGTGACGGCGCACTACACGAGCACGGGCAACGAGTCGTCCGGCTGGGGCGCAGCCCTGGCGCTGACGCCGATGAGCGTGGCGCTGGCGCTGGGGCTGTGGCGTCTGCCCTCGCGCTGGCTGGGGGCATTGGCCGGGGCCGCGGTGCTGGCTGGGCTGGTCGTGTCGTGGCCGTTCCTCAGGGGCCAGGTGGCGCTGCTCTACTACGTGGAGCATCTGGGCGTCTATCTTTTGCTGTCGGTTTTTTTCGGGCGCACCCTGAGGGGCCCGGACGAGTCGCTGGTGACCCAGATGGCGCGGCGCGTGCACGGCGGCGTGCTCTCGCCCGCGCAGGCCGCCTACACCCGCCAGGTCACCCTGGCCTGGTGCATTTTCTTTGCCGGCATGGCGCTGATTTCCACGCTGCTGTTCCTGTTCGCGCCGGTGGCGGCCTGGTCCCTCTTTGCCAACCTGCTGGGTGGACCGTTGATCGCGCTGATGTTCGTGGGTGAATACCTCTGGCGCCGCCACGCCTTGCCCGAAGAGACGCCCGCCACCATGGCCGACGCGGTGCGCGCCTGGAAGGCCCAGCGTTCGGACAAAGCGCCTTGAAGGGCTTTGAGCTTCGCCCGCAGACCCACACCGAGACAAGTTAAACCGATGTTCATCCACCTTCGCCTGCACACCGAGTTCTCCGTCGTTGACGGCACCAACCGCATCGATGACGTGGTGGCCGCTGCGGCCGCCGATGGCCAGCCCGCGCTGGCCATCACCGACCTGAGCAACCTGTTTGGCGCGGTGAAGTTCTACAAGGCCGCCCGTGGCGAGGGCGTGAAGCCGCTGCTGGGTGCCGAAGTGATGCTGCAGGGCTTCACCGAAGAAACGCCCAATGCCATGCCCGGCAGCCACCAGCCTGCCGCGCCGCGCGTGATCCTGCTGGTGCAGGACAAACAGGGCTACCTGAACCTGAGCGAGCTGCTGGCGCGCGCGTGGACGCGCAGCGACGGCCGGGGCGGTGCGCTGGTGCAGCGCGAATGGCTGGAAGAACTCAACGGCGGTCTGCTGATGCTCTCGGGCGCACAGGCCGGACCGGTCGGACAGGCGCTGATCCAGGGCGATGCGAACCGCGCCGCCGACGTGGCGCTGAAGCTCGCCGGCCTGTTCACCCACCGCTTCTACATCGAACTGCAGCGGGCCGGCCGTGTGGACGACGAGCGCCATGTGACGGCCGCTGTGCAGCTCGCAGCCCGGCTGCACCTGCCGGTGGTGGCCACGCACCCGGTGCAGTTCCTGGAGCCCGACGACTACGAGGCGCACGAGGCGCGCGTCTGCATTTCCGACGGCGAGATCCTGGGCAACAACCGGCGCGTGCGCCGCTTCACGCGCGAGCAATATTTCAAGAGCGCCGCGCAGATGGAAGCGCTGTTCGCCGACATCCCGAGCGCTGTGGCCAACACGCTGGAGATCGCCAAACGTTGCAGCCTCACGCTGGTGCTGGGCAAGCCGCAGTTGCCGAACTTCCCGATCCCGCCGGTCAACGGCGTGGTGATGTCGGTGGAGGACTATTTCCGCCATGTCTCGTACGAAGGGCTGGAAGGGCGCCTGCGCCATCTTTTTCCGAACGAGGTCAAACGCGAAGAAGTGCGTGCGCGCTACGTGGAGCGGCTGGAGTTCGAGCTCAACACCATCCTGAAGATGGGCTTCCCGGGCTACTTCCTGATCGTGTCGGACTTCATCAAGTGGGCGAAAGAAAACGGCTGCCCGGTGGGGCCGGGCCGGGGTTCCGGCGCCGGCTCGCTGGTGGCCTACGCGCTGCTCATCACCGACCTCGACCCGCTGCAGTACAACCTGCTGTTCGAGCGCTTCCTGAACCCGGAACGCGTTTCGATGCCCGACTTCGACATCGACTTCTGCCAGTCGAACCGCGACCGCGTGATCGATTACGTGAAGGACCGCTACGGCAAGGACGCCGTGAGCCAGATCGCCACCTTCGGCACCATGGCCGCGCGCGCGGCGATCCGCGATGTGGGGCGCGTGCTCGATTTTTCCTACGGTTTTTGCGACGGCATCTCCAAGCTGATCCCCAACAAGCCGGGCATGTCGGTCACGCTGCAGTACCCGCCCAGCCCCAAGGTGGAGGGCGACAAGAACAACTACGCGATCGAGATGGAGCCGGTGCTGGCCGAGCGCATCCAGAAGGAAGACGACGTCAAGACCCTGATCGAGCTGGCACAAAAACTCGAAGGCATGACGCGCAACATCGGCATGCACGCCGGCGGTGTGCTGATCGCGCCGGGCAAGCTGACCGACTTCTGCCCGCTCTACATGCAGCCGGGCAGCGACTCGGCCGTGAGCCAGTACGACAAGGACGACGTGGAGGCCATCGGCCTGGTGAAGTTTGACTTCTTGGGTCTGGCCACGCTGACCATCCTGGAGATCGCGCGCGAGTTCATCATGAAGCGCCACAAGGGGCAGGAGAACTTTCGCTTCGAAGACATTCCGCTGGACGACCAGCGGGTCTATGCGCTCTTCTCCCGCGGCCAGACCGAAGCCGTGTTCCAGTTTGAAAGCCGCGGCATGCAGGGCATGCTGAAAGACGCCAAGCCCAGCCGGCTGGAAGACCTGATCGCCCTGAACGCGCTCTACCGCCCGGGCCCGATGGACCTGATCCCCAGCTTCGTGGCGCGCAAGCACGGGCGCGAGGTGATCGAATACCCGCACCCGCTGGTGGCCGAGATGCTCTCCGAGACCTACGGCATCATGGTCTACCAGGAGCAGGTGATGCAGACCGCGCAGATCCTGGGCGGTTATTCGCTCGGCGGCGCCGACATGCTGCGCCGCGCGATGGGCAAGAAGAAGGCCGAGGAGATGGCCGAACACCGCGCCATCTTCCGCGCCGGTGCGGCGAAGAACGGCATCTCCCAGGAAAAGGCCGACGAGGTTTTCGACCTGATGGAGAAGTTCGCGGGCTACGGCTTCAACAAGTCGCACGCCGCCGCCTACTCGCTGCTGGCGTACCACACCGGCTGGCTCAAGGTGCACTACACCGCCGAGTTCTTCTGCGCCAACATGACGGTGGAAATGGACGACACCGACAAGCTCAAGGTGTTGTGGGAAGACGCGAAGAAGATGGGCATCAGCTTCGAGGCGCCCGATGTGAACCGCGGGTTCCACCGCTTCGAGCCCATCACCGACAAGTCCATCCGCTACGGCCTGGGCGCCATCAAGGGCACGGGCCAGCAGGCGATCGACGCCATCGTGGCGGCGCGTGAAGGCCGCGGCGAAGGCCCCAATGGCGCGGAGACCGGCCCGTTCAAGAGCCTGTTCGATTTCTGTCGCCGTGTGGACCGCCAGCGCCTGAACAAGCGCACGGTGGAAGCGCTCATCAAGGCCGGTGCCTTCGACTCGCTGCACCTTAACCGCGCCGAGGTGCTGGCTTCGGTGGAGGTGGCGTTCGACTTCGCTGCGGCCTGCGTGGCCAACGCCAACCAGGGCGGCCTGTTCGACATGATGGGCGAAGACGACCACGGATCCAGCACGCAGGAGCCCGACCTGGTGTCCACCACGCCCTGGGGCGTGAAAGAGCAGCTGACGCTGGAGAAGACCGCCCTCGGTTTCTATTTCTCCGGCCACCTGTTCGACGAGGTGCAGCGCGAGGTGCGGCGTTTTGCGCGCACCGAGCTGGGTGACGTGAAAGAGAGCCGCGACCCGGTGATCCTGGCCGGCATCGTGACCGACTTCCGGATCATCAACGGACAACGCGGCAAGCTCGCGCTGTTCAAGATCGATGACAAGACGGCGGTGCTGGAAGTCAGCGCCGACGAGAACCTGATCAACCTGCACCGCAACACGCTGAAGGACGACGAGCTCATCGTCGTGCAGGCCGTGGCCCAGCCCGACCGCTTCTCGGGTGGCTTGCGGCTGAAGATCCAGCAGATCTGGGACCTGGCCGCGGCGCGCTGCCGCTTCGGCAAGTTCCTGCGCGTGGCGGTGAACGGCACGGCGCCCGCCGTGGCCACGCTGGTGCGCGAATTTCCGCCCAAGCGCGAGCTCACCGACCAGGGCGAGCGGGTGCGCGGGCTGCCGGTGCGGCTGGCGCTGCAGCGCGCGGGCGCGCAGTGTGAACTGCAGCTGGACGACCGGGCGCTGTTCTTCCCGACCGATGCGGCACTGGCGAGCTGGATGGCCCAGGCGCACGAGCGGCGAGCCGAAATCGTGTTCGATTGACCCTGGATTCGCGTGCGGAGGTGGCAAAGGGTGGTCATTCTGCGCAGCCCGTCACGCCCGCACCGGGTTTGTCGCTTCAGTTGCCGTCAACGGCGTCGATGATTCGGATAGCCATGAAACTGCAACACAAAGCTTGGGCGCTGGTCCTGATCGTCGTCGGACTGTGCGCTTCGAGCGCCATGCTCGGAGCGCGCTACTTCGTCGGGGATTCTTTCAGACAACTGGAAGCCGATCGTGCCGCGCGTGAGGGCGAGCGTGCCCGTCGCGTGCTCAACCAGCAGGTCCAGGCCCTCGCGGCCACGGCGCGCGATTACGCCTACTGGGTCGATACGGTGGACTATGTGGGTGGGCGCAAGCCTGCGTACATGTCGGAGAACTTCGATCTGGACAACATGGGTTACCTGCGGATTTCAGAGGTGCTCATCTTCGACGGGGCCGGCCGATCGGTTGCCACCGTAGCCCGCACGGGTGGCGAGGAACTGGCCCGGGTGGCTCCTGGTCGCGTGGCAGCGCTGCGCGAACTGGCGCATCCCATCCTGGCGGGAACCGATGCCAAAGCGGCGTTGCAGACCATGCGCGTGCAAGAAGGTCGGCTGGAGTTCGTGATCGCGGTCGCCATTCACCACCCCGATCGACCCCAGCAGGGGCCTAGTGGCGCCATGGTCATGGTGCGCCATTTCGACGAAGGCGAGCTCGCGCAGTTTGCCGACGTGCTGATGACGCCGGTCCGGCTGGCGCTGGGTAAACCCGAGCACGCTGGCGAGGACATTCACCTGGTTCCAGTCGACGACGCGCACGACGAACTGCATGCCGCGCTGCACGATCACCAGGGCCGCACGGTGGCCGAACTGGTGTTGAGCCTGGACCGACGGCTGCAGCAACAAGGCCACGTGCTCACCTGGCAAGGCATGGGCCTGGCTGCTTTGGCGGGGCTGCTGGCCAGCGCATTGCTGGTGCTGCTGCTGGACCGCCTGATGGTGCAGCGTCTGCTGCGCCTGCACGCCGAACTGAAGGGCATCACCGAACAAGGGCCCAGCGCCTCGGGGCAGGTGCGTGTGCAAGGGAACGACGAACTGGCCCAGCTGGCGAATGGGGTCAACGGACTGCTGCTGCGCGTGCGGCAGGACGCCGAGGCGCAGCGCAGCGCCCATGAACGCCAGGAAGCACTGCAGATACAGCTGATGCAGAGCCAGAAAACCGAGGCGCTGGGTCGCCTCACCGGGGGCATCGCCCACGATTTCAACAACTCGCTGGCCGCGATCACCGGCTGGGTCAGGCTGGCGGTCGAGGATTTGCCGGACACCCGGCACCCCAGCCACGAAGCCCTGCAACAGGCCCTGAAGGCGACGCGCTATGCCGATGGCCTGATGCGCCAGCTGCTGGCCTTTGGCCGCCAGACCCCGCCCAAGCTGCGGCGCCTGCATTGGACCAACCTGATCGAGGAAACCCGGCAGATGGTGGGTTCGGGCCTGACGCGCGATTGTGAACTGGTGGTGGATTACCGGGTGGACGACGACGAGGTCGATGCCGACCCCACGCAGCTGCAGCAGGTGCTGGTGAACCTGTTGATCAACGCCGCTGACGCCATGCAGGGCAAGGGCCGTATCGAACTCACGCTGGATGCCCTGGAGCTGCCGCTGCCCCCAGCGCAGGACGTGCCGCCTGGCGCAGCCGGGCTGGTGCCCGGTCACTACCTGGTGCTGACCGTGCGCGACCACGGCGCTGGCGTGGCACCCGAGCACCTGGACCGGGTGTTCGAACCGTTTTTCACCACCAAGGCCAAGGGGCGCGGCACCGGGCTGGGCCTGTCGGTGGCACAGGGCATCGTGGTGCGCCACCACGGCGGTCTCGGGCTGCGCAACGAACCCGACGGGGGCGCCTGCTTCCATCTCTACCTGCCCGCCAGCCGGCGCGACGCGGCGGTTGATCCGGTCACCGTGCCCGGCGGGGGGACCGGTCTGGGACGCCAGCTCCTGTTTGTGGACGACGACCAGCTGGTGCGGCACGCCTGGAGCGCGCTGCTGGAGCGCAAGGGCTGGAACGTGACCCGCTCGCGCGACGGGGAAGAAGGCTGGGCGCAGTTCGTGCAGACCGGCAAGCGCTGGGATGTGGTGCTGACCGATCAGTCCATGCCGCGGCTCGACGGCGTGGGGCTGGCGCAGCGCATCCGCGCCACCAACTCACCCCCACCCATCGTGCTGATGAGCGGACATGTGAACGAGATCGCACCCGAGCTGGTGAGTTCGCTGTTTGCCGCCGTGCTGCACAAGCCGGTGGATGCGGCCGAACTCCAGCGCGTGCTGCAGGACGTGCTCGCGGGCGTCGGAGCCACGCCAGCCGCTGACTGAGCGGGTCCGCTTCGCCCAGTCCGTCCGGGTTTTGCGCGCGCCAGCAAGGTTTGCATGGCGGCTTTCCCGACCAATGGAAGAATGGCTTCCAGAGCCGCCTCATAAGGCGGTCAGATTGGTCAGGGAGTAAACACCATGTCGCAACCATCGGGGCTGCCGCCGCGGGCTGTTCTGTTGTCTTTGTTTGGCGATTCACCGCTGGGCCTGCATCTGGGGCTCCGCACCAGCCATCTCTTCAACCTGGGCTCCGTGCAGCGGCTCCAGTCGGGGCAGACGCTGCCGAACCACGGCGGCCGCCCTGTGCACCTGGTGCTCGCCGGGCGGCTGGCCGGTGGCGGGGAATGGTGGGGGCCGGGCAACCACTTCGCCGCCCGGGGCCCGGCGCGGCAGGCGCTGGACGCCGACACCCTGGTCTGGAGTCTCGACGCGACCCAGGCGATCTGGCGGTCGGCTGCGGCTCAGCACCTGCGCAGCGCCTGGGCCGAGGCCCTGCTGGCGGTCGATCGGTCCGAGCTCGGCGCCCGCTTCCCCGATGACCTGCCCGATCCGAAAACCCTGTGCGATCACGGACACCCAACGATCCGCCAGCTGGCGCAATCGCTGGAGCGCACCACACCAGCCGACACCGCAGAAACCATCTTCCGTTTCGTGCGGTCCATGCCCTACCGGTTTGGCCTCCGGCAGGAGCTGGCGTCGGACACCCTGGCGCGGGGCAGCGGTGTGTGCTCTACCAAGGCCAACCTGCAGGTGGCGCTGATGCGCGCAGCGGGCATCGAGGCGGGGTTTGTCGAGGCCCCGCTCGACATGGGCTCCCTGGGTGTGCTCATGCCCGACGGCTGGCGCGCACAGATGGGCGCCCGTGTGAAACACCACTTCGCAGCGGCCCGGCTCGGCGGGCGCTGGCACGCGGCCGATGCCTCGTTCTGCGACACCAGTTGCTCGCTGTTCACGGAAGCTGGGCCGCACCTTGCCGCGGTGGTTCCGATCGGGCTTCAGGAGGGGCGCCCCTCCCATCCGCTGGCCGTCATCAACGGCACCGATCCGTTCGAGATCCGCGTCCTGCCCGATCTGAGTGACGAGATGGGCAAAAAGAGCCGCTTCCTGCCCCGGCATTTCGAGGCCATGAACACCCGGCTGGACCGGACCCGGTTCAACCACCCGGTCAAGCTGCGGGCCGCCGCCACAACCACTGTCATCACATCACGACCTGGCGAAAGTGCGCCCGCATGAGACAGTACCCCCGCGAGCCCGTGGTCGAGGCCGATGGCGTCGCAACCATGCAAGGCAAGCAACAGATCGTGGCCCATGTGCCCGGAATCCCTCGATGCTGGCGGCCTTGAACCGTTGCGCGGAGCGCGGGCAGAGGTGCTCAGTCCAGCGGGCGCATCTCCACGATCATCGGCGATGGCACCGTCCCATCGGTGTCGCGGGGCAGGCTGCCGGTGCGGTCGATGGCGCGCAGGGCCGCATCGTCCCAGGCGGGATTGCCACTGCTTTTCACCACGCGGCGCGAGGAGATGGTGCCATCGGCCAAGGTCCGAATCTCAATCTCGGTCAGCAGATTCCGGGGAAGCTCTTGCGAGATACGGATGTTGGGGCGGATGCGTTCACGCACCCGGTTGCCGTAGCCCGACGACGGGCCGCTTGATCGGGCCGCGGAGCCGCGCGCATTCGGGCCGCCGCTCGCGCCGACCTGGCCCATCATGCGGGCTACCTGTTCGCGGCGGAATTGCTCGCGCAACTTTTCTTCGGCTGCTTGTCGGGCTTTCTGCTCGGCCAGCTTCTTCTCCTGTGCTTTCTTTTCGGCCGCCTGCTTTTCAGCGGCTTTCTTCTTGGCCTCTTTTTCTTTTTCCAGCTCGGCCTTTCGTTTGGCCTCGGCCTTTTTCGCCTGCTCCCGCTTCTCTTCCTCGGCCTTCTTCTTGGCCTGGGCGGTGGCGATCTCGGCCTCTTTCACCGCTGGTGGCGGTGCCGGACGCGGCTCGGGTTTGGGTTCGGGCCGTGGCTCGGGTTCCGGTGGTGGCGGCGGCGGTGGGGGCGGCTCCACGGCACGCGGCGCGGCTTCACGCGGCACGCTGGACCAGAGCTCGGCCTCGAACGAAACCAGCGGTTCGTCCTTCCAGTGCACGCCCCAGGTGAGCGCGCCCATGAGCAGGGCATGCGCCAGCAGCGCCAGCCCGACAGGGCCCAGCCAGCGGCCCGGACGGGGAGGCTTGAGGTCGTGGGTGTCGGCGGTGATCTGCATGGCGGGCGGGTCAGCGCGTGGTCTGGACCGACAGGCCGACACGTTGGACACCCGCGCGCTGCAGGGTGTCCATCGCCTTGACCACGGTCTCGTACTTGATGCCCTTGTCGGCGCTGATGACCACGGGGACCTTGTCGGCTTCACCACCCTCCGACGCCGCCTGCAGCTTGCGCACTTCGTCGGCGAGTTGCGTCATCTTGATGCTGCGACCGTCTTTGTTGGACAGGCCTTCGCGCACCTCGATGCCCTCGTCCTTGTCGATGATGACCTGCACGAAATCCTTGGGCTGCGCGTTGGCCTGACCGACGCTGGGCAGATCGATCTGGCTCGGCGAGATCAGTGGCGCCGTGACCATGAAGATGATCAGCAGCACGAGCATGACGTCGATGAACGGGACCATGTTGATCTCGTTCTTGGTGCGCCGTGGGCGACGGGACGACGCTGCCATGTCAGTGTCCGGAGGCAGACTGGTTGCCCAGGTTGCGCTGCAGGATGTTGGAGAACTCTTCCATGAACGTTTCCATGCGGCTGGCCGCGCGGTCGATGTCGTGGGCGAAGCGGTTGTAGGCCACCACCGCCGGGATGGCGGCGAACAGGCCGATGGCGGTCGCGACCAGGGCTTCGGCGATGCCGGGCGCCACGCTGGCCAGCGTCACCTGGGCGAGTGCGGCCAGGCCGGTGAAGGCGTGCATGATGCCCCAGACGGTGCCAAACAGGCCGACATAGGGCGCCACGGAGCCGACCGTGCCGAGGAAGGACAGATTGGCTTCCATCACGTCGAGCTCGCGCTGGAAGCTTGCGCGCATGGCGCGGCGGGCGCCGTCAAGCAGGGTGCCATTGTCGGTGATGTGGCGTTCGCGCAGTTTCTGGTATTCGCGCATGCCGCTGGCAAAGATGCGTTCCAGCGGCCCTCCGTGGCGTGCGCTCTGGGCGGCTGCGGCGTAGAGGTCGTTGAGGTTGGCACCGGACCAGAACTCGCGCTCAAAATCTTCGTTGTGCGCGTTCACCCGCTTGAGTGCGAAGACTTTGCGGAAAATGGCGGCCCAGCTGATGATGGACACCACCACCAGCAACAGCACCACGGCCTGGACCACCCAGCTCGCGTTGAGCAGCAACTGGACGATGGAGAGTTCTTGGGTCATGTCGTTCGGAGTGGTTGGAAGGAGAAAGGTTCAGGTGTAGGGGCTGCCCGGCAAGGCCATGACATCCAGCACCGCAGTGGGGATGCGCTGGGGTCGCATGGTAGCGGCATTCACCCAGCCGATGCGGATGCTGCCTTCACAGAGCGGCACATCGGTTTCGCCAACCTGCTGCGCTTTCAGGAGCGCAGTCTGCCTGATTGTGAGGGAGGCCTTGCCGACTTCCAGAACACGGGCGGTAACCAAAAGCAAATCGTCCAGCCGGGCCGGCCGCAGGTAGCGCACCTGGGTGTCGGTCACGACGAACATGCCACCCACTTCTTCGCGCAGGCGTTGCTGCTGGATGCCCAGACCACGCAGCCACTCGGTGCGGGCGCGCTCGAAGAATTTCAGGTAGTTGGCGTAGAACACGATGCCGCCGGCGTCGGTGTCCTCCCAGTACACGCGGACTGGCCACGTGAACGGACTGGCTTCCGGCTCGCTCACAGGGCCGCCTCCAGCCGGGCCACCGCTTCACGCAGCTGCGCCATCGAATTGGCGGTGGAAAACCGCAGGTAGCGCCCGGGGTCCGTGTTGCCGAAATCGCGGCCGGGCGTGGTGGCCAGCTGGCAGCGTTTCATCAGCTCGAAGGCCAGTGCCCAGCTGCCGCCTTCGTCGGCGCGCGCGCCCTGCGGCGGGATGGCCCAGCGATCGCAAAGACCGCTCACATCGGCCCAGGCGTAGAACGCACCGTCGGGCATGACCGGCACCGCGAGGCCGAGGCGATTGAGTTCGGGGATGAAGTAGTCGCGCCGGGCCTTGAACTCGGCGCGGCGGCGCTCGTATTCCGCCAGGCTCTCCGGCTCGAAGCAGGCCAGCGCCGAGTGTTGCGCGATGGTGCTGGCACAGATGAACAGGTTTTGCGCCAGCCGCTCCACCACGGGCACCAGCGCGGGCGGCAGCACCAGCCAGCCCAGGCGCCAGCCGGTCATGTTGAAGTATTTCGAGAAGCTGTTGATGCTGATGACGTCGTCGCCCAGACCTTCGGGGAGGCCGAGCGCGCTGTGGCCGTAGGCATCTTCATAACTCAGACCGAGGTAGATCTCGTCCACCAGGGTCACGCCGCCGCGCTCGCGCACGAAGCGGGCGATGCGTTCCAGCTCGTCGCGTGCGATGCTGGTGCCGGTGGGGTTGGACGGCGAGGCCAGCAGCACGCCGCGTGTGGCGGGCGTCCAGGCTGCTTCCACATGGGCCGCGCTGAGCTGGAAGCGCTCGGCCGGGCCGGAGGGGACGAGCACCGCCTTGCCTTCGGCCGCCTGCACGAACTGGCGGTTGCAGGGGTAGCTCGGGTCCGGCATCAGCACCTCGTCGCCGGCCTCAATGAGCGCCAGGCAGGCCAGTTGCAGCGCCGCCGAGGCGCCCGCCGTGACGACGATGCGGCCCGGATCGATGTCCAGCCCGAAGCGCGCCGCGTACCAGCCACTGATGGCGCGGCGCAGGGCGGGCAGGCCGGTGGCGGCGGTGTACTGGCTGCGGCCGTCGCGGATGGCGCGTTCGGCGGCCAGCTGCACCAGCGGCGGAGCGGTGAAGTCGGGTTCACCGATGTTGAGCGTGATCATCGGGCGGTCGCCGGGCCGGGCTCCGGCGGCCATGTCGGCCGCGGCTTTGGCCAGCTCCATCACGTAAAAGGGCTCGACCCGCTGGGCGCGTTGGGAAATCCGCATGCTGTGGCTGGTGTCCCGCTCTCAGGCTTCGTCGGGGCCGTCGCTGCGCGGGCCCGATGGCCTGCGCGCTGGCGCCTTGCTCGGAGCGGCGGCGATCTCGGCCGGTCGCAGCTGGGCGGCGAGCTGGTGCAGCACGCCGTTGACGTATTTGTGGCCGTCGGTGCCGCCGAAAGATTTGGCCAGCTCGATGCACTCGTTGATGACCACGCGCCAGGGCACGTCGAGGCAGTGCTGGAGCTCGTAGGCGCCGATCCAGAGCACGCCGCGCTCGATGGGCGAGAGTTCGACCAGCGGGCGATCGAGCAGGGGCGTGATCAGCGTGTCGAGTGCGTCGGCCTGGGCCACGCAGCCGTGGAGCAGGGCGTCGTAATGCACGCTGTCGGCCTTGTGGAAGCCCGAGAGGTCGCGCGTGAAGGCATCGATGTCGCTGGCTTCGTTGCGGCCCACCATGTGCTGGTAGAGCGCCTGCAGGGCGAACTCGCGGGAGCGGGTGCGGGCCGATTTGTCGGCGGCCTTGCGCGCCTTGGGCGCGCTGGTGGTGGTCGAGGTGGTGTCGTTCATGTCAGCCGATGTCTTCCAGCAGGTGGGCCATTTCGATGGCCACGCGTGCCGCGTCACGGCCTTTTTCTTCCTGGCGGGCGACCGCCTGCTCCAGGTTTTCGGTGGTGAGGATGGCGTTGGCGATCGGGACCTGGTAGTCCAGTGCCAGGCGCGTCACGGCCGAGCCGGATTCGTTGGCCACGAGTTCGAAATGGTAGGTCTCGCCGCGGATGATGCAGCCCAGGGCGATCAGTGCGTCGAAGTCGTCGCGCTCGGCCAGGGCCTGCAGGGCCACGGGCACTTCGAGCGCGCCGGGCACCTTCACATGGGTGATGTTCTTCTCTTGCACGCCCAGCGCCAGCAGCTCGGCGTGGCAGGCGTTGAATAGCGCATCGGTGATACCTTCGTTGAAGCGGGCCTGCACGATGCCGATGGCAAGTTTCTTGCCATCGAGCGGGTTGGGGGTGCCTTTGTCTGCGCCGAACATGGGGAGTCTCTTTCTGTTTGTGTGTGAGGAGGTTCAGGCGTTGCGACTGAGGTACCCGGTGATTTCGAGGCCGTAGCCGGTCATGCTGGGCATGCGGCGCGGGTTGCCCATGAGCTGCATCTTGTGCACGCCACATTCGCGCAGGATCTGCGCGCCCACGCCGTAGGTGCGCAGGTCCATGCGGCCGCGTTCGGGGGCCTGGGCCGAGCGGGCCGTGCCTTCGAACTGGGCCAGCAATTGCGCGGCCGTTTCTCCGCAGTTGAGCAGCACGGCCACGCCCGCGCCGGATTCGGCGATGTGGCGCAGGCTGGCTTCGAGGCTCCAGCTGTGCATGGAGCGGCCCACTTCCAGCGCGTCCAGCACGGACAGCGGTTCGTGCACACGCACGGCCACACTCTGGTCGGGCGTCCACTGGCCCTTGACCAGTGCCAGATGCAGGGCACCGCTGGGGCCATCGCGGAAGGCGTGTGCGGTGAATTCGCCGAAGGCGGTGTTGAGGCTGCGGGTACCGAGCTTCTGCACCAGGCTCTCGTTGCGGCTGCGGTGTTCGATCAGGTCGGCGATGGTGCCGATCTTCAGGCCGTGTTCGGCCGCAAAGAGCTGAAGGTCCGGCAGGCGGGCCATGGTGCCGTCGTCCTTCATGATTTCGCAGATCACCGAGGCGGGCGAGCAGCCGGCCATGGCGGCGAGGTCACAACCGGCTTCGGTGTGGCCAGCGCGCATGAGCACACCGCCTTCAACAGCCTGCAGCGGAAAGATGTGGCCGGGCTGCACGAGATCGTCGGCCAGGGCATTCGGCGCCACCGCGGCCTGCACGGTGCGCGCGCGGTCGGCCGCCGAAATGCCGGTGGTCACGCCCTCGGCAGCTTCGATTGACACGGTGAACGCCGTGCCCTTTTTGTCGCCGTTGCGCACGACCATGGGTGGGAGCTTGAGCTGCTCGCAGCGTTCGCGCGTGAGCGTGAGGCAGATCAGGCCGCGGCCGTAGCGGGCCATGAAGTTGATGGCTTCGGGGGTGACGTGGTCGGCTGCGAGCACCAGGTCGCCTTCGTTTTCACGGTCTTCTTCATCGACGAGGATGACGATGCGGCCAGCGCGCATGTCGGCGACGATGTCTTCCACCGGGGAGATGGCCACGGGTGCCAGGGTTTCGGGGGCGTTCATGCTGAAGGGTCCTTGTGTGGGGTGCTGGAGGCGCTGAGCATGCGTTCCACGTAACGCGCCACGGTGTCGATCTCGAGGTTGACCTGGCTGCCGTCGGCCAGCTGGCCGAGCGAGGTGTTTTCCACGGTGTGGGGAATGAGGTTGATGCTGAACTCGCAGCCAGCGGCGCTGTCTTGTATCTGGTTCACCGTGAGGCTCACGCCGTTGACGGTGATGGAGCCCTTGTAGGCGAGGTATTTGCCCAGCTCGGGCGGCGCCATCACCCGCAGCTCCCAGCTTTCGCCGACCCGGGCGAAGCGCGTCACGGTGCCGATGCCATCCACATGGCCGGAAACGATGTGGCCGCCCAGCCGGTCGTTGCCGCGCAAGGCCTTTTCAAGGTTGACGCGGTTGCCCACCGTGGCCAGCCCCGCCGTGCAGGCCAGCGATTCGGCCGACACATCGATGGTGTAGCGGTGGTTGGGTGCATCCAGCGTGGTCACGGTCATGCAGGCACCGTTGTGCGCGATGCTGTCGCCCAGACCCACGTCGTCGAGGTAGCCCGGCGGCGCCTCGATCGTGAGTCGCTTGCCGTGGTCCAAAGAGCTGCCCTGAGCGTGGAGGTCGGCGATACGCCCCACGCCGGTGATGATGCCGGTAAACATAGGCGCGTATTTTCGCAGGGTTTGCGCGCGCTTTCCGGCCGAGGGTCACCGGAAAGGCAGAAATGCCGTGCGGCAGGGCGCCAAAGGGGCCCTGTCCAGGGCAGATGGGGTATTCAGGCGTGCAGAAATGCCTCGTGGCCGCGCACCCGGGCGACGATCCGCAGATCTTCACCCACCGGATCGATGGCATGAAAAGCCAGCTTCGTGCCGTCATCCAGCTTCTGCAGCGGACCAAAACCGGCCATGCCGTGTCCTCCCGAGCCCAGCAGCAGAGGGGCCAGGTAAAGCAGCAGTTCGTCCACCAGGCCTTCTCGGATGAACGAGCCATTGAGTTTGTGGCCCGCTTCCAGATGCAGCTCGTTGACCTCGCGCTGGCCCAGATCGAGCAGCATCGCCGCCAGGTCCACCTTGCCCTGCGGGCCGGGCAGGCAGATCACCGTGGCACCCTGGGCTTCCAGCGCCGCCTGTTTCTGCGGTTCGGTGGTGGCGCAATAGACGAGGATCTGGCGCGCCAGCCCCTGGGCCGGTGGGCTGAAAAGGCGGGCGGTCAACGGCGTTTCCAGCCGGCTGTCCACGATCACAAGGTGCGGCTGCCGTGGCGTGTCCACAAGCCGCACATCCAGCATCGGGTCGTCTTCAAGCACGGTTCCTATGCCCGTCAACACCGCGCAGGCGCGGGCCCGCCAGGCGTGGCCATCGGTGCGCGCAGCCTTGCCCGTGATCCACTGGCTCACGCCGTTGCCCAACGCCGTGCTGCCGTCCAGTGATGCGGCGACCTTCATGCGCACCCAGGGTGTCTTCCGGATCATTCGGCTGAAGAAGCCGATGTTGAGTTCGCGCGAGGCGCGAGCGGCTTCGCTGTCGGGTGGCAGCAGCTCCACGGTGATGCCCGCGGCGCGCAAGCGTTCCAGACCTCGGCCCGCCACCAGCGGGTTTGGATCGGCCGTGGCCACCACCACTTTGGCGACTTTCGCGGCGATCAGCGCATCACAGCAGGGCGGTGTGCGGCCGTGGTGGGAGCAGGGTTCCAGCGTGACGTAGGCCGTGGCCCCTTCGATGGATTCACCGCGAGCCTGTGCATCACGCAAGGCCATGACTTCGGCGTGTGGGCCGCCAGCTTGCTGGGTGTGTCCCTGGCCGATCACCCGACCGCCGGGGGCGGTGAGGATGCAGCCGACGCGGGGGTTGGGGTTGGATAGCTTGAGGGCCTCGCGAGCCAGCGACAGGGTCTCCACCATACCGGCCAGCGGCACCGGCGAGACTCCACTCATCGCCCCCAGCACTCGTCAACGGGAAGCGACCCAGTGACCGCCCGGGTCCCAGCCTGCGTCAAAGTGAAGTTGCCACATTCATCGCTTGCTTGAGGCCCTTGGGTTGTGGCGGTCAAGGTATAAGAGGTGCCATTGGCCGATACCACGGTCAGCGCATAACGGTTGCCCTCCACGTTCAGCAGGCCGGCAGGCACAGCCGCCGTGAGTGGATAGCTGCCCTGTGCGGTAGCAGCACGCTCCATCCATTGCGCCACCTGCATCAAAGCGGACTTGGCGTTGGCGCGGTGGGTTCGCCTGATATAGGCGTCGTAGCTCGGAATGGCAATGGCGGACAGAATCGCCACCACCGCAACCACGATCATCAACTCGATCAGCGTGAAGCCCTTATGCCTGCGCCCAACGCTTGAAATGAGGCTTGTTTTTACAGATGTCATCGTTTGGCCCTTCAACGCAGTTCGCGCCAGTCGGTCCGGGCACCAAATCGGCCGCTGCGGCAGGCATCCAGCAGATCCGCGACGAGACCGCATTTGAATCCACCGCTACCAGCTCCGCCACAGGCGCCCTCGCAGTCGCAGTCAGGACCCACGCAACGGCACAGCTTACCCGTGCAGCGGCAATCGGCACCGACGCAGGTGGTATCCGGGCAGTCGGGGCCTGTGCAGCTGGCGCAGGTGGGGCCGATGCAGGTGTTGTTGGGTGGTTGCTCACAATCATTGCCGTCGCAGGCAAAGGTAGGCGGAATGAAGGTGGTGCTTCCTGGTCCAACCAGTGTGATGAACTCGCCCGATCCATAGGCCAAGCGACTGGCATTCCCAGTGGGATCCATTTCGTCACCGAACACGGAATTTTTCGGCGGAGCGCCACTGATGGCGTTCAAGAACGTGAGGAAGCCTTTGTCTTGCGCAGACGACAGGTCGCAAGTTTCACCTTCAATGGCCTTCTTCGGTGCAATCGTGCCGAACAGCAGCGTGTTGGCGTCAAAGACACGGGGCGCGATCAACAGGCGTTCGTCGCTGACAGGCAGATCAAAGAACCAGCCGCGCTTCGCACTGCTGTCGGTGCGCGAATACTCGATTGCGTTAGACGAGGTCTCGATCACACCAGAGGAACCGTTTCCAGTCACCGTCTGCTCTACCAGTCTGCTTCGGCCGTTGCTCGCAGTGATGGCGCCAGTTTCTTCAGCGACCAGTCTGGCCGATTCAATCTTGTAGGTGCTCAGGTCCCAAACACTGAAGATGGTTTCTGTCGGGGGCGATGTGGCGCCACGGTCGCTGGCTTCCAGATCCTTACCGGTTCCAAAGATCACCTGCAGACCACCTTGGGGGTGGATCATCAGGGTCGGGGCTGCGGTAATAGGGCGGGTAGCGCCACCGGAGGTCTTGGCCACGAAGAGGGGGACGCAGGTGGTGGCGTTTTCGCAGGTGCTGCCCGATCCCGACCAAGTGCTCACGCCCCAGTCTGAGTCGCTGGTGCTCACCAGATTGAACTTCCACATATTGCCCTTGAGGTCACCGGCGTACACCACGTCCACCGTGCCATTGCCGTTCACGTCAAAGGTCGCAGGCGCACCGAGCCCATTGGTCTGCGCATTGGCGCTGTCAGCAATGATTTTTTTCAGAGCTCGTGTGCCGTCCAAGTACTGAATCAGCAAGACCGGGCGCTCGTTGCTGCTGTTGTAACCGTTGCCCATGATCGCGGCCCAACGTCCGTTGTTGAGCTTGACGATTTGCTGCGACAGGGAGCCGGTCTGGTTGTCCAGCGAAGGTGTCGCGAAGATGTGACCCACATCGCTGTCGACGCCTTCGGTCTTGTCCATCAACACCACTGAGCTGGCGCTGGCGCCGGGGTCGGTGAAAGTGGCCGGGTTTGTGACATCCAGAACGAAATAGCCCTTGCCGCCCGCGCCCAAGGGGCTTACCAGAACGGTGCGCCAGTTGGTGCCTGAGATGGATTGGTCCAGATCGGCGTCACCTGCAAAAGGGTTACCGTCAACAAAGTAGTTGTGAGTGTAGGAGGGCAGCGTGTAGTTGCGCAGGTTGGCATAAACCCCCCTGGGAACATAGGCCAACACCTCTTTGCCCGTGTTGGCGTTGAAGCCGTGGAGCATGCCGTCGTTCGCGCCCACATACAGCACCGGCGTGCGGCTGGCGTAAGAAGACCGAAAACTGGCGTGGCCCGGGTAATCGGTGTCTAGGCGCACCGGCTTACCCACGTACCAGAGGTTGGAATTGACGATGTCACCCAGGCGCGAGTCGCGCTGGCGCATCGTTCCTCCCGTTGCAGGCACCTCCATGGAACGGTCGCCGCGAAGGTAGTTGATCCTGGCGGTGCCGTCTGTGCTTGTGGTGGACAGCAAATTCTTTTGGGCGGTTGAAAGGTTGTTCCACAAGAAACCGGTCCCAATGGTGCCGTTGTGGGTGAGAACGACTCGGCTGGTGTGCGAAAACACGCCTGTGTCCGTCGAGTCCAGTTGGGTGCTGACCTTCCAGGTCTCTGTGGTGGAGGGAAGGCCCGAGTCGTCGTCGATGCGGTATGCCTTGATGTCGCCACTCCAGCGTTCCGAGTTGTAGCTGGCCACGTAGGCGAGGCCGTTCCTGGCCAGGCGAGTGGAGTTGCTCGCAATGGAAACCAGCGGCTTGGCGGTCTGTGAAAGGATGTCGTTCAGGATGCCCTGAAATGCATCCACCAAGGCCTGGCTGTTGGGCGCCGGAACGAACCGGCCGCGGCCATTGAGTGCCGCATGCCACAGATCCATTCTGCGGCCGTCGATCCGAGGTGACGCTCCAGCACTTGTATAGCCAGTGCTTCCGTCACAAGGGCGGTTCCCAGTACCAGAATTGCTTCCCGCGCAAAATGGCGATACCCATGTGTTCACACCGTTGATGAGATTGGGCAGATCTCCCGAAAAGGTGTCGGAGCCCCAAGAGGGGTCTCCGGCCCACGACGCTGCAGTGTTGAATCCGATGGTGTATGTCACCATGTTCTGCCAGGTGGCCGGGTTGTTCCTGGGGTTCCAGAAGGGCTCCAGTGTGGTGCTGGTTCCATTTGTTGCGACAAAGGTTTCGGGGGTAGTGCGATTGTTCGTTGGGCGAACGTCGTTTGCTAAACCAGTTTGAAGATCAGTGGACCAATAGTGAAAGGCAATATCGGCTAACGTACTGAGCGTGGTTTGATTGCCGCTGGCTGTCGTGGTTGCGCCGCCCCAAATATCTCTATATAGGCGTGTTTGGTTGCTGGTGATGTCGTAGGTTCTACCGGAAGGCAGAGGTAGGACCTTGGTGGTGTTGTCTGCATTGCCTCCACCGCGCACGATGCGCGTGCCGTTGTTAGTCCTTGATGTGTCGATGTGCTGGGATGTGCTGGATGTGCCGCTATTCCAGCCGCCATCGGTCATGAAGATGTGGTAGTTCTTCCGGCAGGAGAGGATGGGTGCCTGGGTGATTCCAGGATTGGCTGCCCAAGGGCTGTTCACGTCGGAGATGGCTGCTGACAGATATTGGCCTGCGTTGTCCATCATGAGGTGCCCGGGCGTACCTCCGTTGTGGACGAGACTGTTGACCCATGCGTCAAAGTTGGTTCGGTGGGTACCTCCGAGGTAGCGCATGCCGTTGTAGGTGCCGCAGGCCGTTGAAGCGGTGCCCAAGGAAGGACATTTGTTCATTGATTGCCAGGCCATGCGAATGCGGTTTTCGGCAAGGCTGGACGACGAACCGAAGGTGTCTCGCAAAGCTTGGCGCAAGGTCGTCATGCCGGATTCACCCATACTGCCCGAATCATCGACCGAGACGATGACGTTGGGTGCTGGCTCCCTCGCTCCCGCACCCGGTGGGACCTGGCTGAAGGTCATGGGGGCCCCCATGACCGAGGTCGACATGAGAAGATACCCACCCAGCATGATGGCTTGAGCGGTATTCAACTTGGTGGATGTTTTCATTGTTGGATCTCCCATTCGATCAGGCCGCGGGATCGGCCAAGGCTGGAACAAAGATGGTGCGCAACACCACGCGTGTGCCGGGCTTGAGGCCGTTGGCCACGGCGGTGATTCGGAAGATGAAAGGGGCGTCCACGGCGGGTACGGGCAGGTTGCCGGCAATGGGCGCCATGGCCCCGGTGTTCTGGAACTCCATCACTTCGATCCAGTACCAGGCACCGTATTCGCCGTCGGCTCGCACCAGCAGCAGGGGGTTATCGATGTCGTCATTGTCAATGCCGGTGAACTCGCCATAGGTGGCTGCGATGGCGTTGGCCGTGCGCGTGTTTGCGGTCATAGCATCGAAGCCGGCTCCCAAGTTCCACCAGCCGACGCCCAGAGCATCTTCTTCTTCCAGCAGGCAGATGCCTTGTCGGCACGGCAGGGTGGCAAAGTTGGGGATGGTGGCGCGCAAGTCATCCAGATCCTGGCTCATCACGGGAATGAATGGACCAGCCGTGCCACCGTATCGATCTCGACATCCATAGAAGTTGGCGCTGGTTTTGCAAGGGAAACCCCCTGCGAGTACGCCTCTGATGTCTGTCTCTGCGTCGGCAATCAAGGCCTCTGCCGCTGAATAGGCGCGCTGGTAGTCGCTTTCGTTGCTGACCAGCGACTCGTTGAGCCAGTTGGTTCGAGTTGCACCGAGCGCCAGCATGCTACCGAGCAGCAGCATGACCATGACAACGATCAAGGAGATGCCTCGCTGGCGCAAAGCGATCTTGTTGGAGACGATGGCGGTGTTCATGGTGTTCAGCTCAGGGTCTGGAGGTTGCGCAGGGTGAACACCTGACGGAAGACACGCCGGATGCGACCGTCGTCAGCAACAGCCCCACCGGTACAGTCGGCTGTTGCAGCACCGCCGGTGGGGTTGTTGCCGCTGACTCCAACCAGGCGGATGCACACCTGAACGGCTTCCACCGCCGTCCAGTCCGCGACAGCGTCGGCCTGGAAATAGCGGATGGCAGGCGGGACAACGGCTGGGTCACGCACGGCGTACCAGATCTGCAGTTCTTCCACGTTGGGGATCACCGGCTGAGGCGTTGCGCCAGCGGCGGCTCCTTGGCAGAGGATCGAGCCATCGTCCAGGCTGAACTGGCTGGTGACCACAGCGCTCGCTGCGGCAGGGTTGTTGCCCATGCAATCGCTCAGCAAAGCAGTAATGTTGGCCACGTTGCTGAAGGACACCGTGAGCGTGTCTTCAACACCGTTGTTGGTCCCTCGGATGGAAATCGGGATCGGTTGCGTGTTGTCCAGGCCGATGTAATCGCTGCGGTAGACAAACTTCTGGGTACTCAGACCCGGATTGGTCAGGTCCACGTAGTCCTCGGCGGGAACTGCGCCAGCCTGTTTGAGCTGGCGTCCGATCATGCGCATGACGGCTGCAGCATCCTGCTGGAGGTTCACCGTGTCGGTGATAGTGGTCGACGCGACACGGTTGTAGACCAGGGTGCCAATGGCGGCCACAGACACGAGCAGACCGATGGTGATGCCGACCATCAGTTCGATCAGGGTCACGCCGCGTTGCTGGCGCCGGTGCGACGTGAACCGCATGCTGGCGCTTCCACGTAAGTGGGTAGAGTATTTCATCACGGACGCATCCTGATCAGGTGGCAGATCGATCCATCCGGGCATGTCACGTTGGCCACGTCGGTGGTCACCAGGAAAGGGTTGTCGTCATCGGCCAGACCGTCGGCTTGTGCCGAGACGTTGTCGGTCCATGCGATCACCACACCAAAGGCGGTGGGGTCACCCGGCATGGCGTAGATTGCACCGTTGCCCCCGGGCAATGACGCCGCGAGCGTCGCTTTCCATTGAGCCAGATCGAAGCCGGCCAGTTGGGCGCTGGTGCATGCCGCGGTGTTGCAGTTGGTCCCTGCGGGAGCGGCACCCCAGCCCACCAGATAGGGATTGGGTGTTCCATTGGCGGCGCTGTCGTTCAGGGCGCCCGTGTTCAGCTTCATGCGCTCATGGATATCACCAGCCATGCGCACTGCGACAGCCCGAGCGTTCGTCAAGCGGGTTTCTGTCAATGTGCGTGTCTGAAGCCCGGCAAGTCCAAGAATGCCCAGAGCGAGCACAAAAAGGGCAACCAGCGACTCGATCATGCTGATGCCGGTCTGGTGGCGGCGCAAGGAGGTGTGGATCATGTGGGGCCAATCAGGTGGGGCAGCTGCCGGAACCTTTGGTCGAGGTGGCTCTCATGCCGGACGAGAAGGTCAGGGCAATACAGCTTGTGCTGTTGGGTGTGTTGATGGGAGCCATCTGGAAAGCGAAAAACATGCTGCCAGCGAACTGGCCGAAGCTGTTGACGCGCACAAAGTTGTTAGCGGCAACGTTGTTGGCTTGAATGGATACGCCGCGTTGGAGTTCGGTGCCGCGAACCAGCGGCTCTGCGGCTTGCTGGACGTTGTCGCCGTTTGTGTCCCGGAACACGATCCAGCCGCAACCCCAGTTGTTGCTGGGGCAATCTGCTCTACGTCGCACCGTAATGGGTTGCCCGGTTCGGATGGCCTCGGTACGCGCGAACTGGAGTGTGGAAAGCAGGTTGTCTCGCGCGGAGGCGACTTGGTAGGACTCGATCATCCCCGTGAAGCTGGGCGCTGCGAGTCCAGCCAGAATGGCCATCAAGGACACCACGACCATCATCTCGATAAGAGAGAAGCCGCTGGCGCTTTGCGGGGGCGCTGAAGGGATGGGGTGGGCATGAGAATCCATGTACGCATCGTATCGGCGCGTGCCGAGGCCATCAGAGGCAGTCAGCTGACCGGCGGAAACAACGCGACAGGCGGCAGAAAGTACTCGAATCGGCGTGGCGCTGGCCACGCGGCTGCGTCATCAACGTCGCACTTCGTCCACCAGTGCCCGGAACTCGTCAATGTCTTCGAAACTGCGGTACACGCTGGCGAAGCGGATGTAGGCCACCTTGTCGAGCTTCTTGAGTTCGCGCATGACCATTTCTCCCAGCCGGGTGGCCGGGACTTCGCGGGCGCCTAGGTTCAGCAGCTTTTCTTCGATGCGCTCGATGGCTGCGTCGACCTGCTCGGTGCTGACCGGGCGTTTGCGCAGCGCCAGCGCAAAGGACGCGCGCAATTTGGCCGGCACGTAGTCGACGCGCCGGCCGTCTTTCTTCACCACGGCCGGAAAGCTGACCTCCGGCCGTTCATAGGTGGTGAAGCGTTTTTCGCAATGGCCGCACTGGCGGCGGCGGCGAATGAAGTCCGCGTCTTCGGAGATCCGGGTCTCGACGACCTGGGTCTCCAGATGACCGCAGAAGGGGCACTTCATCGCGTCGCGCCAGTTGGCATCACTTGTACACCGGGAACCGGGCCGTCAGCGCGTTGACCTTGGCGCGCACGGCCTCGATGTTCGCCGGGTCACGCGGGTTATCCAGCACGTCGGCGATCAGGTTGGCGGTCAGGCGGGCTTCTTCGTCCTTGAAGCCGCGGGTGGTCATGGCAGGGGTGCCGATGCGCACGCCGCTGGTGACCATGGGCTTTTCCGGGTCGTTGGGGATGGCGTTTTTGTTGATCGTCATGTGGGCGCTGCCCAGCACGGCTTCGGCTTCCTTGCCCGTGATGCCTTTGGCGCGCAGATCGACCAGCATGACGTGGCTCTCGGTGCGGCCGCTGACGATGCGCAGGCCGCGCGACACCAGGGTTTCGGCAACGATGCGTGCATTTGTCAGCACTTGTTGCTGGTAAGCCTTGAAGTCGGGTTGCAGTGCTTCTTTGAATGCCACGGCCTTGGCCGCGATGACGTGCATCAGCGGGCCACCCTGCAGGCCGGGGAAGATGGCGCTGTTGATGGCTTTTTCGTGCTCGGCCTTCATCAGGATGATGCCGCCACGCGGGCCGCGCAGGCTCTTGTGGGTGGTGGATGTCACCACGTCGGCAAACGGAACCGGGTTGGGGTACACGCCGGCAGCGATCAGGCCGGCGTAGTGGGCCATGTCCACCATGAAGATGGCGCCGACGTCTTTGGCCACTTTGGCAAAACGCTCGAAGTCGATGCGCAGGCTGTAGGCCGATGCGCCCGCGATGATGAGTTTGGGCTTGGTCTCATGCGCCTTGCGCTCCATGGCGTCGTAGTCAATGGCTTCGTTGGCGTCCAGACCGTAGCTGACCACGTTGAACCACTTGCCGCTCATATTGAGCGCCATGCCGTGGGTGAGGTGGCCGCCTTCGGCCAGGCTCATGCCCATGATGGTGTCGCCGGGTTTCAGGAAGGCGAGGAACACGGCTTCGTTGGCGGATGCGCCGCAGTGGGGCTGCACGTTGGCGGCGTCGGCGCCGAAGATCTGCTTCACCCGGTCGATCGCCAGTTGCTCGGCGATGTCGACGTATTCGCAGCCGCCGTAGTAGCGGCGGCCAGGGTAGCCCTCGGCGTATTTGTTGGTGAGCTGGGTGCCTTGGGCGGCCATGACGGCGGGCGAGGCGTAGTTTTCGCTGGCGATCAGCTCGATGTGGTGTTCCTGGCGTGCGTTTTCGGCCTGGATGGCGGCAAACAGCTCGGGGTCGGTTTGCTCGATGAGGATGTTGCGGTCGTACATGGTTGGCAGTCTTGGGTAACGTGGATCCCGGCGCACGTCAGCGGGGTGACGACGGCAGGGGCTGCCCAGGCGAACGGCTGATCACCTGTCTTGGCAGCCAGGCGGCACGCTTCCCAGTGGTTGTCCCTGGTCCCATATGGGGGCAGGGGGGCCACGTCAGCACCGAAGCCTGGGCTGTGAGCCCTGAGCCTGGAGTGCCTATCGCCAGTTGCGTGCGGGGCCTAGTTTATCCGAGCAGGGCGGCAGGCGCCCGGATAGCCGATATTACCGGGCCCAGGGATCACGAACGGGCCAGCAGCAGGGGTTCCACGGTTTCTGCAACGGGGGAGGCAGCGTCGGCTGCTTCCATCTCGGTGACGTCGGGCGTCGGCAGTGTCTCGGTATCAGCGGGCACGACGACCGGTATGGTTCTGTAGCTGGGGAAGCGGGTGGGCATGGGCTTGCCCAGCGCCACGCTCTGGATGCGCAGGTGTTCTGCCATCACCTTGTTGATGTAGCCACTGCCATCGGTGGTGACCGCACCGACGTACAGGCGCAAGCCGCCTTCGATGGAGCCTGCCCGTTTGATGCAGTCTTGCAGCACCCGCGCACCCACCCGCAGGTTGGATACGGGATCGAACGCCGCCAGCTGGCCGCCAAAGTCTTCGTATTTTTCAGTGTGCACGCGCGTGAGCACCTGCATCAGGCCTTGCGCACCGACAGGGCTCTGGGCAAAAGGATTGAAGCGCGACTCCACGGCCATCACCGCCAGGATCAGGGTTGGGTCCATCCGCGCCTTTTCGCCCACCTCGAAAGCTTCGGCCACCAGAACCCCCAGCGGCTCCGGAGCAACCCGGTACTTGCGGCTCAGCCAGAAGGCCACGTTGGCCTGTTGCTTGGGCAGCTGGGTGGGCTGCACGGCGGTCACCCGTTGCACGGCATCGGGTTCGGGTTTGAACGCGACCACGGGCGCTGATGCCACCTGGCGCTGCTGCAACCAGCCCAGCAGGTGTTGCTCGGCGTCGCTGCGCAGGTCGTGGCGCGCGGCCAGCGTGATCAGGCCCACGGCGAGAACGGTGCCCAGCAGCGCAACGCTGTTGTGGGTGATGGCGATGAAGCCCTGGACCATGTCGCTCAGGGCGGTGTTGATGGATGCCTTGGCACCTGGGGTGCTCTTGTGGTGGCGGGGGGTGGTGTCATTCATGAAGTCTCTCCTGTCGGTGCCGCGGTGACCGGGTGGGTCTGTGCGGCTGGCTGGGCACCTCATCGAGGCGGGCTTTGTGAGCCATCGCGTTCGATGGACCCTGCTGGGTCAGCGGCTCGGGTTTACCCTGAAGGGCAAAACCGGCGAATGTTAGGGGGAGTTTAATATCAAGTCAATGTTTAAAAGTTGTTTCATAAATACTTAAAGGTATATGTAATGGCGGTGTTGGCCACTTTTTGTGTCCCGTGCTAGCACGGATGCCAGCCCGGATCAGCGGTGCTCGCCGGTCAGCGTTTCAGAGGTACCGCTGGTCGATTCGGGTGCGATAGGGTGTTGTTACTGCTGTTAACAGCGTGACCTTCATCACGCGCCGATCGCGATTGAAAATCTCCATGACGTTGCTCGGGGGTACGTCTTGAAGCGGATCAGGAACCCGGTTAACCTTCAGTTGCCCGTCGTGGATGGGCATCAAACCGGTGACGCGGAGCATCCGCCAACCGGTTCCAAACGGGAGCAATCTGTTGCTTCCAGGCTGGAGAGACATCCAACTCCCTCCGCCAAAACCGACGGCAAGTGCAAATTGCCCGCCGTCAACCCCGGTGGGTTCTGCTCACCGGGGTTTCTTGTTTTTGGGCGTGCCGGATCGGCATGTGCAGCAACAGCAGCGACAATACGGGCTTCGCCAGGCGCTCATGCGCCGGCCCCTATCCCGGAACGATCCCTGTATGTCGCTGTTTTCCCTGCGAAGAAGTCCCCCCCAGTCCAATGCCCCGGAATCTGCCGTGAACACGCCCGCCAGCTCCAAGCAAGCCCCTGCCAACGCCGCACATCCCCTGGATGCCCTGACCGGTGGCGCGTTTTCTGCGCCCACTTCTGGCGAGCGCGCATCCCGCATCCGCGAATGGCTGGCCGGCGAACCGGGGCTGGAGCAGATGACCGAAGTGTTCAAGGAGCTGTCGCAGCGTGACCGGGGTGCGGCCAAGCCGCTGAAGGAAAAGCTGGACGAACACAAGCGTTTGAAGGCCCAGGAACAGATTGCCGCCGAGTGGGCCGTCAAGGCCGAGGCCCTCATCGGGCAGTCCCGTCTGAATCTGGCCGATGCCATGGCCTGGCAGCGCGATGCGGCCCGGGCGGGTGCTCCGCTGTCGCGTGAACCGTTGGCGGGGCTGAAGCAGGCCCTGGCCGAACGCGTCAAGGCGATCGAGGATGTGCAGCACCGTGTTCAGGTGGAGCGGGAGTCGGCGGTGTTGATGGCTCAGCGCATCGAGGTGATGTCGACCAAGCCCTGGCGCGAAGCCCAGCAGAGCGCCGAAGCGCTGCGCACCGACGTGGCCCAATGGCAGCAGCAGGCCAGTACCCTGGCCGACGATGCCCAGTGGCCCAGCGTTGAACCGAAGTTTCCTCCCATGCTCCAGGCATCGCGCAGCCAGCTGCAACTGGTGTGGGAAGCTTTCGAAGCGGCCCTGGCCCAGGCGGTTGCGGCCGATGCCAACCCGCAGGCACCGCTGCCGGCCGTGCCGGTCTGGGCGGACGAACTGCGTGCTGCCCGTGGCGAGGCAGCGGCTGTGCCCGGCGAAAAAGCCGCTCACGATGCCCAAGCCGCCCAGGAGCGCCGGGTCAAGGTGCTCGCAGAACTGGATCGTGCACTGGGTGTGCTGGAGCGCGAGCTGGCCGAGGGCCATGGAAAAGCCACGCCGAAGGCCGCGGCCGATGTGCGTGCGGTGCTGAAGTCGCATGCCCGCCTCATTGGCCCCGAGCTGGAGGCCCGCGCCCACGCGGCCCTGACCCAGGCCGGTGATCTGGAAGACTGGCAGCGCTGGCGTGCCGATCAGCTGCGGGAAGAGCTGGTGAAAAAGGCCGAGGCGCTGTTGCAACCGCCGGAGGGCCAGCGACTGGGTGGGCGCAAGATGCAGGAGACCCTGCGCAGCCTGCGTGATCAATGGAAGGCGACCGATCAGGGCGGCCAGCCCAACCATGCGTTGTGGAAGCGTTTCGACGAAGCCTGCACCGAGGCGCACAAGAGTGTTGAAGTCTGGTTGACCCAGGTCCGCCAGCAGGCGGAGGCCCACAAGGCCCAGCGCATGGCCATCATCGAAGAGCTCAAGGCCTGGACCGCCACGCATGGGCAAAGCACCGACTGGAAAGCCCAGGTGCGTGAGTTGCACGCGTTTTCCGAGCGCTGGCGGGAAGCCGGTCACCTGAGCGAGAAGGCGTTTGCCGAAATGCAGCCGCTCTGGAAAACCGCCATGCACGCCGCGCATGCCGGACTCGAAGCCGCGCAGGCACAAAGCGTTGAGCGTCGCCGTGCCCTGATCGAGGAAGCCAAGGCCATGGGCGCAGCGCCCCAGTTGCGCATTGACGCGGTCAAGGCGCTGCAGCAGCGCTGGCAGGCCGAAGCGCACGCGGTGCCGCTGGAGCGCAAACAGGAACAAAAGTTGTGGGAGGCCTTCCGCCAACCCATTGACGAAGCCTTTGCCCGCAAGAGCAGCGAGCGCGAGAAGGCGTCAACGGCACTCAATGCCCACGATCAGCGCGTGCTGGAGGCCTCGCAGGCGGTGGACGCTGCCAGTGCGAGCGGCGATGCCCAGCAGATTCGCGCTGCCATGGCGGCGCTGGAAGCGGCCTTGCGCGGTCAGGCGGAGGCTGCGGCTGAACCTGCTCGTGGCGCGGCGAATGCCGTTGCCGCGCCTGCCGGGGCCACTGAGGAGACTGCAGAAAACCAGTCGATGGCCCCGGCTGTGGACGGTTCAGCGCCGGCCGATGCCGGGGACGAAGTCGCGGCGGCAGAGGCCCCGGCACCCGTCAAGCCTGCCGCCCCGCCCAAGAAGATCGTTGCGGTGCGTGGCGATGACCGGCCGGGCATGAAAAAGACCGAACCCGCCGGACGTGATGACCGTCGGGGTCCTCCGGGCCGCGACAGCCGCGATGCACGGGGTGGTTTTGGCGGCCGTGGTGACGGGCGCGATGCTCGCGACGGGCGCGGCGGCGAACGGTTTGACCGCGAGCCGCGGGGGCCGCGCCTGGGGGATGCCGCTTTCCGAGCCCAGCGTCAGGCGATCGAACACGCCGAAGCCGCGCTGCGCAAGCTCGCGGCGCAAGCGCACGGTGAGGTATTGACCCAGCTGTTGACCGCCTGGGAGCAGCGCGATGCGTCGCAGTTGCCGACGGCGCAGGCGCTGGGTTCGCGCGTCAACGCGGCGACCCGCAGCGCGTGGTCCCAGAGCCTGAACGCGGGCACGCCTGCTGCGGTGCCTGCTGATGCCCTGTTGCGCCTGGAAATGGCGGCCGAAGTGCCCACGCCGGCCGAACTGCTGGATGCCCGCCGCATGCTGCAGCTGCAGCTGCTCACGCGCCGCCACGAAGCCGCGCCGGCCGATACCTGGGCTCAGGATGTGTCCCGCGTGCTGGCCGGTGAGTTTGACGCTGGCGCTGCGCGCCGGTTGCAGAACACGCTCAAGGTCCTTCTCAAGCGTTGAGAGGCACTGAGGTGGGGCGACCGCCTGCCTGACCCGGTGGGCCGGTGGCCGTTTACGGCGGGTGAGCCCGGAAAAACCCGTCGTACAGCGGTAGCAGGGTCGGGCATTCGAGGGCGAAGCGCTCGCGGTTGACAAAGTAGGCCTCGCAGGTCACCGCGAAGAACTCCGCCGGATCCTTGGCGGCATAACTGTCCAGCCAGGGGCGTTCGCCGCCAAAGCGTTCGGCGACGTTCAGCGCTTCACGAAACTGTGTGTAGGCCTCGGTCATGGTCCGGCGCCAGTGTTGTCTGGCCTGGGCCGAATGGGTCGAGCCCCACAGGCCCCGGGTCATCGCGGGTGCGCCATCCGGGGTGTCGCCGGCTTGCATGCCGCGCATGTCCATCTTGTGCACGAATTCGTGGATCACCACGTTGCTTCCGCTGCCAGTCACCTGACCGGCTTGTGCCACATCTTCCCAGCTCAGCATCACCGGGCCGCGGTCCATGGCTTCGCCTGCGAGGACTTCGCGGTAGCGGTGCACCACGCCCGCGGCGTCGATGGACTCCCTCATGGCCACCGCAGCACCCGGTTGCACCACAATGCCCACGAAGTCGTCGTACCAGTCCAGCGCATCCATCGGGTCCCGGGAGCTCCGGGCGGTCGGACTGGCGATGTGCAGCAGCGGCAGGCAGGCCTGTGCCGCGATGCTCAGCGCCATGGCATCGGTGACCACCAGGCCATGGGCGCCGTG
The DNA here is from genome assembly GCF_048590325.1 of Hydrogenophaga sp. ZJX-1. Lineage (NCBI taxonomy): Bacteria > Pseudomonadati > Pseudomonadota > Betaproteobacteria > Burkholderiales > Comamonadaceae > Hydrogenophaga > Hydrogenophaga sp. ZJX-1. The sequence goes on from NZ_JBMBRA010000001.1 coordinate 589,264, forward strand.
GAATTCCTTCTCCAGCAGGAAATGACCACAGAGCTGCTGCAGGCGAGTCTGTTCGGTGGTGGTGAGTTCGGCCAGGAAGGGGTGTTGCTGCAGCGTTTCGCGCCACAGCGCCGCGGGCAGCGGCAGAGGGCTGCGCCAGCGCCTGGGCAGCCAGCGTTGCAGCAGGCGGGCCAGTGGTTTCAGCACAGGGGCAGTCGCTGCAGTCCGTCCTGCGCTCTGAGGCGAAGCACATCGGCCCGCGGTGGCAGGGCGGTCGGATCCCAGTCGCTGAGCACCACGCGCCGCAGGCCTTGGCCCAGATCGTGCTGATCCGGACGGTGGGTGTGGCCATGTATCAAGGTTTGTGAGCCGGCCACCTGCAGCCACTCTCTGGCCGCACCCGCATCCACGTCGGCCCAGAGGCTGGGATCGTGTGCACTGCCGCGTTTGCGGGCCGCGCTTTGCTCGCGCAGTCCGCGGGCGATCGCCTCGCGCTCGCTCAGCGGTTTGGCCAGGAAATCGCGCTGCCAGTCGGCGGAACGCACCACTGCCCGGAACTGCTGGTAGTCGGTGTCGGCCAGGCACAGGGCGTCGCCATGGCTGAGCAGCCAGCGCTGGCCATGAAATTCCAGCACGGTCGGATCGTCGAGTCCCTGCATCCCGCAAGTGCTCAGTGCATGGGCGCCAAGCAGGAAATCGCGGTTGCCGCGCATGAAATACACCGGCGTGTGGCGGCTGTGCTCCCACAGCAACTGGGCGCAGGCGTGCCAGAAGGACGGTGTGGTGTCTGGCACTTGGGGCGTCAGCACATCGTCACCGATCCAGACCTCGAAGAGATCGCCCAGGATGAACAGCGCATCGGCCCGCTGCACAGGGGGCTGTTGCAGATAGTGTTGCCACAGGGTAAGTGTGGCGGGTTCTGCCGCCTGCAAATGCAGGTCGGAAATGAAATCGACCGCTTGCCAGTGCGCGGGTGCGCGCAGGGTGGCGAAGCGGTCGGGGGTCGATTCTGGCATCGGGACGGGGCAGGGAGCCCCCGCCATCAAATGGCGACGGTCAGATGGCGACGGCTTTTTCGATGACGACATCTTCCTTGGGCACGTCGTCATGGAAGCCTTTGCGACCCGTGGCCACGCCCTCGATCTTCTTCACGATGTCCGAACCGGCAACCACCTTGCCGAACACGGCGTAACCCCAGCCCTGGGCGCTGGGGGCGGTGTGGTTGAGGAAACCGTTGTTGGCGACGTTGATGAAGAACTGGGCACTGGCCGAGTGCGGGTCGCTGGTGCGCGCCATGGCCACGGTGTAGAGCTCGTTCTTCAGGCCGTTGTTGGCTTCGTTGTTGATGGGTGCGTCGGCGGGCTTCTGGTTCATGCCCGGTTCGAAGCCGCCACCCTGCACCATGAAGCCGGGGATGACACGGTGAAACACCGTGTTGTTGTAGTGACCCTTGTTGACGTACGACAGGAAGTTGGCTGTGGACAGCGGTGCCTTCTCGGCGTCCAGTTCCAGGGTGACGATGCCAAAGTTGGCGATGTGCAGTTCGACTTGGGGATTGGCCATGTTTATTTCTCCAGAGTGGCTTTGAGGATGGTGAGGGGTGTCTTGGGCACGTTCTGATGCATGCCCTGGTTGCCGACTGGAACGAGCTTGATTTTGTCCACGACGTCCATGCCTGCGGTGACTTTGCCAAAAACGGCATAACCATGGCCGTCGGGGTTGGGGGCGTTCAAGGCGGCGTTGTCCACCACGTTGATGAAGAACTGTGCCGTGGCGGAGTTGGGGTTTTGCGTGCGGGCCATGGCGATCGTGCCGCGGTCGTTTTTCAAGCCGTTGCTGGCTTCCAGCGGAATGGGCGCACGGGGGGGCTTTTGCTGAAAATCGGCATTGAAACCGCCGCCCTGGATCATGAAGTTGTTGATCACGCGATGGAACACCGTGCCGTCGTAGTGTTTGTCGCGCACGTATTGCAGGAAGTTCTCGACCGTTTTGGGGCTCTTGTCTGGATACAGTTCCAGCACGATGTCACCCATGGAGGTGCTCAGTCGCACCTTGGGCGCCTCGCCGGCCGGCGTGCTCTGGGCCCAGGCGGCCATCGGGAACAGGGCCACTGCCGCGCTCGCGACGAGCAGGGACGCCAGACGACGGCGCAACGGGCGTGGCATGAAAGACGTGTTTTGCATCAAGGGGTACCTTCAGAGAATATTTTCCACTGGTCGCGTTCCAGCGCCCAGTACTGGCGGCGCGTCACGCCGCGGGATTGGCCCAAGGGAACCTCGCCAAAAGTCACCACCATGGTGTCCTGGGCATCGCGCCAGCGAAGCAATGAGACTTCCTTGAGCTGCAGCTCCCGGGGGCCTTTTGCGGGACGCAGTTCGCTCTCGACACGCGGCCACCATTGGGCCAGATCGCGGCCCTGGTTCAGGAACCGGCTGGAGTAAAACCCCTTGAGTTGTCCCAGATTGCCCTCGCTCTTGGCGACGCGCCAAGCTTCCAGGGCCGCCTCAAAGGCCTGACGTTCGGTATCGAGTGCCTCGGGCTGTACCCATTGAAGTTCGGGTGCGATCACGACCGGCGTGGTGCGGATCTGCACGGTCTTGAGCAGCCGCTCCAGGTCCGGGTTGGACAGCACCACGCAGCCATCGGAGGCTTGAGGCGCGCGCACAAACTGCTCCCTTGGCGTGCCATGCAGCCAGATGCCGCTGCCGGTCTTGCCGCGTTGCACGTCGAGCGGGTTGGGGTAGTTGATCGGGAGCGCACCCACGCCGTACAGGTCGGGCAGGTTGTCCGGGTTGAGGTTGCTGGTGATGTAGTAAACGCCAAGCGGCGTGCGCTTGTCACCCTCGGCAGCTTTCTCGATGCCGGACAGCCCCACGGAAATGTAGAAATCACCCACCAGGTGCAACTGGGGTGCTTTTGCGATCAGGCTGCCTGACGCCGAGGGGGTTTGATTTTCAAACAGGTACAGGCGCGAACGCGAAGCATCGATGGCGATGGCATGCCGGCTCTGCGACGACAGGGCGAGGAACTGCGCGGGGATGCTCCCGGCGGGTGGTCGCTCCATCAGGGCGCGCAGCCGGCGGTGCGACTCTTCTCGCAGCGTCTTGAGTTGCTCAGAGGCGGCCAGCGCCTTCGTGTCGGGCACATCACCGAGCTTGTGCACCGGGCGCGTTTGCAGGTTCAGCAAGTCGCCATGCACCAGGTGTGCGAGATGAAAGTTCGGGTGGTCACGCACCAGTGCGTCGGCCTTGGCGAGTGCTTCGCGCGCCAATCCCTGGCTGATCAACTGGTAGATCTCAATGAGGCGGGCTTCGGCCTGGCCCATCAGCGGCATCACCTGCTGCAGGGCTTCACTGGAGAGCGGGCTGGACTGCAGTCCGGACACTGCTTTTGGCGTTCCAAGCAACTCGGCAGCGTCCTGAACCTTGCTCAGCGCGTTGTCGAGCATGGACGGAGCGGATGACGCATTGGCTGGATCGGCGGTGGTGACCACGGCGGTCATCCGGTCCAGCAGACCGCCGGACAACCCCGTCGGACCCACGCAGGAACTGATCAAACCAATGACCAGCGCCAACGCAGCCAGAATGGCCAATCCAGTGGCCGGGCGCAGCAGGCCGCCAATGCCAGAACTCAGGTTGGCGGTGGGAATGCTGGCATGGCCATGCTGGAAGTACCGCCGACCGGCCATCAGGAACCCGTGGATTCGCGCACGATCAGCCAGCGGCTGCCGCTTTTGACGAAATCAAGTTTCTTGCGGCTGGTGACATTGAGCGTGTCGGAGCTGTAGTCCTGCTTGAAGCTGGCCGATGCGCGATCGCCATCAACCGAGACCGACAGGTCGCTGATGTCCACGCCGATGCGAGAGCGAGGCAGGATGCGGGCCTTGCGGTCCGCTTCCCAGGCGCCGCGGGCCTGACCGCCGGGGGGCGTGAAGTTGCCGGCGTAGGCACCCAGGTAGCCTTGCATGTTCTTGCTGGACCAGGCCTTGGCCCAGGAGGACACGGCGGCTTCCACAGCGGCTTCGGCGTTGCCCGAAGCGGCGGTTGCGGGCGTCGTCGGTGCCGGGACTGTGGGCTTGGCCACCGCCACGGGTGCGGTGGCAACGGGCGCTACCGCCGCCGTAGCCGGCGCCGCAGCCGGACGGGCACCGCCCTTGGCGTCGGCGCTGAACAGGGTGCGGATCAGGCTGAGCTTGGGGGCCACGGCGGTGTTGCCGGCATCCAGCTGCAGTGCCTTGCTGTACGACTGGCTGGCCAGCTTGGCGTACACGTCACCCAGATTCTCATGGGCTGTGGCGTAACTGGGGTTGGTGCGGATGGCCATTTCGAGGGCTGCGCGTGCCTTGTCGAACTGGCTTTGTCCGGCGTAAAGAACGGCCAGGTTGTTGTAGGGCTCGGGCAGCTCGGGAAATTCTTCGGTCAGCTTGGAAAAGGTGGCAATGGCATCGCTGTGTTTGCCGCCTTCGGTCTGGATCACGCCTTTGAGAAAGCGCATCTGGGGGTCGCGGGGCTTGCTGGTGAGGTACTGGTCCACCTTGGTCAAAGCTTCGCTGAGTTGCCCGGCCCGCATGAGGCGGTTCACCTCGGCGTAATCGTCGGTCTGGGCCATGACCACAGTAGCCCCCAGTGCGGCCGAAACAGCCATCGAGAGCGCCAGCAGGCGCAGTCGGGATGTGACCAAGGTGGAGGTGCTGCCGCGACTTGAGGCGGACAGCATGGACGAAGTTTTGACGGGGTGATGCATGGGACCTCAGAAGAGCGAATGCGGGCAGACCGAAGACCGCGAGCGGGCCTGAAAACATGAATATAGCGCCTGTCTGTGTGTGCTCGCTCAAGACCAAGCTGGCTATACTGGTAGATTGTATCTGAGGGTGTAAGTCCAATGGCTTCCTGACGCCGGTCGGGTGCGACATTCGGCCCGCTCGCACCGACCGCTCCCGATCTTGTGTGCCGCTCTGCGCCTGTTGGCAGGTGCAGACGGAAGGTGCTGTGTTCGGCCTTTGCTCCCCTTTGCTTGCGCGCGCTGCCTGATTTTTGTTTCCATGACCCTGAGCATTTTCAATACCCTGTCCCGCCGTCTGGAGCCGTTCGAACCACTGGAGCCCGGCCATGTGCGCATGTATGTCTGCGGCATGACCATCTACGACCTGTGCCACATCGGGCACGCCCGGATGATGATGGCCTTCGATGTGGTGCAGCGCTGGCTCAAGGTCAGTGGCTACCGTGTGACCTACGTCCGCAACATCACGGACATCGACGACAAGATCATCAAACGAGCTGTGGAACGGGGCGTCACGCTCAAGGACCTGACAGACGAGATGACCGTTGCCATGCACCAGGACATCGCTGCACTGGGTATCGAGGCGCCCAGTTTCGAGCCGCGTGCCACAGCCTATGTGCCCCAGATGCTGACGCTGATCGGTCAGCTCGAAGCGAAAGGCCTGGCTTACTGCGCACAGGATGGTGACGTGAACTTCGCGGTGCGCCGGTTTCCCGGGTACGGCAAGTTGTCGGGCAAGTCACTGGACGACCTGCGCGCCGGTGAGCGGGTGGCGGTGGCCAGCGACAAGAACGATCCACTGGATTTTGTGCTCTGGAAGGCCGCCAAGCCCGATGAGCCGGACGAGGCCAGATGGGATGGCCCCTATGGTCAGGGGCGCCCGGGCTGGCACATCGAGTGTTCGGCGATGAGCTGCGCGCTGTTGGGTGAGTCCTTTGATATCCATGGCGGCGGGGCCGACCTGCAGTTCCCGCACCACGAAAACGAGATTGCCCAGTCCGAGGGGGCGAGCGGGAAACCGCTGGCGCGTTTCTGGATGCACAACGGTTTTGTGCGGGTGGACAACGAAAAGATGTCCAAGAGCCTGGGCAACTTTTTCACCATCCGCGAAGTGCTGGAGAAATACGACGCCGAGACGGTGCGTTTCTTCATCGTCCGCACCCACTACCGCAGCCCGCTCAACTACAGCGACGCGCATCTGGACGATGCCCGTGCCGCGCTGAAACGGCTGTACACCGCTCTGTCGCTGGTGTCTGTCGACCCGGTGGTCACCATCGATTGGTCGCATCCGTTTGCCCGGCGCTTCCGCGCCGCGATGGACGAGGACTTTGGCACGCCCGAAGCGGTGGCCGTGTTGTTTGATCTGGCGAGCGAAGTCAACCGCAGCAAAGACGCGGCGCTGGCCGGGCTGCTGCGTGCCCTGGGCGGCACGCTGGGGCTGCTGCAGGTCGATCCGGCGGCTTATTTGCAGGGCGGTGGCGCTGCTGCAGGTGGGCTGGACGAAGCGGCGATCCAGGTGCTGATCGCGGACCGCGCCGCTGCCAAGCAGGCCAAGAACTTTGCCGAGGCCGACCGCATACGCCAGGACCTGCTGGCGCAGGGTGTGGTGCTGAAGGACAGTGCAACGGGCACCACCTGGGAGCGCAGCTGATGGCTTCGTCCGTGTTGCCCGATGTGGGGCCTGACGCACCGTTGTATTGGCAAGAGGCCTGCCGCCACCTCATGAAGCGCGATCGCGTGATGAAAAAACTCATTCCGCAACATGCCGGCGTGAGCCTGCAATCGCGGGGGGATGCTTTCGTCACGCTGGCGCGCAGCATTGTCGGCCAGCAGATTTCGGTGAAAGCGGCGCAATCGGTCTGGGACCGTTTTGCCGTGTTGCCCAAGAAGATGTTGCCCGCCCAGGTGCTCAAGCTCAAGGTGGACGACATGCGTGCGGCCGGCCTGTCGGCGCGCAAGGTCGAGTACCTGGTGGACCTGGCCCTGCACTTTGCCAACGACCAGGTGCATGTGAATGCCTGGGCCGACATGGACGATGAGGCCATCATCGCCGAGCTGGTGGCGATCCGTGGCATCGGCCGCTGGACCGCCGAGATGTTCCTGATCTTCCACCTGATGCGGCCCAACGTGCTGCCACTGGACGATGTGGGCCTGCAGAATGGCATCAGCCGTTGCTATTTTTCTGGAGAGCCGGTGAGTCGCAGCGAGATACGCGAAGTGGCCGCCACCTGGGCGCCGTTCTGCAGTGTGGCGACTTGGTATATTTGGCGCTCGCTGGACCCGGCCCCTGTGGCCTATTGATACCAAAAGACGTCGTTGAAACACCGTCCTGATGCTTCAGGACACGGAACCGCGAACCGCCTGCATGCGGATCGCGGAAGGGTCGCCACAAGACCACAGGAGTCACACCTTGGCCAAAAAGAATTTTCTCGATTTCGAACAGCCGATTGCCGATCTCGAATCCAAAATCGAAGAACTGCGTTATGTCCAGACCGAATCGGCGGTCGACATCTCCGCCGAGATTGAGCAGCTGTCGGGCAAGAGCCTGCAGCTCACCAAAGACATCTACAGCCATCTCACGCCCTGGCAGATCACCAAGATCGCGCGGCATCAGGATCGCCCCTACACGCTGGACTATGTGCGCGACATCTTCACGCACTTCCAGGAGTTGCACGGTGACCGCCATTTCTCGGACGACCTGAGCATCGTCGGTGGCCTGGCCCGCTTCAACGGCCAGCCCTGCATGGTGCTGGGTCACCAGAAGGGGCGCGACACCAAGGAGCGGGGTCTGCGCAACTTCGGCATGACCAAGCCCGAGGGTTACCGCAAGGCGCTGCGCCTGATGAAGCTGGCCGAGAAGTTCAAGCTGCCGGTGTTCACCTTCGTGGACACGCCCGGTGCCTACCCCGGCATCGACGCGGAGGAACGTGGCCAGTCCGAAGCCATTGGCCGCAACATCTTCGAGATGGCGCAACTCGAAGTACCGATCATCTCCACCATCATTGGTGAAGGGGGCTCCGGCGGCGCGCTGGCCATCTCTGTGGCCGACCAGGTGCTGATGCTGCAGTACTCGGTGTACTCGGTGATCAGCCCCGAGGGCTGTGCCTCCATTCTCTGGAAGACCAGCGACCGCGCCAGCGATGCGGCCGATGCGCTGGGCATCACGGCGCATCGCCTCAAGGCGCTCGGCCTGGTGGACAAGATCGTCAACGAGCCGGTGGGTGGCGCACACCGCGACCACAAGCAGATGGCCGCGTTTCTCAAACGCGCGCTGACCGACGCCTGGCGCCAGGTGGCCGACCTCAAGGTCAAGGAACTGGTGGACCGCCGCTACGCGCGCCTCAACAGCTACGGGCGCTACACCGACACCAAGGCCGAAAGCAAGTCGGACAAGCGCTGAGGTGAGCGTGCCATCCGCACCCGCCAACCCCTGCGAGCAGGCGTTGGCTGCGTGGTGTGCGCGCTGGCTGCCCGCGAGCGCGGATGCCAGCGCATCACCAACAACGGTGGCGGTGGCCTACAGTGCTGGCGCGGACTCCACAGCCCTGCTGCTGGCCGCACAACATCGCTGGACGGGCAGGGTGCAGGCCCTGCATGTGCACCACGGGCTGCAGGCGGCGGCCAACGGCTTTGAAGCACTCGCCGTCAGTTTTTGCGAGCGCCATGGCATCGGGCTGCAGGTGCGCCGCGTGCAGGCGGCGCACGCTCCGGGTCAGAGCCCCGAAGACGCTGCGCGGGACGTGCGCTACACGACGCTTGCCGACATGGCGCAGCGGGCGGGCGCTTCCGTGGTGCTGCTCGGGCAGCACGCCGACGACCAGGCCGAGACCCTGCTGCTCGCGCTCAGTCGGGGTGCGGGACTGCCCGGTCTGGCGGCCATGCCGGACCGGTTTCAGCGGCACGGCGTGGTGTTTGGCCGTCCCTTGCTGGGCTTGCCGTCCCGGGCCCTGCGCGAATGGCTGGAGACGGCAGGGCATGCCTTTGTGGACGATCCGACCAACACCGACCTGCGCTACACCCGCAACCGCATCCGGGCGATCCTGATGCCGGCCTGGGAGACCTGTTTTCCCGGTTTTCGCCCGCTGCTCGCGCGCAGTGCGGGTCACGCGGCACAGGCACAGGTGTTGCTCGACGATCTGGCCCGGATCGATCTGGCGCAGACCGGCATGCCGCCGGCCATTCAGGGTCTGCAGTTGCTGAGTCGCGAGCGCCAGGCCAATGCGCTGCGCCACTGGCTGCGCTGCAGTGCGGGCGTGGCTGCCAGCACGGCCCAGCTGGACGAGCTGCTGGACCAGATCGCCGATTGCCGAACGCGGGGCCACCACATCCGCATCAAGGTGGCGGGCGGTTTCGTGACGCGCGAAGGTGGGTGTCTGGCCTTTGCCCGCCTGACCGGCACCTCGCCGATATAATTCCAAGGCTTTGTCCGGCGCGTTTCGCGCCCCGCAGGATCACCGCAGCGCCCCGGCACCGCGGCCCCTGTTTCAACGATCTTTCCAACCCAATCCAACCCGATGGCTTTGATTGTTCACAAGTACGGCGGCACCTCCATGGGGTCGACCGAGCGCATCCGCAACGTGGCGCGCCGCGTCGCCAAATGGCACAAGGCCGGCCACCAGATGGTGGTGGTGCCCAGCGCCATGAGCGGCGAAACCAACCGCCTGCTGGGCCTCGCCAAAGAGCTGGCCCCGGGCAAGACCGACAGCGCATACGGCCGCGAACTCGACATGCTGGCCGCCACCGGCGAACAGGCTTCCTCGGCTTTGCTGGCGATTGCCCTGCAGGCCGAAGGCATGGATGCGGTGAGCTACGCCGGCTGGCAAGTGCCGATCAAGACCAACAGCGCCTTCACCAAGGCGCGGATCGAATCGATCGACGACGCCCGCGTGCGCGCCGACCTGGACGCCGGCAAGGTGGTCATCGTCACCGGCTTCCAGGGCGTGGACCCCGATGGCAATATCACCACGCTGGGCCGTGGTGGCAGCGACACCTCGGCCGTGGCCGTGGCCGCTGCGCTCAAGGCGGCCGAATGCCTGATCTACACCGACGTGGATGGCGTGTACACGACCGACCCGCGCGTCGTGCCCGAAGCGCGCCGCCTGCTGCGGGTGAGCTTTGAAGAGATGCTGGAAATGGCCAGCATGGGCAGCAAGGTGCTGCAGATCCGTTCGGTGGAATTTGCCGGCAAATACAAGGTGCCCCTGCGCGTGCTTTCGAGCTTCACGCCCTGGGACATCGACCTGAATGAAGAAGCCGCCTCCGGCACCCTGATCACTTTTGAGGAAGACGAACAAATGGAACAAGCCGTCGTTTCCGGCATTGCCTTCAACCGCGACGAAGCCAAGATCTCCGTGCTCGGCGTGCCCGACAAGCCGGGCATCGCGTACCAGATCCTGGGTGCCGTGGCCGAGGCCAACATCGAGGTCGACGTGATCATCCAGAACCTGAGCAAGGACGGCAAGACCGACTTCAGCTTCACGGTGCATCGCAACGATTTCCAGAAGGCCATGGACCTGCTCAAGGGCAAGGTCGTGCCCGAACTCGGCGCGGCCGACGTGGTGGGCGATGCGCGCATCTGCAAGGTCAGCATCGTCGGCATCGGCATGCGCAGCCACGTCGGTGTGGCCAGCCGCATGTTCAAGTGCCTGAGCGACGAAGGCATCAACATCCAGATGATCTCGACCTCGGAAATCAAGACCTCGGTCGTGATCGACGAGAAGTACATGGAGCTGGCCGTGCGCGCACTGCACCGCGAGTTCGATCTGGACCGCACCGAAGACAGCATCGCCGGCTGAAGTCGGCAGCCACAGCACCGGTTCCCTCGGGAGAGGGGACAACTTGAGGCATAATATGAGGCTCCGGAGCGATGACCGAGTGGCCGAAGGTGCTCCCCTGCTAAGGGAGTATGGGGTGTAGAGCCTCATCGAGGGTTCGAATCCCTCTCGCTCCGCCAATCAGAGAAACCCGTTCCAGCGCAAGCTGGAACGGGTTTTTTCTTGGGACAGCCCGCACAAGGACCTTTTGCGCATGTCTTCGACTTCACGCCCGGCGCTGTCGCGCGCCGCCTTTGCCACGCTGCTGCTGATCGCCTTCATGATGGGGGCGAACCACGTGGCGGCACGCATGGCTTTCGACAACGGTGTCGATGTCGCCACCGCGGTGGTTTTCCGCAGCGGGGTCACGGCGCTGGTGGTTTCATTTCTGCTGCGCTGGTTCCGTGTGCCGGTGCGGCTCGGTCAGCGGCACCGCAGGGCGCTGCCCGTGATCGGCCTGCTGGTCGGTGTCCAGAGTCTGTGCCTGTATTCGTCGGTGGCCCGCCTGCCGGTGGCGCTGGCGCTGCTGGCGTTCAACACCTACCCGCTCTGGACTGCGCTGTGGGCACGTGTGGTCTACGGCCACCGGCCCGAGGCGCGCATGGTGCGCGCCATGCCGGTGATGCTGCTGGGTCTGGCGCTGGCGCTCGATGTGTCCGGCGCCGCTTCGGGCCTGGGTGCTTCGGGTCACTGGGCGCAGATTGGCGTGGGTGTGGCCTTCGCGCTCACGGCGGCTGCCACCTTCGGTCTGGCGCTGGTGCTGACCCAGCACGAGACGGCCGACCTGGATGGCCGCCTGCGCACCGCGAGCACCATGGGCATCGTGGCAGTGTTGGCCCTGGCCGGGGTGGCGACACAGGGCGGGTTCCATTTTCCCGTGGCCGTGGCGGGCTGGTGGGGCCTGCTCGGGCTCACGGTCCTGTATGGCACGGCCTTCACCATCATGTTCACCGTGTTGCCGCGCCTGGGCGTGGTGGGCAACTCGGCCATCATGAACATCGAACCCATCTTTGCGCTGATGCTGGCCTGGGCCATCCTGGGACAGAGCATCGCGCCCGTGCAGGTGGCGGGCGGCCTGCTGGTGGTGGCCACCGTGGTGTGGCTGGGCACTCGAAAAAACTGACGGATCGCTCGACGATCAGTCGTCGTCCAGCGAAGCGCTCCAGCGTTCATTCCAGCCCGGGGCCTTGCCCTCGTCGCGCAGGCCTTCGATGTGGCGCCGGTCGCGTTTGGTCGGGCGACCCTGGGTCAGGCTGTGGGCGGGCTCGGGCGCCAGCCGGCGCTGTTCGGCGGCGGCCAGGCGTTGGGCCGTCGACTCGGCGGTTTCTTCGTAAAGCTGGGCCGCGACCGGGGCCGGGCCGCGCACGCCGCTGAGCGCACGCACGAGCACGGTGCGGACGATGGGGCCCGACCGGATCTCCAGCGTGTCGCCCGGCTTCACGTCGTGCGAGGGCTTGACCGGCTGGCCATTGAGCCGCACGCGGCCCTTGTCGATTTCTTCGCAGCTCAGGCTGCGGGTCTTGTAGAAGCGCGCGGCCCAGAGCCATTTGTCGAGCCGGATCTTGCCGCTGCCTGCACTGGTGGACGGGACGTTCTTCATCGAAAGGTTTGTTAGGTTCAGGTGGAGGCCAGCGGCAGGCGGACGGTCGCGTCAAGCCCCAGGACCTGTCCGTGGGTTTCGCGGTTGATCAGGTCGATGCTGCCGCCGAGCGACAGCGTGACGCCGTGGCAGATCGCCAGGCCCAGACCCGAGCCGCTGCCCGGTGCACCGGCGCGCTGAGGGTCGGTGGCGAAGGGCTGGAACAGGCGCTCGCGCAACGCTGCCGAAATGCCGGGGCCGCTGTCGCTGATGGTGAGCGCCGCGGCGTGGGCGTCGCGCACCAGCGTCACCGCGAGGCGCGAGCCTTCGGGCGTGTTCTTGATGGCGTTGTGCAGCAGGTTGCGGCTGAGCTCCCGCAGTGCCCATTCGTGTGCGCGCACCCGCGCGCTGACGACGTCGAGCGAGAAGTCGAGCGCGCGCTCGGCGATCAGGGGCGAGAGATCGAGTCCCACGGCCCGGACCACGTCGGCCCAGTCCACTGCCGGCGCATCGGTCTCCTGGCGCAACTGCTCGACCTTGGCCAGCGCCAGCATCTGGTTGGCCAGTTCGGTGGCGCGTTCGACGGTGTGGCCGATTTCTTCCAGCGCCAGCTGCGGTTCCACGTCGCCCCGGCGCGCCGACTGCACCTGGGTCTTGAGCACGGCCAGCGGCGTGCGCAGCTGGTGCGAGGTGTCGCGCACGAAGCGCTTCTGGTGTTCCAGCAACTGCGACAGGCGCTGCATGTGCTGGTTGGTGGCTTCCACCAGCGGCAGCAGCTCGCGTGGGGCGCTGTCGGTGGGCAGGGGCGACAGGTCGTTCTCGCTGCGCGCCGAGAGCGCGTGGCTGAGTGCGCGCACCGGACGCGTGGCACGCTGCACCACGAACACCACCACCCCCGCGATCACGATCACCAGCGCCGCCTGGCGCCACAGCGTGTCGATGAGGATCTGGCGCGCGAGCGTCTGGCGCAGCTCCAGCGTTTCGGCCACCTGGATCGTGGTCATGCCTTGTCCGGCGACCCCAGCCACCGGCTGCAGCAGCACCGCCATGCGCACCGGCACGCCACGGTACTGGTCGTCGTAGAAGTGCACCAGGGCGGCGTAGATCTTCTGGTCGGGCATGCGCTGGCGGGCGGGCGGCAGGTCTTCGAAGCCGGAGACCATCTCGCCGGCAAACCCGCTGACCCGGTAGAAAATGCGGCTGCGGTTGTCGGCTTCGAAAGCCTCCAGCGCGGAATAGGCGAGCGATGAAGTCACCCGCGCACCCGAGCCGCCCTTCACCACCTCCAGCTGTTCGCCCAGCGACTTGGCGGTGGCCAGCAGGGTGCGGTCGTAGGCCGTATCGGCCGCGGCCAGTGCCTGGCGGTAGAGCACCACGGTGTTGATGAGCACGAAGCCGAACACGGGCAGCAGGATGCCGAGCAGCAGGGTGCGCCGCAGCGAGAGCGAGCGGGGCTTCACGTCGTGGCTTTCAACAGGTAACCCAGGCCACGCAGCGTGACCAGCTGCGCGCCGGTGTGGGCGATCTTCTTGCGCAGGCGGTAGGCCACGACCTCGATCGCTTCGGGCTGCACCTGGCTTTCCCCGGGAAACACCAGCTCGGTCAGGCGCTCCTTGGCGATCGCGTGCCCCGGCTTCTGCAGCACGGCGCGCAGCAGGGCCAGTTCACGCGGCGCGAGTTCGAGGGGCTGGCCCTCGAAGTAGACCGCGCCGTTGTCCTTGTCGAGCTGCATGCCGCACCAGACGGCGGAGCGGCCGCTCGGGCCGTTGACGGCTTCGCTGGCGCTGCCTGAGCGACGGACCAGGGCGCGCAGGCGGGCTTCGAGTTCGTCCAGGTCAAAGGGCTTGGGCAGGTAGTCGTCGGCGCCGGTGTTCAGGCCGATGATGCGGTCGCCCACGGTGCCGCGCGCGGTGAGGATGATGACCGGCGTGGTCAGGCCGGCGGTGCGCGCGTCGCCCAGCACCTGCAGGCCGTCGCGCCCGGGCAGGCTCAGATCGAGCAGCACGGCGTCGGGCAGGCTGGCTTGCCAGAGCGCCAGCGCGCGCTCGCCGTCGCCGCAGGTGAGCACCTGCATGCCGCGCCGCTCGAACGTGCGCCGCAGCGTGGTCTGCATGGTGGGGTTGTCTTCGATCAGCAGCAGTTTCATTCGGCTTCGATTATCGGCAGCACAGGCAACTCACAGGGGTGCCCAGTTGGACTAGGGTTTCTCCTAGGTGGTTGGACAGCCGATTGACAGCGTGCGACAGGAACATGGACCCCGTCGATCAACACCCTATGGAGACATCACATGCGTCGCGACACCTTCCTCAAATCCTTGGCCGCCATGGCCGCAGCTGGCGCCCTGCCGAACCTGGCCTGGGCCCAGGGGGCCAACATCAAGATGATGATTCCCGCGAACCCGGGCGGTGGCTGGGACGGCACCGGCCGTGCCCTGGGTGAAGCCCTGCGCGACGCCAAGGTGGCCAGTTCGGTGACCTTTGAAAACAAGGGCGGCGCCGCGGGCGCGATTGGCCTGGCCCAGTTCTACAACGCCAGCAAGGGCGATCCGAACGCGCTCATGGTCATGGGCGCTGTCATGCTGGGCGGCATCATCACCGGCAAGCCGCCGGTGTCGGTCACGCAACTCACGCCGATTGCCCGCCTGACGACCGAATACAACGTGTTCGTGTTGCCGGCCAACTCGCCTTTCAAAACCATGAAAGACGTGGTTGAACAGCTCAAGAAGGACCCGGGCAGCGTCAAGTGGGGCGGCGGCTCGCGCGGTTCCACCGAGCACATTGCGGCCGCGCAGATCGCGCAGTCGGTCGGCGTGCCCGCGGCCAAGATCAACTACGTGCCCTTCCGTGGCGGTGGCGAGGCGGTGGCGGCCATCCTGGGTGGCAACGTCACCGTGGGCGGCAGCGGCTACAGCGAGTTCCAGCAGTACATCGAATCCGGCAAGATGAAAGCCATCGGCATCACCTCGGGCGAACGCGTCAAGGGCATTGACGTGCCCACGCTCAAGGAGCAGGGCATCAATGTGGAGATTGGCAACTGGCGCGGCGTGTTCGGCGCCGCCGGCATCACCCCGGCCCAGCGCGATGAGCTGACCAACCGTGTGATCCAGGCCACCAAGAGCAAGGCCTGGACCGATGCGCTGGTGAAGAACAACTGGATGCCCGCGTTGCTGACCGGCAAGGCTTTCGACGAGTTCGTCGACAAGGACTTCTCCAGCCTGCGCGCGACCATGGTGCGCGCCGGCATGGTCTGAGCCACACCCGTTTCCGTTTGACACAGCGGCCACGGCGTACGTGTCGTGGCCGCGCCTTTTTCCGGACAGGAGAGCTCCATGCAAGCCCCCACCCCAGCGACGCCCGAGCCGCGCCCCGATCACCGCCCCGGCCAGCTGGCCCTGGGCATTGCCGCCGTGCTGCTGGCCGCCGGACTGGCCTACGGCGCGGCCAACATTCCGTCGGACGCGGGCTACGCGGGCGTCGGCCCGGACTTCCTGCCCTGGGTGGTGTCGGCCGCCATGGGCTTGTGCGGTGTGCTGCTGATCTGGGAAGTGCGCACTGGCGGTTTCCGCAACATGCCCGAGCCCTCGGGCGCGGCCCGTGGCGACTGGCATGCCATGGTCTGGGTGTCGGCCGGCATCCTGGGCAACGCGGCGCTCATCACCACCATCGGTTTCATCCTGAGTTGTGCGATGTGCTTCACGCTGGCGGTGCGCGGCCTGCGCATCAGCGAAGGCAAGCCTGCGGGCAACGCCATGCAGACGGTGAAAGACGCGGTGATCGGCATGCTGATCTCGGCGCCCACCTTCTGGCTGTTCACCAAATTCCTCGCCGTCAACCTGCCGGGCCTCACAGGCACCGGCTGGCTGTGAGCCCTGTGACGGACCAGAAAGGAATTCACCATGCTTGAAACCTGGAACAACCTGCTCGGCGGCTTTGTGACCGCCGGCACCCCCATCAACCTGCTGTGGGCGCTGGCCGGCTGCGCGCTGGGCACCGCCATCGGCGTGCTGCCTGGCCTGGGCCCGGCGGTCACGGTGGCCATGCTGCTGCCGATCACCGGTCAGGTGGAGGCCACCGCGTCGATGATCTTTTTCGCCGGCATCTACTACGGCGCCATGTACGGCGGATCGACCACCTCCATCCTGCTCAACACGCCCGGAGAGACCGGCACCATGGTGACCGCGCTCGAAGGCTTCAAGATGGCCAAGAGCGGACGCGCCGGCGCCGCGCTCGCCACCTCGGCCATCGGCTCGTTCGTGGCCGGCAGCATCGCGACGGTGCTGGTGACGCTGTTCGCGCCCATCCTGGCGGAGTTCGCCGTGAAGCTCGGACCACCCGAGTATTTCTGCCTGATGCTGCTGGCCTTCACCACCGTGAGCGCGGTGCTGGGGCAGAGCACGCTGCGCGGCATCACGGCGCTGTTCTTCGGCCTGGCGCTGGGTCTGGTGGGCATGGACCAGATCACCGGCCAGGTGCGTTACACCGGCGGCGTCATCGAATTCCTGGACGGCGTCGAAGTGGTGCTGGTGGCCGTGGGCCTGTTTGCCGTCACCGAGGCGCTCTACAACGCCTTGTACGAAGGCAGGAGCGAAGCCAACCTGAACAAGATGAACAAGGCGCACATGACGCGCACCGAGTGGAAGCGCTCCTGGCCCGCCTGGCTGCGCGGCACCTTCATCGGCTTCCCCTTCGGCACCATCCCCGCGGGTGGCTCCGAGATCCCCACGTTTCTGAGCTACGCGACGGAGCGCAAGCTGGCCGACCCCGAGTTCAAGAAGGAATTCGGCACCACCGGTGCCATCGAAGGCGTGGCCGGCCCCGAAGCCGCCAACAACGCGGCCGTGACGGCCACGCTGGTGCCGCTGCTCACGCTGGGCATCCCCACCTCGGTGACGGCGGCCATCCTGCTGAGCGCACTGCAGAACTACGGCATCAACGCCGGGCCACAGCTGTTCGAGACGTCCTCTGCCCTGGTGTGGGCGCTGATCGCCTCGCTCTACATCGGCAACGTGATGCTGCTGGTGCTCAACCTGCCCATGGTGGGGCTGTGGGTGAAGCTGCTGAAGATCCCCAAGGCGCCGCTGTACGCCGGCATCCTGATCTTCGCCACGGTGGGTGTCTACGGCATGCGCCAGAGCTCGTTCGACCTGTTCGTCATGTTTGGCCTGGCCTTGGTGGGCGTGGTGTTGCGCCGGTTCGATTTCCCCACCGCGCCGGTGATCGTGGGCCTGATCCTGGGCCCGCTGGCCGAGGCGCAGTTCCGCAACGCGATGTCGATCGGCGAGGGCAGTGTGGCCGTGTTTTTCCAGCGCCCGATGTCGGCCACCTTGCTGACCATTGTGGTGCTGGTGTTGATCACGCCGCGCCTGCTGGCCTGGCACCGCAGATCCTGAAGGGGTGGGGGGATGCGCGCGACAATGGCGGCATGAGCCCACAGAAGACGGTCATTTTTGACCTGGGCGGCGTGCTGCTGCACTGGCAGCCGCTGACCCTGCTGCAGCACCTGCTGCCGCAACACGCCCCCCACCACGCCGGAGCGCAGGCGCTGGCGCAGCAGCTGTTCCAGGGTTTCGATCCTGGTGGCGACTGGGCGCTGTTCGACCTGGGTCAGATCGAACCCGACGCACTGGCGCAACGCATTGCCGCGCGCACCGGCCTGCCGGAGCTGGACGTGCAGGCGGTGATCGAGGCCATTCCGCCGCACCTGGCCACACTGGAAGGTACCGAGGCGCTGCTGCACGAACTGCGCGCGCAGGGCCATCGGCTGTGCTTCCTCTCCAACATGCCGGCGCCGTATGCCGAGCGACTGCTGCGAGACAAGACGTTTTTCAGCGCTTTCGACGACGGCATCTTCTCGGCCCATGTTCAACAGATCAAGCCCGACCCGGGTATCTACGCGCTGGCGGTCGAGCGCTTCGGCCTCCGTCGGGAGGGTGTCTGGTTTGTGGACGACGTGCAGCGCAACCTGGACGCGGCGCGCCCGCACGGGTGGCAGGGCGTGCGCTTCGAGTCGGCCGGGCAGGCGAGGGCGCAACTGGTCGAAGCTGGCCTGCTGCCGATCTGAGCGACCGAACGGCTGCTATCGCTCCGGAGCGAAATGCCTCACCCAGGATGCGGTGGAGCCGGCTTTGCCGGGCCGCTCGCATCGCCCCTTGAGGGGCGGAGCGGTTACGCGAAGCGAACAAGCGATGGGGGTGGGCTTAATATCCCGTCATGATCCGAGACGACCGACTTCCCCGCGACGCGCAGAGCATTCTGGAGCTCGCCGCGCGTTCCATGTTCGACCTGTTCGCCACCGCCAGCGAAGGCATGATGCTGGTGGACCGCAAGGCGCGCGTGGTCTGGATCAACGACCAGTACCGCCGTTTCCTGCCCGCGCTGGGTTTCGAGCGCGAAGAAGATTTCGTCGGCCACCCGGTCTCCAGCGTGGTTCAGAACACGCAGATGCACCAGGTGCTGGCCACCGGCAAGCCGATCCTGATCGACCTGCTGACCAACAAGGCCGGCACCTTCGTGGTCAGCCGCATTCCGCTGCGCGACGACGCGGGCGAGGTCATCGGCGTGCTGGGCATCGTGCTGTTCGACCACCCCGAAACCACACTGCAGCCGCTGATCGCCAAGTTCGCGCGGCTGGAGCAGGACCTGAGCGACGCGCGGCGCGAGCTGGCCAGCCAGCGCCGCAGCAAATACACCTTCGCCAGTTTCGTGGGCACCAGCCCGGGCGCGCTGGAAGTGAAACGCCAGGCGCGACGCGCGGCGTCTTCCAGCAGCCCGGTGCTGCTGCTGGGCGAAACCGGCACCGGCAAGGAACTGCTGGCCCACGCCATCCACGCCGCGTCGCCGCGCGCGGGGCGGCCGTTCGTGAGCGTGAACATGGCGGCCGTGCCCGACACGCTGCTGGAAGCCGAGTTCTTCGGCGTGGCGCCGGGCGCCTACACCGGCGCCGACAAGAAGGGCCGCGACGGCAAGTTCAAGCTGGCCGACGGCGGCACGCTGTTTCTCGACGAGCTGGGCGACATGCCGATGTCGGTGCAGGTCAAGCTGTTGCGCGCGCTGCAGGAAGGCGAGATCGAGCCACTGGGTTCGAACAAGCTGGTCAGTTTTGACGTGCGTGTGGTGGCAGCCACCTCGCGCGACCTCCAGCACATGGTGCGCGAGGGCAGCTTCCGCGAAGACCTGTATTACCGCCTCAACGTGCTGCCGATCCGGGTGCCGCCGCTGCGCGAGCGGCGCGACGACGTGCCCTTGCTGATCGAAACCCTGTGCGAGGACATCGCCGCGCGCGGCGCAGGCGAGCAGATCGACCTGCAGCCCTGTGCCCGCGCGCTGCTCGCGGCCCAGCCCTGGCGTGGCAACATCCGCGAGCTGCGCAACGTGCTGGAGCAACTGGCCCTGCGCAGCGACTCGCCGCTGATCGCGGCGCCGCAGGTGGAGGTGGTGCTGCGCGAATCGGGGCTGGACCGCATCGAGCCTGCCATGGTGCCCGCTCCTGCGCAGGCATTGGCCGCGGGCGGGGTGGACGCCCGGCCCCTGCCGGAGCAGATCGCCGAACTGGAGCAGCGGGCCATCGCGGCGGCGCTGCAGCGCAGCGGCGGCAACCGGGCTGCGGCGGCACGCCTACTCGGCATCTCGCGCGCCAGCCTGTACGACAAGCTGGGAGCCTCAACAGGCTCTGTGGATATGTCTGAAATTCAGACAAGCGTCTGAATAATAGACACATGTATCCGCCCGTGACTGTCTGAAACTCAGACAAGCGCCCAGTCGTCGCTGAAAAATCTGTTTGAAATCAAACACTTGTCTCCCTGGCACGGACCCTGCGATGGGAAAGACGCGGCGCCACGCGCTGTGACACTTCCAACCAGGAGACAAGACATGCACAACACCACCCGCCGCCTGGCGGTCATCGCGCTCGCCTGCACCGCCACGCTGGGCTTTGCCCAGTCGAACAAGGGCGAGATCCGCATTGCCCACGTCTACGACAAGACCGGCCCGCTCGAAGCCTACGCCAAGCAGACCCACACGGGCCTGATGATGGGCCTGAACTACGCCACCGGTGGCACGATGATGGTGGGTGGCAAGAAGCTGGTGGTGATCGAGAAAGACAGCCAGTTCAAACCCGACGTGGGCAAGGCCCAGCTGGCGGCCGCGTTCGCCGACGACAAGGCCGACATCGCCGTGGGCCCGACCGGTTCCGGCGTGGCGCTGGCCATGCTGCCGGTGGCCGAGGAGTACAAGAAAATCCTGCTGGTGGAGCCCGCCGTGGCGGACTCCATCACCGGCGACAAGTGGAACAAGTACATCTTCCGCACCGGCCGCAATTCCTCGCAGGACGCGATCTCCAACGCCGTGGCGCTGGACAAGGCCGGCGTGAACATCGCCACGCTGGCGCAGGACTACGCGTTCGGGCGTGATGGCGTGAAGGCCTTCAAGGACGCGGTCAAGACCGCCAAGATCGTGCACGAGGAATACCTGCCGACCAGCACCACCGACTTCACCGCCGGTGCGCAGCGCCTGATCGACAAGCTCAAGGACCTGCCGGGCCGCAAGGT
This sequence comes from Hydrogenophaga sp. ZJX-1, assembly GCF_048590325.1. NCBI lineage: Bacteria > Pseudomonadati > Pseudomonadota > Betaproteobacteria > Burkholderiales > Comamonadaceae > Hydrogenophaga > Hydrogenophaga sp. ZJX-1. The sequence goes on from NZ_JBMBRA010000001.1 coordinate 609,959, forward strand.
GATCTTCATCATCTGGGCCGGCGCAGGCAACCCGTTCAAGATCGCCGATCTCGATCTCAAGCGCTACAACATCGAGATCGCCACCGGCGGCAACATCCTGCCGGCGATGGCCAACTACAAGAACTTTCCTGGCATGGAAGGCGCCACGTACTACTACTTCGGCATCCCGAAGAACCCGGTCAACGATGCCATGGTGGCGCAGCACTACAGCCAGTTCAAGAGCCCGCCCGACTTCTTCACCGCTGGCGGCTTCAGCGCGGCGATGGCGGTGGTGACCGCGCTCAAGAAGACCAATGGCGACACCAAGACCGACACGCTGATCAAGACCATGGAGGGCATGAGCTTCGAGACGCCCAAGGGCACCATGACCTTCCGCAAGGAAGACCACCAGGCGATGCAGAGCATGTACCACTTCAAGATCAAGGTGGACCCGGCGTTCCCGTGGGGTGTGCCTGAACTCGTGCGCGAGATCAAGCCGGCGGACATGAATGTGCCTATCAAAAACAAGCGCTGAAAGCGCTTGACCCCCTGCGCCGCTGAGGCGGCTTCCCCCTGAAAGGGGGACAACACCTGCGGCCCGGCGAAGCCGGTTCCGCGGTGTTTCTCGTAGGTCGCCGCTGGCGGCGACTGCTTGCGCACTTGCGCTGCGCTTTTGTGGTGTGGCGTTCGGAGACTTCATGCTTGAAACACGCGATCTCACGGTCCGCTTCGGTGGGCACGTGGCGGTGAATGCTGTGTCCTGCGCTTTCGAGCCGGGCACGCTGACCGCCATCGTCGGCCCCAACGGTGCGGGCAAGACGACCTACTTCAACCTCATCTCGGGGCAGATCCGGGCCTCGGCGGGCAGCGTTCGCCTGAACGGGGTGGACGTCTCTTCGCTGGGCGCGCCGGCGCGGGCGCAGGCCGGTCTGGGTCGGGCGTTCCAGCTCACCAACCTGTTCCCCAACCTCACGGTGCGCGAGAACGTGCGGCTGGCGGTGCAGGCGAGGGCGGGCGCGGGGCTGAACCTCTGGCGCATCTGGAGCGACCGGCGTGACCTGGTCGTTCGCGCCGACGAGGTGCTGGAGGCCGTGGCGCTGGCGGACAAGGGCGACGCGCTCGCGTCCAGCCTGCCGCACGGCGACCAGCGCAAGCTGGAGGTGGGCATCCTGATGGCGCTGGAGCCGCAGGTGTTCATGTTCGACGAGCCCACCGCGGGCATGAGCGTGGACGAGGTGCCCGTCATCCTGAACCTGATCCGCCAGCTCAAGGCCGACAAGACCAAGACCATCCTGCTGGTCGAACACAAGATGGACGTGGTGCGCGAGTTGTCTGATCGCATCATCGTGCTGCACAACGGCGAACTGGTGGCCGACGGCGACCCGGCGACCGTGATCGCCTCGCCGGTGGTGCAGCAGGCCTACCTCGGCATCAACCCTGAAGAAGAGGTGTCAGCATGAGCAATCTCCTGACTCTCAACGGCGTGCACACCCACATCGGCGCGTACCACATCCTGCACGGCGTGGACCTCGCCGTGCCCGCCGGGCAACTGACCATGCTGCTGGGTCGCAACGGCGCGGGCAAGACCACCACGCTGCGCACCATCATGGGCCTGTGGCACGCCAGCCAGGGCACGGTGGTGCTCGATGGCCAGGACATCACGCAGAAGCCCACGCCCGACATCGCGCACAGCGGCGTGGCCTACGTGCCCGAGAGCATGGGCATCTTCTCGGACCTTTCGGTGCGCGAGAACATGCTGCTGGCCGCACGCGGCGCGCGCACGCTGGACGACATCGACACCACGCGGCTGGAGTGGATCTTCGGCCTGTTCCCGGCCATGAAGAAGTTCTGGACCCACCCGGCGGGCAAGCTCAGCGGCGGACAGAAGCAGATGCTGGCCGTGTCGCGCGCCATCGTCGAACCGCGCCAGCTGCTGCTGATCGACGAGCCCAGCAAGGGCCTGGCGCCCGCGATCATCCAGAACATGATCGAGGCCTTCCGCCAGCTCAAGGCGGCGCAGACCACGATCCTGCTGGTCGAGCAGAACTTCAACTTCGCCAGACAACTCGGCGACACGGTGGCCGTGATGGACGACGGACGCGTGGTGCACAGCGGCTCCATGGCCGAACTGGCTGCCGATGAATCGATGCAGTCGAGACTGCTGGGCCTTTCCCTGGGAGCACACCAATGACACCCCACACCCATCACTGCGTGTATTCGCTGCCCCTCCAAGAGGGGCTGGCCTCCCTTGGGGCGGCCCGGCGGGAGGTCCCATGAGTTTGTTCAAAGACATGGACTGGAAACCCATGGCCCTGGTGCCGGTGCTGGCGCTGGCCGCCTTGCCCGCCATCGGCAGCCCCTCCACCTGGCTCACGCTCACCGTGGCCGGGCTGGCGATGGGCATGATCGTCTTCATCATCGCCTCGGGCCTGACGCTGGTGTTTGGCCTGATGGACGTGCTCAACTTTGGCCACGGCGTGTTCATCGCGCTCGGTGCCTTCGTGGCCACCACCGTGCTGGCCACCATGGGCAGCTACACCACGGCCGACAGCCTGTGGTTGAACCTGCTGGCGCTGTTTCCCGCGATGCTGGTGGCGATGGCCGTGGCGGGAGCGCTGGGTCTGGTGTTCGAGCGCCTGATCATCCGCCCGGTGTACGGCATGCACCTGAAGCAGATCCTCATCACCATGGGCGGCATGATCATCGGCGAAGAGCTGATCAAGGTGATCTGGGGGCCGGAGCAGATCCCGCTGCCGCTGCCCGAGGCGCTGCGTGGCGCGGTGCTCATGGGCGATGCCGCGGTGGAGAAATACCGGCTGCTGGCCGTGCTGGTGGGTGCTGCCGTGTTCGCTGCCATGGTCTGGACGCTCAACCGCACCAAGGTCGGTCTGCTGATCCGCGCCGGCGTGCAGGACCGCGAGATGGTCGAGTCCCTGGGCTACCGCATCCGTCGCCTGTTCGTCGGCGTGTTCGTGGCCGGCTCTGCACTGGCCGGCCTGGGCGGCGTGATGTGGGGTCTGTACCAGCAGAGCGTGATTCCGCAGATGGGCGCGCAGGTCAACGTGCTGATCTTCATCGTCATCATCATCGGCGGCCTGGGCTCCACGCTGGGCGCGCTCATCGGCGCGCTGCTGGTCGGCCTGATGGCCAACTACACCGGCTTCCTGGTGCCCAAGGTGGCGCTGTTTTCCAACATCGCGCTGATGGTGGCCATTCTGTTGTGGCGGCCGCAGGGTGTCTATCCTGTGACCAACCGTTGAGGAGCCGATGATGTTGACCCGACTGCTCTCCCACGACCTCCCACGCAGCCGCTGGCTCGCCGCGCTGCTTGTGATCCTGTTCCTCGGCCTGGCGTTCGCGCCCTTCCTGTTTCCGGGTGTGAAGGCGCTCAACGTGGCGGCCAAGGTGCTGGTGTTCGTGGCCCTGGTGGCCAGCTTCGACCTGCTGCTGGGCTACACCGGCATCGTGAGCTTTGCCCACACCATGTTCTTCGGCATCGGGGCCTACGGCGTGGCGATCGCGCTCAACGCGGTCGAAGAACCGTCCTGGGGTGCGATCGCGCTGGGGGTGATCTGTGCGCTGCTGATCTCGCTGGTGCTCTCGTTCATGATCGGCCTGTTTTCGCTGCGGGTGAAAGCAATCTTCTTCGCCATGATCACGCTGGCGGTGGCCTCGGCCTTCCTCACGCTGGCTTCGCAGCTGTCGGATTTCACCGGCGGCGAAGACGGCCTGAGCTTCAGCGTGCCCGAACTGCTGTCGCCGGGCTTCACGCTGACCGAAGAGCCGCTGGTCACGCCACTGGGCGAGGTGGATCTGAACGGCAAGCTGGTCACCTACTACCTGATCTTCGCGGCGGTCACGGCGATCTTCCTCACCATCCTGCGCATCGTGAATTCGCCTTTCGGCCGCGTGCTGCAGGCGATCCGCGAAAACGATTTCCGTGCCGAGGCGCTGGGCTACCGCACCGTCGTGTACCGCACGCTGTCCAACGTGCTCTCGGCCGCCTTCGCCACGCTGGCCGGCTGCCTGCTCGCGCTCTGGCTGCGCTACAACGGACCCGACACCTCGCTCTCGTTCGAGATCATGCTCGACATCCTGCTCATCGTCGTGATCGGCGGCATGGGCACGCTCTACGGCGCGTTGATCGGCAGCGTGTTGTTCGTGCTGGCGCAGAGCTACCTGCAGGACCTGCTGCGCCTCGCGGGCGAGGCCACCGCTGGCATTCCGCTGCTGCCCGCGCTGCTCACCCCCGACCGCTGGCTGCTCTGGATGGGTGTGCTGTTCGTCTTGTCGGTCTATTACTTTCCCACCGGCATCGTCGGCAAGCTGCGCGAGCGTTCGGTCCTCGCAAAACTCAGAGGCTTGAAATGAACACCTCCACTGTGGTTCCCCAGTCGCGCTACCTTGTGTGCGAAGGCCGCGAGATCCATTTCATGGACTGGGCACCCGCACCCGGCGTGCCCGAAAGCACGCCCGTGATCGCCTGGCACGGCCTGGCGCGCACCGGGCGCGACATGGACCCGCTGGCCGCGTACCTGAGCGGTCTGGGTCACCGCGTGATCTGCCCCGACACCATCGGCCGTGGCCTGTCGCAATGGAGCCCGACACCCGAGATCGAGTACTGCCTGGACTTCTACGCCCGCATCGCCACGGCGCTGGTGGAGCAGCTTGGGCTCGCGTCCTTCCACTGGGTGGGCACCTCCATGGGTGGCGCCATCGGCATGGTGTGCGCGGCCGGTCCGCTGCAGGGCCGCATCCAGCGCCTGGTGCTCAACGACATCGGCCCCAAGCTGGCCGACGCCGCGGTCGAGCGCATCCGCAGCTACGCCGGCAACCCGGCTTCGTTTGCCACCGTGGGCGAACTGGAACAGTATTTCCGCACGGTCTACAAACCTTACGGATTCCTCACCGACGCGCAATGGAAGCTGCTCACCGAAAGCTCCACCCGCCGCCTGCCCAATGGCCGTGTCACGCCGCACTACGACCCCGCCATGGTGATGCAGTTCACCCAGCATCCGGCGGACTACGAGCTGTGGGATGCCTACGACCGCATCGACATACCGGTGTTGTGCCTGCGTGGCGCGGATTCCGACCTGCTGCTGGCCGACACCGCCGAAGCCATGCGCGACCGCGGGCCGCGTGCGCTGGTGGTGACGATCGCGGGCTGTGGCCATGCGCCGGCGCTCAATGTGCCCGAGCAGCTGGATCTGGTGCAGCGCTTTTTAGTCGGTGTGCACTGAGAGCCTGAGATCAGGGCCTGGACGGGAGGGCTTCGACCTCGCGCTGGTAGTCCTCGTGCGAGGTGCTGGCGCTCTTCAGGCAGCGCTGCCGTTGCTGCATGTCTTCGATCTTGAAACACTGCTGGCGTTGCCAGCTCTGGCCGCTGTAGTAAGCCGTCTGCGGGGAGCAGCCCGCCACCAGGCTGGCCAGGGCGCACAGGGTGAAGAGGGCGGGCAGTTTGTTCATGATGAATTCCAGGGCACCGAGGTGTCGCGTCAGTCCTTGGCGCCGAGCGCGAGCGCCCGCTCGCGGCTTTCCTTGAGCGCCATCGGATCGTCGGCCTGTTTCGTCGGCCAGCCTTGCAGGTGGCGTTCGGTCAGGTCGGTGAGCGCGCGGATCCAGTCGGGGCTGTCGTTGAGGCAATCGATGTACTGGAACTGCTGGCCGCCCGCGTGCAGGAAGGCTTCGCGAGCTTCCATGTTGATCTCTTCCAGCGTTTCCAGGCAGTCGCTGGTGAAGCCGGGACAGACCACGTCCACGCTCTTCACACCTTGCTGCGCCAGTGCGATCAGCGTCGGCTCGGTGTAGGGCTCCAGCCATTTGGCCTTGCCAAAGCGCGACTGGAAGGTCACCTTGTAGCGGTCCTTCGCCAGCCCCAGGCGTTCGGCGAGCAGGCGCGCGGTCTTGTGACACTCGCAGTGGTAGGGGTCGCCCAGGTGCAGGGTGCGCTCGGGCACGCCGTGAAAGCTCATCACCAGCTGCTCGGCCTGGCCGTGGTGCATCCAGTGCGCGCGGATCTTCCTCGTCAGTGCTTCGATGTAGCCTGTGTCATCGTGGTAGCGGTTGATGAAGCGCAGCTCGGGCAGATGGCGCACCTTCAGGCTCCAGCTGGCCACCGCGTCGATCACGCTGGCGGTGGTGGTGCCGCTGTACTGCGGATAGGCCGGCAGGATCAGCACGCGGCCAATGCCTTGCGCCTTGAGCTCGTCGAGCACGGCGGGGATGGAAGGGTTGCCGTAGCGCATGGCGTAGCGCACCGTGACCTGGTGGCCGCGCTCGCCCAGGTAGCCGCGCAGCAGCGTGGCCTGCTTCTGTGTCCACACCTTGAGCGGCGAGCCTTCGGGCGTCCAGACACTGGCGTATTTGGCGGCCGACTTGGCCGGCCGGGTGCGCAGGATGATGCCGTGCAGGATCAGCCACCAGATCGGCTTGGGGATCTCGACCACGCGGTGGTCCCCCAGGAACTCTGCGAGGTAGCGGCGCACCGCCGGGGCGGTGGCTTCGTCGGGGGTGCCGAGGTTGCACAGCACAACGGCCGTACCGGTCGACTGGCCATGCGAGAAGGGAGGTTCTTGTTGGAATGCCATGCGCTATTCTCCCGCAGACATGAACACCCTCGAACCATGCTCACCCGAGTCCGCTGTGACCGACGCCGGCCTGGATGTCTCGCGCATCCGCGCCATCACGCTCGACCTGGACGACACGCTCTGGCCGATCTGGCCCACGATCACGCGGGCTGAAGGTGTGTTGCATGCCTGGCTGAGCGAACACGCGCCGGCCGCTGCCGCGCTGTCTGCCACGCCGGGTACGCTGCGCGAGCTGCGCAACCAGATGACCACCACCCGGCCCGATCTGGCGCACGACATGAGCGGTCTGCGCCGTGAGTCCATCCGGCTGTTGCTGCAGCGCGCGGGCGATGACCCGACCCTGGCCGAGCCCGCGTTTGAGGTCTTCTTTGCCGAGCGCCACCGCGTGGAGCTGTTTGAAGACGCGCTGCCCGCACTGGAATGGCTGAGCAGCCGCTACCCGGTGGTGGCGGTGTCGAACGGCAACGCGGACGTGCACCGCGTCGGGATCGGCAGGCATTTCCGGGCCGCGCTCCATGCCCATGGGTTCGGCGCCGCCAAGCCCGATCCGGGCATCTTCCACGCCGCCGCGCAGGCCGCCGGCGTGCAGGCGTCGCAGGTGCTGCACATCGGCGACGATGCGCACCTGGACGGCGTGGGCGCACTGAACGCCGGCATGCAGCTCGCGTGGGTGAACCGCGAAGGCCATGCCTGGGAACATGCGCCGCTTGCGCCCCACATCACCGTGTCCGAACTGCTGGCCCTGTGCCGCGCGCTGGGCTGAACCTTCCTCATCCCGATACCATGAGTCTCGCCATCTACGGCATCCCCGCCTCGCGCGCGGTACGCCCGCTCTGGGCCGCCACCGAGCTCGGTCTGGACTTCGTCCACGTGCCCACGCCCTTCCAGGGCGGTGCTACGCGCACCCCCGAATTCCTGGCGCGCAACCCCAACGGCCACATCCCGGTGGTGGTGGACCAGCGGCCGCCGGAGCAGGGCGGTGAGGTCGTGGTGTGGGAAAGCATGGCCTGCGCGCTCTACATCGCGCGCCACCATGGCCAGCCCGATGGCACCGGCATCACACCCGCCAACGCCCGCGAAGACGCCGAGGCGCTGCGCTGGAGCTTCTGGGCGGTGAATGAATGCGAAGCCGATGCACTCACCGTGCTGATGCACCGCATGGTGATGCCCGCCGAACGGCGCAGGCCCGAGCTGGCCACCGCCGCCGAGAAGCGCCTGGCGGTGGCGCTGCGTGTGATCGAGCGACACCTGCAACGGCAGCAAGAGCGTGGTGAATCGCATCTGGCCGCGGACCGCTTCACCGTGGCCGACCTGTGTGTGGCCAGCGTGCTGAACTGGGCCCGCGTTGCGCGCAGCCTGATGGCGAAGCACCCGCTCACGCACGACTGGATCGTGCGTTGCACCGAGCGGCCCGCCCATCTCGCGGCCAAAGCGCTCGGCAAGGCTTGAAATGTTGAGTGAAACACCCGGATATCATTATATGAAAAGCCGCAGTATTGGCGTGCGAATTAGATAAAAATGTATATTAGCCAACTCAGTTCAATCCAACGCCCTGTTGGTTGAGCGGCTGGTCACCTGGTTTGCAGCAGCGTTCGTTTCCTTCAGGTTGTTGGTTGTGCTTTTCACATCCAGTGGCGCAGTGCGTCGGTGGACACAACCACACGAAACCTGGAGGAAACCATGTCCCACACCCCCCATCTCTCCCTGGCCGTGCTCACGGCAGCCCTGGCGCTGAGTGCCTGCGGCAAAAAGGAAGAAGCGGCACCCGCCGCCGCCGCCGCCCCTGAGGCGGCGGTCGCACAGGCCTGCGGCAAGGTCACCGTGGCCAACATGAACTGGCAATCGGCCGAAGTGCTGGCCCACATCGACAACATCATCCTGTCCAAGGGCTATGGCTGCGAAGTGGAACTCGTGCCGGGCGACACCATGCCCACACTGACCGCGATGATGGAAAAAGGCCAGCCTGACGTGGCGCCCGAAGCCTGGATCAATGCGGTACGCCAGCCGATGGACGCCGCCATCAAAGAGGGCAAGCTGCACTACGCTGCCGAGTCACTGAAAGACGGTGGCGTTGAAGGCTGGTGGATTCCCAAGTACGTCGCCGATGCCAACCCGTCGATCAAGACCATCGATGACGCGCTGAAGCACCCGGAGCTGTTCCCGTCGGCCGAAAACAAGGGCAAGGGCGCGGTGCACAACTGTCCTTCAGGCTGGAACTGCCAGCTCACCACAGTCAACGCCTTCAAGGCCTGGGACGCGGCCAAGCAAGGCTTTGTGCTGCTCGACACCGGCTCCGCAGCCGGTCTGGACGGTTCGATCGCCAAGGCCTACGAGCGCAAGCAAGGCTGGCTGGGCTACTACTGGGCACCCACGTCCATCCTGGGCAAGTACGAAATGGTCAAGCTCGACGCCGGCTACCCGCATGACAAGGAAGCCTTCGAGGCCTGCAATTCGAAGGCCGAGTGCGACAAGCCGGTGAAGACCGACTGGGCGCGCGCCGAGGTGTTCACCGTGGTCACCGACCGCTTCCAGAAGGCGGGCGGCCCTGCCATTGACTACCTCAAGCAGCGTTCCTGGGGCAACGAGACGGTCAACACGCTGCTGGCCTGGATGAGCGACAACCAGGCGACCGGTGCCGACGGCGCCGCGCACTTCCTCAAGACCCAGCCCGAAGTCTGGACCGGCTGGGTGAGCCCTGAAGTGGCGGAGAAGGTCAAGGCCTCGCTCTGATCCGTGTCCGATGAAGAGGTCACTGCGCCCGTGCAGCGCAGTGACCTTTCTTGCGTCCGGGAGCCCCGTGGGTTTCCGGACGTTTCTCCGACCGAACCAAGGAGCTTCACATGGCCTGGTTGAATGAATTCCCCTCGCTCGGGTCCGATGCGCTGGGCGAAATCCGGCGCTCGGTGGACGGCGCCTTTCGTGGCTTCACCCGCGAGCATGGCGAAATGATGGAACGCCTGTTCGATCCGTTGCGCGATTTCCTGCTGGCTTCCGAGCGCCTGCTCACGCAGTCGCCCTGGCCGTTCGTGGTGGGTGGCATCGCGCTGATCGCCTGGCTCGCCTCGCGCTCGCTCAAGATCGTGATCGGTACCGTGATCACGCTGTTGCTGATCGGTTTCTTCGGCATGTGGGGCGACACGATGAAGACCATCTCGATGATCTTCGTCTGCACGGTGGTCGCCCTGGTGGTTGGCCTGCCGCTGGGCATCGCCATGAGTCGCTGGGACCGGTTGCAGAAGGTGATCAACCCCACGCTGGACGTGATGCAGACCATGCCCAGCTTCGTCTACCTGATCCCGGTGGTGATGCTGCTGGGCATCGGCCGTGTGCCGGGCCTGATCGCGGTGGTGATCTACGCCATTCCGCCGGTGATCCGCTTCACCAACCTGGGCATCCGTCTGGTGGACAAGGATCTGCTGGAAGCGGCCGACGCGTTCGGTTCGTCCACCTGGCAGAAGATGCACCAGGTGCAGTTGCCGCTGGCGCTGCCGACCATCATGGCCGGTGTGAACCAGACCATCATGCTGTCGCTGGCGATGGTGGTCATCGCTTCGATGATCGGCGTGCAGGGCCTGGGTCAGCCGGTGCTCAAGGCGATCTCGAACCAGTACTTCACCATGGGCATCTTCAACGGGCTGGCCATCGTGGGCATCGCCATCATCTTTGACCGTGTGTCGCAGGCCTATGGCAAGCGGCTGCAGCGGCACCTGGAGGTCGTCCATGGTTGACACACAAACTGCATTGACGCCAACCCCCACCGCGGCGGCTGAAGCACCAGCGGCGGGCATTTCGATCCGCCATCTCTACAAGATCTTTGGCCCCTCGCCCGAGAAGTTTCTCGGGCCGGTGCGCGAGGGCATGAGCAAACAGGAGTTGCGCGACGTGCACGGCCACGTGCTGGGCCTGCGTGACATCAACATCGACATGCCCGCTGGCGGCATCCAGGTGGTGATGGGGCTTTCCGGCTCCGGCAAGAGCACGCTGATCCGCCACATCAACCGGCTCATCGACCCCTCGGCCGGCGAGCTGCTGGTGCAGGTGAATGGCCAGCCGGTGGACGTGATGAAGCTGAATCAACGCGAGCTGCAGCGCTTTCGCCGCCAGCAGACCGCCATGGTGTTCCAGAAGTTTGCGCTGTTCCCGCACTTCACCGTGCTGGAGAACGCCGAATACGGTTTGCAGGTGCAGGGCCTGCCGCGCAAGAAGCGGCGCGAGAACGCCATGCGCTGGATCGAACGGGTCGGTCTCAAGGGTTACGAAGACAACTACCCCAACCAGCTCTCGGGCGGCATGCAGCAGCGCGTGGGCCTGGCGCGTGCACTGAGCAACGATGCACCGATCCTGCTGATGGACGAGGCGTTCTCTGCGCTCGATCCGCTGATCCGCAGCGACATGCAGAGCGTGCTGCTGGACCTGCAGCAGGAAATCGGCAAGACCATCGTCTTCATCACGCACGACCTCGACGAAGCGCTGCGCCTGGGCGACCGCATCGCCATCCTGCGCGACGGCGAGGTGGTGCAGCAGGGCACCGGCCAGCAGATCGTGCTCAAGCCGGCGGACGACTACATTGCCAGCTTCGTGCGCGATGTGAACCGCGGTCGCGTGATCCGTTGCCGAACGCTGATGTTGTCCGGATCGCGTGTCGATGGCCCGGATGTGGACCCCAGTCTGGTGATCGAAGAGGCGGCACGGCAGCTCAGCGCGGAGAGCAAGGAGGCTGCCAATGTGGTCAACAGCAAAGGCAAACACCTGGGCACCATCAGCATGAGCGACATCATCGGCGCCATCGTGCCGCCGAATCCGGAGCCCGTGCCGGAAGCGACCGCTGCCGAGATGCACTGATCGTGCAGGGGCCGCGGCCCTGACGTCAGGTGCCACGAAAAAGGCGGACCCGGGGTCCGCCTTTTTCAGGGTGGTGAGGCCACTCACCAGCCCCACAACAAACGCTTGGCGATCCAGCCGGTCTTGCCGTTGTCGCGCTCCACGCGCACCCAGCCGGTCCGCTTCTCGCGCGTGCGCAGCAGTTCGCCGTATTCGGCTTTTCCGACGATGCGGTGCTGTGTGCCCGGGCCCTGGCGGATGTTGGCGGTTTTCGCCTTGACGATGTGATGGGGCGTTGCGCCCGTCAGCGAACGCGCCACCCAGCCCCGGTCGTTCTCGAAATCACGGACCTGCAGCCAGCTGCCCTTGCGGGCCACCACCTTGAGCGGGTAACCTTTTCGCAACTCCCACAGGACCTCGGTGTGGGTGCCAGGCCCCGAACGCATGTTCAGGATGCTGCCTTTGACGCTGACCATGCTCTGGGCGTTGGCGGTGCCAGCTGCCAGCAGCGCCAGGCCGGTGGCGAGTGCGGCGAGGGTGTTTCGAAAGCGATGTGTGCGTGTCATCCGCGGGGGCTCCTTCTCTTGGGGTTGAACGATCAGCACGGTGGGAGAGCCTCAGACGCCACAGGTTCCCGGAAGAATGCGTGGTGTTGATCAATGGGTCATGAATTCCACTCTGTCTTGGTCTCCGCAACGGCTTGCCGGCAGGCTTCCCGGTAGGCCTTGAGGGTCTGCTCGCAGCGCCCCAGCAGGCTGTCCGCCGGGTAGGGGCCTGCCGCGTCACCTGTAATGCCCGGTGCCATCCCGCTCAGCAGCGCCAGGCCTTCGGCGACGTGGCTGGCGGTGTGGATGTGGAAGCGGCCCTGGGCCACGGCATCCACCACGGCACGGTCCAGCATCAGGTGGCGCAGGTTGCGTTGCGGCAGCAGCACCCCTTGCGTGCCATCCAGACCCGCCGCGTCACAGACACGGAACCAGCCCTCGATCTTCTCGTTCACACCGCCCACGGGCAGCACCTCACCGTGCTGGTTGAGCGCGCCGGTCACGGCGATGCCCTGGCGCAGCGGCACACCCGAGAGCGAAGAGAGCAGGGCGAACAACTCGGCACAAGAGGCCGAGTCGCCCTCTACGCCGTGGTATTCCTGCTCGAACACGATGGAGGCGTTCAGCGCCAGGGGTGTCAGATGGGCAAACAGGGCCGTCAGGTAGCTGTGCAGGATCAGCACGCCCTTGTCGTGGATCGGGCCCGACATCTCGACCTCGCGTTCGATGTTGAGCAGGCCGCGCGTGCCCGCGTGGCTGCGCGCGGTCACGCGCACCGGCAGGCCGAAGCGCCAGTCGCCCAGGTCGATCTGCGTCAGGCCGTTGATCTGGCCCACGCGCGCGCCCTGCAGCGAAATCAGGCGTTCGCCCTCGGCGATGGATTCGCGCAGGCGTTGCTCCGGGTAGTCGTGGCGCTGGCGCCGGGCGCTCAGGGCAGCGTCCACGTCCAGCGCCTCCACCAGGGCGGCACCGCGTGTGCGGCACAGCGCGGCGCTTTCGACCACCAGCGCTTCGGTGCGCGCGAAGATGGCACTCTGGCGGGCCTGGTCGTCCACCTCGCGGTGCGAGTCTTCCAGCAGCCGCGCCACGGCCGCGGCGGAAAAATGCGGCAGGCCCAGCTTGCGGCAGGTGTGTGCCACGTACAGTGCGCTGGCCGCGCGCGTGTCGTCGCTGGCGGGGAAACTCTCGGCGAAGTCCACCTTGACGCGGAAATGGCGCGAAAACTCCGGGTCGCCCTCCTGCAGCGCGTAGTACTCCTCCACCGATCCGATCAGCACGATCTTCACCTCCACGTCCACCGCCTCGGGCAGCAGCGACACGGCCGCCATCGGCATGTGCGAGCTGTCGGGTTCTTCGATCTGCACCCGGCCCGAGCGCAGGAATCGGCGCAGCTTTTCCCACACCAGCGCTTCGGTCAGCAGGTCGCGCAGGTGCAGCAGCAGGAAGCCGCCGTGTGCCCGGATCAGGCTGCCAGCGCGCACGCGCGAGAAGTCCGTCAGCATCACGTCTTCCTCGGCCTGGTACTCGATGCGGCCAAAGAGGATGTGAAACACCGGGTTGTCTTCCACGATCACCGGTGCCCCCGTGCGCCCGGCGTTGTCCACCACCAGGTTCACCCGGTAGCCCAGCAGCATCTGGGTCAGCGCTTCCTGGCGCACCTCGTCGTCGCTGTCCTGCGCGATGAAGAGTTCGATGTGTTCCAGCACGTCGTGCTGCACCTGGTCGAGGTAGCTGCCGAGCTTGACCGAGTCCTTGATCTGCTTTTTCAGGCTGACCCGGATGTCCTGCATCTCGTGGTCCAGCCAGGGCTTGACAACCTGGCGGCGCAGCGCGGCCAGGGCTTCGTTCATCACACGCTCCATGGGCCGGGTCTTGTCGAGGAAGCGCGCGATTTCCTGGCGCAGCTCGGCTTCGGCCTTGTCGATCTCGGCGCGCCGCTCTTTGGACAGGGCGCGGGCCTCGCTTTCGGTGAGCGCGCTGCCCTTGTCGCCCATGAGCGTGAACACCAGGTGGCCCGATTCGCGGAACAGGTTGAAGCCACGGGACTCGGCGAACGCGTCCAGTTCGACGTAGGCCTTGGACTCCTCGGCCTGGTAGGCGGCCTTGATGCGCTCGCTTTCGGACTTGAAATCTTCGCTCCCCAGGCGCTGCGGAATCTCGGTTTGCAGCGCGCGCGAGAAGCGGGTCATGAGCTGCCGCAGCTCGCGGCCCTGGCCGGCGGGCATGCGCAGGGCGCGCGGCCGTTCGGGGGTGTCGAAGTTGTGCAGGTAGCACAGGTCGGGTGGTACCGGGCGCTCGGCCGCCACGGCCTGGGTCAGCTGGCGCAGCAGCGAGGCGCGCCCGCTGCCCACCTCGCCCAGCACGAACAGGTTGTAGTCGGCCTGGTCCATGGCGAGGCCGAAGCGCGCGGCGTTCTGTGCCCGTTCCTGCCCGATCCACGGCAGCTCGGTGGTCTGCAATTCCGAGGTGTCGGCAAAGCCCAGCGAGGCCGGGTGGATGTTCAGGCGCAGTTGCTCGGGCTTCAGGGGCGTGGCGGTCATGGGGCGTCTCGAAGGTGGCAAGGTTTCATGATGCGCGGAACGCCCGGCCCTCCGCAAGCCCCGATGTCAAACCGCCTGGCCAGCCGCCAGTCCGCTGCGCACCGCGCCCTCCAGCGTGGCCGGGTAAGGACCGTCCACATAGTCGCCCGCGGCCCACAGACCTGGCGCGATGGTCGCCGCCGGCCGCTGCAGGCCGGGTGTGCAGGCGAAGGTGGCGCGTTTTTCCACCACCGTCTGGATCGGCTGCAGGCCGGTCAAACCCAGCTGCTTCGCAGCCTGCTGCAGCACGCACGCCTGCAATGCGTCGCGCTCGCCCACGCTGGCGCTCACGACGAAGGCGAACACACCTTGCGCCGCCGCGTCGTTGGGGCTGAGCTGGCCGCGGTCGAACACGAACTGCGCCGGCGCGCGCGACGCGTCGGGCTCGGCTGTCAGCGCGAGCATGGGCGCGGCCAGCCGCGCGCCGGGCGCCCAGGTGTAGACGGTGGTGATGGCGGTGAATGGCAGCGCCGCGGTGCTGCGGGACCAGTCGTCGAGTCGGCTCGCGGTGGCGGTGTCGCCCGCAGCGCTGGCATTGACTGCGGCCTGCGCCATGGCCTGCGCGGCGGGGCCGGCGGCCGTGGCCCAGATCACGCGGTCGAAGGTCACGGCGCCTTCAGCGGTGTACAGCTGCCACGCCTTGCCCTGAGGGCACAGGCCCAGCACGCGTTCGCCGCTGCGCAGGCGCACGGTGTCCGGGTGCCGGGTTGACAGCCATTGCGCCGCCGCGTCGGGCATCAGCGCCGAGAGGTCGGTGCGCGGCAGCAGCAGGTTGGACGCGCCCAGCCCGGCGTGACCTGCGCCAAACAGCGCGTCGCGCATCACGTTCAGGAACACCTGCGCGCTGGCCTGCGCGCCGGGCAGGTTCAGCGCCGAAACGCACAGCGGCTCGATCAGCCCGGCCATTACCCGGGCCGGCAAGGCCGCGCAGAGCTCGGCCACCGTGAGCGCGGGCGCGCAGGCAAACCCGGCGCGCTGCCAGCCGAGCGAGGCGCGGACCAGCGCGAGGCGTTCGCCCCACGACCAGCCGCGCGCCATGGCGATCGCCGCCAGCGCATCGAAGGGCGCCGGCCAGCGCGCGGCCCAGGCGGGGGTCTGCAGGCCGCTGCCGTCCGGGTAGGGCAGGGCCAGCGGCAGACGGAGCAGGGCCTGGCCCAGGTCCACGCCCACCCGCTGCATGAGCGCCAGCGTCTGGCTGTAGGCGCCGATCAGGATGTGTTGACCGTTGTCGAGCGTGAGGGGCTGGCCGTCGGGCCGTTGCACAGGCAATGCGCGGGCGCGGCCACCCAAGGTGCGGGCGGCTTCGAACACCGTCACATCGGCGCCCGCATCGGCAGCCTCTACGGCAGCGGCCATGCCGGCCCAGCCCGCACCAACGATCGCAAGCCGTGTGCTCAAAGACGACCCAAGGCTTGCACCTTCCAGGCCAGCCAGAACTTGCGCAGCGGCGTGAGGCTCACGCGCCGGGTCAACACCAGCAGCGGGTCGGCCGCAATTTCCCGCAGCAGGGTGCGGTAGATGCTGGCCATCATCAGACCCGGCTTCTGCGCCCGGCGGTCGGCTTCGGGCAACAGGGCCAGGGCTTCGTCGTAGGTGGCCAGGGCGCGCTCGCACTGGAAGCGCATCAGGGCCAGGAAACGGCGCTGGAAGTCGGCGGTGTCCATGCCGGGCGCCGCGCCGCGTTTGATGAGTTCGTGCGCCTTCACGTCGAAACGCTGCAGCTCGTTCACCGGCAGGTAGATGCGCCCGCGCGCCGCGTCTTCGCCCACGTCGCGGATGATGTTGGTGAGCTGGAACGCCAGGCCCAGCCGGTGGGCGTAGGCGGTGGTCTGCGCCTGGGTCTGGCCGAAGATGCTGGCAGCCACTTCGCCCACCACGCCGGCCACCAGGTGGCAGTACTGCTGCAGGTTGGCGAAGTCGAGGTAACGGTTCTGGTCCAGGTCCATCTGGCAACCGTCGATCACGGCCAGCAGGTGCCGCGCTTCGATGCCGTAACTGGCGGTGTGCGGCATCAGCGCCTGCATCACCGGGTGGTTCTTCTCGCCGGCAAAGGCCTGCGCCACCTCGCGCCGCCACCAGGCGAGCTTGGTCTGCGCCACGCCGGGGTCCGTCACTTCGTCGACCACGTCGTCGACTTCGCGGCAGAAAGCGTAGAACGCCGTGATGGCGGTGCGGCGCTCGGGAGGGAGGAAGAGGAAGGCGTAATAAAAGCTGCTGCCCGAGGCGGCGGCTTTTTGTTGAACGTAGTCTTGGGGTGTCATGACTCTGGCAGGGTTGCCTGAGTGTAATCAGGCGTTCTCGCTGATTGCGTCGAAGCCGCTCAGGTCCTGCTCCAGGACTTCGCAGTGCCTGCGGTCGAAGCGGCGCAGCATGCCCGGCTCGGTGAGCGTGTACAAGCTGCGGGTGATCGATTCGCGCGTCGTGATCAGCCGTGCCGCGAGCGCCACCTGCACGGACCATCGTGGGGTGCAGCGGCTGCATGAAGACCGGGTCCATCTTCTGGGTCTTCAGCTGGTCGTCGATGCGCATCTCGCACAGGGCCAACCGACACGCTGGATATGCCAAGCTGGGTCGCCTGGTCAAAGACGCCGAATTTGCCCATCAGGTCCCCGCGACATGGGGGCTGCGGGCGAGGGATCCGCGGTTGCCGGTTTCTGGAATCCCGGGGGTGGAGCGATGGGTGTTCTTCTAATAGGGTCGTATCGCTTCAGGTGCATATGGGACTGGTTGGTGTCCAGATTAAATCAATGCAATTTTTTAATTGGAGCCATGTCTTCGCCCGGAAATGCTCCAGGCATCACATTGGTGTCGGGTTGTGACGCAGCGCCCATCTGTAACCGTGGATTTCCACAGCTGCCGGTCGAAGTTTGCAGAACGGTAACGGACCTGTTGCCGTAAACCTCTTTCAAGAAGGCGGGGTATTTCATGCGAAACAACGAGCCGGTGACCCAGCGGGAATTCGTCCTTGGGGCAGACGCAACATTGATGTCCACCACCGATCTGCAGGGCAACATCACCTATGTGAACGAAGCCTTTGTGCAGGTCAGCGGTTTCTCGCGCGAGGAACTGCTCGGACAGCCCCACAACCTGGTGCGCCACCCGGACATGCCGCGTGAGGCCTTTGCCGACATGTGGAACACGCTGCGCCAGGGACGGGCTTGGTCTGCGCTGGTGAAAAACCGGCGCAAGAACGGTGACCACTACTGGGTGCGGGCCAATGCCACACCGGTGTACCGCGGGGGCCAGCTGGTGGGTTACATGTCGGTGCGCACAACGCCGCTGCGGGCAGAGGTCGAGGCGGCGGAATCCCTGTACCGGCGCTTTCGCGGGGGGCGCGCCCAGGGGCTGCGCTTCTGCCAGGGCCTGGTGATGCGTGGCGGCGGGCTGGCCTGGATGTCCTGGGGGCGTCGCATGCCGCTGGCGTGGCGCCTGCGGCTGGCCTTGATGGTGGTGTTTGTGGCGGGTTGTGCTGGCTGGCTGGTGACCGGCGCCTCGTGGCCGGTCGCCCTGGGCGGCATCGGCATCCAGCTGGGGTTGTTGCTGCTCATGATGGGGCGGCTCCAGGTGCAGGTGGTCCGGCCACTGGCGCTGGTGCTGGGCGAGGCCGAACACGTGGCTTCGGGTCAGACGCCGTCGCCTGAGGAGCTGGGGCGTGTGGACGAAATCGGCCGCCTGCAACGCGCGCTTCATCAGGCCGGATTCAACCTCAAGGCGCTGCTGGACGATGTGCAGGTGCGCGCGGCCCAGGTGGCCGACGCCAGCAGCGAGATCGCTGCAGGCAACGATGACCTGAGTGCGCGCACCGAGCAGGCGGCCGCGAACCTGCAGAAAACAGCGGCCTCGATGGAGCAGTTCAGCGCCAGCATCCAGCAGAACGCCGAGTCCGCCGTGCGGGCGGCGCGCCAGGCCAGTCTGGCCAGCACGGCCACCCAGCGGGGCGGTGAAGCGGTGCGTCAGGTGGAGAGCACCATGCAGGACATCAACCAGTCGAGTCAGCGCATGACCGACATCATCGGCGTGATCGACGGCCTGGCCTTCCAGACCAACATCCTCGCGCTCAACGCGGCGGTGGAGGCGGCCCGCGCTGGCGAGCAAGGGCGGGGATTTGCGGTTGTGGCGGGCGAGGTGCGTTCCCTCGCGCAGCGCAGCGCCACCGCGGCGCGCGAGATCCGCGAGCTGATTGCCCGGGGGCGCTCTGGTGCGGAGACGGGTGTGGCGTTGGTGAGTTCGGCGGGCCAGATGATGGCCGACAGCCAGCGCCAGGTGGTGGACGTATCGACCCTCATCGACGGCATCGGCGCCGTGACCACCGAACAGGCCGGTGCCGTGTCCCAGGTGAGCGAATCGGTCAGCGTGCTGGACCAGATGACCCAGCAGAACGCGGCCATGGTCGAGCAGATCGCGGCCGCCGCTCGCGGTTTGCAGCACGAGGCCACGCGGCTGCGTGAAGCCATCGAAGTCTTCTCCTGAGGGCGGGGTCTCAGGGTGCCACGGGCGGGGTGATCAGGACCGGCTGGGTGGCTGCCGCACCCCGTCGATGCGCTGCGGGCCGATGAGCTGGCAGTGCCAGCGGTCCCGGCGGATCAGCAGACCTTCCTTCTCCAACAGGCGCAGGTTGCGCGCCACCGATTCGCGCGTGGTCGAGAGCAGCTCGGCCAGAGCCACGTGGCTGGGCAGGCGGGTCAACTGGTTGCTTTGATCTTTTGACATCAGCTGCAAGGCACCCAGCAGTTGTTGCAGGATTCCCTTGACGCGCATGACGTGGGCCCAGTCGGCCAGATGGCCGAACGATGTCGAGATCATGGTGTAGACACAGCCCAGGAAC
Source organism: Hydrogenophaga sp. ZJX-1 (assembly GCF_048590325.1). Taxonomy (NCBI): domain Bacteria; kingdom Pseudomonadati; phylum Pseudomonadota; class Betaproteobacteria; order Burkholderiales; family Comamonadaceae; genus Hydrogenophaga; species Hydrogenophaga sp. ZJX-1. The sequence continues at coordinate 629,295 of NZ_JBMBRA010000001.1, forward strand.
ACCCGGTCGAAGACACCCAGGCTGTACAGGGCAGCTATGTCAATCACGCACAGGCGACCCGCTGAGAGCGCCTTGCCCCCGACCTGGTTGCGCTGGCCCAGCAGGCCGTAGGCGCCGATCAACTGCCCGCGGCCGAAGAGCGCCACCGGTCGTTCGATTGCATCGACACCCCGGCGCGTGGCGATGACCGTGCCCAGTTTGACTATGGCGATGTGGTCGGCCACCTCACCCTCAACCTGTACCAGGTCCGATTTGCGAAAAGAGCGTTCGTGGATGGCGCCAGCCAGAGTCTGGGCCGTGGTCTCGCCCACACAACTCATGATGCAGACCGAGCGTGTGGCGCACACCTGACAGCGGGCTACCTGGGCAGGAGAGTTGGCGGTTCCGGTCGGCTTCTGGAGTGTTCCCCTCAATGAGCCTGAATCCTTGAGTTGTCGTGTCTGTTCGTCTCTGGTCATTGTTTTCCCGGGTGAACGTCGGGGACGTGACAGCGATCCTTTTGCCAACCTGAATTCAGCGAACGTTTGCTTTATGAAAATGTGGGCGGCCCACTTTGAGGTGCGCTCTGGATCACATCATTTTCATTTCCGCCACTGTTTATATGGTTGCGGATTGCGGTATCGCAAGTGGCAGGGACACCAATGGCGGGTGAGCTCCCTAATTTGTTCTTGTTGAATGCCACGCTCCTATTTTCGATGCCGGGCGAGGCGATTCTGGGCCCTGTGATTTCGCCTGTCGCCGGGTGTTTGCCAGGAAATGCGCGACCGGTCACATTGGATGCGGATGCGGCCTTTTATTTGCCATGGTTTGCTTTAACCCCCTTGTTCTTTGTGTCGAAAATTTGACCATGAAAGATGCACTCGGAAACGACGACCTCTCGCTGTGGCTGGGCATGCTGGAGAAGGTGGTGGACGGCAGCACCAACATGGTGGTGGTCACCGACCGGGAGCGGCGCATCAAATGGGTCAACGCCACCTACACGCGGGTGACCGGCTGGTCATTGCCCGAGTGCATCGGCAAGCTGCCACGCGAACTGCTGCATGGCCCGCAGACCAGTGCGGCGGAGCTCTCGCGACTGGCCACCCTCATTCGGCAGGGGCAGTCGGTTTCCAATTTTGAACTGGTCAACTACAAGAAGTCGGGCGAGACGTACCACTTGTCGCTGAACATCGAGCCCATTCGCGACAACAACGGCGAGGTGTGCGCTTACCTGTCGATCCAGTCCGACATCACGGAGCGCCGCCAGCAGGAGCGCCACACCGTGGAGCTCAAACAGCGCCTGGAGGTGGCGCAGCGCCTGGCCCGGCTGGGGCGCATCGACACCGAAGTGGAATCAGGCCGGCCCCGCTGGTCCAGCGAGGTGTTCCGCATCCTCGGGATGGTGTCGGACGAGGAACCACGCGAATTCGAAGGCCTGCTGGCGTTCGCCGTTCCGGAGGATGTGCCGGATCTGCGTCGCAGCCTGGCGGTCGGGGTAGAAGCCGGTGAAGAGCTCGACGTGGAGTTCCGTGTCATCGGCCGGCATGGCCAGCAGCGCTGGGTGCGTTGCCGCGGTGTGCCGGCCTATGAAGACGGGCGGTACGCGCTGCCGCGCAGCTGGTCGGTCCAAAACATCACGTTCTACAAGATGCGGCTGGAAGAAAAGCGTCAGCGCAATGAGGAGCTCAGCCAGCTGGTGCTGGCGCGCACCCGCAAGCTGGAAGAGTCGAACCGTGCGCTGGAAGAGTTTTCCTGCGCACTCTCGCACGACCTGCGTTCTCCCCTGCGCCACGTGGCCGGCTTTGCCCATCTGATCAAGGAGAACCTGGCCACGGGTTCGGTCGATGACTGTCTGGGCTTTTGCGACCGCATCGTGCAGGCCGCCAGCCGGATGCAGAACCTGATCGAAGGCCTGCTGTCGTTTTCGCGTATGGGGCGCGAAGGCCTGAACGTCCAACGCGTCGATCTGGACGCGATGTTGCGCGAGGTGGTGGTGGGCCTGCGCGACGACGCGGGCCTGCGCAACATCCAGTGGCGCATCGCGCCGGATCTGCCGTCGATCCAGGGCGATGCGGTGCTCCTGCGCGAGGTCTGGATCAACCTGCTGGACAACGCATTGAAGTACACCGGACATCGCGACATCAGCGAGGTCGAGATCGGCTGGCACCCGCACCCGGATGGCCCGGTGTTCTTCGTTCGCGACAACGGCATCGGCTTCGATCCGGAGCACGCCCAGAAACTGTTCGGCATGTTCCAGCGGCTGCACAGCGAGCCACAGTTCAAGGGCGATGGCATCGGCCTGGCCCTGGTGCGCCGCATTGTCGAGAGCCACGGCGGGCGCATCTGGGCGACCTCGAAGCTCAATCAGGGCGCCACGTTTTATTTTCTGCTACCGAACATCGCGGACAGCGCCATGCCCTCGGACTGGGGCGCGGTCGAGAGCGTGCACACCATCGGTTGCCGGTGTGGGGATTCGCAGACTGTTGAACCGGGCCTGCAAAGCTGAGGTCCGCCCTCAGGCCGTGGCCGGCCTTCGCCAGCGCCACCACCGGCGCGTCGCCCGGGCGGCTTTCGGGCGCATGAAGCCCAGGTAGAGCAGCGGCACCACGAACAGCGTGAGCACGGTGGAGAACGCCAGACCCCAGACAATGCTGGCCGCCACGGGACCCCAGAGCAGGCTCTGGCCGCCCAGGCCAAACGCCAGCGAAAACAGGCCGCCGATGGTCGTGGTGGTGGTGATCAGGATCGGCACCACGCGCCGGCGGCTGGCCTGGATGATGGCGTGGATGGTGCTCATGCCGCGCTGCATGCGGTCGTTGGCGGCGTCGATCAGCACGATGGCCGAGTTCACCGCGATGCCGGTCAGCGCGATCACGCCGTAGAGCGTGTAGAGCGAGAGCGGGTTGTTCGAGATCGCCAGGCCAAACGCCACGCCGGTGAAGGCCAGCGGCACCGTCACCAGAATCATCAGCGGCTGCCAGTAGCTCTTGAACTGCGCCGCGAGGATCAGGTAGATCAGGCCCACGCCGAGCAGGAACAGCACCTGCATCGCGTCCAGGCTTTCTTCGATGTCTTCGAGCTCGCCCGAAAAGTCGAGGTCGATGCCGGGGTGCTGGGTGCGGATTTTCTCCCACTCGGCCTTGACGATGCCATTGGCCACCGTGGTGTCGGTGATGGCCTTGTCGAGGTTGGCTTCCACCGTGGTGGTGCGGCGCAGGTTGTGGTGACGGATGAAACCGCGGCCCGGTGTGGCCTCGGCCCGCACCAGGGCACCGAGGCGGGTGGTCTGGCCGTTGGGCAGGGCGATGGGTTCGTCGAGCAGGCTGGCCGGATCAACACGTAGGTTGCCGGCCTCGCGCAGGGCCTGGTCGGAGCGCACACGCAGTTCGATCTTGTCGCCGCCGTCGCGGGTGAAGGCGACGACCTCGCCGTCCACGCTCAGACGCACGAGCCGTGCCACGAGGGCGGCGCTGAGGCCGGCATCGCGCACGGCATCGGGGTCCAGCTGCAACTGCAGCTGGGCACGGCCGGGCTGGTTGTCGTCCTGTACGTCCTTGGCGCCGGGTATGGCGGCCACGATGGTCTTCAGGGCATCGGCCGCGCGCTGGATCGGTTCGAATTCGTCACCGCGCACCTTGACGCTGATGGCCTTGCCCGCCGGCGGACCACCGGCCAGGGCGGTGAAGCTCTTGCGTCCGGGTCCGGGCAGGTTCTCGATGGTCTTGCGCATGTCCTCGATCACCGTCATGACCTCGCGTGAGCCTTCGGTTCGCGGGTTGAGCGAGACAAACACCTGGCCGTACAGGTCGCCATAGACCGGCTCGGTCTCGGTGAACTTGAGGCCGGCGGTGCTGGTCACGGCGCGTGCTTCGCCGTCCAGACCCACGCCACGCAGCTGTTCGCGCACGGCGGCTTCGACACGCTGGGTTTCGGCCAGCGTGTCTTCCAGTGCCGCGGTCTGGGGCATGTCGACGTTGACATAGAAGGCGCGGATCGGATCGAAGGCGAAAAACTGCACGCGGATGATGCCGGTCGCCATCAGGGCCACCGCTGCGGCCACCGCGACCACTCCCACGAGGGCAAAGCGCTTCGGCCGGCGCAGGGCATAACCCAGCGCCTGGCCGTAGCGCAGGCGGATGCCGCGGTTGAAGCGCTCGCGCCAGGCCTGCACGCGCGAAGGGCGGTCAAAGCGCACGCCGACGGCGGACACGTGCACCGGCATCATCCAGAACGCCTCAATCAGCGAGATCGCCAGCGCCAGCGTGACCACGAAGGGAATCACGAACATGAATTTGCCCATGATGCCGGGCAGCAGCATGAGTGGCAGGAAGGCCGCCATGGTGGTGGCGACCGAAGCCACCACGGGTTTCCACACCTCGCCGATGGCGTCCAGGCTCGCGGCCAGGGCCTGCTGGCCGCGCTCCATGCGGTAGTAGATGGATTCGACGACCACCACCGCGTCGTCCACCAGCATGCCCAGGGAGATCACCACGCCCAGCAGCACCGAAACGTTGACTGTGTGGCCCAGGGTACCCAGCACGGCGAAGGTGCCGAGCAGCGAGAACGGGATGCCCATCGTCACCAGCAGGCCGATGCGCCAGCCCAGGAACACCCAGCACACAGCCATCACCATCAGCATGCCGACCAGGGCGTTGGTCTCCATCACGCCGATGGCGTCGCGCGTGGGCACGGTCTGGTCGTCGGTCAGCTCGAGCTTGAGTCCCGACGCTTCGAGCACGCTGTTCTGGTTCTGGATGTAGGTCCTGAGAACGTCGACGAGCTCCAGGGTGTTCGTGCCCGATTTCTTGGTCACGGCCAGCGAGATGGCGCTCTGACCATCGGCCGCGGCGTATTGCGCTGCCGGTGCGCGCGCGCGTTCGATGCGCGCCACTTCGCCGAGCCGCGCGGCCACGCCGGGGCGCTGGGCCGAGGTGACGGGCAGGCCTTCGAGCGCCTGCGGATCGGTCATCACGCCTTTGACGCTGATGGACCAGGCCCCGCCCTGGGTCTTGAGTGTGCCGCCGGAGGTGTCACGCCACCACGCGGCCACCGCGTCGGCCACGTCGGAGGCGAGCAGGCCGCGCGCGGCCAGCGCCTGGGCGTTGGGGCTGATGAGGATTTCGGGGTCGCGCAGGCCGGAGGCGAAGACCTGGTCCACGCCGGCGATGCGCTCCAGGTCGGCCTTGATGCGCCGCGCGTTGACGCGCAGGGTTTCGTCGTCGGCCTGGCCCATCAGCATCAGCGCGGCGGTGGGGAAGCCGTTGCTGGTGGTGATCTCCAGGATCGTCGGGTCTTTGGCTTCGCGCGGCAGCTCGCTGGTGGCCTTGTTCTGGATCTCGCGCCGCAGGTCGGCCATGCGCTTGTCAAAGGTGCGCTCGTTGATCTCGCGAAAGCGCACCAGCATGCTGGAGATGTTTTCTCGCGAACTGGAGATGACGAAGCGCACGTCGGCCACGCCCTTGATGGCGTCCTCCAGCGGATTGGTGATCAGTCGCTCGACCTCCTCGGCGCTGGCACCGGGCAGCACAGCGGTGACGCTGACCCAGTTGAAGTTGATTTCGGGATCCTGCTCGCGCGGCATGGTGTTGTAGCTGACCAGCCCGAGCAGCATCACCACCACGAAGGCGATGTTGGCCAGCGGGTGGTTGGTGAGGAGGGCGCGCATGAATTTCATGGGGCGTCCTGCTTCAGTTCGCCGAACGGCCGCTGACCGGCTTCACCTCGATGGCCACGCCCGGTTGCAGCGCCGCCTGGCCACTCACCACCACCAGCGTGTCGCCGCCCAGCGTGGCCGGCAGCGCCGAGGCCCGGCCTTCCTGGGCGCCGGGCACGACGACGAAGCGGGCCGTGGCCAGCGCGCCGCTGCCCTGTTGCACGAACACACCCATGCCGCCGTTGCGGCGCACCATGAGCGCGGGCGGCAGGTGCGGCCGCGATTCGCGCCAGCGCAGCGTGCCGCTGGTGCCGGCGGGCGGTGGAGCAACCTCGGCGGTCTGCACAAAGGCCAGGCGCGCGGTCTGGGTGCGTGCCGGTGCGCTCAGCGTGCTGCCCACACGCAGCAGCTTCACCGGAACCACTTGCCCGGTGGCCACGAAGCGCAGCTCGCTGCCGGCGCGCAGGCCGGGCACGTCGGCCGGGCTGAGTGTGGCCTGGAGTTCCGCCGCCCCCGATTCGCTGAGCACGTAAAGCACGCTGCCGGGCGCCACCGCTTCACCGGTCTGCGCCAGGCGTTCTTTGACACTGCCGGCGAAAGGTGCGCGCAGCGTGGTCTTGGCCAGCTGGCGCTGGGCGGTGGCCAACTGGGCGCGGTTGGCGCTGACCTCGGTCTGCACCAGCGTCACTTCGGTCTCGCGCTGACCCAGCGCTTCTTTTGAAAAGAAACCCTGGGCGACCAGATCGCGTGAGCGCTGCAGCTGTGCCTGGGCCAGCTTCAGACGCGCCTGGGTGGCATCGAGCGCCGCCTGGGCGCGCTGCACGGCCAGCTCCGCGTCGCGCGGATCGATCTGCGCCAGCACCTGGCCACGCGCGACCTGGGCGCCGACATCGGCGGTCCAGCGCAGCAGCGTGCCCGAGACCTCGGCGGAGAGCTTCGATTCGTTGCGCGCGATCACGCTGGCGGGCGCTTCGCGCTCGGGCCGGATCCAGACCGTGTCGAGCCGGGCCACGCCCACGCTGTTGCGAACCGGCGCCGCTGCGGGTTGAGGGGCTGGTTCGGGCGTGGTCTGAGCCCAGACGGGCAGCGTCAGGGCGCAGCCGAGCAGGGCGATGCTCAAGCTGGGGCGGAGGAGGCTTTGCATGGCGGTTACCAGAACTGAGGACGGAGGGTGTCGGTGGATATTCAGCGCATCCAGAGGGTGCGCCAGAACAGCCGGGGCATATCGGTCGCGCCCACCCGTGGGCGTTGTTGCCAGCTGCGGTGTTGCAGGGTGGCGATCTTGTCGAGGATGAGCAGGCCACCTTGTACGACCAGCCGCAACTCCCAGCCGGCGCGCCCAGGGATGCGCCGGGCGAGTGGCGCTCCTTGCTCCATGAGGGCGCGTGCCTGGGCGCAGAGTGCGGCGACCGCCTGCGCCATGCGCACCTGGGTGGCGGCATCGGGGCTGGCGCCGGCGTCAAAGGCTTCGCGCGGCAGGCCGTGGCGCTGCAGCAGGTCGGTGGGCAGGTAGTGGCGCTGGCGCGGCAGGTCCACGCTGATGTCCTGCCAGAAGTTGATGAGTTGCAGCGCGCTGCAGATCTGGTCGCTCCGGGCGAGCGAGGGGGCATCGTTCACGCCATACAGGTGCAGTAACAGGCGGCCCACCGGGTTGGCCGAGAGGCGGCAGTAGTCCAGCAGCTCGGCGGTGTCGGCGTAGTGGTGGCCGGCGGCGGTGTGGCGCACGTCCTGTTCGAAGGCGCTGATCAGGTCGTGCAGCGGCGAAGCCGGCAGGTGGTGCTTTTGGATCGCCTCGCGCAGTGGCGCGAAAACGCCGTTCCAGCGTGCAGGGAGGGGGCCATTTGCATGGCTCGCCTGCAGGGCCTGCCGGTAGGCAGACAGCTCGGCCAGACGTTGTGTGGCATCGGCGTCGCCCTCGTCGGCGATGTCGTCGGCCGTGCGGGCGAAGTGGTAGATGGCCATCACGGCGGGGCGCAGGGCGGGCGGGCACAGCAGCGAGGCGACCGGGAAGTTTTCATAGTGCCCGACGCCGGCAGACAGCGGCGCCGCGCCCGGGTGGGGCGCGGTGGTGGTTTCGGCGGTCTGGGGCAGATGGGTCATGGGCGCTCGGCCGGGTGGTGTTTCAGGGTGGGTGTCAGGCCTGCCAGTGTCTGTGGACACCAAAGGACCGCATTGTGCAGAGTGTCGGCTGCTCCGGGCGCCCCGGCGTCCCTCGATTGAACTACAATTTTGGTTACTAACCAGTCAGTCATTAACTTGGGCGCATCGGGCCATCGAATTTGGTGCCCCAGTTTTTAAGCATTTCCACGCCTGATTTCAACGGAACCTTGCAACGTCATGAAAACACCGCATTTTGTCTTTGCCATGACCGCCGTGCTGGCACTGGCCGCCTGCTCCCGGCCGGAAGCGCCCCAGGAGCCGATCCGCTCAGTCAAGCTGATCACCGTCGCGGCCACGGGCGTGGGCGCTCAAAGCGAGTACGCCGGTGAGGTGCGGGCCAGGGTCGAGTCGCGGCTCGGCTTCCGGGTGGGAGGCAAGCTGCTGCAGCGCCCGGCCGAGGTGGGTCAGCGTGTGAAGCCAGGGCAGTTGCTGGCACAACTGGATGCGAACGATCTGGCCCTGGCCAGCCAGGCCGCACAGGCCCAGGTGAGCGCGGCGCAGACGCAGCGCAACCTGGCAGCGGCCGACCTGAAGCGTTTCACCGACCTGAAGGCCCAGGGCTTTGTGAGCGGGGCTGAAATCGAGCGCCGCCAGGCCACGCTGCAGGCCGCCGAAGCCAGCCTGCGCCAGGCCCAGGCGCAGGGCGCGGTGCAGGGCAACCAGGCCGCTTACACCCGCTTGCTGGCCGACGCGGCCGGCGTGGTGCTGGCCGTGGAGGCCGAAGTGGGCCAGGTCGTCTCGGCCGGCACACCGGTGGTGCGTCTGGCGCGCGATGGGGCCCGCGATGTGGTGTTTGCGGTGCCGGAAGACCGGTTGGCGCAGTTGCGCGTGGGCCAGCCGGCGCAGGTGCGCCTGTGGGCGGTGGCCGCAGGCGCGCCCGGTAACGGGGGCACACTTGATGGTGTGGTGCGTGAGGTGGCCGCGAGCGCCGATGCGGCCACGCGCACCTACCAGGTCAAGCTGTCGCTGCCGGACGGGGCTGCGGTGCCTCTGGGCGCGACCGCCTATGTGACGCTGGCCGCGCCGGAAGGCGCCGGGCCCGCGATGATCCAGTTGCCCACCAGCGCGCTGATGGCTTCGGTCTCGGGCGAGCCGAATGGCAGCGCGGTCTGGGTGTTCGACGCCGCGAGCCAGACGGTGCAGCCGCGCCCGGTGGTGGTGGCGGGAGCCAATGGCAACCTGATCGTGATCGCCGAGGGCCTGAAGCCGGGTGAAGAGGTGGTGGCTGCGGGCACGCATGTGCTCTCGCCGGGGCAGAAGGTGACGCGTTTCGCCGCGCCCGCCGCGCAGTGAGGACGGCATGAGCGAACACCAACCGAACACCACCGACGGGACCCGCTCCTGGGTCTCGCGATTCAACCTCTCGCAGTGGGCGCTGGACCACCAGGCCTTCACCCGCTACCTGATGATCGTGCTGATGCTGCTGGGTGTGGCGGCGTACTTCCAGCTCGGCCAGGACGAAGACCCGCCGTTCACCTTCCGTGCCATGGTGGTGCGCGCCTACTGGCCTGGCGCCACGGCGCAGCAGATGGCCGAGCAGGTGTCGGACCGGATTGAGAAGACGCTTCAGGAAGTGCCCTACGCGGACAAGATCCGCAGCTATTCCAAACCCGGCGAGTCGGTGGTGCTGTTCCAGGTCAAGGACTCGTCGCCGCCGGACGAGGTGCAGCAGATCTGGTACACGACGCGCAAGAAGATCGGCGACATGCGCAGCACGTTGCCGCAGGGTGTGGTCGGGCCCTTCTTCAACGACGAATTTGGCGATGTCTTCGGTGTCATCTACGCGCTGCAGGGCGAGGGCTTTTCGCCCGCCGACCTGAAGCAGGTGGCCGACGACGTACGCCAGCGCCTGCTGCGAGTGAAAGACGTGAACAAGGTCGAGCTCTTTGGCGTGCAGGATGAGAAGCTGTATGTCGAGATCTCCCAGAAGCGCCTGGCGGTGCTGGGGCTGGACATGCCCCAGGTGCTGGCAGCGCTGGGCCAGCAGAATGCGGTCGAATCGGCGGGTGCGGTGCAGGCGCCGGCCGATGCGGTGCAGGTGCGGGTGGAGGGGGCGTTCAACTCGTCGGAGCAGCTGCGCGCCATGCCGATCCGCGCCGCCAACGGCACACAACTGCGCCTGGGCGACATCGCCGACATCCACCTGGGTTATGCGGATCCGGCGCAGGTGAAGGTGCGCCACAACGGCGAGGACAGCATCGCGCTGGGCATCTCCATGGCCAAGGGCGGCGACATCATCGCGCTGGGTCAGGCGCTGCGGTTGGCGGTGGTCGACATCGAGGCGCACCTGCCCGCCGGCATGAAGCTGGTGCAGGTGCAGGACCAGCCGACCGCGGTGGCGCGCTCGGTGAACGAGTTCGTGAAGGTGCTGATTGAGGCCGTGCTGATCGTGCTCGCGGTGAGCTTTCTGGCGCTCGGCCTGCACAAGCGTCCGGGGGGCAGCGGCTTGCGTCGCTACGTGCTGGACGTGCGGCCCGGCCTGGTGGTGTTCATCACCATCCCGCTGGTGCTGGCCATCACCTTCCTGGCCATGCAGTACTGGGGCATCGGCCTGCACAAGATCTCGCTCGGTTCGCTCATCATTGCGCTGGGTCTGCTGGTGGACGACGCGATCATCGCGGTGGAAATGATGGTGCGCAAGCTCGAAGAGGGCTACACCATGATGAAGGCGGCGACCTTCACCTGGGACGCCACCGCCATGCCCATGCTCACCGGCACGCTGATCACCGCGGCCGGTTTCCTGCCCATCGGCATGGCGAACTCCGCCGTGGGTGAATACACCTTTGCGATCTTCGCGGTGACGGTGATCGCGCTGGTGCTGTCGTGGATCGTGGCGGTGATGTTCGTGCCTTACCTGGGTGTGAAGCTGCTCAAGGTCAAGCCCCATGTGGGCCCGGCCCACGAGGTGTTTGATGGACCGTTCTATGTGCGCTTTCGCGCGCTGGTGGACTGGTGTGTGCAGCATCGCTGGATCACCATCGGCCTGACCATCGCCACCTTTGTGCTGGGCATGGTGGGCATGGGCCAGGTGCAGCAGCAGTTTTTCCCCGATTCGAGCCGGCCGGAGATCCTGGTGGACGTGTGGTTGCCCGAAGGCAGCAACGTCGCCGCCATGGACGAGGTGAGCCATCGTCTGGAGCAGCGCCTGGCAAGCGAGGCCGGAGTGACCAGCGTGACCAGCTGGGTGGGCTCTGGCGTGCCGCGCTTTTATCTGCCGATTGACCAGATCTTTCCGCAGTCGAACGTGGCGCAGATGATCGTGCTGCCGAAAGACCTGCCAACGCGCGAAACCCTGCGCAAGCAGTTGCCCACCTTGCTGGCGACCGAGTTTCCTGAGCTGCGCGGACGCGTGAAGCTGTTGGCCAACGGACCGCCGGTGCCGTACCCGGTGCAGTTCCGCGTGGTCGGGCCCGACCCCGCGGTGCTGCGCGGCCTGGCCGACGAGGTGAAGGCCGCGATGCGCCAGAGCCCGAACACGCGCGGCGTGAACGACAACTGGAACGAGTCGGTCAAGGTGCTGCGCCTGGAAGTGGACCAGGCCAAGGCGCGCGCGCTGGGCGTGAGTAGCCAGTCCATCGCGCAGGCCTCGCGCACCAACCTCACGGGCAGCACCGTGGGCCAGTACCGCGATGGCGACAAGCTGATCGACATCGTGTTGCGCCAGCCACTGGACGAGCGCAACTCCCTCTCTGCCCTGGGCAACGGCTACCTGCCCACCGCCAGCGGCAAGAGCATCCCGCTGCTGCAGATCGCCCGGCCGGTCCCGGGCTGGGAGCCGGGTGTGATCTGGCGCGAGAACCGCGAATTCGCGATCACGGTGCAAAGCGACGTGGTGGAGGGCCTGCAGGGCGCGACCGTCACCGCCGAGCTGCAACCGGCCCTCAAGCTGATCAGCGACAGCTGGGCCGGGCGTGGGCTGGCGGGTTACCAGGTGCAGGTGGCCGGCGCGGTGGAGGAGAGCAGCAAGGGGTCGTCGTCGATCGCGGCGGGTATTCCGGTGATGCTGTTTCTCACCTTCACGTTGCTGATGCTGCAGTTGCAAAGCTTCAGCCGTTCGCTGCTGGTGTTTCTTACCGGCCCGCTGGGCCTGGCGGGTGTGGCCGGTGCGCTGCTGCTGCTGAACCGGCCGTTCGGCTTCGTGGCCCTGCTGGGCGTGATCGCGCTCATGGGCATGATCCAGCGCAATTCCGTGATCCTGATCGACCAGATCGAGCAGGACCGTGCGCGCGGCGTGCCCGCCTGGGACGCGATCGTCGAAGCGGCGGTGCGCCGCATGCGGCCCATCGTGCTCACCGCTGCGGCGGCCGTGCTGGCCATGATCCCGCTCTCGCGCAGCGTGTTCTGGGGGCCGATGGCCGTGGCCATCATGGGAGGGCTGATCGTGGCCACCGTGCTCACGCTGCTGGCCCTGCCGGCCATGTACGCGGCCTGGTTCAGGGTCCGGCGGTAACACCTGCGGCCGGGCAAAGCCCGTTCCGCGGTGTTCTGAAGAAAGCGTGCCACGCAAGCCCCACAATCTCGCGCATGCGCCTGCGTCACATCGAAGTCTTCAACGCCGTCATGCTCACCGGCAGCGTGAGCGCGGCGGCCCGCATGATCAACGTCACGCAGCCGGCCGTCAGCCGCACGCTGCAACACGCCGAGCTGCAGCTCGGATTCCAGCTCTTCCAGCGAGAGGGTGGGCGGCTCCGGCCGACGGTGGAGGCGCAGGCGCTTTACCCGCACATCGAGCGCCTCTTCAGCCAGCTTGAAGAAGTGCAGCGCCTCTCTGCCAGCCTCAAGGCCGGGCGCGGCAAGGGCGAGCTGCGTGTGCTCACCGTGCTGGCGCTGAGTTACGAGATATTTCCCCGCGCCATGCGCCTGTTCCGCGAGAAACATCCTGCCGTGGTGGTGCACCACGAGGCACTGCACTCGCCGCAGATCGTCTCTTCGCTGGTGCTGCAGGAGGCCGACGTGGGGTACGTCTTCAGCGCCGTTTCGCACCCCGCGCTGGTGCAGGAACAGCTGGCGCAACGGCGCGTGGTCTGCGTGGTGCCCAAGGGACTGCTGCCCGCCCGACAGGTCAAGACCGGCTCCATCACCTTGGCCCAGTTGTCGAAGCTGCCGGTGATCGCGCTCGACGGGCAGGACCCGCTGGGCATCCTGCTGGCGCACGCGGTGCGCGACAGCGGCACCGGCCTGCAGGAGGTGATGACCGTGCAGACCTACCATGTGGCACTGGCCTTGGCGCACCACGGCGTGGGCGTGGCCATGGTGGAGGGCTGCACCGCGGCCTCTGCCGATCCCGAGCGGGTGGACGTGCTGATGCTCGAGCCCGAGTTGCCCACTGCCGTGCACACGCTGCGCCCCGTGGCACGACCGAATTCACTGACCGCGCGCGCCTTCACCCGCTGCATGCAACAGGCGCTGCTGCAGGTGGGATAAGGCGACGTCCTATGAGTTCAGCGCGCTGGCCACACGCGACGCGCTGCCAAAGGCCAGCGTGAAACCCAGGGCGCCGTGGCCGGTATTGAACAGCAGGTTGGCGGGCGAGCCCGGCAGCCGCCCCAGCACCGGCAGTCCGGTGGGTGTGGCCGGTCGCAGGCCGGCCCAGGGCTGAACGTCATCGAATCCGCCCGCCTGCGGAAACAGTGCGCGCGTGCTGGCCACGAGCGACGCAATGCGATCGGCGGGGATGGTCCGGTCGTGACCCACGAGCTCGGCCATGCCGGCCACGCGCAGGCGATCCCCGATGCGGGCGAACACCACCTTGCGCGCGGCATCGGTCACGTTCACGCGCGGCGCCGCGCCAGCGGCCTCGCTGGCCTGCAGGGTGATGCTGTAACCCTTCAAGGGATAAACCGGCACGTCCAGCCCCAGCGGAGCGGCCAGACGCTGCGAGCCGCTGCCGAGCGCGACGACGAAGGCATCGGCCTCGACGGGCCCCTCGCGGGTCTCGGCGGCCACGATGCGCGCGCCCACGCGCACCAGGCGCGTGACCTCGGTCTGAAACAGGAAGCGCACGCCGAGAGCCTGCAGTCGGTGCTGCAGCGCCTCGCACACCTTGAAGCAATCGGCGGCGCACTCGCTCGGCGTGTGGATGGCGCCCGCGAAGTTCGCCGCGTGGTGGGCCAGCGCGGGCTCGATCGCCACCGCCTCCGCCGGCGTGAGGGCATGCTGCACCGTGCCCAGGCTGCTTTGCAGCGCCATCTGCCGGCGCGCGCTGGCGAAAGCCGCGGCGTCGGGGTAGAGCACCAGCTTGCCGGTGGCGGAGAAGTCGCAGGGCATTGCTGTCTGTGCCATCAACTGCTCGAAGGCGGCGCGGCTCTCGGCGGCCAGTGTGAGCAGGCTGGCCGTGGTGCCACGCGAGACGCTGCCGCGGCACGCGGCCAGGAAGCGCAGGCCCCAGGCCCATTGGTGCGGGTCCATGCGCAGGCGGAATTTCAGGGGTGAGTCGGGCGCGAGCAGCAGCTTGGGCAACTGCAGCCACAGGGCAGGGTCCGCCAGCGGTTGCACGTAGGAATAGCTGAGTTGCGCGCCGTTGGCGCCGCTGGCGCCCGCGCCGGTCTGTGCGCTGTCGACCACGGTCACCTGGTGGCCGTCGCGGTGCAGTTGCCAGGCCGTGGCCAGACCGACGATGCCGGCACCGAGCACGCAGACGTGCTGCATGGGAGGGGGGTTGGAGCTCATGGAGCCACACTGTAGGCAGAAGGCGGCGTTCTGGAAAATGCCGATCGCATCGATTGCCATGCTTGGAAGTCATGGGTGCCGCTGGCGCCATGGAGCCATAAACCAAGGGCATGGGACGGGAACAAAAAAGCATTCCCAGTGGCGGGCGCTGCTCCGTAAACTGCGGAGACCGTCCTTCTCAACCAACGTTGCCTCATGAATCCCACCCACGTTTTCCATCGCCAGCTGCACCACGACCTGCCCGTGGCCGCGAGCGGACAAGGCATCACCCTCACCGATGCACAAGGCAAGTCCTACCTGGATGCTTCCGGCGGCGCGGCGGTTTCCTGCCTGGGCCATGGTCATCCGGACGTGATCGCGGCCATGCACGCGCAGATCGATCGATTGGCCTATGCCCACACCAGTTTTTTCACCACCGCCGTGGCCGAAGAACTGGCCGACGTGCTGATCGAATCCGCGCCGGCCGGCATGAGCCACGTGTATTTCGTCAGTGGCGGCTCGGAGGCCGTCGAGGCGGCGCTGAAGATGGCGCGGCAGTACTTCGTGGAGATCGGTCAGCCACAGCGGCACCATTTCATCGCCCGGCGCCAGAGTTACCACGGCAACACGCTGGGCGCGCTGGCGGTGGGCGGCAACGCCTGGCGACGCGAGCAGTTCAAACCCTTGCTGATGGACGTGACCCACGTCGCACCGTGCTACGAATACCGGGATCGACGGGCCGACGAGACGCCCGAGCAGTACGGCCAGCGCCTGGTGGCCGAGCTGGCCGAGGTCATTGACCAACTCGGGGGCGAGAACGTGATGGCCTTCGTGGCCGAAACCATCGGTGGCGCCACGGCCGGCGTGCTCACGCCCGTGCCCGGGTACTTCAAGGGCGTGCGCGAGCTGTGCGACCGCCACGGCATCCTGCTCATCCTGGACGAAGTGATGTGCGGCATGGGCCGCAGCGGCACGCTGCACGCCTGTGAGCAGGAAAGCGTGGTGCCCGATCTGCTGACCATTGCCAAAGGCCTGGGCGGCGGTTATCAGCCCATTGGTGCGGTGCTGGCGCAGGGGCGGCTGGTGGAGGCCTTCCGCCAGGGCAGCGGGCTGTTCCAGCACGGCCACACCTACCTCGGTCATGCGGTGGCCTGCGCCGCAGCGCTGGCGGTGCAGCGCGTGATCCAGCGCGACGGCTTGTTGGATCAGGTGAAGGCCCGTGGGCACACGCTGCAGGCCTTGCTTCAGCAGGCTTTCGACGATCACCCGCATGTGGGTGACATCCGCGGGCGTGGCCTCTTCTGGGGCATCGAGCTGGTGGCCGACCGCGGGTCGAAGCAGTGGTTTCACCCGGAGCGGCGCCTGCACGCACGCATCAAGAGCGAAGCCATGGCCGAAGGCCTGATGGTCTATCCCATGGGCGGCACGGTGGACGGCCGTTGCGGCGACCACGTGCTGCTGGCGCCGCCCTTCATTGCCACCGAGGCCGATCTCGGCCAGATCGTGACACGCCTGCGCAGCAGCGTGGACCGGGCCATTGCCGCGAAGACCTGAGAAGCACTGGTCACCAGCGCCGGCTTGCTGTATAAGTTTTATGACTGAGCCATTACAGATGCAATATCCAAGGTGAAACCCGGTCGGATCCTGCGCGACAGCGGGGTAGCATCGCGGCTTGCCTTGGACCCGATGGTCCTCCCGCTGTGTCCCATGCGGGTTGGCCCATGTCCCTTCCCGGTTTCGCCTCACGAGGGCGTCCGGTTCGTCTCGTTCAATCACAAGGAGTCAGCATGACCATATCCCTGAAAGCAACCGCTTCCCGCTTCTCGCTCGCTGCCGCCGTTCTGGCGCTGTCAGCCCCCCTGGCCCCCGTGCAGGCACAGCAGAAGTTCATGACCATCGGCACGGGTGGCGTGACGGGCGTGTACTACGCCGCGGGCGGCGCCATCTGCAGGCTGGTCAACAAGGACCGCGCCAAGCACGGCTTTCGCTGCTCGGTGGAGTCCACCGGCGGTTCGGTGGTGAACATCAACACCATCAAGGCGGGTGAACTCGATTTCGGCGTGTCCCAGTCGGACGTGCAGTACAACGCTTTCAATGGCACCAAACAGTTCGAAAAGGACGGCAAGCACACCGACCTGCGCGCGGTGTTCTCCATCCACCCCGAGCCCTTCACCGTGTTGTCGCGCAAGGAAGCCAACATCACCAAGTTTGACGATCTGAAGGGCAAACGTTTCAACGTCGGCAACCCTGGCTCGGGCACGCGCGCCGCCATGGACGAATACCTGGCCAGCAGCGGTGGCAAGATCAGCGACTTCGGTCTGGCCGCCGAGCTCAAGGCAGACGAACACGGTGCGGCCCTGTGCGACAACAAGATCGATGGTTTCTTCTACGGCGTGGGGCACCCCAGCGCCAACATCCAGGACCCGATCACCACCTGCGGCGCCAGGCTGGTGCCCATGACCGGCCCGGCCGTGGACAAACTGGTCAAGGCCAACAGCTACTACGCCAAGGTCAACATCCCCGGCGGTCTGTACGCCGGTCACCCGAACCCCACGCCCACCTATGGCGTGCTGGCTTCGTTCGTGACCTCGGCCAAAGTTTCTGACGTGGCGGTTTACGAACTGGTCAAGGCCGTGTTCGAGAACTTCGACGAATTCAAGAAACTGCACCCGGCTTTCGCGGGTCTCGATCCGAAAAACATGATCAAGGATGGCCTGTCGGCTCCGCTGCACCCCGGTGCCGTGAAGTACTACAAGGAAAAAGGCTGGATGTAAGGTCCTGCTGTCTGCCACGGTCCTCCCGGACTGACGCCGCAAAGAAGCTCTGACCCGTCAGGGCTTTTTTGTTGGTCTTTTTTCATCACCACAACACTCAAGTCCGAATGAACACCCCCACCGCACCCGAAGTCGACGTCAACCAGCTGGTTGCCGACAACGACACCGGCGGTCGCTCACCCGGCCCCTGGATGAGTCGAATGCTGCTGGCCGTCGCACTGGCCTGGTCTGTGTTCCAACTCTGGATCGCCTCGCCGTTGCCGTTCAGCCTGGGCATTCTGGTGTTCAACGACACCGAGACTCGCGCCATCCACCTCGCTTTTGCGGTGTTCCTGTCGTACATGGCGTACCCAGCGTTCCGGCGCTCACCACGCGGCCATGTGCCTGTCACCGACTGGGTGTTTGCGCTGGTGGGCACCTTTTGTGCCGCCTACCTGTTCCTCTTCTACAACGAACTGGCCACCCGGCCCGGCCAGCCGACCACGATGGACGTCTACACCGGCGCGGTCGGTCTCGTGTTGCTGCTCGAAGCGACCCGGCGCGTGCTGGGCCTGCCCATGGTGATCGTGGCGCTCGTGTTTCTGGGCTACACCTTCGGCGGGCCTTACATGCCCGACATGATCGCCCACCGCGGCTTCTCGCTCAACCGCGCCATGAGCCACCAGTGGCTGACCACCGAAGGCGTGTTCGGTGTTGCGCTCGGTGTGTCCAGCGGTTTCATTTTCCTGTTCGTGCTGTTTGGCTCGCTGCTCGACAAGGCGGGTGCCGGCAACTACTTCATCAAGTCGGCCTTTGCTCTGCTGGGCCACATGCGCGGTGGCCCGGCCAAGGCGGCGGTGCTGTCTTCGGCGGCCACCGGCATCATTTCCGGCTCGTCGATCGCCAACGTGGTGACCACCGGCACCTTCACCATCCCGCTCATGAAGCGGGTCGGCTACCGACCCGATCAGGCCGGTGCGGTCGAGGTGTCGAGCTCGGTGAACGGCCAGATCATGCCGCCGGTGATGGGCGCGGCCGCCTTCCTGATGGTGGAGTATGTCGGCATTCCCTACATCGAGGTGATGAAGCACGCGTTCCTGCCGGCCATCATCTCGTACATCGCACTGCTCTACATCGTGCACCTGGAGGCCCTCAAGGCCAACATGGTCGGACTGCCGCGCCGCGGCACGGCCACGGCCGGCCAGCGCCTGATGTCGTTTGCCATGACCGTGGCCGGGTTCATCGTGCTCTCCGGTGTGGTGTACTGGGGCGTTGGCTGGATCAAGACCGCCATGGGCGACGCCGCCATCTGGGTGGTCGGCGCCGGTCTGCTGGCCAGCTATGTCGGTCTGCTCTGGTTTGGTGCCAGACAGCCCGCCCTGGAGCTGGACGATCCGAACGCCCCCGTGTTTGAACTGCCCGAAACCGGACCCACCGTGAAGTCCGGCCTGCACTACCTGTTGGCTGTGGTGGTGCTGATCTGGTGCCTGATGGTTGAGCAGATGTCGCCAGGCCTGTCCGCCTTCTGGGCCACGCTCTTCATGATCTTCGTCATGCTCACGCAAAAGCCCATCATCGCGGCGTTTCGCGGGCACGGCGGCCTGGGCGCTGCCACCCGGCAGGGTTTTGTCGACCTGGTGGATGGCCTGGCCACCGGCGCACGCAACATGATCGGCATCGGCGTGGCCACCGCGGCCGCCGGCATCATCGTGGGCACGGTGTCGCTCACCGGCGTGGGCCTGGTCATGACCGAACTGGTTGAACTGCTCTCGGGTGGCAATCTCATGCTCATGCTGGTGCTGGTGGCGCTCATCAGCCTGATCCTGGGCATGGGCCTGCCCACCACGGCCAACTACATCGTGGTGTCCACGCTGATGGCGCCGGTGGTGGTGGAGCTGGGCGCCCAAAGCGGCCTGATCGTCCCCCTGATCGCGGTGCACATGTTCGTGTTCTATTTCGGCCTCATGGCCGACGTGACGCCGCCGGTGGGCCTGGCGTCGTTTGCGGCCGCCGCCATTGCGCGCGCCGACCCCATCAAGACCGGTATCACCGCCTTCTACTACAGCATGCGCACGGCCATTCTGCCGTTCCTCTTCATCTTCAACACCCAGCTGCTGCTGATCGGACTGACCGGCCCTCTGCACCTGATCCTCACCGTGGTCAGTGCCACGGTGGCGATGCTGGTGTTTGCGGCGGCCACGCAAGGCTTTTTCCTGGTGAAGTCGCGCTGGTATGAAACCCTGGCTTTGTTGCTGATCACCTTCACCTTGTTCCGCCCCGGTTACTGGTGGGACATGCTGTACCCGCCGTTTGATGAAGTGCCTGCGGCCCAGATGACGTCTCTCATCGAACAAGCCCCTGCCGGTTCGGGCAAGCGCGTCTGGATCGAAGGCATGAACATGAACGGCGATGACATCCGCAAAGGCGTGCTGCTGCCCCTGGGCGAGCCCGGCACTGCCCGCGAGCGCATGGCCAGCGCGGGGTTGACCGTGATGGCGCAGGGCGACGAGCTGCTGATTGCCGCCGTGAAATTTGGCAGCCCGGCTGAAAAGCTGGGCATGGAGCAGGGCTTCCGCATCGTGTCGGCCGAGGTGCCGGCCGAACGCCCGGCCAAAGAGTGGTTGTTTCTGCCCTCGTTGGCCTTGTTGTTGCTGGTGATGGGGCTGCAGCGTGCACGCAGGTCTCGCTTGGGTGTGCCGGCGTGACGCGCATCGCGCTCATTCATGCGCTGGCGCATTCGGTAGCGCCGATCAACGACGAGTTGCAGCACACCTGGCCCGAGGCGACTCGGATGAATCTGCTCGATGACAGCCTGTCGGCCGATCTGGCACGCAGCGGGCAGGGGCTGGATGCAGCGATGCACCGGCGCTTCGAGACGCTCGCCGCCTATGCCGAAAGCACGGGCGCGCAGGCCATCCTGTTCACCTGCTCGGCGTTCGGGGCCTGCATCGAAGCGGTGGCGGCGAAGCGGCCCCACATGCCCGTGCTCAAACCGAACGAAGCGATGGTGGCTGAGGCGGTGGCGCTGGGGGGACGGATCGGATTGATCGCTTCGTTCGCCCCCACGCTGGCATCGATGCCGCCGGAGTTCCCGGCGGGAACCGATCTCCGCACGCAGCTCGCCGGTGGTGCGCTCGCCGCGCTCAACGCGGGCGATACGGCCGGCCACGACGCGCAGGTGGTTCTGGCCGCGCAGGCGCTGGCCCGCCAGGGCTGCACCGTCATTGCGCTCGCCCAGTTCAGCATGGCGCGCGCGCAGGCGGCGGTGCAGCAGGCGGTGGACCTGCCGGTGCTGACCACGCCGGAGAGCGCTGTGCGGGCGCTGCGTCAGCGTCTGGGCGCCGTTGGGCCAGTGGCGAAAGGCGAGGGCAAGCAACCGCTACAATAGAAGGTTGCCGAAAAGCGGGGTTCCAAGTCTTACAGCCTCAACCGTTGCTGTGACTTGCCCGAGTGTCAGGCGCGCGGGTGGCGAAATTGGTAGACGCACCAGGTTTAGGTCCTGACGCCAGCAATGGTGTGGGGGTTCGAGTCCCCCCCCGCGCACCACCTCTCAGACGAACAGATTTTTTCCGGTTGGCCAGAGTGGCTGGTTGACCGACATCCTTTTGGAGAAAGCCATGACCGTGACTGTTGAAACCCTTGAAAAGCTCGAGCGCAAGATCACGCTCACGCTGCCGGCCGACGTGATCCAGAACGAGGTGACCAAGCGCCTCAAGGACGTGGCCCGCAAGGTCAAGATGGACGGTTTCCGTCCCGGAAAAGTGCCCATGAGCGTGGTGGCCCAGCAGTACGGTTACTCGGTGCACTACGAAGTCATGAACGACAAGGTCGGCGAGGCTTTTGCCACCGCTGCCAACGAAGCCAAGCTGCGCGTCGCTGGTCAGCCCAAGATCACCGAAAAGGAAGAATCGCCCGAAGGCCAGCTGGCTTTTGACGCCGTCTTCGAGGTGTATCCCGAAGTCAAGATCGAAGACCTGTCCACCGCTGAAGTCGAAAAAATCTCGGCCGAAGTCGACGACGCCGCCATCGACCGCACGCTGGACATCCTGCGCAAGCAGCGCCGCACCTTCGCGCAACGCGCACAGGACCAGGCCGCAGCCGACGGTGACCGCGTCACCATCGACTTCGCCGGCAAGATCGACGGTGAAGCCTTTGAAGGCGGCAAGGCCGAAGGCTTCCAGTTCATCGTCGGTGACGGCCAGATGCTCAAGGAATTTGAAGACGCCGTGCGCGGCATGAAGTCGGGCGAGTCCAAAACCTTCCCGCTGGCCTTCCCCGCGGATTACCACGGCAAGGACGTGGCCGGCAAGACAGCCGATTTCCTGGTCACGGTCAACAAGATTGAAGCCGCCCACCTGCCCGACGTGGACGAAGCCCTGGCCAAGTCGCTCGGCATCGCCGAAGGCACGGTCGAAGGCCTGCGCGCCGACATCAAGAAAAACCTGGAGCGCGAAGTCAAGCACCGCCTGCAGGCCCGCAACAAGCAGGCCGCGATGGACGCCCTGGCGGCCAAGGCCGAGCTGGATCTGCCGAAGTCGGTGGTGCAGGCCGAACTCGACCGCCTGGTTGAAGGCGCCCGTGCCGACCTCAAGCAGCGTGGTGTGAAAGACGCCGACAAGGCGCCGATCCCTGACGACCTGTTCCGTCCCCAGGCCGAGCGCCGCGTGCGCCTGGGCCTGGTGGTGGCCGAGCTGGTGCGCGCCAACGAGCTGCACGCCACGTCCGAACAGATCAAGGCCCACATTGACGAGCTGGCCGCTTCCTACGAAAAGCCGGCCGACGTCGTGCGCTGGTACACCAGCGACAACCGCCGAATGGCCGAAGTCGAGGCCATCGTGATTGAAAACAACGTGACCGAGTTCGTGCTGTCCAAGGCCAAGATCAATCAAAAATCGATCAGCTTCGAAGAGCTGATGGGCCAAGCCTGATCTTCCGCACACAGCGGCCCGGCGTTCGGGCCGCTGCGGCATCGGTCGGGACCTGCGGTCGCGCGGGATTCGGAGGGGCGGAGCAATCCGCCCTTTTTTGTTCCCCGGCGCTTGCCTTTTTCAACAGGCACGCCATATGCATGCTTCGGCCATAGCCGCAACCCTGTGGCGGCTTTGGCAGGTTGGTTACAGTAGTGGCATGTTATGCATCAACACATGGAGAAACGCATGAGCGCAATGGACATTCAGGGCTTGGGCATGGTGCCCATGGTGATCGAGACCTCGGGCCGCGGTGAGCGCGCCTACGACATCTATTCGCGCCTGCTCCGGGAGCGGGTGATCTTTCTGGTGGGCGAAGTCAATGACCATTCGGCCAACCTGGTGGTCGCTCAGCTGCTGTTTCTGGAAAGTGAAAATCCGGACAAGGACATTTCCTTCTACATCAACTCGCCCGGCGGTTCTGTGAGCGCCGGCATGGCGATCTTCGACACGATGAACTTCATCAAGCCCGACGTGTCTACGCTGTGCTGCGGCTTCGCGGCCAGCATGGGCGCGTTCCTGTTGGCCGCAGGGACCAAGGGCAAGCGCTTCTCGCTGCCCAACTCCAAGATCATGATTCACCAGCCTTCGGGTGGCAGCCGCGGTCAGGCGACCGAGATCGAGATCCAGGCGCGCGAGATTCTCAAGACCCGAGAGCAGCTGAACAAGATCCTGGCCGAGCGTACCGGCCAGCCTCTGGACCGCATTGCGCGCGACACTGAGCGCGACTACTACATGTCGGCCGCCGAATCGGCCGAATATGGCCTGATCGACAAGGTCATCGACAAGCGTGGGGCTATCGCAGCCTGATGCCGATGGACCGGTGGCGCACCTTCTCGTGGCGTTCATCGGTCCAGAATCCCCACCAAACCGCCTGATTCGTGCCAAAAGAGGCGCTTTTTCGGCATTTGGTACATCGCAGGCTTGAACTATCATTGTTCCCGTTGCACTCCTCTTCGTCTATCTGAACTCCCAATCTCATGGCCGACAAAAAAGCCGTCTCCGGTGAAAAAGCGCTCTACTGCTCGTTTTGTGGCAAGAGCCAGCACGAGGTCAAGAAGCTGATCGCGGGCCCCTCGGTGTTCATCTGCGACGAGTGCATCGAGCTGTGCAACGACATCATCCGCGACGAACTGCCGGGACTGGAATCGGTCAAGGCGTCCGGCGATGAGGTGCCCACGCCCGCTGAACTGAAGGGCAATCTGGACAGCTACGTGATCGGTCAGGAAGGGGCCAAGCGGGCTCTGGCGGTGGCGGTCTACAACCACTACAAACGCCTGCGTCACAAGCTGACCGCGCGCAAGGACGAGGTGGAGCTGGCCAAGAGCAACATCCTGCTGATCGGCCCAACCGGCTCGGGCAAGACGTTGCTGGCCCAGACCATGGCCCGCATGCTCAACGTGCCGTTTGTCATGGCCGACGCCACCACACTGACCGAAGCCGGTTACGTGGGCGAAGACGTGGAAAACATCGTGGCCAAGCTGCTGCAGAGCTGCAACTACGACGTCGAGCGCGCGCAGCAAGGCATCGTCTACATCGACGAAATCGACAAGATCACCCGCAAGTCCGACAACCCGTCCATCACGCGTGACGTGTCGGGCGAAGGTGTGCAGCAGGCACTGCTCAAGCTGATCGAAGGAACGATGGCTTCGGTGCCGCCCCAGGGCGGCCGCAAGCACCCGAACCAGGATTTCCTGCAGGTCGACACGACCAACATTCTGTTCATCTGTGGCGGTGCGTTTGCTGGGCTGGAAAAGATCATTGAGAACCGCACCGAAGCCTCCGGCATGGGGTTCAATGCCGTCGTCAAAAGCAAGCAGCAGCGCAGCCTGACCGAGTCTTTCAAGGAAATCGAGCCGGAAGACCTGATCAAGTTCGGCCTGATTCCCGAGCTCGTGGGGCGTGTGCCGGTGATTGCCGCGCTGTCCGAGCTCAGCGAGGATGCCTTGGTCGAAATCCTGACCGAACCCAAGAATGCCGTGGTCAAGCAGTTCGCACGCCTGCTGTCCATGGAGGGTGCGGAGCTGGAAGTCCGCCCCGCTGCCCTCAAAGCCATTGCCCGCAAAGCGCTGGTGCGCAAGACTGGCGCGCGCGGTTTGCGCTCGATACTGGAAAACGCGCTGATCGACACCATGTTCGATCTGCCAGGCATGAGCAACGTGGAGAAAGTCGTGGTGGACGAGTCCACCATTGAGGAGAACAAGCCTCCCCTGCTGGTCTACCGCGAAGCGGCCAAACAGGCCTGATCGGTAGCGGGCATGTGTGAGTGAATGCATGCCCAAGTTGATGATGCACACGGTTTAGACCGCCCGCATCTGCCCAAGACCATTTTGTTGAGGTTGAGAAATGTCCGGACAAACCCCTTTGCCCAGCACGCCGGTTGACCTGCCACTGCTGCCCTTGCGCGACGTGGTGGTGTTCCCGCACATGGTGATCCCGTTGTTTGTGGGTCGCCCGAAAAGCATCAAGGCGCTGGAATCCGCCATGGAAGCGGAGCGCCGCATCATGCTGGTGGCCCAGAAAGCCGCGGCCAAGGACGAGCCCTCCACGGAGGACATGTTCGAGATGGGCTGCGTCGCCACCATCCTGCAGATGCTGAAGCTGCCCGATGGCACCGTGAAGGTGCTGGTGGAGGGCGTTCAGCGCGCCAAGGTGTTGTCGATCACCGATGGTGAGACCCACTTTGTCGCCAGTGTCAACCCGGTGGACCCCGCGATCGAGCGCGCCGACATCCTGTCGACCGAACTCGAAGCGTTGCGCCGTGCCGTGATGCAGCAGTTTGACCAATACGTCAAACTGAACAAAAAGATCCCGTCAGAAATCCTGACCTCGATCTCCAGCATCGACGACCCGGGTCGCTTGGCCGACACCATTGCCGCCCACCTGCCGCTCAAGCTGGAATCCAAGCAGGTTGTGCTGGATCTGGACCCGGTGAACAAGCGGCTGGAAAACCTGTTCGAACAGCTCGAACGCGAAGTCGACATCCTCAACGTCGACAAGAAGATCCGTGGTCGCGTCAAGCGCCAGATGGAAAAGAACCAGCGCGACTTCTACCTCAACGAGCAGGTCAAGGCGATCCAGAAGGAGTTGGGTGAAGGCGAAGAGGGCGCCGACATCGAAGAGATCGAGAAAAAGATCAAGGCCGCCAAGATGCCCGCCGAGGCACGCAAGAAGGCCGATGCCGAGTTCAAGAAGCTCAAGCTGATGTCGCCCATGTCGGCCGAAGCCACCGTGGTGCGCAACTACATTGATGCCTTGGTGGCCTTGCCTTGGAGCAAGAAGACCAAGATCAAGCACGACCTGGCGCACGCCGAAGCTGTGCTCAACGAAGACCACTACGGACTGGACAAGGTCAAGGACCGCATCCTTGAGTACCTCGCGGTCCAGCAGCGCGTTGACAAGGTCAAGGCACCGATCCTGTGCTTGGTCGGCCCACCCGGTGTGGGCAAGACCTCGCTCGGCCAGTCGGTGGCCAAGGCCACCGGCCGCAAATACGTTCGCATGGCCCTGGGGGGCATGCGTGATGAAGCCGAGATCCGTGGCCACCGCCGCACTTACATCGGCGCCATGCCGGGCAAGGTGCTGCAAAGCCTGTCCAAGATCGGTACGCGCAATCCGCTGTTCCTGCTCGATGAAATCGACAAACTGGGCACCGACTTCCGCGGCGATCCGTCAAGCGCCTTGCTGGAGGTGTTGGACCCGGAGCAGAACCACACCTTTGGCGACCATTACGTCGAAGTCGATTTCGATCTGTCCGACGTGATGTTCGTTGCCACCTCGAACTCGATGAACATCCCGCCGGCCCTTCTGGACCGGATGGAAGTGATTCGTCTCTCGGGCTACACCGAAGACGAGAAGACCAATATCGCGATCCGCTACCTGTTGCCGAAACAGCTGAAAAACAACGGCATTCGCGAAGGCGAGATGGAGGTGAAGGACGATGCGGTGCGCGACATCGTGCGTTACTACACCCGCGAAGCTGGTGTGCGTTCACTGGAGCGTGAGCTCTCCAAGATCTGCCGCAAGGTGGTCAAAGGTCTGCTGCTCAAAAAGTACACGCCCACCGTGGTTGTGGATGCTGAAAACCTCAGCCAATTCCTGGGAGTGCGCAAGTACAACTACGGGCGCGCCGAAGCGCAGAACCAGGTGGGGCAGGTCGTGGGCTTGGCATGGACCGAAGTCGGTGGCGACTTGCTGACCATCGAAGTGGCGATCATGCCCGGCAAGGGCGTGATCACGCGGACCGGCTCGCTGGGTGATGTGATGAAGGAGTCGGTGGAGGCTGCGCGCACAGTGGTTCGCAGCCGTGCCCGGTCACTCGGCATCAAGGACGAACAGTTCGACAAGCGCGACATCCACATCCATGTGCCCGATGGCGCCACACCCAAGGACGGACCGAGTGCCGGTGCGGCCATGACCACGGCGTTGGTGTCCTCGCTCACGGGCATCCCAGTGCGTGCCGACGTGGCCATGACCGGAGAGATCACCTTGCGTGGTGAAGTCACCGCGATCGGTGGCTTGAAGGAAAAGCTCCTGGCGGCTTTGCGTGGTGGCATCAAGACCGTGATCATTCCCGAAGAAAACGTGAAGGATCTGGCCGAGATTCCCGACAACGTGAAGCAGGGTCTGGAGATCGTGCCGGTCAAATGGATCGACAAGGTGCTGGCCATTGCACTGGAGCGCCAGCCGGTTCCGCTGACCGACGAAGAGGTGGCGGCGCAGGTGGCCGCAGCGTCCGTGCGCCCGGCGGCACCCGCTCCCGATGCCGTGAAACATTGAGTCAAAAAAATTGCGGGGGCTTGAAAAGAGGCGTTTTTCTGCGCTAGAATTCTAGCTTCTGACAAACATCAGAAATATGCGGGAATAGCTCAGTTGGTAGAGCGCAACCTTGCCAAGGTTGAGGTCGCGAGTTCGAGTCTCGTTTCCCGCTCCAGTTTTGAAAAAGGGAAGCCGAGCTTCCCTTTTTTGTCGATTGGGATGAATGGGTTTTCCGATTCATCGCATTGGGCGCGATAGCAAATCGGTTATGCAACGGATTGCAAATCCGTCTAGCCCGGTTCGACTCCGGGTCGCGCCTCCAGTCACTGGTTGGTATCAGAAATATGCGGGAATAGCTCAGTTGGTAGAGCGCAACCTTGCCAAGGTTGAGGTCGCGAGTTCGAGTCTCGTTTCCCGCTCCAGCATCAAAGAAAAAGGGGAAGCATGCTTCCCCTTTTTTTTTCCTTTTCACGGTGGTTGGTCACGGCAAGCCGAGCAGGGGTTGACCAGGCTGCAACGCGCCAAGAGCGCCTGGTGAACCTGCGACAATGACCGGCTGGCCTCGATGGTGAAATTGGTAGACACAGCGGACTTAAAATCCGCCGCTTTCCCGTGAGGGGGCGTACCGGTTCGACCCCGGTTCGAGGCACCATGTCCCCTAGGCTTTTTCCGGTTTCACCGGTACAGTGAGTTTCCATGACCCGATACAACGCGCCCTTTGAAATCCACGTGCATGGCGATGTGCCCTTGCGCGAGGATGTGGCCTACGGCCAGATTCAGGATGCGCTCAAGCCACTCTGGCAGTACGCCGGTGGCCGCTCGCTGGCGGCAGCGGCCGAGAGCAGCTACGAGGACGAGCCGGGTATCCGATTTGACGCGGAAGCACACGTGTTGCAGATGTGCTGGACGGTGCCGGGTGATGAGGATTTTCGCCAGGTGATCGAAGAGGCCTGCATGGGCTTGAACGACATCGCTTCGGCCGGTGCACCGCTTGAAGTGTCCTTCTACGACACCGAGTTCGATGAAGAAGACGAGTCCTCGGAAGAGGAGGCGCGTGACGACTTCATGATGTGTTTTGTCGGGCCCACGCCCGCAGCCATCATGCAGGTGCAGCGCGACCTGCTGGTGCAGGACGTGGTCCACATCATGGAGCGGCACTTCGACGCGGCCGAACTGGGTGATGTGGTCGGCTCGATCGACAAGCTGTTCTCGCAGCGCTTTGACGCCCTTGTCAATTCCATGCAGCTGGGTCGCCCGCCCCGTGGGCATGGTGGCGGTTCTTCGGGTCACGGTGGCGGGCGCAAGCCTCGCCACCTGCATTGACAAGCTTGATGACCGGCGGTCTGCCGTGTGTGCAGGCCAGACCCAAGCCGAGGCTTTGGGTTCGCCAACGGCGCGTGAAGCCGTGAGGCGTTGATGGCGCTGTTTTCCACCGAAGCCCTGAATCCCGGCGTGCGCAAGCGCGAGGTGTTTGGCTGGGCGATGTACGACTTCGCCAATTCGGGCTACACCACCGTGGTGCTGACGGCCGTGTTTGCCGCCTATTTTGTGGGCGCTGTCGCCGGCGGTGCCGCTTGGGCCACCTTCGCCTGGACGCTGGCGCTCAGTGTGTCGCATGCCATCGTGATGGTGACCATGCCCGCCATGGGGGCCTGGGCCGACCGCTACGGCGCCAAAAAGAGACTTTTGCTGTTCACCACCGCGGGCTGCGTGCTGGCCACGGCCGCTCTGGCTTTCGTCGGGCCCGGGATGGTGGCGCTGGCGGTGCTGTTGATCATTGTTTCCAACGTGTGCTTTGCCTGGGGCGAGTCCCTGATTGCAGCGTTCCTTCCAGAACTCGCGCGGCCGGCTGCCATGGGCCGGGTCAGCGGCTGGGGCTGGAGCTTTGGCTACTTTGGCGGCATGCTGGCGCTCGGTCTGAGCCTGGTGTACGTGATCCGGGCCCAGGAGCGGGGGCAGACCGCCGTCCAGTTCGTGCCCGTGACCATGTGGATCACTGCCGGCATCTTTGCGCTCGCGGCGCTGTTCACCTTCAAGCTGCTGCAAGAACGGGCCGAACCCCAGACCCGGCCGGCTGAACGCGGATTGAGGGCTTCCTTGAGCCGACTGCAGGCCGCCTACCGCGACGCCCGGCGCTACCGGGATTTCATGTGGTTGCTGGCCTGCGCGACGGCCTACCAGGGCGGTGTGACCGTGACCATCACGCTGGCGGCCATCTACGCGGAGCAGGTGATCGGCTTTGTGCAGCAGGAAACCATGGTGCTGATCTTCGTGCTCAACATTGCGGCTGCATTGGGAGCGTTTGCCTTCGGCTACTGGCAGGACCGGCTGGGCCACAAGCTCGCGCTGGGCATCACCCTGGTCGGATGGATCGCGACCTGCATCATCGCCGCACTCACCACCACCAAGGGCGGTTTCTGGTACGCGGCCGCGATAGCTGGCTTGTGCATGGGCTCCAGCCAGTCGTCTGGGCGCGCCATGGCGGGCATGCTGGCTCCGCCCAGGCAACTGGCCGAGTTCTATGGGTTGTGGACCTTTGCAGCGCGGCTGGCGAGTATCGTCGGGCCCTTGAGCTATGGGGCCATCACCTGGGCCACCGGGGGCAACCAGCGCCTGGCCATCGGATTCACGGCGCTGCTGTTTTTGCTCGGGCTGGTGTTGCTGCTGCCGGTCAACATGGAGCGGGGTCGCCGGGCGGCCTTGTCGGGTCCAGACCCGGCGAACGGCTGACCTCTGTGTCTCCCAGCGGGTTGTTCGCCGGATCAGACGCTGATGTGAGTGGCACCCACGGTGGTGCCGAGCCAGCGCGCCGCGGCCTGCGCCAAGGGGGCAGGGTCGCCGGTGGACAGCAGCGTGATCTGCGGTGTCGCACCCTCTGAAGGGTGGGCCTCGGGCAGGCCCAGCACCGCCCGCGTGCGGCGTGCCACTGGCGCGCCGGTTTCAACCAGACGAACGTCGGGTCCGGACAGCGCCTGCAGGATGTCGGCCGCGAACGGGTAGTGCGTGCAGCCCAGCACCAGCGTGTCCATGGGTTCCGGGACGCTGGCATTGGCGCGCAAAGCATCCAGGTAGCGTGCGCACAGCGCCCGTGTTGTGGTTTCGTCGCCGTGCTCGATCGCGTCAGCGAGGCCATCACAGGCCTGGCAGTTGAAGTGCAGCGGGCGGCCGGATTCGGACTCAATCCGGGTGCGCAGGTGGGCAAAGCGCTCGCTCTCGACGGTGCCGCGCGTGGCGAGCACGCCGATGTGCCCGGTCTGGCTCAGTGCAGCAGCGGGTTTCAGCGCGGGTTCCACGCCGACGATGGGCCAGTCGGGGTGTTGCTGGCGCAACGATTCGATGGCCAGGGCGGTGGCGGTGTTGCAGGCCACCACCAGGGCATCGACCGCATGGTCCTCGCGCAGGCGGGCGGTGATGCGCTGTGCCCGCTCTGCGACCTGCTGGGCGCTGCGTTCGCCGTAGGGTGCGTGAGATCCGTCGGCGAGGTAGACGTAGCGGGCTTGTGGTATTTCGAGCAGCAGGGTGCGGAGCACGCTCAGGCCGCCCACCCCGCTGTCAAAAACCCCGATGGTCTTCAAGCGGCGGCCACCGCGATACCTTTGAATTCACCCGAGGCGATGCGCTTGCTCCACTCGGCCGGACCGGTGATGTGGGCACTCGTGCCGCCCGCGTCCACCGCCACGGTCACGGGCATGTCGACCACGTCGAACTCGTAGATGGCTTCCATGCCGAGGTCGGCAAAACCCACGACCTTCGCGGTCTTGATGGCTTTGGAGACGAGGTAGGCGGCGCCGCCCACGGCCATCAGGTAGGCACTCTTGTGCTTCTTGATGGCCTCGATGGCGACCGGGCCGCGCTCGGCCTTGCCAACCATGGCGATCAGGCCGGTCTGGGCCAGCATCATCTCGGTGAAGCCGTCCATGCGGGTGGCGGTGGTGGGGCCGGCCGGGCCGACCGCTTCGCCCTTGACCGGATCGACCGGGCCGACGTAGTAGATGACGCGGTTGGTGAAGTCCACCGGCAGCGGTTCGCCCTTGGCCAGCATGTCCTGGATGCGTTTGTGGGCGGCGTCACGGCCGGTCAGCATTTTGCCGTTGAGCAGCAGGGTGTCGCCGGGCTTCCAGCTCGCCACTTCGGCGGCCGTGAGGGCGTTGAGGTCCACCTTCTTGCTCTTGACGTAGTCGGGCGTCCAGGCCACGTCGGGCCACAGGTCCAGGCTCGGCGGGTCGATATAGACCGGGCCGCTGCCGTCAAGCACGAAGTGCGCGTGGCGCGTGGCGGCGCAGTTGGGGATCATGGCCACGGGCTTGCTGGCCGCGTGCGTGGGGTACATCTTGATCTTGACGTCGAGCACGGTGGTGAGGCCGCCCAGACCTTGTGCGCCGATGCCCAGTGCGTTGACTTTTTCGAACAGCTCCAGGCGCATTTCTTCCACCTTGCTGAGCTTCTCGCCTTTGGATGCCTTGGCCTGCAGCTCGTACATGTCCAGGTCGTCCATCAGGCTTTCCTTGGCCATGAGCACGGCCTTCTCGGCGGTGCCGCCGATGCCGATGCCCAGCATGCCCGGCGGACACCAGCCGGCGCCCATGGTCGGCACGGTCTTCAGCACCCAGTCGACCACGTTGTCACCCGGGTTGAGCATGACCATCTTGGACTTGTTCTCCGAACCGCCGCCCTTGGCGGCCACGGTCACTTCCACCGTGTTGCCGGGCACGATCTCGGTGAAGATCACGGCGGGGGTGTTGTCCTTGGTGTTCTTGCGGTCGAACTGCGGATCGGCCACCACGCTGGCGCGCAGCGTGTTGTCGGGGTGGTTGTAGCCACGGCGCACACCTTCGTTGATCGCGTCGTCCAGGCTGCCGGAGAAGCCTTCCCAGCGCACGTCCATGCCGACCTTCAGGAACACGTTGACGATGCCGGTGTCCTGGCAGATCGGGCGGTGGCCGGTGGCGCTCATCTTGCTGTTGGTCAGGATCTGCGCGATGGCGTCCTTGGCGGCGGCGCTCTGCTCGCGTTCGTAGGCTCGGGCCAGGTGGGCGATGTAGTCGGCGGGGTGGTAGTAGCTGATGTACTGCAGGGCGGCGGCGACGGATTCGATCAGGTCGTTC
The DNA here is from genome assembly GCF_048590325.1 of Hydrogenophaga sp. ZJX-1. Classification (NCBI taxonomy): domain Bacteria; kingdom Pseudomonadati; phylum Pseudomonadota; class Betaproteobacteria; order Burkholderiales; family Comamonadaceae; genus Hydrogenophaga; species Hydrogenophaga sp. ZJX-1. Next base: position 661,318 of record NZ_JBMBRA010000001.1, read on the forward strand.
TGGCGGATGCTCGTGGTCATGGCGTGGGGCAATGGTGTTGACGTGGACAAGGCGTGCCGCGCTGGTGGCACGGCGCAAGGTCTGCTACGGTGGGATCAGCCTGCTATTTTGACAGGCCCAGCCTTTCACCGGCTGACGACCGGAGCCATGCCATGAACACCCTGTCAACAACCCGCATCGAAACCGACAGCATGGGCGCCATCGAGGTGCCTGCAGACCGTCTGTGGGGCGCGCAGACGCAGCGCTCACTGGCGCACTTCGCGATCTCGGGCGAGCGTCTGCCGACCGAGCTGATCCGTGCGCTGGCCGAGGTCAAGCGGGCCTGCGCCGTTGTGAACCCGTCTCTGGCTTCGCTGGACGCCGACCGGGCGGACGCCATCGTGGCGGCAGCCGACGAAGTCATCGCCGGACGGCACGCGGGCGAATTCCCGCTGGTGGTCTGGCAGACCGGTTCGGGCACGCAGAGCAATATGAACCTGAACGAGGTGCTGGCCAACCGCGCCAGCGAGTTGCTGGGCGGCGCGCGGGGAGAGGGGCGGCTGGTGCACCCGAACGACGATGTGAACCGCAGCCAGTCGTCCAACGACGTGTTTCCCACCGCCATGCACCTCGCCGCGGTCAATGGACTGACACAGCGGCTGCTGCCGGCACTGGTGGCGCTGCGGGACACCCTGGACGCCAAAGCGGTGGCCTTCGACGACATCGTGAAGATCGGTCGCACCCACCTGCAAGATGCGACACCGCTGACGCTGGGTCAGGAGATTTCGGGGTGGGTGGCGCAGCTGTCGCATGCCGAGCGGCATCTGCACACCGCGCTGCCGCACCTGTGTGAGCTGGCGCTGGGCGGGACGGCGGTGGGTACCGGGTTGAATGCCCCGGCCGGTTTTGCCGAGCAGGTGGCGGCCGAGCTGGCCCGCCACACCGGCTTGCCGCTGGTGAGCGCACCCAACAAGTTCGAAGCATTGGCCACCTGCGACGCGCTGGTGCACGCGCACGGCGCGCTCAAGGGGCTGGCGGCCAGCCTGATGAAAATCGCCAACGACGTGCGCTGGCTCGCCAGCGGCCCGCGCAGCGGACTGGGTGAGCTGTCGATTCCGGAAAACGAACCTGGTTCGTCCATCATGCCGGGCAAGGTCAACCCGACGCAGTGCGAGGCGCTGACCATGCTGTGCTGCCAGGTGATGGGCAATGACGTGGCCATCAACATGGGCGGTGCATCGGGCAATTTCGAGCTCAACGTGTTCCGCCCGATGGTGGTGCACAACTTTCTGCAGAGCGTGCGCCTGCTCGCTGATGGCATGGCGAGCTTCAACGCGCACTGCGCGGCCGGTATCGAGCCCAACCGCGAGCGCATCAACGAGCTGCTGGAACGCTCGCTGATGCTGGTGACCGCGCTGAATCCGCACATCGGTTACGACCGGGCGGCCGAGATTGCGAAGAAAGCGCACCGGGAGAGCCTGACCCTGCGCGAGGCCGCTCTGGCGTTGGGCCACGTGTCGCCTGAGGACTTCGACCGCTGGGTGGTGCCACAGCAGATGGTCGGCCGCTGAGCTTTTTTGCTGGCGCCAGGATCAAAAAAGCGGCCTCAAGGGCCGCTTCCGGGGATGCGTTGCAGGGGCTCAGTGATCGCCACCCGCGGGTTTGCTCATCAGACGGTCGGTCACGGCGATGGCCATGGCGCTGAGCAGGAACACCACATGGATGATGGTCTGCCACATCAGCACCTTTTCTTCGTAGTTGGCGGCGTTGATGAACGTCTTGAGCAGGTGGATCGACGAGATGCCGATGATGGCCGTGGCCAGCTTGACCTTGAGTACTGACGCGTTCACATGGCTCAGCCACTCGGGCTGATCGGGGTGGCTCTCCAGGTTCATGCGGCTCACGAAGGTTTCGTAGCCGCCGACGATCACCATGATCAGCAGGTTGGAGATCATCACCACGTCGATCAGCGCCAGCACCACCAGCATGATGATGGTCTCGTTGAGTGAAGTGACTTCGAAGGATTCCTTGTAGCCAATGCTTTTGACCAGGGCTGCCAGCGCGTCTTTGTTGCCAAAGGCGGCCTCGATCAGGTGGACCAGTTCCACCCAGAAATGGAAGACATAGATGCCTTGCGCCAGGATCAGGCCCAGGTACAGCGGCAACTGCAACCAGCGGCTGGCAAAGATCAGGTTGGGCAAGGCCTGCAGGGTGCTGGGGTTTTTGACGGGTGTGCTCATGGAGTATTGAAGTGGCTAGCGGTGCGGGCAAACCCGTAGTGGGCGGGGCGATTGTAGAACCCGGTCGATGTCCGCTGTGCTACAAGTCCATCTTGGCAGGTCGCTGGATCGAACCGCCCTTTGGGGCGGGTTGTCCGCGCGAGTCTATGTAAGTGGCTCGTAAGAGCCTTTGCGCACATTCATGCGCTACCTGTTCCCACAACACCTGAGGAGACTGCCCATGTCCGCGCCTTCGTCGTCGATCGAATCCACCCTGGTCGAAAACCGTGTTTTTGAACCCACTGAAGCGACCCGCAAGGCTGCCCGTATTTCGGGCATGGATGCCTACAACGCCCTGTGTGCCGAGGCCGAAAACGACTTTGAGGGTTTCTGGGCCAAGCGTGCCCGCGAAACGCTGACCTGGAGCAAGCCTTTCACCAAGGTGCTGGACGAGTCGAACGCGCCGTTCTTCACCTGGTTCGAAGACGGTGAGCTCAACGCTTCGTACAACTGCCTGGACCGCCACATGGGCACGCCGGTGGAGAACAAGACAGCCATCATCTTCGAAGCCGATGGCGGCGAAGTAACCAAGGTGTCCTATAAGGAACTGCTGGCCAAAGTGTCGCAATTTGCGAATGCTTTGAAGGCCCGAGGCGTGAAGAAGGGCGACCGCGTCGTCATCTACATGCCGATGACGATCGAAGGCGTGGTGGCCATGCAGGCCTGCGCCCGCATCGGTGCGACGCACAGCGTGGTGTTCGGCGGCTTCTCCGCCAAGGCCTTGCAGGAACGTATCCAGAACGCCAGCGCCGTGGCCGTGATCACCGCCAACTACCAGTTGCGCGGTGGCAAGGAACTGCCGCTCAAGGCCATCGTGGACGAAGGCATCGCCATGGGCGGCTGCGAGTGCGTCAAGGACGTGATCGTCTTCCAGCGCACGCCCACCGCCTGCAACATGGTGGCGGGTCGCGACAGCTACATGCACGACGTGATGGCTTCGGAGTCCACCGACTGCCCGGCGGTCATGGTGGGCGCCGAGCACCCGCTGTTCGTGCTCTACACCTCCGGCTCCACCGGCACACCCAAAGGCGTGCAGCACAGCACCGGTGGTTACCTGCTGTGGGCCAACCTGACCATGAACTGGACCTTCGATCTGAAGGCCGACGACGTGTTCTGGTGCACCGCCGACATCGGCTGGATCACCGGTCACACCTACGTCGCCTATGGCCCGCTGGCCGCGGGCGCGACCCAGATCGTGTTTGAAGGTGTGCCGACCTACCCGAACGCCGGTCGCTTCTGGCAGATGATCGAGAAACACAAGTGCACGATCTTTTACACCGCCCCGACCGCGATCCGTTCGCTGATCAAGGCGGCCGAGGGTGACGAAAAGGTGCACCCGGCGCGCTCGGACCTGTCCAGCCTGCGCATCCTGGGTTCGGTGGGTGAGCCCATCAACCCCGAAGCCTGGATGTGGTACTACAAGCACATCGGCGGCGAGCGTTGCCCCATCGTCGACACCTTCTGGCAGACCGAGACTGGTGGCCACATGATCACGCCGCTGCCCGGCGCCACACCGCTGGTGCCGGGTTCGTGTACGCTGCCGTTGCCGGGTATCACGGCCGCCATCGTGGACGAAGCGGGCATGGACGTGCCCAATGGCGCGGGCGGAATCCTGGTCGTCAAGCGGCCCTGGCCTTCGATGATCCGCACCATCTGGGGCGACCCCGAGCGTTTCAAGAAGAGCTACTTCCCCGAAGAACTGAAGGGCTACTACCTGGCCGGCGACGGCGCGGTGCGCAGTCCTGACCGCGGATACTTCCGCATCACCGGCCGTATTGACGACGTGCTGAACGTCTCCGGTCACCGCATGGGCACGATGGAGATCGAGTCGGCCCTCGTCGGCAAGACCGACCTGGTGGCCGAAGCCGCCGTGGTAGGCCGTCCGGACGACTTGACGGGTGAAGCCATCGTGGCCTTCGTGGTGCTCAAGCGTTCGCGCCCCACGGGCGACGAAGCGAAGGCGATCGCCAAAGTGCTGCGCGACTGGGTGGGCAAAGAGATCGGTCCGATCGCCAAGCCCAAGGACATCCGCTTCGGTGACAACCTGCCCAAGACGCGCTCGGGCAAGATCATGCGCCGCCTGCTGCGCTCGATCGCCAAGGGCGAAGCCATCACCCAGGACACCTCCACCCTGGAGAACCCGGCCATCCTCGATCAATTGTCTGAAAACAACTGATCCTGTGTTGCTGGCGTCCTCGGGCGCCAGGAACCAGATAACAAAAAACCCGCTGGACTTCCAGCGGGTTTTTTTGTTGGAACAGCGGGAAGTGGATTACTTCTGGCTCAGCACCCAGGCAACCAGCTTCTTGGCCTCGGCCGCGCTCACCTGTGGGTTGGCAGGCATGGGGATCGCACCCCAGACGCCCGAACCGCCCTTGACGACTTTCTCGGCCAGCATGTCGGCGGCCTTGGCGTTGCCGGCGTACTTCTTGGCCACGTCCTTGTAGGCGGGGCCGACCAGCTTCTTGTCCACGGCATGGCAGGCCATGCAGTTCTTGCTCTTGGCGAGGGCTTCGTCGGCCATGGCGGGAGCGGAGATGGCGGCCACAGCGGCCATAATCAGGAGAGCGCGTTTCATGGTGTTGTCCTAGTGGGTGAACGTGAAAATCTCACAGACTGGATTTTACCCAGTGGGACAGCCCGGATACGCTCGCTTACAGTTTCTTGCCGGGCTTTATCGGACCTTTACTGGAGGGTGTGATGTATTTCCTCATCGCGGGCGTCGGCCTGTTGCTACTGAAGTACTTCGAAATTGGATTCGTTGCCGAGCTTTCCTGGTGGTGGGTGTTGTCGCCCTTTCCCATGGCCGTCGCTTGGTGGGCCTGGGCTGACAGCACCGGCTACACCAAGCGCAAGGAGATGGAAAAGATGGACCAGAAAAAGCAGGACCGCATTGAGCGCCAGCGCCAGGCGCTGGGCATGAAGAGCAAGCGCCGCTGAGCCTGCACGGGGTTTCCTGCCATTCAGTAGTTGTCAAGCACCGCACCGCGGCTTGCACTGGCTGCGTTGAACGCAAATTTGGCTTGCACGCCACGGGTGTAGCGGGGCGCGGGAGCGGTCCAGCCGGCTCGGCGGCGGGCAATTTCGTCGGCTGCCACGTTGAGCTCCAGCCGGAGGGCATGGGCGTCGATGGTGATGCTGTCGCCCTCGTTCACCAGGGCAATCGTGCCACCGGCTGCGGCCTCGGGCGCCACGTGGCCCACCACCATGCCCCAGGTGCCTCCCGAGAAGCGGCCATCGGTGATCAGGCCTACGCTCTCGCCCAGCCCTGCACCGATCAGCGCACCGGTGGGCGCCAGCATCTCGGGCATGCCAGGTCCGCCCTTGGGGCCGAGGTAGCGCAGCACCATCACGTCACCGGCCTTGATCTTGCCGTCCAGGATGGCCTGCAGCGCCGACTGCTCGTCGTCGAACACCCGCGCGGGGCCGGTCATCACGGGGTTTTTCAGGCCGGTGATCTTGGCCACGCAGCCCTCGGGTGACAGGTTGCCTTTGAGGATGGCCAGGTGGCCCTGGGCGTACATGGGTCGGTCGATGGGGCGGATCACGTCCTGGTCGGCGCGCGGCGTGTCGGGCACGTCTTTGAGCACTTCTGCGATGGTCTGGCCGGTGATGGTGAGGCAGTCGCCATGCAGCAGGCCGGCGTTCAGCAGCATCTTCATCACCTGCGGAATGCCGCCAGCGCGGTGCAGGTCGACCGCCAGGTAGCGGCCGCTGGGCTTGAGGTCGCAGAGCACCGGTGTTTTCACACGCACGCGTTCGAAGTCGTCGATGCGCCATTCGACGCCCGCGGCGTGCGCAATGGCCAGGAAATGCAGCACGGCGTTGGTCGATCCACCCGTGGCCATGATCACGGCCACCGCGTTCTCGATGCTCTCTCGGGTGACGATGTCGCGCGGCTTGATGTCTTTGCGGATCGCCTCGATCAGCACCTTCGCCGACTCGCGGGCCGAGTCCATTTTCTCGTCGTGCGGGTTGGCCATGGTGCTGGAGTAGGGCAGGGAGATGCCCAGCGCCTCGAAGGCTGAGCTCATGGTGTTGGCGGTGTACATGCCGCCACAGGAGCCCGATCCCGGGATCGCCCGCATCTCGATCTCGCGGAGCTCGGCGTCGCTCATGTTTCCGGCCGCGTTCTGGCCCACCGCTTCAAAAACGCTCACGATGTTCAGGTCCTGGTCTTTGTAGCGCCCCGGCAGGATGGTGCCGCCGTAGACATAGATGGCCGGCACGTTGGCGCGCAGCATGCCCATCAGGCCGCCGGGCATGTTCTTGTCGCAGCCACCGATGACGAGCACGCCGTCCATCCACTGCCCCTGCACGCAGGTTTCGATGCAGTCGGCAATCACCTCGCGGCTCACCAGCGAGTACTTCATGCCCTCGGTGCCCATGGCCATGCCGTCCGAGATGGTGGGTGTGCCGAATACCTGGGCGTTGCCGCCGGCTTCCTCAATGCCGGCGATGGCCGCGTCGGCCAGCTTCTGCAGACCCGAGTTGCACGGGGTGATGGTGCTGTGGCCATTCGCCACGCCCACCATGGGCTTGACGAAATCGGCCTCTTCGTAACCCATGGCGTAGTACATGGAGCGGTTGGGCGCGCGCGATTTGCCCTGGGTGATGTTGCGGCTGCGCGGGTTCATCGGCTGGATCGGAATGACGGTCGGTTTGGCCATGGGGGTCTCCGGTGGTGGGGCATTGTTGTGCCCTGCTTATAGCGCGGCCGGCAATCACCTTCTGGGCGTGGGAGATAATCCAAGGCTGCGTTTTTTGCCCCCTGATCCGCCCAGACAAAGACCTCACCATGCCCGCTTACCGCTCCAAGACCTCCACCGCCGGCCGCAACATGGCCGGTGCCCGCTCGCTCTGGCGTGCCACCGGCATGAAGGATGGCGACTTCAGCAAACCCATCATCGCGGTCGCCAATTCCTTCACGCAGTTCGTGCCCGGTCACGTGCACCTGAAGGACCTGGGCCAGCTGGTGGCGCGCGAGATCGAGGCCGTGGGCGGCGTGGCCAAAGAGTTCAATACCATTGCGGTGGACGACGGTATCGCCATGGGCCACGACGGCATGTTGTATTCGCTGCCCAGCCGTGAGCTGATCGCCGACTCGGTCGAGTACATGGTCAACGCGCATTGCGCCGACGCGCTGGTGTGTATCTCCAACTGCGACAAGATCACCCCCGGCATGCTCATGGCCGCCATGCGGCTGAACATCCCGGTGGTGTTCGTTTCCGGAGGTCCGATGGAAGCGGGCAAGGTGCGTCTGGCCAACCCGCAGACCCAGGTGATGGAGTTCAAGAAGCTTGATCTGGTCGATGCCATGGTGATGGCCGTGGACAGCAAGGTGAGTGACGCCGATCTGGCCGAGGTCGAACGCTCGGCCTGCCCGACCTGTGGTTCCTGCTCGGGCATGTTCACCGCCAATTCGATGAACTGTCTGGCCGAGGCGCTGGGCCTGGCGCTGCCGGGCAACGGAACGGTGGTGGCCACGCACGCCGACCGCGAGCAGCTGTTCAGGCGCGCCGGTCGCACGGCGGTGGCGCTGTGCGAGCGTTACTACGAGCAGGGCGACGCGTCGGTGCTGCCGCGTTCCATGGGCTTCAAGGCCTTCGAGAACGCCATCACGCTGGACATCGCCATGGGCGGCTCGACCAACACCATCCTGCACCTGCTAGCGATCGCACAAGAAGCACAGATCGACTTCACGATGCAGGATATTGACCGCCTTTCGCGATCGGTGCCGCAGCTGTGCAAGGTGGCGCCCAACACCAACAAGTACCACATCGAAGATGTGCACCGTGCGGGCGGCATCATGGCCATCCTGGGTGAACTGGACCGCGCCGGCAAGCTGCACACCGACGTGCCCACCATCCACGCGAAGACCATGAAGGATGCACTGGATCAGTGGGACATCGCGCGCGATCCGTCTGACGCCGTCAAGACCTTCTACATGGCCGGCCCGGCCGGCATCCCCACCCAGGTGGCGTTCAGCCAGGCCACTCGCTGGCCCAGTCTGGACCTGGACCGCGCCGAGGGCTGCATCCGCGCGGGCGAACACGCCTACTCGCAAGAGGGGGGGCTGGCCGTGCTGCACGGCAACATAGCGCTGGATGGCTGCGTGGTGAAAACGGCTGGTGTGGACGAATCGATCCTGGTGTTCGAGGGTTCGGCCTACGTGACCGAATCGCAGGACGAAGCCGTCGCTGAGATCCTGGCCGACAAGGTGAAGGCCGGGGATGTGGTCATCGTGCGCTATGAAGGCCCCAAGGGTGGCCCGGGCATGCAGGAAATGCTTTACCCCACGAGCTACATCAAGTCCAAAGGCCTGGGCAAGGCCTGTGCGCTGCTGACCGATGGCCGCTTCTCCGGCGGTACCTCGGGCCTGTCGATCGGCCACTGCTCGCCCGAGGCGGCGGCCGGTGGCGCTATCGGCCTGGTGCGCAACGGCGATCGCATCCGCATCGATATCCCCGCCCGCAGCATCAACGTGCTGCTGAGCGACGAAGAGCTGGCCAAGCGCCGCGCCGAGCAGGACGCCAAGGGCTGGAAGCCCGCCCAGCCGCGCCCGCGCAAGGTGTCGGCTGCGCTCAAAGCCTACGCCTTGCTCGCGACCTCGGCCGACAAGGGCGCGGTGCGCAATCTTTCGTTGCTGGGCGACTGAAGCCACTGCGCTGAAACCACAACAGCCTCTCCGGAGGCTGTTTGGTTTTTTGGCGCGTGGACAGCCCGGTCACCTTCAGGCTGCACGGTCAGCGTGCACAATCTCTGCCATGCTGATTCATCCCCAGATCGATCCCGTCGCGCTGCAACTCGGCCCCCTGGCCATTCACTGGTACGGCCTGACCTACCTCGCGGCGTTTGCGCTCTTTGTGCTGCTCGGTCGAGCGCGCCTGAAGCACGAGCCGTTTGCTTCCATCCGCCAGCCCCAGCCATGGACCTCACGCGATGTCGAAGACATCCTCTTTCTCGGTGTCATGGGCGTGGTGGTGGGTGGCCGCATCGGCTACTGCCTGTTCTACAAGCCGGCCTATTACCTGAGCCACCCGCTGGAGGTGTTTGCGGTCTGGCAGGGTGGCATGAGCTTTCACGGCGGCATGCTGGGGGTGCTGTTGGCCATGGTCTGGTACGCGCGCAGCCGCCAGCGGCCCTGGCTGCAGGTGATGGACTTTGTGGCGCCCTGCGTGCCCACCGGGCTGGCGGCGGGTCGCGTGGGCAACTTCATCAATGGCGAGTTGTGGGGCCGTGTGGCCGATCCCTCACTGCCCTGGGGCATGGTGTTCCGTGGCGCGGGCGATCTGCCGCGCCACCCATCGCAGGTCTACCAGTTCCTCATGGAAGGTGTGTTGCTCTTTGTGCTGTTGTGGCTCTACGCACGCAAGCCGCGGGCCACCGGGCGGGTGAGCGCGGTCTTCCTGTTCGGCTACGGTGTGTTCCGGTTCATCGCCGAGTTCTTCCGTGAACCCGATGCCCACCTGGGTCTGCTCACGCTGGGCATGAGCATGGGCCAGTGGCTCTGTGTGCCCATGATCTTGGGTGGGTTGGGGCTCTGGTGGTGGTGCGGTCGTCGCACCTGAGCCGCCGGCCTTGACAGGCGCCATCGCGGACCTGTTCCGCAGCAACTCTGCCACTTCGTCCCCATCGGGGTACGGGTAACTCCCGACGTCTGATGCATGCGATGTGGTTAGTATTATATGTAATTACAGGTAATCACAGATGCGACTGGTGCTCAACTCTCTGCATGATGAAGTGGCCGCAAAGCTGCGCGACCGCATCTTTGCGGGCGCACTGGCGCCCGGCAGTTTCATTGACGAACCAGCGATGTGCGCCGAGCTGTCGATCTCACGCACACCGTTGCGAGAAGCGCTCAAGGTGCTGACGGCCGAGGGCCTGTTGCGCCATGAACCGCGCCGCGGCTGCTTTGTGAGCCAGATCACAGAGAAGGACCTGGACGAAATCTTTCCAGTCATCGCGCTGCTGGAAGGGCGCTGCGCTTTCGAAGCCGCGCGCAATGCAACCGACGCCGACCTGGCGGCGCTGGAGCAGTTGCACGACCGACTGCAACGCAACGCCAAGGGCAAGCGGATCACCGAATACTACGAGACCAATTTTGCGATCCACGAAGCCATCATCCTGCTGGCCAACAACCGCTGGCTGGCGCAGGTGATCGGCGACCTGCGCAAGATCGTCAAGCTCGCGCGCCTGCAGCAGCTGCACGCGCCGGGACGCCTGGAGCAAAGCCTGTCTGAACACATGGCGGTGTATGCCGCGCTGAGGGCGCACGACGCCGAGGGCGCCGAAGCCGCCATGCGCACCCACCTGACCCGCCAGCGCGTGGCGCTGCGCGAACTCGCCCGCAACCAGAAGTCGAGGATCACGGCATGAACACCCGCGAATGGCTGTCCGAACACGTCGCGCGTCTGCGCAAACCGCCGCCAAGGGCTGCACGGTCCACGCAGGACCGTCTCAAGGCCCGGCTGCGCCAGGGCGAAGAGGCCATGTCGCCGCGCGCCCTGCGCCACAAGCTTGACGAACTCAAGGCCATTGTCGATCCGCTGGTGAGCGAGGTCGAAGGTGGGCGGCGCGCGGGGGCCTTGATCGAGTGGTACACGAGTGCCTCGGCAGCCCACCGGCGTGACCTGTGGCTGCTCATGAGTGAACGTTTCGTGGCCGACCCCGAGCAGGTGAAGGCGGCACAGGTGGAGTACGCGGCCGCGGTGGGCACGCCCGACGAAGCCGCCGCCGAGGTGTTGTACCGGCGCGCGACCGTGTCGCCGCGCCGGCGTCTGCTGCAGCGCTTCAGCGCCCACCCGGACGGCATTCCCTTTCTGGTGAACCTGCGCGCCGAGATGCAGCCACACCTGAAAGCTGACAAGCGCCTGCTCGCGCTGGACGTGGAGATGGAGTACATGTTCTCCACCTGGTTCGATGTGGGCTTCCTCGAACTGCGCCGCATCAGCTGGGACTCGCCCGCCTCGCTGGTGGAAAAGCTCATCAAATACGAGGCGGTTCACGATATCCGCAGCTGGGACGATGTGAAAAACCGGCTCGACAGCGATCGTCGCTGCTACGGCTTTTTTCACCCGCGCCTGCCGGGTGAGCCGTTGATTTTTGTCGAGGTGGCGCTGATCAATGAGATCGCCGCCAGCATCACGCCGTTGCTGGACGAATCCGCAGCACCAGCCGATCTGGGTCGAGCCACCACCGCCATCTTCTACTCGATCAGCAACACCCAGGCCGGGTTGCGTGGCGTGAGCTTTGGCGACTCGTTGATCAAGCGCGTGGTGGAAAGCCTGCACGAAGAGTTTCCTCGCCTCAAGACCTTTGCGACGCTCTCGCCGATTCCCGGTCTGCGTGGCTGGCTGGCCAAAAACGCACCCGCAGAATTGCTGCAGGCTTGGGAAGCGGCCCCCGAACTGGCCGAAAAATCGGCGCCGCGTGTGGCCCTCAAGCAATGGGCCGCGCGCTACCTGGCCCAGGAGCTCAAGGACGGCAAGCCGTTGGACCCGGTGGCCCGTTTTCATCTGGGCAACGGTGCCCGGGTCGAGCGCCTGAACTGGGCGGCCGATCCGTCGGTCAAGGGCTTCAAGCAGTCCTACGGACTGATGGTCAACTACCTCTACGATCCCAAGAAGCTCGACAAAAATCGGGCCGCCCTCGCGCAAAGCAAGATTCCGGTCGCGCCTGCGATCAAGGAACTGCTTCCCTGACGCAGACTTTTCCACAACCACAACGGAGACAAACCCATGCAGACAAACGGATTCAATCGGCGGGATGTGCTTCGGGCGGCAGCAGCCGGCCTGGCGGTCTATGGCAGCGCGGGCCATGCGCAGGGCGCCTGGCCCAACAAACCGGTGACCTTGATCGTGCCGTTCCCGGCCGGTGGCGGCACCGACGCGTTTGCCCGCCCGCTGGGTGCCCAGTTCACACGCCTCGCCGGCAAGGCGCTGGTGATCGACAACCGCGGCGGTGCCGGTGGCACGCTGGGCGCCGGTATTGCCGCGCGCGCCGCATCCGATGGCTACACGCTGTTCATGGGCGCGGTGCACCACACCATCGCGCCCAGCATGTACCCCAAGCTGGATTACGACATCGAAAAAGACCTGGTGCCCCTGATCCTGGTGGCCAGCGTGCCGCAGGTGCTGGTGGTGAACACCAAACAATACGGCGGCATGGATTTCAAGGCTTTCCTTGCACAGGTCAAGTCCAGGCCAGGCAAGCTCAACTACGGATCGGCCGGCGCCGGCACCTCGCACCATCTGGCGGGCGAGCTCTTCAAGCAGCAGAGCAAGACCTTCATCACCCACATCCCCTACCGAGGTGCTGGCCCCGCGCTCAACGACCTGATCGCCGGCAACGTCGACATGATGTTCGACGGCCTGGGTTCTTCGGCCGGTCACATCAAGGGTGGCCGGATCAAGGCGCTCATGGTTTCGGGCAACAAACGCAACCCGGCGTTCCCGGATGTGCCCAGCGCGGCCGAGGTGGGTTTGCCGGATTACAACGTGACCACCTGGTACGGCATCTGGGCGCCCAAAGGCACACCTGCCGAAGCACAAGCCCGTGCCATTGAAGAAATCCGCAAGGCCGCACAGGCCGACGAGGCCAAGGCCGTCTGGACATCCCAGGGCGCCGAGTTCCCCAACCTGACCGGTGCTCAGTTCGATGGCTTCGTCAAGGGTGAAATCCGCAAATGGGCCCAGGTGGTCCAGGCCTCGGGTGCCAAGCTCGACTGAGACCCATCCAGCAAAGGATCGCATGTCAGGTCATGTCCGTCTGAAGATCGATGGCGCCGTCGCACGGGTGACGCTGTCGAATCCGGCCAAGTTCAACGCCATGTCGCGTGCGATGTGGCGCGAATTGCGGCAGGTGTTCACCGAGGTGCAGCAACGCGCCGACGTGCGAGCCGTGCTGGTGGGGGGCGAGGGCGGACATTTCTGTGCAGGCGGTGACATCGCCGAGTACACCGACTTCCGTTTCCATCCCGAGGGTTTGCGCGACTTCCACGAAAACGATGTCTGGGGCGGCCTCTCGGCCATGCTGGCCTGCGACCTGCCCATCGTTGTGCAGATCGAGGGCAACTGCATGGGCGCCGGCGTGGAGATCGCCAGCTGCTGCGACATCCGTGTGGCGGGGCAGGGTGCCCGCTTTGGCGCGCCGATTGCCAAGCTGGGCTTTCCCATGGCACCACGCGAGGCCGAGCTGGTCGCGCGCGAAGTCGGGCTGGCCACGGCGCGCCAGATGCTGCTGGAGGCCGCGGTGCTCGACGCGCCCACGATGCTCGCGCGCGGCTTCCTGCAGACCGTGCTGCACGACGCCGAGGTGCCAGTCAAAGCTTTGCAGTGCGCCGAGCGCATGACGCGCCTGGCTCCGCAGGCAGCCCGACTGAACAAGCAGGCCCTGCGTGCGCTCGCGGGCGGGCAGGGGGCCGAAGCGCTGCTGCCCACCGCCTACGACTACGCCGACAGCCCCGAGCACCGCGAAGGCATCGCGGCCTTCCTGGCCAAACGCCCACCCAACTTCTGAATGTTTTTACCCGATCCATCCATGAGCAACCAGAACCTGTTCGTCGCGCTGCGCGACGCGTTTCCCGCCGATCTCGACCGCAACGCCGTGGAGACCGACGACGGCCTGACGTATTCCTGGCGCGACCTCGACCGCGCCACCGCCATGGTGGCCAACCTGCTCGATTCGCTGGAGCTGCCCGCCGCCTCGCGCATCGCGGTACAGGTGGAAAAGTCGGTCGAAGCCATGGTGCTCTACCTGGCCACCTTGCGCGCCGGCCATGTGTTCCTGCCGCTCAACACCGCCTACCAGAGTGCAGAGATCGAATACTTCATTGGCAACGCCGAACCGGCCGTGGTGGTCTGCAGCCCGCAGAACCACGGCTGGGTCAGCAAGATCGCCTTCACCGCGGGCACGAAATACGTGTTCACCCTTGGCGATGACCGCAGTGGCAGCCTGCTGGAGCGCGCCGCCCACCAGAGCGACCACCACACGCCAGCGGTGCGGCAGGACGATGACGTCGCTGCCATCCTCTACACCAGCGGCACCACCGGGCGCAGCAAGGGCGCAATGCTCACCCACGGCAACATGCGCAGCAACGCTGTGATGCTGCGCGACTACTGGCAATGGCAGCCCGACGATGTGCTGATCCATGCACTGCCCATCTTCCACGTGCACGGCCTGTTCGTGGCCATCCACGGCGCGCTGATCAACGGCAGCAAGATGATCTGGCTGTCCAGGTTCGATCCCAGGCGGGTGATCGCTAAGTTCCCGGAGGCCACGGTCTTCATGGGCGTACCCACGCTGTATGTGCGCATGCTGGCCGAACCGACGCTCACGTTGGCTCAGACCGCTCACATGCGTCTGTTCATCGCCGGCTCGGCACCGTTGCTGATCGAAACCTTCACCGACTGGCAGCGCCGCACCGGGCACACCATCCTGGAGCGCTACGGCATGAGTGAGACGGTGATGCTCACGTCCAACCCCTGCGGTCCGGATGCGCGTTACGGCGGTGCGACGGAGCGGCGCGGCGGCACTGTGGGCTTCCCGCTGCCGGGTGTGACCCTGCGCGTGGTGGAAGACGACGGCAAGTCCGTGTCGCCGGGGGAGATCGGCGGCATTCAGGTGCGCGGCCCCAACGTGTTCAAGGGCTACTGGCGCATGCCCGAGAAAACGGCCGAGGAGTTCACGGCCGACGGCTTTTTCAAGACCGGCGATGTGGGCAAGGTGGATGCTGACGGCTACGTGACCATCGTCGGCCGCAGCAAGGACCTGATCATCTCGGGCGGCTACAACGTGTACCCGGCCGAAATCGAGGGCTCGATCAACGAAATGCCCGGCGTGGCCGAGAGCGCCGTGATCGGCGTGCCGCACCCGGACTTTGGCGAGGCGGGCGTGGCTGTCATCATCGCCAGGCCCGGCGCCACGGTGCAGCCCGAGCGGGTGATCGCCGACCTGAAAACCAGGCTGGCGAACTTCAAGATCCCCAAACGCTGCTTCGTGGTGGACGAACTGCCCCGCAACACCATGGGCAAGGTGCAGAAGAACCTGCTGCGCGAACAATACAAGAGCGAATTCGCCTGAGAAATGAAACGCGCTGCGGAAGCTTTTCCGGAGTGCGTGTCACCAAGGCGGAATGTGGCGGAACCGGCTTCGCCGGGCCGCTCGCGTTGTCCTCTGGGGGCGGGGACGCCGAAGGCGACGCGGGGGTGGTTATCTCAACACCAGGACAGGTGTGTGCGAATGCGTCAGCACTTGCTGGGTTTCGCTGCCCAGCAGCAAGCGTTTGAGGCCTCGACGACCATGCGATGCCATCACGATCAGGTCACATTTGTTGCGCTTGGCTGCCGCGATGATGGCTTCGGCAATCAGGTCGGATTTCACGGTGATCGGCTTGACCTTCACTTCGCGCAGCTGTCCCGCTGACTTCACGGCATTGACCGCTTCCATGGCTTCGTCCTGCCACTGCTTTTCGATGCGGGCCACTTCCGCAGCGGCAAGCGCCACGCCTCCTTCAAAATAGGTCTGCGGATAGCGCGGCACCACCTTGAGTGCCACCACTTCGGCACCGGTGATATCGGCCAGATTGATGGCGTGTTCGACGGCCATTTGCGACAGTTTGGAACCGTCGGTCGCCACGAGGATGCGCTTGTACATGCTGTTCTCCAGTGAAATTGTTGTTGGAAAGACAATAGGCTAACAAAGACCGCCCCGAAGCGGTTGACTTAAATCAAGCGCCTGGAGCTCCTGTTGAATTACCCTCAGCGCATGAACGAGGCCGTCACCGCGCCCCCGGTGGGGCTATCGCTTGGGCGTTCCTTGCCCAGCGATCCCGCGGCCTCTGGTCGCGTCGAGCAAACGGGTGAGGGCGTGGCTGCGCCCAGTCTGTTTGGCGCGCACCGGGGTCCGCTCACCGTTATCGACAACTTCGCTGTTCTGGACGATCCGATCGAACAGCAGGATTTCACCGAATTTTCCGATGTCGATGGCCACCAGGTGGCAGAGTCGGTACTGATGGTGCAAGGCATGTATTGCGCGGCGTGTGCCGACACGGTTGAATGCGCATTGCAAGATCTGCCCGGTGTGCAGTTTGCCCAGGTGCATGCCGCCACAAGGCGCCTGACCCTGCGCTGGGACCCGACCCAGACCCGCATGTCCAGCCTCGCGCAAGCGGTTGGTGAGACCGGCTACCGGTTGCTGCCGATGCAACAAGCGCTGTCCATCAGCGAACGCCTGCGCGAAACCCGCCGCGCGCTGTGGCGTTTGTTCGTGGCCGGTTTCTGCGCCATGCAGGTCATGATGTACGCGTGGCCCGCCTACGTGGCCACGCCCGGTGAGATCCCTCCTGACATCGACCAGTTGCTGCGTTGGGCCAGTTGGGTATTGAGCCTGCCGGTGGTGTTTTTTGCCAGTGGCCCGTTTTTCAGCAGTGCCTGGCGCGACCTCATGCGCGGCCGGGTGGGCATGGACACCCCCGTGTCCATCGGCATTCTGGTGACCTTCATCGCGAGCTCGGCCGCCACGTTCGATCCAACCGGTCCCTGGGGGCATGAGGTCTGGTTCGACTCGCTGACCATGTTCGTGTTCTTCCTGCTGGGCGGTCGCTATCTGGAGCTCAAGGCGCGCGACCGCACAGCCGGAGCGCTCGACAGCCTGATGAACCGCCTGCCCGAGGTGTGCGAGCGGATGAAACCCGATGGCAGCTTTGAGTCGGTTTCGGTTCGGCGACTCTTGGTGGGCGACGAGGTGCGTGTTCAGGCGGGGCAGGCGTTCCCGGGTGATGGCGAGGTCCGCAGCGAGTCCGCGACGGTCGACGAAGCCCTGCTGACGGGCGAGTCACGTCCGGTCGTGCGCACGTGCGGCCAGGCTGTGGTGGCGGGCAGCTTCAACCTGGGCGGCCCTGTGCAGGTGTCCGTTCAGCGTCTGGGGCGCGACACCCGCTTTGCACAGATCGTTGCTCTGATGGAAAAAGCGTCCACCGAAAAGCCGCGGCTGGCCGTTCTGGCGGATCGCATTGCCGCGCCGTTTCTCGTGCTGGTGCTCCTGGCGGCGGCCTTCGCTGGCTGGTACTGGTGGCAGATCGATCACAGCAAAGCGCTGGCGGTGGCGGTGGCGGTGTTGATCGTCACTTGTCCGTGTGCGCTCTCACTGGCGACACCGGCCGCCATGCTCACGTCGGCCGGCGCGCTGGCCCGCCGGGGCATTCTGGTTCGCCGCCTGCAGGCCTTTGAGTCCCTGGCCGGGATCAACGCCGTGATCTTTGACAAGACCGGAACACTCACCCACGATCAACTGAAGCTTCAAGCGGTGCGCACCCGTGAAGGCGTCGATGCGGCCCACACACTGTTGCTGGCGGCTTCGCTGGCGCAGGGTTCACTGCACCCCGTATCACGAGCGCTGGTGCAGGCGCAGTCCGATGCGGCCGGTGCGGATCATGTTCCCATCCGCTTCACGGACATTCAAGAGGTGGCCGGTCAAGGCATGCAGGCGATCTTGGCGGATGGTGGGCAACTGCGCCTGGGGTCGGCGGCATTTTGTGGCGTGAGCCTTGGGTCTTCCGATGAAGCGGAAGGGGCGCCTCAAGCCCATCTGGCCGACGGCCTGGGCTGGCTGGCGACATTCGAGTTGCAGGAAGGTCTGCGCGGAGACGCCCAGGCGGCCGTATCCGCTTTGCGCGAGCTGGGCATACAGACCTGGCTGCTGTCTGGTGACCGCGAGGCTGCCGCGCGCCAGGTCGGGCTGGCGGTGGGAGTGGACCATGTCATTGCGGGCGCCACGCCGGAACAAAAGCTGGCCGAGGTGGTGAACCTGCAGTCCCAGGGCCGTCGCCTGGCCATGGTCGGCGATGGCCTGAACGACGGGCCGGTGCTGGCGCGTGCCGACACCTCGTTCGCTCTTGGGCACGCAGCCCCCCTGGCTCAGGCCCAGTCGGACTATGTGATCCAGGGCGGCGAGGTCATGGACGTGGTCTTGACGCTGAAGCTGGCCAGGTCCACGATGCGCATCGTGCGCCAGAACCTGATATGGGCCGCGCTCTACAACGCGGTCAGCATCCCTATGGCCCTGATCGGCTGGATGCCGCCATGGCTGGCCGGTTTGGGTATGGCGGGCAGTTCCTTGTTGGTCATCGGCAACGCGTTGCGGCTGACGATCCATATTCCTGCCCGGCGCTCAGATACCCGGCTAGGTATGGAGTGGCCAGCGTAAGATCGCGCCTGTTTTCGAACCCAAATTTCCAGAGACATTCACCATGGACGTTTTGTATTTGCTGGTCCCACTCTCAGTGGTTCTGGTCTTCGCCATCATCGGCATTTTCTGGTGGGCGCTCCATGCGGGGCAGTTTGACAACATCGAACGAGAAGGCGAGCGCATTCTCCGAGGTGATTGACTTAAGTCAAGGCGATTAGCCGGGTGCCTGTAGACACTCGCCAAGTGACATTTATGAGGAGTTCTGTATGTCCGTGACAACGAAGACCAGCCAACCGGCGGTCTACAACGATAGTGTGGTCCGCGGGTTTGCCGTCATGTCCGTGATCTACGGCGTGGTGGGCATGCTGGTGGGTGTAATCATCGCGGCCCAATTGACTTGGCCCGAGCTCAATATGGGCATTGAATGGCTGACCTATGGTCGCCTACGTCCGTTACACACCAACGCGGTGATTTTTGCGTTTGGTGGGTCGGTGCTGTTTGCCACCAGCTACTACGTGGTTCAGCGGACCTGTCACACAGCCTTGTTCTCGAACAAGCTGGCTTGGCTGACGTTCTGGGGCTGGAATGCTGTCATCGTCTCGGCCGTCGTTTCATTGCCATTGGGGCTGACCCAGGGTAAGGAATACGCCGAACTGATCTGGCCGATCGACTTGTTGATCACGGTGGTCTGGGTGTCCTATGCGATCGTGTTCTTCGGTACGGTGGGTATCCGCAAGGTCAAACACATCTACGTAGCGAACTGGTTCTTTGGTGCCTACATCATCACCATCGCCCTGTTGCACATCTTCAACAACCTGGCCATTCCGACCAGTGCCACGCACTCCTACTCTGCCTATGCCGGCGTGCAGGACGCCATGGTGCAATGGTGGTATGGCCACAACGCTGTGGGCTTCTTCCTGACCGCAGCCTTCCTGGGCATGATGTATTACTTCATCCCCAAGCAGGCCGAGCGTCCGGTTTACTCCTACCGCCTGTCCATCGTCCACTTCTGGGCGCTGATCTTCACCTACATGTGGGCGGGTCCTCACCACCTGCACTACACCGCACTGCCTGACTGGACGCAATCGGTTGGCATGGTGTTCTCCCTGATCCTTCTGGCTCCCAGCTGGGGCGGCATGATCAACGGCATCATGACCCTGTCGGGTGCCTGGCACAAACTGCGTGACGACCCCATCCTGCGCTTCCTCATCGTGTCCCTGTCGTTCTACGGCATGTCCACCTTCGAAGGCCCGATGATGTCCATCAAGACCGTCAACGCACTGTCGCACTACACCGACTGGACCGTTGGCCACGTGCATTCGGGTGCTCTGGGTTGGGTCGGTTTGGTGTCCATGGGTTCGCTGTATTACCTGATCCCTCGCCTGTTTGGCCAGAAGAAGATGTATTCGGTGCCCGCCATTGAACTGCACTTCTGGGTGGCCACCATCGGCATCGTTCTCTACATCGCCGCGATGTGGATTGCCGGTGTGATGCAAGGTCTGATGTGGCGCTCGGTCAACCCTGATGGCAGCCTGACCTACACCTTTGTCGAGTCGGTGAAAGCCACCTTCCCGTTCTATGTGATCCGTCTGCTGGGTGGCGTGCTGTACCTCAGCGGCATGCTGGTCATGCTCTGGAACGTCATCATGACGATGCGTCAGGGCCGCGTTGTGGACGTGCCCGTCCTTGCCGTCAACCCCGCACACGCCTGAGGAGTACAAACATGGCAAACAACGAAAAAGTCGAAGGCCACGGACGGATCGAGACCAACAACTTCCTCATGATCGTGTTGATCACGCTTGTGGTGGCCGTGGGTGGTCTGGTCGAAATTGTTCCTCTGTTCTTCCAAAAGTCCACAACCACGCCGATCGAAGGACTGAAGCCTTACAGTGCACTGCAACTGGCGGGTCGTGATGTCTATGTGAGTGAAGGTTGCTATAACTGCCACTCACAGATGATCCGTCCGTTCCAGGCGGAGACACTGCGTTATGGCCCTTACTCGGTGGCTGGCGAGTTTGTCTACGATCGTCCGTTCCAGTGGGGCTCCAAGCGGACCGGTCCTGACCTGCAACGCGTGGGTGGTCGTTACAGCGATGAGTGGCACCGTACTCACCTGACCAATCCACGTGATGTCGTGCCTGAATCGAACATGCCGGCATATGCATTCCTGGGTGAAAAATCGGTGAATGCGGAGAGCATGCCCAAGCGCATGGAAGTGCTGCGCACGCTGGGTGCTCCCTACACCGACGAGGAGATCGCACAGTCGGTCGATGCGGTGAAGGGCAAGACCCAGATGGACGCAGTCATTGCCTACTTGCAGGTGCTGGGCACCGCTCGCAGCGCCAGCCGCCCGGCTGCAGCGGTCGCTCCAGCTGCCGTCGATGCCGCTCCTGCGACCGAGGCAGCTGCACCTTCAGCGCCAGTCGATCCGGCTGCTGCACCAGCTCCCGCTGCGGCGACTGGCACCAACCAATAAACACGGAGGCCTCGCCATGGACATCAACGATCTCCGCAGCGCCGTCACGGTGGTCAGCCTGCTGACCTTCGTGGGCATCGTGGTCTGGGCCTGGTCCAAACGCAACCAGGCCGGCTTTGAGGAGGCAGCGCAACTGCCCTTCACTGACGACTAAACCGCGGCACCAACAAGAGAAACATCATGAGCGACTTTACAAGTGATTTCTGGCACCTCTACGTGGGTGGACTCACGCTGGTCAGCATCCTCGCATGCCTGATCCTGCTCTGGATCAGCGGCACCACGAAGGCGAATACCCATACCGACAACACCACCGGTCACGTCTGGGATGGTGATCTGGCGGAGATGAACAACCCGCTGCCCCGTTGGTGGGTGTATCTGTTCATCATCACGGTCATCTTCGCGCTGGCTTACGGTGCGTTGTATCCCATGTTCGGCAAGTTCCAGGGGGCGCTGGGCTGGAGTTCGCAGGGTCAGCACACCGCTGAAGTTGCCAAGGTGGAGGCCGCCATTGCCCCCATTTACGCCAAATTCAGCGGCATGACACCCGAGCAGATGGCCGGTGACTCCGAAGCCATGGCGATCGGTGAGCGTCTGTTCATGAATTACTGCGCCCAGTGCCATGGTTCTGATGCCCGTGGTGCCAAAGGCTTCCCCAACCTGACCGACAAGGACTGGTTGGGCGGAGGCGATCCTGCGACCATCAAGACAACCATCACGCAGGGCCGCATCGGTGTCATGCCCCCGATGGCAGCTGCGGTGGGTACCGCCGAAGACGTGCGCAACGTGGCGAACTATGTGCTGAGCCTGTCTGGCAGCCCTCACGACTCCGTGCGGGCCACTCAGGGCAAAGAGAAGTTCGCTGCTTGTGCGGCATGCCATGGCATGGACGGCAAGGGCATGGCTGCGGTGGGTGCAGCCAACTTGACCGACGGTATCTGGCTTCACGGCTGGGGCGAAGAGGCCATCGTGCGTGCTGTGAACAATGGTTTCAACAACCAGATGCCTGGGCAGTCGGCCTTGTTGAACGAAGCACAGATCAATGTGCTGGCCTCTTATGTCTGGGGCTTGTCCAATAAAGCGGCCAATTGATCGTTTAAAGAGAGTCGCAGTGGTCGAGTCGACCGCTGCGACTCTTTTCCATTTTCCAACCTCGGGTTCTTCGTGAGTTCCGCCAAGCCAGCCACCAGCGCCAATCCGACCACCGTCATTCCCATCGTCCCGGACCCGCCGCCCAAAGGGGTTCCTGCAGACGATGAGGTCATGGTTTCGCTCTACGCCTCGCGAAAGAAGATATACCCGCGATCTGTCTCGGGTCTGTTTTCTCAGTGGCGCTGGATCACGGTCTGGATCACACAGATCGTTTTTTACGGTTTGCCCTGGCTCGAGTGGAATGCTCGACAGGCGGTGCTCTTCGATCTTGAGGCGCGCCGCTTTTACATTTTTGGTCTGGTGTTGTATCCGCAGGACTTCATCTATCTGACGGGTCTCCTGGTCATTGCCGCCTTGGCGTTGTTCCTGTTTACGGCTGTCGCCGGACGTTTGTGGTGTGGTTATGCCTGCCCGCAGACGGTCTACACAGAAATATTTCTCTGGATCGAGAAAAAAGTCGAGGGCGATCGCTCGGCTCGCATGCGCCTGGATGATTCGGCGTTTTCAGCCGGCAAGTTCGGCAAGAAGTGGTCGAAGCACGCGCTCTGGATACTGTTCTCGCTGTGGACCGGTTTTACCTTTGTGGGTTACTTCACGCCGATTAGGGAGCTGGCCGCGGTCTCGCTGGCTGCATCGCTGGGCCCGTGGCAGACCTTCTGGATATTCTTCTACGGTTTTGCCACTTATGGCAACGCCGGCTTCATGCGTGAGCAGGTCTGCAAGTACATGTGTCCTTACGCACGCTTCCAGAGTGCGATGTTCGACAAGGACACGATGATCGTGACCTACGACGAAAAGCGTGGGGAACCGCGTGGTCCTCGCTCGAAGAAAGCCGACCCCAAGGCGCTCGGTCTGGGATCCTGTGTAGACTGCACGTTGTGCGTACAGGTATGTCCGACAGGTATCGATATCCGCAATGGCCTTCAGTACGAGTGCATCGGTTGCGGTGCCTGTATCGATGTGTGCGACGAAGTGATGGACAAGGTTGGCTATCCGCGTGGACTGGTCAAGTACTCAACCCAGAACGGCATCGCGCAAGGCTGGAATACCCAGCAGATGATCCGTCGGGCCATGCGCCCGCGGGTGCTGGTTTATACCGGCATTCTGTTGGCGATCACGCTCGCCGTCATGATCAGCCTGTTCCTTCGTAAACCGCTCAAGGTGGACGTGATCCGGGACCGCGGCGCGCTGGCACGCATGGTTGAACAGGGCCGCATCGAAAATGTCTTCCGTTTGCAGGTGATGAATGCAACCGAGAGCACGCAACGATATGTGATCAGCGTTTCTGGGTTGCCTGGTATCACCATTGCCTCGGAGTCGGAGATTGAGGTCTTGCCGACGGAAGTGCGCTCTGCGGTCATCCGGGTGCAGCTTCCCCCGGGTGCTGCAGACACCGGGTCGCACCCCATCCATTTCGAAATCAAGGCTGCCGAGAATGATGGTGTATCTGTCACTGAAAAGGCAGCCTTCCTGGTGCCACGTTGAGCACCGCTTGTCAGCAGTCAACCCGACTCAGAGATACCTATGAACACCGCAACACTCAAAAAGTCTTCCAGTGAACACCCGCCCATTCCCTGGTGGCGCGTTCCGCACATGTGGCTGGTGGTGGGTGGGCCATTGGTGGTGGTGGTCGCGGCCATCATCACGGCCGTCATAGCCGTGGAGGGCGCTGACCCTGTTCTGAACAAGGCCGACTTTGAGCGGGACCTGAAGGCGGCCCAGTTGTTGGATGGACAGGCGCGGGCCGAGGCACTGATCAAGCTTCAACCGGCCCACCAAGCACGTAACCACGCGGCGTCTCCAGTCGTCCCGCCCTCGAAGGAATAGCGAGACGTGTGCCGTCCTGTGGCTGAGATGGCACCTTTGCACCGGTTTTGATGCCTGAAATCGATCACAACAACACACGAGGAGAAACAGGAATGACCGCTCAAAGATGGATGTGGATAGCGTGGCCAGCCTTTCTGGTCGCCGCGGTGCTGGAAATGATCGTATTTGCCATGATCGATCCCAGCGATCTCCACTGGTTTGGCGCGCCGTTGGAGTTGTCTCGCCCAGCGGTCTATACCTTGGCGTTTTTCACTTTCTGGCTGGTGGCGATGGTGTCGAGCGCGCTCACCACCCTGCTGTCCATGTCGCCATTTGAGGTCAACCGGTGTCCGGTCCCACCGGATCAGCGGCCCCAGGATTGCGCCAAGAACGGATCTTGCGGCTGAACACCCTCAGCGGTCACTTCAAAACAGAAAGCCCCAACGAGGTGTCATTCGTTGGGGCTTTTGTCTTGAGTGAACTGGGTTCAGGGGCAGGTCGGCGGGTTCACAATCAACCGGAGACCCTCGGTGCTCTTGATGTGGACGTAGCGCTGTTTGACTTCGATGATGCCTTCTTCCACGAACTTGGAAAATGTGCGGCTCACCGTCTCCAGCTTCATGCCGAGATAGCTGCCAATTTCTTCGCGGGTCATCCGAAGAATCAGTTCGGACTGGGAAAAACCGCGGGCGTGCAGGCGCTGCACAAGGTTCAGCAGGAAAGCCGCGAGGCGTTCTTCCGCTCGCATGCTTCCCAGCAGCAACATGACGCTGTGGTCTCGCACGATTTCGCGGCTCATGATCTTGTGCACATGGTGCTGCAGGGTGGTGAACTCCCTGGAGAGTTCCTCGACCTGATCGAACGGCATCACACAGACTTCAGCATCTTCCAGTGCGATGGCATCACAGGAATGACGATCACTCACGATGCCATCCAAGCCGATGATCTCACCAGTCATCTGGAAGCCGGTCACTTGATCCCGGCCATCGGCCGTGGTGACGCAGGTCTTGAAGAACCCGGAACGCACGGCGTACAGCGAGGTGAATCTGTCGCCCGTATTGAAAAGTGCCGATCCGCGCTTGATGCGTCGTCGGGCCGAGATGACGTTGTCGAGCTTGTCCATCTCGTCGGGGTTGAGACCCATGGGAAGACACAATTCCCGCAGGTTGCAACTTGAACAGGCGACTTTGATGCTTTGTGCGTCCATAAATTATCCGGAAATCGGTGGTGAGCTTAACGCATAGCTGGGACTTGTGTCGAGGAAATGCCTGTGTGCCACGCCCCTCACCGGAGCGAAAATTTGCGAATGCGCGCACGATTGATCAAGATCAAGGGAGGACATGCGAGCGTGGTGCACATTCAAGGTTCAGTATTGGAGAACAGTCTGTGAGTCACGCCATTTCCGATGAATTGCTCAAGCGATTCGATGTTCCCGGTCCGCGGTACACCTCGTACCCGACGGCTGACCGCTTTGTCGAAGCCTATACCGAGGGTGACTATATACAAGCGCTGGAGCAGCGCAGGGCCGGCTCGCTGGCACTGCCGCTCAGCATCTACATTCACATTCCGTTCTGCGAGTCGGTCTGTTACTACTGCGCCTGCAACAAGGTCATCACCAAGCACCACGAACGGGCGGCTGAATACCTGCGGTACCTGTCGCGTGAAGTGGAGTTGCAGGTCCAGCATTTTGGCAAGGGGCACAGCGTGTCCCAGCTGCATCTGGGTGGTGGCACACCCACCTTTTTGTCCGATCCAGAGCTTGAGGATCTCATGACGATGATCCGGCGCAACTTCACGTTGGTGCCGGGTGGAGAATATTCGATCGAGGTGGACCCCCGGACCGTGACCGACCAGCGGCTTCAGACGCTGGCGAGACTGGGCTTCAACCGCCTCAGCTTTGGTGTCCAGGATTTCGACCCCGCTGTTCAGAAGGCGGTGCATCGCGTGCAACCTGCCGATCAGGTGTTCGCGCTGGTGGAAACCGCCCGCAAGATCGGTTTTGAGTCGGTCAACGTGGACCTGATCTACGGTCTACCGCTGCAGACGCCCGAGTCGTTCGCTCGCACGCTCGCTCAGGTGAACCAGTTGCGTCCCGACCGCATTGCGTTGTACGCCTACGCGCACCTGCCCTCCCGTTTCAAGCCGCAGCGTCGCATCATTTCGGCAGAGTTGCCCAGCCCCGGTGACAAGTTGTCGATGTTGTCTGCATCACTGGATGCCATGAGCGATGCTGGGTATGTGTATGTGGGCATGGACCATTTCGCCTTGCCCACAGATGCACTCGCAGTGGCCAAGCGCCAGGGCCGCCTGCACCGCAACTTCCAGGGCTACAGCACGCAGCCCGACTGCGATCTGATCGCCTTGGGGGTTTCCGCCATTGGGCGCATCGGAGCCACCTACAGCCAGAATGCCAAGACGCTGGAGGATTATTACGACGCTTTGGATCAGGGCAAGCTGCCCATCGTGCGGGGTCTGGTGCTCACGCGGGATGACCTGCTGCGCCGTGCCGTCATCATGTCCATCATGTGCCAAGGGCAACTGCAGTACGAATCGATCGAACTGGGTCACCTGATCGACTTCAAGAGCTACTTCGCGCGCGAGCTCGAAGTGCTGGCCGGACTGGCCGAACACGGCTTGGTCACCCTGGATGACAGCGGTGTTCAGGTCACGCCGACCGGTTGGTACTTGGTCCGTGCCATTGCCATGGTGTTTGATAAAAATCTGCAGGTTGATCAGGACCGTGCCCGGTTTTCAAAGATCATCTGAACGGTCAGCTTTTGGACCAGTGGCGGGTCTTTGTTCGCGTGGGGTGTCCATGAGCGGGTGCGAGTGGGATCAATACTCACTACCAATAGGGGCGGGTTAGAACTAGCCTCCGCCTTCTATCACCCACGCGCTGTTAAAGTTCCTTCATGCAAGCTTCCATGGCGATCACGGCCCTGTTCATGGGTATCGTGGGTGGACCCCACTGTGTCGCCATGTGCGGCGCAGCCTGTGCTGGCATCAGCCGCGCGGCAGGCGAGCGCAGCACCCGGGCGCTGTGGACGTTCCAGTTCAGTCGTATGTTCGGGTATTCGCTGTTCGGCGCTTTTGCGGCGGGGTCCGTCCAGGGGCTTGCGGTGCTGGGGACCAACACCATAGCGATTCGGCCGGTCTGGACCATGTTCCACGCTGCGGCATTTCTCCTGGGCCTGGCACTGATCTGGCAAGCGCGCCAACCCGCCTGGATTGACAACTTGGGCCAATCGTTGTGGCGCAAGGCGCGGCCGGTGCTGACCCGCTTGGGACCTCGCGCCCCCATTGTGTTGGGGGTCGGCTGGGCGTTCATGCCGTGCGGGTTGCTGTATTCCGCCTTGCTGGTGGCGTCGCTCTCTGCGAACGTGTTCGAAGGAGCCGCCATCATGGCTCTGTTTTCTTTGGGCACGTCCATTTCCTTGACCGCCGCACCCTGGTTGTTGCTGCGCCTGCGGGGCGGTCAGTCGGGCGCCTGGGCCATCCGGTTGGCCGGCTTGGCACTGGCGCTGACGTCGGGTTGGGCGCTCTGGATGGGGCTGACCAACCCCACGGGCCTGTTTTGCCTGTGATTGCCGGCTGAACAGTTCAGCCCTTGGCCGATTGGCGAGCGGGCAGGGTGGCCAGTACCAGTCCCAGGAGCGCGATACCGAACGCCAGCATCTGCATGGGCGTCAACCGTTCGTCCATGAACAGCACGCCAATGGTCGCAGCGCTTACCGGAAGCATGACAGTGAAAACACCCGCACGCGAGGCCGGAACAGTCTTCAGTCCTGTCATCCACAGCCAGACGGTCCACACGCTGGCCGCCAATGCATAGAAAAACAGCAGAGCCCAGATGTCACCACTGACCACGGCGAAGTCGAAGTGCCAAGCGGTCCACAAGCCAAACGGCGTGACCAGCGCAAAACCCCAGAGGTTGATGATGGCCGAGATCCGTTTGGGCCCAAGGCCTTCGGTCAGCTTTTTGCCGATCACGACGTAGGACGCTTCGCACACGACCGCGGCAAACACGAGCAGGTTGCCCCACACGGCGTAGCCTAGGCCCATGAAGGAGGATTCGGGCGTAGCGGCGATGCCGGCCTCGGGCTTTTGCAACGAGAACAAGCCGATGCCGAGCGCGGCACACGCGATGGCGGCGCTGGTTCGGCGTCCGATGCGTTCCTTAAGGAAGAGCCAACTCAATATCGCCACCACCGCCGGGATGGACGACATCACCAGACCGGCCGCCACGGCCGTGGTCAAGCTGACGCCGAACAGCATGCAGATTGAAAACAGGAAGTTGCCGAGAAAAGATTCAAGGAACAGCAGGCGGCGCGTGCGCGGAGAGATGACGGCTTCGTCCGCTGGCTTGCGCAGCCATCGCCACATGGCGAGCCCCCCGATCCCGAACCGCAGCCAGGCCAGCAGAAAAACCGGGAACACCAGTACCAGCGGTTTGGACAGAGCCACATAGCTGCCGACCAGTGACATGCTCAAAGCCAGGCTGCCAAATGCCCACCAACGCCTGACAGCGGGACTTGCTGTGATGGAGTCGTGCATGGGCGTCGATCATGCCCGAAGACGGCTTTCATGCCTTTGCGCACCCACTCTGCGCAGGTTGGGGGCACTGAAAATGTGTTTCTCCGGTTGTTGAGAACACACGAAGTTCGTGCTGCGGTTACTGTTCCGGGATGAGAGAGTGCCATTCCTTAATGTGAAATTGCAATGTTTTGCGTTGCACAAAAATTTCTCAATACAAGAAAAAGTTTTCCACATTGAGGAATTTCATAAAAATATAGTTGATTTTAAAGAAATAAATTTTTGTCTTCTATAAGACATAAGAGCTTTCAAAACTCTTCTATAAGACTTAAAGTTCATACATCGGCATCGGGCTCGCATGGTGACCACGCCGACCCCTTTTCATCAACCTCACGGAGAGTCTTCAAATGCCCCAATCCCTCAACGAGCAACTGAGCCGCCAACAGCAGATTGACGCCCTGGAAAAAGACTGGGCATCCAACCCGCGCTGGAAGGGCGTGAAGCGCGGCTACTCCGCCGCTGACGTCGTGCGTCTGCGCGGCAGCATGCAGATCGAACACACGCTGGCCAAACGCGGCGCCGAGAAGCTGTGGGACAAGGTCAACGGCGGCGCCAAGAAGGGTTACGTCAATGCCTTTGGCGCCATCACCGCAGGCCAGGCCATGCAGCAGGCCAAGGCCGGCCTGGAAGCCGTGTACCTGTCGGGCTGGCAGGTTGCCGCCGACGGCAACACCAGCGAAACCATGTACCCCGACCAGTCGCTGTACGCCTACGACTCGGTGCCGACCATGGTCCGCCGCATCAACAACACCTTCAAGCGCGCCGACGAAATCCAGTGGGGCCGTGGCATCGAGCCAGGCTCCAGCGAATTCGTGGACTATTTCCTGCCCATCGTGGCCGATGCTGAAGCCGGTTTCGGTGGCGTGCTCAACGCCTTCGAACTGATGAAGAACATGATCGCCGCCGGTGCCGCTGGCGTTCACTTCGAAGACCAGCTGGCCGCCGTGAAGAAGTGCGGCCACATGGGTGGCAAGGTGCTGGTGCCCACGCAGGAAGCCTGCGAAAAGCTGATCGCCGCTCGTTTCGCCGCCGACGTGATGGGTGTCTCCACCATCGTGCTGGCCCGTACCGATGCCGAAGCCGCCAACCTGATCACCAGCGACCACGACGCCAACGACAAGCCGTTCCTGACCGGCGAGCGCACGCAAGAAGGCTTCTACCGCGTCAAGAACGGTCTCGAACAAGCTATCAGCCGTGGCGTCGCCTACGCGCCCTACGCCGATCTGGTGTGGTGCGAGACCGGCGTGCCTGACATCGGCTTCGCCCGTGAATTCGCGCAAGCCGTGCAAGCCGCCTGCCCCGGCAAGCTGCTGTCGTACAACTGCTCGCCTTCCTTCAACTGGAAGAAAAACCTGGACGACAAGCAGATCGCTTCCTTCCAGGAAGACCTGGCCGCGCTGGGCTACCGCTACCAGTTCATCACGCTGGCCGGCATCCACATCAACTGGTTCAACACCTTCCAGTTCGCCCACGCTTACGCCCGCGGCGAAGGCATGAAGCACTACACCGAAATGGTGCAGGAGCAGGAGTTCGCCGCGCGTGACAAGGGCTACACCTTCGTGTCGCACCAGCAGGAAGTGGGCGCGGGTTACTTCGACGACGTGACCACCGTGATCCAGGGCGGTTCTTCCAGCGTGAAGGCCTTGACTGGCTCAACCGAAGAAGAGCAGTTCCACTGAGATCCAACGGGCGGGCATCGCACTGCCCATAAAGCCCGAATGGAATGGCCCGGCGCGCTTTGGCGTGACCGGGCCATGTTCTTGCTGTCGCCAATTTCATACACGCTGCGGGTATGTCGAACGATAGACTAGTCGCATTTGTCGCTTGGCGCTGTTTGTGCAGGAAGCGTATGGGCCATGCGTGGTAGAACACGCTTTGTCGAGGAACAAGGAGAACTTCAAGTGCTAATCAATTGGAAATTGCTGTCTATATTGGTCGTTGCGTCGGTGGTGGCGGCCTGCGGAGGCGGGGGGAGTGACTCAACGCCGCGAGGGGCAATTGCGGTCAACCAGTCGACAGGGGTGGGCGCTATTGCAGTCAACTACTCGTCGCAGCCAGAGGCCAACAGCGATGCTGTTTTTGAATGCGGTGGCGCGTCTGTCTGCACCGTGGTGCGGGAGTTCTCCGGATACGGTGAATGCGGATCGCTGGCGCGAGGCTCCAATGGGGTCTGGGGGGTTGGCAGTGCAGGCTCCAAGGAAGAGGCGGACAACCGCGCAGCGGCTTCCTGTGCTGGCAAGGGAGGTTCTGCTTGT
Source organism: Hydrogenophaga sp. ZJX-1 (assembly GCF_048590325.1). Lineage (NCBI taxonomy): Bacteria > Pseudomonadati > Pseudomonadota > Betaproteobacteria > Burkholderiales > Comamonadaceae > Hydrogenophaga > Hydrogenophaga sp. ZJX-1. Next base: position 692,043 of record NZ_JBMBRA010000001.1, read on the forward strand.
CTCATTCAGCCGACGCTGGGGACTCAGTGCAACTGACCGACGCCTGTGTGATGAGTTTGGTGCAGGGCTGACTGCTAAAATGCAAAATTGATGTTCTCAAGAAATCGAAAGGCGAATCGGTTATGACACCGCGAACTACCGAGAGGTTTTCTCTGGCCTTTTGACGCCTGCAGTTCGCGCCTGCCCGATTCCTTCTTCCTCACTTCCAGCGCGGCCCATGCCGCGCTTTTTTGTTTCTGGACTTCCCCATGCTTCACATCACACTTCCCGACGGTTCCCAGCGCGAGTTTCCCGGTCCGGTCACCGTGGCCGAGGTGGCTGCTTCGATTGGCTCCGGTCTGGCCAAGGCCGCGTTGGCGGGCAAGATCGGCGACAAGGTGGTGGATACCAGTTACCAGATCACGGCTGACAGCCCGTTGTCCATCGTCACAGCAAAGGACGCCGAGGGTCTGGAGGTGATCCGCCACTCGACGGCCCACCTGCTGGCCTATGCGGTAAAGGAGTTGTTTCCCGATGCCCAAGTGACCATCGGTCCTGTGATCGAGCACGGGTTTTTCTACGATTTTTCGTACAAGCGCCCATTCACACCCGAGGATCTGGTTTTAATCGAAAAGCGCATGACCGAACTGGCCAACAAGGACGAGCCGGTGGTGCGCCGGGTGTTGCCGCGGGACGAGGCGGTGGCGTATTTCAAGGGAATGGGTGAGCACTACAAGGCTGAAATCATCGCCAGTATTCCGAGCAACGAAGACGTGTCGCTCTACCGCGAGGGCAGTTTCGAGGACTTGTGCCGTGGCCCCCACGTGCCCAGCACCGGCAAACTCAAGCATTTCAAGTTGATGAAAGTGGCCGGTGCCTACTGGCGCGGTGACCACCGCAACGAGATGCTGCAGCGCATCTACGGCACCGCCTGGGCCACCAAGGACGAGCTTCAACAGCACCTGACGATGCTGGAGGAGGCTGAAAAACGCGATCACCGCAAATTGGGCCGTGAGCTGGACCTTTTTCACATCGACGAGCATTCGCCCGGCACCGTGTTCTGGCACCCCAAGGGCTGGACGGTGTGGCAAGGTGTCGAGCAGTACATGCGGCAGGTCTACCGTGACAACGGCTACCAGGAAGTCAAGGGCCCGCAGATCCTGGACAAAGGCCTGTGGGAAAAAACCGGCCACTGGGACAAGTACCGCGACAACATGTTCACCACCGAGTCGGAGAAGCGCGAATACGCGCTCAAGCCGATGAATTGCCCCGGTCACATTCTGATTTTTAAGCAGGGCATCAAGAGCTATCGCGATCTGCCGTTGCGTTATGGTGAGTTTGGCCAGTGCCACCGCAACGAGCCTACTGGGGGTCTACACGGCATCATGCGCGTGCGCGCGTTCACGCAGGACGATGGTCACATCTTTTGCACCGAAGACATGATCCTGGGCGAATGCGTGGCGTACACCGCGCTGTTGCAGAAGGTGTACGCCGACTTCGGTTTCAAGAACATCATCTACAAGATCGCCACCCGGCCCGATGCGCGCATCGGCAGCGATGAAAGCTGGGACAAGGCCGAGCACGCCTTGATGGAGAGCTTGCGCGCCTCCGGGTGTGAGTTTGAGATATCCCCGGGCGAGGGCGCTTTCTATGGTCCCAAGATCGAATACACGCTGAAGGACGCTATCGGGCGCCAGTGGCAGTGCGGCACGATCCAGGTGGATTTCTCCATGCCCGAGCGGCTGGATGCCGAGTATGTGGGCGAGGACGGCGCGCGCCATCGTCCGGTCATGTTGCACCGTGCCATCGTCGGCAGCCTGGAGCGATTCATCGGGATTTTGATCGAGGAACACGCGGGTGCATTGCCTGTCTGGCTTGCGCCTGTGCAGGTATCGGTGCTCAATATCACCGATTCACAGGCCGATTACTGTCGTGAAATCACGAAAACTCTGCAGAATCAAGGGCTTAGGGTCGAGACCGATCTGCGCAATGAAAAAATAACGTATAAAATACGGGAGCACGCGTTGCAGAAGCGGCCTTACATCCTTGTCGTGGGCGACAAAGAGAAGGCCGCCGGCGCCGTGGCTGTTCGGGCGCGAGGTAACAAAGACCTCGGGGTCATGCCGCTGGAAGACTTTTCCAGACTGATTGCGGCAGACGTTTCATCCAAAGTTTGAAGTCAAACATCCGGTTGATGCCCCTCGCTGCGGTGCTCAGGACTCGTGCATTGAGGGTGACGAAGGTTGCCCACCTGTCTGAACAGCCCACATCAAGGAATACACCATAGCTACCAATTTTCGCGACCGCCGCCAACGTGAAGAGCGTGCACACAGACTGAACCGTGAAATCATGGCCCCAGAGGTTCGCCTCAATGGACCAGAGAACGAACCACTGGGTATCGTCAGTCTGATGGAAGCGTTGCGCATGGCAGGTGAGCTGGATGTGGATCTGGTCGAGATTGCCGCCACCGCAGTGCCTCCGGTCTGTCGCCTGATGGACTACGGCAAGTTCAAGTACCAGGAGCAGAAGAAGGCAGCGGAAGCGAAGGCCAAGCAGACGGTCATTGAAATCAAGGAAATCAAGTTCCGCCCAGGCACCGACGACGGTGACTACAACATCAAGATGCGCAACATCCGGCGCTTTCTCGATGATGGCGACAAATGCAAGATCACGCTGCGTTTTCGCGGCCGCGAGATCACGCACCAGGACTTGGGTTTAGCGTTGTTGAACCGCATTCGCGATGAACTGGCCGATTCGATCATCGTGGAACAGTTTCCCAAGCTGGAAGGGCGCCAGATGATCATGATGATTGCACCTGGTCGCAAGAAGGCAGGTGGCAGTGGTGCGAAGGCGCCTGAAGCGGCAGCGCAAAGCGCTGAGCAGCCGGCAACCTGAAGATTTCAGTGGCAAACAGAATTGGACGGGCAGGGTAGTCTCCTGCCGGTCCGAGGCTCCGGCCGAAAGGTCGGGTGCCAAAGAAGGGCTGTAAAGCCTTTCATAAAAGTGGCTCGGGGCCAACAAGTCCGCGGAAGGTTCGCGGCGCCTCACGAGCACAAATGAAAAAGGAGCATGAAGATGCCCAAAATGAAGACCAAGAGCAGCGCGAAGAAGCGATTCCGCGTTCGTCCCGGTGGCACCGTCAAGCGCGGTCAAGCCTTCAAACGTCACATCCTGACCAAGAAGTCCACCAAGACCAAGCGCCACCTGCGTGGAGCAGTGACTGTCCATGAGACCAATATGGGTCACATGGCACAGATGCTGCCCGGCATGGGTATTTGATCAACGACGAACAAGGAGTCACACATGCCTCGCGTCAAACGTGGTGTAACGGCACGCGCCCGTCACAAAAAAGTTCTCGCCCTTGCCAAAGGTTTCCGCGGTCGCCGCGGTAATGTCTTCCGCATCGCCAAACAGGCGGTGATGAAGGCCGGTCAGTATGCCTACCGTGACCGCCGCACCAAGAAGCGCGTTTTCCGTCAGCTGTGGATCGCGCGTATCAACGCCGGTGCACGTGCTTGCGGCCTGACGTACAGCCAGTTCGCCAACGGCCTGAAGAAGGCCCAGATCGAGATCGACCGCAAGGTCCTGGCCGATCTGGCCGTGAACGACGTTGCTGCTTTCAACAGCATCGTGGAGCAAGTCAAAGCCAAGCTGGCCGCTTGATTCACGGCGGAGAACGTCGTTGCCCGCAAGGGTGATGGCGGTTTCCCGTCGCTCAAAGGGGTTGAGGCTTGAGGGATTCCCTCGCTGCTCTCAGCCCCTTTTTTCATTTCTCTGCACAAGACACACATGAACGAGTTGGACGCACTGGTTGACAGCGCCCGCGCTGGCTTCGCGCAAGCAGCTACCCCGGCCGATCTGGAAAATGCCAAAGCCCAGTATCTGGGCAAATCGGGCCGCATCACCGAGCTGATGAAGGGCATGGCGGCGCTCCCGGTCGAGGAGAAAAAGACCCGTGGAGCCGCGATCAACGTGGCCAAGCAGGCCATCGAAGCTGCCCTCAATGCGAGACGCCAGGCGCTGGCCGATGCAGAGCTCGAAACCCAGCTCAAGGCGGAGGCGCTCGACGTGAGCCTGCCTGGCCGTCAGCGTGGGCCGGGTGGTCTGCATCCTGTGAGCCTGACGCTGGAGCGCATCGAAGCGATCTTCAGCTCACAGGGCTTTGAGGTGGCCGAGGGCCCCGAGATCGAATCCGACTGGTTCAACTTCACCGCGCTGAACACGCCCGAAGACCACCCGGCGCGGTCCATGCACGACACCTTCTACGTGGAAGGTGGCAGTGCGAAGGCGCCGAACCTGCTGCGCACCCACACCAGCCCGATGCAGATCCGCCACGCGGTGCAGCATGTCAAGCGCCACCGTGCCGCACTGGATGCGGGCCTGCCGATGCCCGAGATTCGCGTCATCGCGCCCGGTCGCACCTACCGGGTGGACAGCGATGCCACGCACTCGCCCATGTTCCACCAGTGCGAAGGCCTGTGGATCGGCGAGAACGTGAGCTTCAAGGACCTCAAGGTCGTGTTCACCGATTTTTGTCGCACCTTTTTTGAGTCCGACGACTTGGTGCTGCGTTTCCGCCCCAGCTTTTTCCCGTTCACCGAACCCAGTGCCGAGATCGACATCCAGTTCCAGAGCGGCCCACTGGCCGGACGCTGGCTGGAGGTGGCAGGCTCTGGCGAAGTGCATCCGAACGTGGTGCGCAACATGGGGTTGGACCCCGAGCGCTACATCGGTTTTGCCTTCGGCATGGGTCCGGACCGCTTGACCATGCTGCGCTACGGCGTGAACGATCTGCGCCTCTTTTTCGATGGCGATATCCGCTTCCTCTCGCAGTTCCGCTGACTTCTTCGGTACGACACGATGCAATTTCCCGAATCCTGGCTGCGTGCCTTTTGCAACCCATCCCTGACCAGTCAGCAACTGGCCGATACCCTGACCATGGCCGGTCTGGAAGTCGAAGAGCTACGCCCCTTTGCGCCCGCCTTCACCGGCGTGGTGGTGGGCCAGATCCTGAGCGCCGAGCAACACCCGAACGCCGATCGCCTGCGCGTGTGCCAGGTGGACGTGGGGCAGGGCGCTCCCCTCAACATCGTCTGCGGAGCGCCGAATGCGCGTGCCGGCATCAAAATCCCGTGTGCCACCGTCGGCGCGCTGCTGCCGCCGGGTGAGGACGGCAAGCCATTCGCCATCAAGCTGGGCAAGCTTCGCGGTGTCGAGAGCCAGGGCATGCTGTGTTCGGCCAAGGAACTGCAGATCTCGGAAGAGAGCAACGGCCTGCTGGAGCTGGGTGAAGATGCCGTTATCGGCCGCAACATCCGCGAGCAGCTGGGACTGGACGACATGCTGTTCACGCTCAAGCTCACGCCCAACCTGGCGCATTGCCTGAGCGTGTTCGGTATCGCGCGCGAGGTGTCGGCTCTGACGGGGGCGCCGCTGTTGCAGCCCGGGTTCTCCAAGGTCGCGGTGCAGGTGCAAGATCAGCTGCCGGTGAGCGTCCAGGCGCCCGACCTGTGCGGCCGTTTCAGCGGTCGCATTGTGCGCGGCGTGAACACCACAGCGCAGACGCCAGCCTGGATGGTCGAGCGCCTGGCGCGCTGCGGCCAGCGCAGCATTTCGCCGCTGGTGGACATTTCCAACTATGTGATGTTTGAGCTGGGCCGTCCCTCGCACATCTTTGATCTCGACAAGATCCACGGTGGCCTGCAGGTGCGCTGGGGCCGTGATGGTGAACAGCTCAAGCTGCTCAATGGCACCACCGTCACAGTAGATGCCTCCGTGGGCGTGATCGCCGACGACAGAGAAGTCGAGTCGCTCGCCGGCATCATGGGTGGTGACGCCACGGCGGTGTCCGACGACACGCAGAACATCTTTATAGAAGCCGCCTTCTGGTGGCCCAAGGCCATTGCTGGCCGTTCGCGCCGCTACAACTTCAGCACCGATGCGGGCCATCGATTCGAACGTGGTGTTGACCCGTCAACGACCGTTGAACATGTCGAGCGCATCACGCAGTTGGTGCTGGACATTTGTGGCGGTCAGGCCGGTCCGCTGGACGATCAGACACTGGCATTGCCCGAAGGCAAGCCAGTCACGCTGCGCGTGGCCCGTGCGGCCAAGGTCATCGGCATGCCGGTCACGCAAGCGCAGTGCGCGGGTGCCTTGCGCCGCTTGGGCCTGGACGTGACCGAAGGCGAGGGTACCGTGACCGTGGCGCCGCCGGCCTTCCGTTTCGATCTGCAGATCGAGGAAGACCTGATCGAAGAAGTGGCGCGTGTCATCGGCTACGAGCAGTTGCCAACGAATCCGCCGCTAGCGCCCATCACCGCCAAGCTGCGCACCGAGGCCAGGCGTGGCCCGTTCGCGGTGCGCCGGCAACTGGCGCAACTCGGTTACCAGGAAACCATCAATTTCAGTTTTGTGGAGGAGCGCTGGGAACGCGAGTTGGCCGGCAATACCGACCCGATCAAGCTGCTGAACCCGATCGCCAGCCAGATGAGCGTGATGCGCTCCTCGCTGCTCGGCAGCCTGATCGCGGTGCTCAAGTTCAACCTGGATCGCAAGGCCCAGCGCGTGCGCCTGTTCGAGCTGGGTCGTGTGTTTCGCAAAGACGCTGCTGTGAAGGACAGCGACACCACCGTGGCTGGCTTTGACCAGCCCATGCGGGCCGCTGGTCTGTGCTACGGCGCGGTCGATGCGCTGCAGTGGGGCTGTGCCGATCGCGCGGTCGACTTCTTCGACGTCAAAGGCGATGTGCAGTCCCTGTTGACGCCGATGCAGGCGAGCTTCCGGCCGAGCGAACATCCAGCAATGCACCCCGGTCGTTGTGCGAGTGTGTGGCTGGGTGAACGTTGCATCGGCCATGTGGGCGAGCTGCACCCGAAATGGCGCCAAGCCTACGATCTGGCTCTGGCGCCCGTGATGTTTGAGCTGGAGCTGGATGCCGTACTGCAACGCGATGTGCCGGTGTTCCAGACCGTGAGCCGCCACCAACCCGTGGATCGCGATCTGGCCATTGTGGTCAAGGAGTCGGTCACCCATGCGGCTGTGATGGATGCGGTTCATGCTGGCGGGGGTGATCTGCTCCGCCAAGCGGTGCTGTTCGACGTGTACCGGCCGAAGAAGCAGGGTGACGCGCCTGGTGGACTGGCCGCTGATGAAAAGAGTCTGGCCGTGCGCCTGACCCTGAGCCGGGACGACGCTACACTGACCGACGAAGAGATCGACGGAGCGGTCAAAGGCGCACTCGAAGCACTTGCCCAGCGTGTGGCTGCCCGGCTGCGTGCCTGAGCAAACAATAACGAGGATGGAGCATCAACACATGGAACTTGCTGTCGAAAGCCTGGAGACCCCGGCTCTGACCAAAGCGCAGTTGGCTGAATTGCTGTTTGACCAGATCGGACTGAACAAGCGTGAATCCAAGGACATGATCGACGCCTTCTTCGATCTGGTCACGGACAGCCTAGTCGAAGGGACCGATGTGAAAATTTCCGGCTTCGGCAACTTTCAGATCCGTACCAAAGCACCGCGACCCGGCCGCAACCCGCGCACCGGCGAACCGGTCGCCATTGAGGCGCGGCGCGTTGTCACATTTCACGCCAGCCCGAAGCTCAAGGAGCAGGTGCAAACAGCGGTGATCGGCAACTGATTCTGAGGTGTGACCAAAGCCCGGGGCTTAGGCCGCCGGGCTTTTTTACGTCGGAAGTGCTCACCTGTTCGGGGTGGTGAGCCACCTCACAGTGGCATTTGCAACAGTTTGTACGGAAATTTTGTTGCGCTTCACCTTGTCGGCCTGTGTTAGAGTAAATTTCAAGGTTCGGTCTCTACCGCCTTGATTTTCATGGAAAAAACGCTGCCTCCCATCCCCGCCAAACGCTACTTCACCATTGGTGAAGTGGGCGAGCTTTGCGGTGTGAAGCCGCATGTGCTGCGGTATTGGGAGCAGGAGTTCACCCAGCTGCGCCCGATGAAGCGACGTGGTAATCGGCGTTACTACCAGCACCACGAAGTCCTGATGATCCGTCGCATACGCGAGCTGTTGTACGACCAGGGGTTCACCATCAGTGGCGCGCGCAACAAACTGCAGGAACTCGTGCATGCCGAACGGGACCAGCGTCGCCATGAAGACAGTGACGTGATCGAGGTGATTGACTTTGAGGTTGCGGCACCGGTGCTGATTGGGGGCGCTGACCAAGCCTTGACCAAGTCGGTGAGCCAAAACACAGCTGCGGAGTGGGTGGGGGTACGACGCGAACTGCTGGAAATTCGCGAGCTTCTGAGTCTTCAGGGCTGATTCGTTCAAATAGCCAGCTATAATGCAAGGCTTGTCGGCGTGTAGCGCAGCCTGGTAGCGCACTTGCATGGGGTGCAAGGGGTCGCGAGTTCGAATCCCGCCACGCCGACCAAAAACGCAATAAGCCCGGAGTTTCACGACTCCGGGCTTTTTTGTTTATAGCCTTACCAGCTGGAAAAAATCCAACAAATTCAACCACGCTTCTGTCAAAGTTTGGCGGTTTGTTACAAGTATGGACTTCAAGTCCCTATTTCTATAAATAGTTTTATAGTTCCACATCTAAAGTACTTGTTTAATAAAATACCACATAAGTATTAAGTATATTCCCCATTGGGTGTACAGGCACAAATTTCCCGCATCGGGAGAAAAGCTTGATAACATGAGGCCGCGTTACAACCTTTTCCCGGAGGTGCTGAGGTGACTCAAGTTCAATCCAAAGGTGATGGCAAGGCTTCTTCAGCCGTGCTGGTTGGTGTGGGAGTAGCCGCTGGTGCTGCGGTTTTGCATTCTGCCGACGCTTCCGTTTCTTCCGAAATTGATCAGACGTCGTCCGGGTCGACACAGAGTGCTTCCATTCCTTCTTTGGTTACTGCCGATGAAGCGATGGCTGGAGGGAGCCCTCCTGAACCTGTGCAGATTTCTGCTGATACACCCTATATTCCTGCTGCAGAGTCTGCTACCAATATTGAGCAGCTTGTTGAAGCCTACCTGGGTGAAAACGTAGATGCGTCCTTGAGCTTGGAGGCCTTGTCCGAGGCCGAACTGCAGGATCATCTTTCTGAGTCTGAACTTCAGGCACTGATTTCGCAGCCGGGCGTGCAGGTGGCGCAGTCTGAAGGGGGCGGCGGTTTTGGGTTTCTTGATGGCGGTGGTTTGGGAACCGCTGGCGTGATCGGTGGTGTTGTTGTCGGTGGCGTTGCTCTGAATGATGTGCTTGACGATGACGATTCGAACGGTACGGTCTGACGTATCCAAATTTATTTATCCAAATGTTTCACCCTGAGTTATTTCAGGGGAGTCTGAGAGGGCTGCCTTGTGCAGCCCTTTTTTTTGGGGAGATGATTGGGAATGAATGTCAACAAGGAAGCCGGCACCAATTTCGCAACAGATGGTAGTCAAAGGCCAGTAGCTCGTCTGTTGGTTGATAACCGGCATGTGTTTTTACTGGCGTTTGGATTGACAGCGGTGACCGAGCTGGTATCACTGGCTCCCATCATCTACATGATGAACATGTATGACAGGGTTCTGACCAGCCGTAGTGTTGTAACGCTGGTTTCATTGACTGTCATTCTGGTAGCTGCTTATATTTTCGGCAACGCTGTGGATTGGATGCGGCGGCGTTTGCTGTTGCGACTTGCTTTGCGTCTGGACTGGGACTTGGCTGCAGATGTATTTGATGCGTCATTTCGACGCTTTGCAGGGCGCGGCCGGGTCAACGTGCAGCAGGTTATGGGCGACCTCGTGATCGTTCGCAAGTTCTTCCATGAAAAGGTGTTTTTCACTTTGTTGGAAGCACCTTACGCACTGATTTTTGCGCTGATCTGTTTCGCCATTCATCCCTGGTTGGGCACGTTTGCGTTGATGGCTGTTGTCGTCATGACGACGTTGGCAGTCCTTAAGGCCAGGGCTGTGGCACCTTTGGTGCGAAATGCTACACAGGCCGCTGCTGAAACGAACCGTTCTGTTGCCGAGGTTCTGCGTCACTCAGAGACCGCGCTCGCTCTGGGGATGCAATCAACTGTGCGCAAACGGTGGTACCAGCGCCATCAGGCGGATCTGGTGGTGGATGCCAATGGTCACGAAGCGGCCGGTCTCGTTGGGGCAATCTCTGGATTGCTGGACAGATCGCTACCTCAACTGGCCATGGGTCTGGCTGTCTATCTGGCCATTTCTGGTGAAATTACCGTAGGCATGACGATTGCCGCACTGTTTTTGGTTCGGCGAACCATGTCTCCGCTCCAGGGGTTGATCAATGTGTGGCCGCGAGTGATCAAAGCCCGGCTTTCCATGGAGCGCCTCGAAAATCTGCTTTCCAACGACAAGACGTGGCACGGGCGAATGAGCTTGCCTCAGCCCGATGGGCATCTGGAGGTTGAAAATCTGGTTGCGACCGTCCCCAATGTGAAGCGGCCTTTGCTTGACAAAATCGATTTCAGTTTAGAGCCAGGAGAGGTCCTGGCAATCGTCGGCCCCAGTGCTGCCGGGAAATCTACCCTGGTCCGCCATTTGGTTGGTATTTTGGAATCGTCCTCCGGTTCAGTTAGGCTGGATGGCTCTGAGATTTACGACTGGGTTCGAAGCCCGGATGTGCCTCATATTGGCTATGTTCCACAAGATGTGATGCTCCTGGAGGGGTCGGTTGCAGAGAACATATCGCGCTTGCTTGAAGTCGTTCCGGCCGCGGTTGTGAGGGCGGCAGAGTTGGTTGGATTGCACAAGACCATTTTGGGATTTCCTGACGGCTATAACACCATGTTGGGCGATGGGAGTTTTTTGCTAACTGGTGGGCAAAAACAGCGTTTGCTGATTGCGCGAGCATTGTATGGAGACCCAACTTACGTCGTGATGGACGAACCCAGTTCGAGTTTGGATGCAGAGTCAGAAGAAGCCTTGTTGACACTCATTCGTATTTTGCGTGCCAATCAAGTCACCGTGATTTACACCACGCATCGACAAAATCTTGTCGCCGCCTCCGACAAGATCCTTGTGCTGGAGCGAGGTGTCCAGAAGCAGTTTGGCGCTACGCGGGACATCGGTGCACAAGTATTGGCGTCCATGTCGGGACAAGGCGCTGAAGTGCAAGGTGCAACCAAGGTGCGCAGGATCGCTGCAGCGCGGGCCGAACGCCGGCCTTTGATTGCGCGCACATCCGAAGATGGAGGTAGTTCGGCATGAGTGGTAGTGGATTGGTTAAGTGGGTCCAGAAATTTGACCCCTACGTTCCTCAGAATATGCCGTCGCGTGACGGTCTGCATCCGATTCTGTTGGAAGAGTCGCGTACGAAGGCAAAGTTTGGACGCTACTCATTGATTGCAATTGGTGTTTTTACTGTCTGGGCTCTGTGGGCGCCGTTGGATAATGGTGTTCACGTGTCGGGTACGGTCATGGTTCAGGGCAATCGCAAGGCCGTGCAACATCCTCAAGGAGGGGTTGTGGAACAGATTCTGGTCAAGGAAGGCTCTGCGGTCAAACAAGGGGACACACTGATCCGAATCAATCCATTGGGACTTCAGGCTGAGTTGAATGCCATCGATCTCGATTACATCAACTCATTGGTTGTCGAGTCACGACTGACCGCCGAAAGGGATGGGTCAGCGATCATCCGTTGGCTACCCGAACTCGACGAGTTTGGCAAAGAGCCAAAGGTTCAGGAAGCCAAGGCTTCGCAAGAGCGCATCCTGGCCTCTCGCCGACAAGATCTCAACAGCAAGACCAGTGTTCTTTCGCAGGAGGCGGCTGGCTATGAAGCCCAGATTCGTGATTTGGGAGAAGTCATCGTGACCAGAAGGGATCAATTGCGACTGATCAGCGAAGAGGTCAAAAACCTCAAGCAGTTGGCAAGTGAGGGATTTGTTCCAGGAAGCAAAGCCACTGAACTGGAGCGAAGTCGCAGCGAACTGCTTGCCGCGATTTCCAGTACGACTTCAGAAATTTCAAAAGCCCGTTCAGCATTGTCCGAGGCTCGACTGAAAGTTGTGCAGGAAAAATCTGCCTTCGCTAAGGAAGTCGACAGCGAACTCAGCGAAATTCAAAAGAGCCGTAAAGCGTTCAAGCTCAACGCAGAGTCCGTTCGATTCAATCTCAGTTTGGCTGAAATTAAGGCACCCGTCGATGGCGTGGTTGTTGGCTTGCAGGTGTTCACCGAAGGTGGAGTTATCAAGGGCAGCGAAACCCTGATGGAAATCGTTCCCCAAGAAGGAAATCTGCTGGTGCATGCCAAAGTGCCGCCCGACTATGTTGACAATGTGCGAGTTGGTCAAGAGGCTGATTTGCGTTTTACGGCTTTCAATCGGTCCACCACTCCGGTGGTTCCTGGAAAAGTCGTTTTGGTCGGGGCCGACAGGCAACTGAAGACCGCGGAAGACAACGAAGCCACTCCCCCGGAGTACTATCTGGCCCACATTGAAACCACGCCAGAGGGGGTGGCTCTATTGGGTGGCAACAATGTGCAGGCGGGCATGTCGGTGGATGTCATCGTCAAGACGGGAGAACGCACCTTCATGAGCTATTTGCTAAAACCCATCGTCGATCGTCTTGCCATTTCATTCAAGGAAAACTAATATGCCAATCTCCAAGCACCTGTTTACCTTTCTAATGGCCACCGTTGCTGGTGTGGCCGTGGCTCAGACCGCGGCCTCAGCGCCTGGGCTCCGTCAAGCCTATGAAAAGGCTCGCCAGGTTGATCCACTTTATCTGGCGGGCCTCTCAGAGTACGAAGGAACCATGCTGGACGCACGTGCAGCGGGAATGGCCTATTACCCTCGACTGGAAGTTTCGTCCTCTCAACTGGCCAACGAAGGTGGCGGCCGGAGAAACTCGGTATCTGTGATTCAACCTCTTTTTAGTGCGGACAAGATTGCCAGCATGCGCGAAAAGGAGCCACTGACACGATTGGCCGAGATGCAATTGGTTCAAAGAGAGATGGATCTTTCAAAGCGTCTCTTCGGTGCCTTCTCTGAGGTTGTCGTGGCGCGAGAAAGTCTTCAGCAGAACAAAGTGCGTCTCGTCGCGCTGGAACAGCAGGTCACAGCGTCCAAACGGCTGCTCAGCCTGAATCAAGGAACCGTCACAGACGTACGGGATGCAGAGGTCAAATTCCTTCAGGCTCGTGGCGAAGAGCTGCGACTTGCTGGCCAATTGCGGGTTGCGGAAAAGCAGTATGCCTCCATCGTCGGCGAAATGCCTTTGGCCACTGTGCTCACGTTTGATCCTCAGAGGATCCAGACGCTGGGCACGCTGGCCGCCAACACCCGCAGCCGCACCAATGATCCGGCGCTCCTGGCTGAGCGGTCGCCAGCTGTTGTGCAGGCGCATACAACACGCGAGCTGGCTGATCTGGAGGCGTTTCGCGGGCGTTCTGCCTGGATGCCTGAGGTCAGCGCTGTACACACCAGGACCCGTCTTGACGGGAACAGCAACAACTTCACCGGTATTTCATTGAGCCTGCCCCTGTCTGCCAGCAACTTTGCGAGCATGCAGTCGGCGGGCGCCAAGGCTGCGCAGGCAAGCCAGGAGGCACAAGATGTTCGACGCCAAACCCTGCTCGAAATCGAGCGGCTGAAGTCTGCTGTAGACGTGGGTGCCAGCGAAGTCGCGATGCAACAGTCTGCCGTGGAGGCCGCCGAGTTGAGCGTCGAAGCCAATGAGAAGAGTTTCAAAGGCGGTGTTCGCTCCATGCAGGACGTATTGACCAGTATCGAAGTTCTCTACACCGTGAAGGCCGACCGGGTTAAATCGCTGCTCTCGCTAGCGGACGGCCTGCTCAACCTGCGCATGATGGAGGGCGTGAAGGCGGCCGAGAGCCTGGCTGAAGTTGAAAGCACACTCTTGCGTTGATTGGGTTGCTGCTGCTGCTGCCATGCATCACGGTGAATGGCAGCAAGCATTGACCCTGCTTTTGACTTTCAGGGTCGAAGACGGATTTGAGCTTTCGCGCCGCTACCTATGGTGTTCCAGGGTCCTCTGTGAACTCGGTCGCTACTCAGAAGCTGTCGAACAAGCCAAACAGTCAGCCAATTTTGCGCCGGGAACGTCCCAATCCATTGCAAGATACCGGGGACTGTTGATTGCAAGGGCAACGCGTCGAATTGCATATGGACAAGTCTCGACCGCCATAATATGGCAACTGCTAAAAGAAGATCCCGCATCCAAAACCCTTCAGATCCAGTTTGCCGAGCAAGCCTTGAAGACCTTCGGTGATTGGCGGCCCGCTCATCAACTTTTCCTGAATAGAGGCGAAGACGCAAAACTATCCACCAAACTCGAGTATTGGATGGATATCCGATCTCGCATCTATGAAGGATGCACGCGCAAGGACAACCAACTGGTAAAAATGAGAGGCTTTGCAGAGAAGTTCCTCACTCTTCCAGGAATAGTTGGAACTCCCGAGAGGAGCGAACAAACAGAGGTTCAATTATCTAACAGAGGTAGAAGAACGAGACGTATCGGTGTGATATCCAATCTGTTTTGTAGTGGGCCAGTGTTCTATATGGGAATCGGCGCCTTGACCAGGCTGGCAAACACATCGAAGTTGGTTCTCTTCTCAAGACAAAGCATCGACGACTGGGCTACCGATCAGTTTAGAAGAATTGCGGACGAGTGGATGGATGTGAGTCATCTTAACCCTCAACAACTGGAAAAAAAAATCAGAAGCGCCGAACTGGACATATTGGTCGACATGGCTGGACTGATGGATCTGGATGTACTCAAAGCGCTGAGTTCCAAACCATCAAGAAAACAGTACAAATGGGTAGGAGGGCAGTTCAGCACCACCGGATTGCATTGTTTTGATGGATTTATAACAGACGAAGTCCAAAGTCCGCGCGGAAGTGAGCAATTCCATACGGAAAAACTAGTCAGGTTGAAATCTGGCTATGTGACCTACACCGTCCCCCCATACATCCCAAAACCTGAAAAGCCAGTAGAAAAAGAAGCACTCGTGGTCGGGGTGATTTCCCATCCAATAAAAGTTGTCAATGTGTTTCTGGAATTTCTCAAGAAAGAAATTCTGAACCATCAGAGTCAGAGCGACTTCAAAGTCGAGCTGAATTTCATCGGGGGACGATATGGCAGTCCGGTTGTTCAAAAAAGAATCCACCAGTTTCTTTTTCCCTCTATCGATCAAGCTGAATCAAATGTGCTTATCAGATTTTTGCCAACAACGGGGCACAAAAACCAGTTGCTTGCGGTTAGAGGCCTTGACTGGGTCATTGACACCTTCCCTTTCACCGGTGGCCTAACAACGCTTGAGGCATTAGCACTTGGTGTTCCAGTGAGAACGTATGCTGGGAAAACCTTTCAAGAACGGCATGGGGTGGGACATTGCGCATATTCGGGACTGCGCGTCGCAGAATATGATTTGCAGAAAATTGGCCCGTTTGGACAGGAAGGACCCAAAAACGACGGGACCGCACTGTTGAAGGCAGGCAGTCAAAGACTAAATCACGATTTGATGGCTGAAAGTCTTGAAGAGTTGTTCATGTTCGGAACTTCAGGAGTCGAAGTTACATGAATCCGGTAAAAATTCATCAGATCTTCTATAGGGAGGATCAAATTCCTCGGCTGGACCCCATGTTTGTTCCATACGACAATCGAGGCGTCCGCGATCCTTTTTTGGAGTTTGCGGTAATTAGGAAGTTGAACAAGCTGTATGCTGAATGCAATGACTGCAAATATTGGGGAGCTCTATCTTGGAAATTCAAAGAAAAGACGGGTCTTGACGGACAGGATATTTTTGACTTTGTCTCCTCACATGATCACGCAGACGCATTCTACTGCAATCCCAGTCCAGCGGCCGAAGGGCTATTTCATAACTTTTGGATGCATGGAGAAAGCACCCATCCAAAGTTTCTTTGTTTGGCAGCCGAAGTTTTCCGAAATGCGGACCTGAACGTAGACTTGCTGAATTATATGCATCCTTCATATGCATTTGCCTCGGCCAACTACATCATTGCAAAACCCACCTTCTGGGAAAGGTATATAGGTTTCGTTGATAACATCATGGATGCAGCCATGAAAAATAAATTGCTAAGAGAAAGGCTTCTTTCCAAGGATGCTGATGAAAGAAATGTGCACGCTGGTGCTTGCTATATTCCTTTTTTTGTTGAGCGACTTTTTTCCTTGTTTTTGACTCTTCCAGTTTCATCCGGATTCAACTGTATAAAGTATCCAGTGCCCGCACCCGAAAAAAAAATTGGCCTGCACCCAAGAAAACTCAGAGAAATGAAGGATGCCGCTTGTCACACCCGGTCGCAATGGTTAGCTGGGTGCTGGCTGGCTTATCGTACGTTGTACCTGAATCGGACTGAAGGCAGCAAGACTGATCGAGTTCACTTGCCCGCTATAACGAATCCTGATTTCCGGTTCGCAAAAACATATGGGATTTAGTGTGCAGATTGTTCATACAAACACAAAATCTATAGCAAATGAGGCAACGTACGATGCGCCAGTTGTCGTTGCCATCCCTTCAACAAACCTTGAATTGGCTGTACGAAGTGCAAAGCTTATGTCAAGGAGAGCCGGAACGGATGGATTGATCCTCATCCTTGAGGATGTGGAGCGGAGCGGATTTATTGCAACATGCAATACTGCTTTCAAGATGTCATCAGGAGGATACTTTGTATATGCAGCACAGGATGCATTTGCCGGGCGTCTGTGGCTCAAGATTGCGGTTCATCAGATAGAAAAGCACCGTAAGAACATGCTGGCATTCAACGATGGAAAATGGCATGGATTACTTGCTAGTTTCGGCATGGTAAAAAGAGAATGGGCACAAGCGAATTACAAGGGGGAGCTTTTCTGTCCTCTCTATCACAGTCATTTTGGAGATGCCGAACTGACCGTGATCGCCAAACAGCAGGATAGTCTCTGCTTCTCGCCCCGGAGTGTGTTGCTTGAAGTCGACTGGGAAAAAGACGATCGAAAGGTGAATAGAGACGACAAAAATATGTTTCGAAGGAGGGCTGCCTCAGGATTTGACGGAAAGCTGAAGGCCACCGGAAACGTCAGCTTGCTTTGAATCCTGTGAATACACGCAGTTTCCATTTGAAAAGTGATACACAATTTTCAGAGCGTCAACACCATCACATCATTCTTCTGAGTGCAAAAAATGACGACTGATAAAATCAAGACACCTCAAAAACAACCATTGTTGTTCAAAAACTCGCGGAGTGAGTTGTCCGCAGCCATCTTCGTCGACGAGGTAAAGCTTGATGGCCGAAATGTGTCTGTGACCGGATGGGCAACGCAAAACTGCGTATTCGAACTGATGAACAACACCGCCGTCCTGCAGACGATTACTCGGCATGACCGACCCGATGTTGCTAAAGTTCTCAAGACACTTGAAGGAGGGGTGGGTCTCGGATTTCATATTGCTACTCGAATTCCTTCAATACGTGAATTAAACCTGACCCTGCGACTTGCTTTCGGTGTTTCGACTGTTAGTGAAAGCAATGCAGTGAAAACCTACCCACTGGAAGTGAGTGGCGCCAAGCAAACTTCCAAACCCATGGTTCACGCTGCTCACATTGAATCAGCGACCCATTTTTCTAATGCTAATCAATTGATTGTTGCAGGCTGGCTGCTTGCCGAGAATGAAGCCGACATCTGGATTCAGACGGAGACCGGTCACTTCGTCAGCCTGGACCAATGTTACAGGTACTCTCGCACCGACATTTATAACGCCTATCATGAGAGAGTTGGACTTCCCGCACAAAGGGCAGGATTTATCGCGCGAATAGCGCAATCAGCAAACTCAAGAAAGGTCAGAATCATGTTTGCTGAGAAAGATGAAGACAAGGTCGTGGCTGAGTCAGAAATCGTATACTCAAACGCTGGAAAGACTGACTCCATTACTCAACTTGTTCATATCCGGACTCCCGCCAACGATTGGAACAATCGCATTCCTTTGATTGATCTTCCTTTTCTTCGCGCCATTGAAACAAAGGCCGCTGCTATCCGGTCTGAATTCATCCCTAATAAACCTCAAGAGAATCCTCTCGAAGCAACTTATGTAATTTGGGTTGATGCTGAGAATGTTCCACTGGAAAATCTTGCGGTTGCGCTCTCCAAAGATGCCAGCTTCCGAAGAACCGGCGAACTGATTTTTGTCTTTGAAAATGAAGGGTTGGAGAGATTTTTCAATGCAAAGCTAGCAATGTTTTCCAGATTGTATGGATTGAATATCAAATCCGATGTGGTCGTGATATCGCGAAACATCGTTGAAGGATTCAATCAGGCCGCCCGACAATCGAAAGGAAAAGTACTCTTCTTTTCGAGTGCACACGAAATACCGATGAGCGAGGCACTGACCTCCAAGGTCTGCAAGATGCATGTGGACCGAACCGGATCTGCAGTGATCGCACCGCTGATTTTAAATTATTCCGGTACCGTTGAATCCGCCGGTATGAGGCTTCCTTCCCAGCCTGACAGGTTCTTGATTCGGGGCTTCAGCACGGTTGGTTCTGGAGTCGATCCCAAACTTCTCCCCGGAGATGATGCTGATGGCATTCATTCTGCGCCATTTGAGTTTTTTTCCATTAAACGTGAGGCTTATTACTCGTTGAGTGGCTTTTCAAACCAGTTCATCAGCTTCGAGTTTTCAGTGATTGACTTCTGTAAACGTGTTCAAGAAATCGGACGAGTCATCGAGGTGAATCGAGATCTTTCGGTTGTAAGTTTGCGATCGTCACGAAGTGTGGCCGCCCATGATGAAGACACTGTCTTTCGTAGGTCAACTCTGGAGTTGTCATTGCTGCTTGGGCTAGAAGCACAAATGGTAAATGGTGATGGGGTTTGATATGAGCGTTAAAACATTAGAAAGTACCAGTCTCACCGGTAAAGGAAACATGCCTGGTCAGATTGCTCAAGCTGGAAAGTCTGTTTTGGTGATATCGCATGCGCATCCTGACTTTAGCAAGGGCGGTGGTGAAATAGCTGCCTACAACTGTTTTCTAAATTATCCGAAGTTGAAGCAGGTTTCCAAGGCGTGGTTTCTCGCCAGGGTGGAGCCTGTTCATGCTTCAATCGGGAAGATTTACAAGCGGAGGGAAAACGAATTCGTCTGGGAGCAGTCGATGCTTGACTGGCATACGCTGGTGTGTATTGATCGGAATTCAGTTCTCACCAGATTTCGCAATCTACTTGAAACCCTTCGACCAGATGTCATCCACGCTCACCACTTTGCCCATCTCGGACTGGAGTTCATCGAGATTGCCCGGCAATTGTTGCCAGACGTTATCATTGTCTTCACGTTGCACGAGTTCATTGCCTTGTGCGAGAATGATGGACAGATGATTAAGACTAGCGGGAGCCTATGCTATGAATCGACGCCCGAAGATTGCCAACGTTGCTTTCCAAGTCGATCTGCGATGGATTTCTGGGCACGTCGGCACTATGTGCAAAGCTATTTCTCGGAAGTCGATCATTTTATTGCTCCATCGTCATTTCTTCGGGACCGATTCGTCTCATGGGGTATTGATGCGGAACGAATCCATGTCATTGAAAACGGCCAAGACGACGGGTCAAAGGTACCGCCACGGTCTCTCGAAAATGGTGAAACGCGTAATCGTTTCGGGTATTTTGGTCAAATAAATCAATACAAGGGCATCTTGCCGGTACTCGAAGCCCTCGATTCGATGACGCCGTCCGAATTAAGAACAGTTGCGCTTGAAGTCCACGGAGCCAATTTAAACAAGCAGCCTGAAGAGTTTAAGGAGAAAATCAAGACGCTGAGTGAACCCTTGATCAGAGTGGGGGCGTTGAAGTGGATCGGACCCTACAACAGGTCGGAGCTACGGGAAAAAATGGGTCAGGTTGACTGGGTTCTTGTTCCATCAATCTGGTGGGAAAATTCTCCCATGGTTATCCAGGAGGCATTTCTTTGCGGGCGTCCGGTGATTTGCTCCGGGATTGGCGGAATGGCTGAGAAAGTGCAGCCCGACGTCAACGGCTACCATGTTCCTGTTGGCAGCGCATTCGCTTGGAAAAAGACGCTGCTTGAGAAGGCTCGGTACAACGATGAGTGGGATCGCCTTCACAGGCAGATAAAGACTCCCGCCAGTCACGAAGAGTCTTTGTTGAAGCACGCTGAACTGTTTTTCAGGAATCCGTTATGAAAACCTCAACGCTTCCTCAATCAGAACATACGGATTTTGAGCTGATTGTTCACATTGGAACCGGAAAGACCGGGACCTCTTCCATTCAGAAGAGCTTGCAGGAAAATCGAATTGAGTTGCAACGTCAGGGCATGGATTATTGGGGCATGTGGCTGGAATATGCACCCGCAAATCTCTATTCATGGCAGCGTCGTGGGGCCGGTTATGAGCAGTTCTGGAACAAGGAACAGAACGATTTCGAGGAACAGGTGTACGAAGTGCTCCGCCGGTCTGTCCAAGAGTCGACTGAAAGCGGAATTTCAAGAGCTATCTGGTCAAGTGAGTCGATTTTTGACCATCAGGAACGGTTGATTCCTGTTCTTTTGAAATTGAAGTCACTTGGTGTGCGAATTTGTGTGGTCGTCTATTTCCGCAATCCCGCCAGCTGGGCTCAATCTGCCTATGTCCAGTGGGGTATCAAGCACAAGACTTACCCTGGGCCCATCAAAACATTTTCTGAATGGGCTATCACACACAATGCCGAGTTTTCCGGGAAACTTTCACCCTGGCTCGATTCATTTGAGTGCGTCCGAGTCAGAAATTTTGATAGTCAAGGTGATGTGGTTTCGGATTTTTTTAATGTTGTCAGCATCGTCCCCGACGCCCTAAAGTCGTTTCGGATCAATGAAACCCCCTCAAATGAGGAGTTGGCGTTGCGTGCGCTATTTAATAATAGAAACGAACGCCCTGCCTTGCCGATGCATTTTGACAAAGTCTTTCAGTATCCGCTGATTCGTACCGGTGAGTCCATTGTTCAGATGATGGACAGGTATCTTCCTACTGACGAAGACCTCGCACATTTTCAGAATGAACGAGGGAAGGACATTGATCGGCTGAATAAATTTCTGCAAGACGAAGGACAGCAGCCTTTGAAAAGAGAGGCTCCTTTGGCAAAGAAGTTCTCACTGGATGATGGTTTACTCATGTCCATGCTGGCCCAGATGGTTCTGCTTCAGGGTCGAAAGATTTCCGTTCTTGAAAAAGAGCTCAAGGCGCTTCGTGTGGTTGTTGACGGAATTACCAATACTGCTGTTTAAGGAGTTGTCTCGGGTTGCGTTGGAGCATGGCATAAAAGATCGCTTCTGAATTTCTGTTTTTGGATAACTCTATTATGAATTGAAATTTCGTCAGTGTTTTTCCATTCTCGAAAGACTAATGCGAACCGTAGCATTGATGGGTGTTAATCCGATAGCTATTATTCCAGCATTTAATTGAAGGGTCAACATGAAGAAAAAACAAACCTATGGCCAGATGTGGGATGGCTATGTGGCAGATAGCTTTCCTAAGTTGCAGAAGGACGCGCCGGACTTGGCCTTTCCTGGTGACGAGTGGGGCACTGAGTCCAGCTGGAAGAAGATATTCGACAAACTTTTTGTCCCGGCCGGCGTGTCGTCCTGGGAGGCAGCCATCGAGATTGGAGGCGGCGGTGGAAAATACACCGAGCGTGTGCTTGGTGCCAACTCCAGCAGCAGGTTGTTCGGCTTTGATGTCAGTGTCAACTTTCTTGAAGCGACTGGAAAACGGCTCGCGCACCATGTGGATTCCGGGCGTCTGTCGCTTCACGAGATCGACAGCTTGAATCCGGGTGCGATGTCGGATGTGCTCACTAAATTGGGCTATGCCCGTAAAGTGGATGCCATGTTCAGCATCGATGCCATGGTGC
The DNA here is from genome assembly GCF_048590325.1 of Hydrogenophaga sp. ZJX-1. Taxonomy (NCBI): domain Bacteria; kingdom Pseudomonadati; phylum Pseudomonadota; class Betaproteobacteria; order Burkholderiales; family Comamonadaceae; genus Hydrogenophaga; species Hydrogenophaga sp. ZJX-1. The sequence continues at coordinate 713,845 of NZ_JBMBRA010000001.1, forward strand.
ATGTGGATCTGCAGTACCTTGTTTGCTACTGGATGAATGCGGCCCTCATGCTCAAGCCCGGCGGACGAATCCTCATGACGTTGGCCGACCCGACGACCGTTTCGGGATTTCAGAAGATCATTCGGGACATCCGCAAGTTCTACAAGTTTCAGGGACGTATCTGTCCAAAATTCGAATATCTGAGCAAAGAAATTGTCAACCGCGTGATGTTTGAGCTGGGTTTTGAAATCGAATTTCTGGAGCCGTGGAGCTACCACGAAGGCCGCCCACCCCGCGATCTCTATCTTTCGGCCAAGCTGGTCGACACGTCGAACGAAGCTAAATTCCGATCTATGCTGGTTTCAGTTGGAGAGACGAAAGATTCCCATTACGAAACGGAAAATCCGGAAACCTACTCAGATCTCTGGAACCGTATTTCTTCGGAAGTGTCGGCAGGGAAGAATGCCGACCGGCCGAGTGCGGATGTGGTTGTTGATCGTCTTTTGCGGGACCTTGGTCTGGGTGACTGGAGCCATCTGGTGGAAATCGGTGGTGGTGATGGCCGTTACACGGCAGCCATGCTCGCTGCGAACAGCAAACTGAAGGTCACGGGCATTGATGTTAGTGCGGGGTTGATGTCGGTCGCTGCCGCCCGGCTGAAGCAACACGTGGATTCAAAAACGCTGGAGTACTTGAAGATTGATCCGGTGCATCCGGATGCTTTGATCACGGAGTTTGAGAGAAGGGGCTTGAACCGAAAGGTCGACGCATTCGTCAGCATCGACGCCATGGTGCATGTGGATCTTCAATATCAGATGGTCTACTACATCAATGCCGCCAACCTATTGCGCGAGGGAGGCTATCTGGTGATCCAGGTTCCCGACGCCAGTTCGAGCGAGGGTGTCAAGCGCCTGTTGGCAGACGTTCAACGCTTCTTCCCGTTGCAGGGCCAGTGCAGCACCCGGTTTGAATGGCAGAGCCCACACATCATGCGAGAGTTGCTGTCGAATCTTGGCTTCGACGTGTTGCGTATCGCCCGTGCCAGTGAGTGGGGTTCGGAGACCGGCGACAGAGACATGTTTGTGGTAGCAAAACTCGTTCGACCCAAACAAGCGGAAGCCCTTCGCATGCATGTCAGTATCGGTTTGCCTGTCATCAGAATGGTATCTGGATCGATGCAACATCAACCTGAGGATAAATCCATGAACGAAGATGATGTTTCTACTGAAATCGCGAAATCTCTTGGGCAGGCATACTGGCGCCAACTCACCATACAGGCCAACCCAGATCTGACCAAGGAGCAACTTCGCGAGATGCTCAAGGAGCAGTGGGGGGGCAACAAGAGGGAGTACACCAAGCTGGGGCGCATGGTGAAAAAACAAATGGAGAATATGGGTTTTGAGATAGTCAAGAAGGCGAAATAAATCTATTTTATTTAAATATTTTAACCAAAGCCTGAACTTCGGCGTTGTCTTATTTTCTATGGTTTGACTTGTCAAATGGTTCGTTTATTATTTAGACGAAAAAGCTTGTATATTTTGAGAGGATGTTTGTGAAATATTCTAATCGAATATCTTACAGTTTGGCGGCGGAAACTGCGAAAATTAATCGGGAATCTCGAGTTGGTTCTCGAGGAACCGACGCCAACAGAATGGAGCCGGCGTGCTGGCCTGGTCTTCGTCCTTCTTTTACTTTCAATAAAGAATCTAAGATTTTTGTCATCGGCTCCTGTTTTGCAACTAATATAGAAAAGTACTTGCAATCGCGAGGCTATATTTGTGTTTCAAGTTGCGAAAATAGATCGAATCTCATATCAACTGGATGTCTCAACAAATATACTCCAGCATCTATTTGGGAGGAAATTGCTTGGGCGAGGGAGATCTATGACAGAGATGATTCAATAACATTGGAAGATGTGCAAAAATGCTTGTTTCAAGTCTCAGATGAACTGTACATTGACTTGCATCTTCACGCGGTAGAGCCCGTTGATTTGGCAACTGCTTTCGAATGGCGGAAGGTGGTTTACTCAATTTATCGCGATCTGTTTACATGCGATGTAGTAGTCATTACTTTGGGCTTGATCGAGTCTTGGTACGATGAACGCTCGGAGCGTTATATTTGCGAAACACCTCCTAGACAAGCCCTTCGAGAAAAGGAACGTTTTTTCTTTGAACAATTAGACTATCAGAAATGTTACAACTTCGTTGTGTCTGCGATTGAACTCATTCGTAAGACGAACTCTCCTAGAATCATGTTGACTACTTCGCCGGTGGTTTTGCAACGCACTTTTACAAGTGATGACGTGATTGTGGCTAATATGTTCTCTAAGTCTGTTTTGCGAGCCGTGACCGGCCAGGTTGTCAAAGATTTGGATGGAATCGATTATTTTCCAAGCTATGAAAGCGTGATGCTAACTAGGCAGAATTCTATATGGAAGGATGACATGATGCATGTGGCTGAACCATTCATTGCTCAGATAATGAGCCGTGTGGAAGGTATTTACGCCCCAGAGAGTTTTTCAAAAGTCTCGGACAATTTTGATCGGATCCACGACTTTGTGAATGCAGTGTCGGCTCGTGATTTTTCTTTGGCGCGTTCGATTTTTACATCAATAGGTGATCCTGGTCTTGAGGTTCCCTCTGATTATTATACTTCTGCAGCAGTTTTGTATTGGTGTGATGGTGACAGAAATTCTGCTGCGAGTATACTGGCTAAATCAAATGTGGGAGAGTTGTCATATACGGATGTTCTGGTGCCACTTCGTATTCTTATTGCTCGATGGGCGGGCGATAAGGATCTTGTAATAGGCGTGCGATCATGGCTTAAGGTAAATGATGGACTTACCTTTAAGCGACTATTTCATGCGGCGAGCTGGCTGTCATACAATGGAAATAAACGGGAGGCCGCGGTTATTGCTGGTTTGGTGAGGCCTCAACAGGTTAGACGGTTGTCTGCTCAGCGTAGATTGGTTTCAATTCTCCAGGCTGGTGGAAAATCTGATCAGGCCAAAATTATTTCCGAGATTAAATTTGATTCGGTGCCGGCTGTTGCCTGATGGCAGGTTGGGTTTGATGTAATGGACCGAGAAGCATTAGACGAGCTTCGTTCGCAATACTGGAATGCATGGCAAGTGTTTCAGTCGGTCAGGCAGCCCGGTCCATTAAAAGATCGTCTGTCAGTTCGAGCAAGACAGCTGCGCAACCGCATTGTCTCTATGGTGTCACATGCCTGCCTGAAGGCGCTGCTCGACGAAAAAGGTTCGGATCTGGCTTGGCAGCGGTGGTTCTGGTTCAACCATTTCAATGTGCACGCGATCAAGGGAAATATCGCTCCGGTGTTGCATTCGTACGAACAGGAGGCGATCGCAGGGGCCCTGTCCGGTCGTTTCTCGGACCTCCTTAAGGCAGTGACGGTTCACCCGGCCATGTTGATCTACCTTGACAACATCCGTAATGTCAAAGGCCAGGGCAACGAGAATCACGCACGCGAGCTTCTGGAGTTGCACACTCTTGGTGTCGACGGGGGTTACACGCAAGGCGACGTGAGTGCAACCTCGAAGATCATGTCCGGCTGGAGCGTGCAGTTGCGCGGCGACCCGGAGAGCTTGGGGCGCACCAACTTCAACGCCTTGCAGCACGAGACGGGGCCCAGACAGGTGCTGGGACGGAACTTTGTGGACACCGGTGAGGGCATGTTGCCGGCGCTGCTGGAGCACTTGGCGGGGCTGCCGGCCACGGCCCGACATGTGTCCCGCCGCCTGTGCCTGTGGACCCTTGGGCATGCGGGCCAAGTGCCGGAGGCGGTGGACCGCGTCACGGCGGTCTATCTTGAAACGGGGGGGCGCCTTTCTGCTCTCTGGACCGAATGCAGGCGACTGCGCCGGGAGCGCCAACAGGGCCGGGACGCAAACGTATGGCAAGGGCCGTTCAAGGACCCCTTGCGCTATGTCACGTCGGCCGTGGGGCTGATTGCGGGTGATGCGGGGATCGAAGATGTCCGGGCCATTGAGCGCTGGCTGCGGGTGCTGGGACAGCCACTTTATCTGCGGGCTTCTCCCGATGGCTATCCGCTCGGTGGGGATGAGTGGCTCAATGCCGGCCAGTTGACGCAGCGCATTGAGCTGGCCCGGGAGATCGTGACATCTGTTCCGCGCATGGTGGCTCGCGCCGATGCCGGTGGGCTGCGCCGCCAGAAGGTGGATCTGGCTGAAGGCCGGGTCCGGGCGCTGGGACTTTCCCCCCGTACCCAAGGCCTTATTCGTCAAGTGAGCGATCCCGCGGACGCCTGGGCGCTGGTGCTGGCCAGTCCGGAGTTCATGTACAGCCAAACCCATGGATGACAGCATGAAAGTCTCACGTCGGCAGTGGCTTCAATCGGCCGCCTCGTTGGCCGTCGGCGGTGTGTGGCCCTGCTCTCGGCTCTGGGCGGCGCCGGCTGCGCAAAGCCGTCTGGTTGTGGTGATGCTGCGCGGGGCTTATGACGGACTGAGCGCCCTGGTGCCTTACGACGAGCCGTTCTATTACGAATCGCGGCCCACAATTGCCATTGCCCGTCCACGTCCGGAGGCCGAGGGGGAGGGCGCATTGCGGCTGGACGGCCGGTGGGCCCTGCACCCTATGCTGGCCAACAACGCCGGTGACCTGTGGTTAGCCGGGCAACTGGCCTTTGTGCCGTTCTGCGGCACCGGGTTTGTTTCCCGCAGCCATTTTCAGGCGCAGGACTGGATGGAGTCGGGCAAGCTGCCTGAGCAACGTCCCAACGTCAACGAGGGCTTTTTGAATCGGCTGGTGTCGGAGCTGGGTGGAACCGCCGTTGGGTTCACGCAGAACCTTCCCGTGGCCCTGCGGGGTGCACACAAGGTGGTCAATGCCCCGATTTCGGGGCGAGACCATTCGCCACAGTCTGGTTCTTCGTCGGGCGAGTTTCTGGAGCAGGTGACGAGGCTATACCAAGGGCATGCTCTGGAATCCATGGTTCGGGAAGGACTGGGTCTGCGGCAGTCGCTGTCGGTGGAACTCATGACGGAAATGGACAGCAGTGGTCGGGATGCGTTGCCGGCCGCCGGTTTTGCCCTGGAGGCGGTTCGAGTGGCCCGTCACATGCGGGAACATCCCCAGCTGAACATTGCCTTCATCGATGTTGGTGGCTGGGACACGCACGCGGGACAAGGCGCCGAACAGGGATCGCTGGCCGGTCGGCTGGGTGCATTGGGCAATGGTCTGGAGTTCCTCGCTCGTGAACTGGGACAACAGTGGCGCAACACCGTGGTTGTTGTGTTGTCCGAGTTTGGCCGGACGTTTCGAGAGAACGGAAGCAAAGGTACCGATCACGGGCACGGCAACGTATTGTGGGTGGCTGGGGGTGCGGTCAAGGGCGGCAGTGTGAAGGGCGAGCAAGGCCGGCTGGATGCCGCATCCCTGCATCAGGGGCGCGACATGCCGGTGCTCAACGAGTACCGTGCAGTGTTGGGTGGGCTGTTTGCAGGCATGTTCGACTTGAAGGCCGCCCCACTGGAACGCGTGTTTCCAGGGGCATTGCCCCGCAACCTGCAACTCGTCTGACGGGCAGCCTGCCCGTCCCGTCGAGCGCCATCAGGCGGATTTACCGCGCGCAGCCAGTGGAACTTCTGCGGTCCTCAGCAGGCGAGAGAGCTTCTTTCGAAGCATGGGCAACTGACCGTTGATTTCAGTGGCCAGGACCTCGTTTTCGGTGGTCACAGAGGCAGTGTCCAGCCATTCGGCGGTTTTTTGCATCTGCGTCACCAAGCTCCGCGCGGCCATTTCCAGGTCCAGGCGGGCGAGTAGCTGCTGGTTCTTGATGTAGGCCTTGAGTTCGGCCAGCTCCTGGGGTTTGCAGGTCAGACGCAACTCGTCGCTGATCTCCGGCTGGAGCTTGTTGACGGTACCCAATACCTGGGCCTTGGGCTTCTTGGTGGTGGCGTCGTAGGTGGTTCGAATCACCTGAATAACGCGATTTCTGATTCGAAAATGCATGATATCAACAGGTTAAGTGATTAAAACGGGCAGTATATACCCGATCGATCAATGGAAAATCACCACGCATCGAAGCCCCGACGTCAGATCATGCCGCGTTCCCGCAGCAGCGCGATCACCCGCTCGGCCGCTTCCTCGGATGAAATGGTCGAGGCCGGCAGCACCATCTCTGCGTTCTCCGGTCGTTCATATGGCGAGTCGATGCCGGTGAAATTCTTCAGATCGCCACGCCGGGCTTTCTTGTAGAGGCCCTTGACGTCACGCTCCTCGGCCACGGCCAGCGGTGTGTCCACGAACACTTCGATGAACTCGTCTTCGGCCACCAGCGAGCGGGCCAGCTGGCGTTCGGCCCTGAACGGCGAGATGAAGGCGGTGAGGACGATCAGGCCGGCGTCCACCATGAGGCGTGCGACTTCGCCCACGCGGCGGATGTTCTCCACGCGGTCTTCTTCCGTGAAGCCCAGGTCTTTGTTCAGGCCATGGCGGACGTTGTCGCCATCGAGCAGGTAGGTGTGGCGCCCCATGGCAAACAGCTTCTTTTCGACCAGGTTGGCGATGGTGGATTTGCCGGCGCCCGAGAGACCGGTGAACCAGAGCACGCAGGGTTTCTGGGCCTTTTGCTCGCTGCGCGCCGCCTTGTCCACATCCACGTGCTGCAGGTGGATGTTCTGGCTGCGGCGCAGCGCAAAGTGCAGCAGGCCGGCGCCGACGGTGTTGTTGGACAGGCGGTCGATCAGGATGAAACCGCCGGTGTCGCGGTCTTCGGCGTAGGGGTCGAAGGCGATGGCGCGGTCGAGGTTCACGTTACAGACACCGATGGCGTTCAGATCGAGCTTCTTGGCTGCGATGTGCTCCATGGTGTTGACGTTGACCTGGTATTTGATTTCGGTCACGGTGGCGGTGACGGTCTTGGTACCGATCTTGAGCAGGTAGGGGCGGCCGGGGAACAGCGGCTCTTCGTGCATCCAGACGATGGTGGTCTCGAACTGGTCGGCCACGCCGGCGGGCGCTTGCGCCTGCGAGAGGATGTCGCCGCGCGAGATGTCGATCTCGTCGGTCAGGGTCAAGGTGATGGACTGGCCGGCCACGGCCTGTTGCAGGTCGCCGTCGAAGGTGACGATGCGCTCAACCGTGCTTTCCTTGCCCGAGGGCTGGACGCGGATGCGGTCGCCGACCTTCACCATGCCGCCCGCTATGGTGCCAGCGAAACCGCGGAAGTCGAGGTGGGGTCGGTTGACCCACTGCACCGGCATGCGGAACGGGGTCTTCTGCTGGCGCGCCTCGTCGATTTCCACCGTTTCCAGGTAGCCCATCAGCGTGGTGCCGTGGAACCAGGGCATGCGGTCGCTGGGCTCGACGATGTTGTCGCCCTTGAAGGCGGACAGCGGAATGAAAGTGACGTCGCTCAGTCCAATCTGTCTGGCGAAAGCTTCGAAGTCTTCGACGATCTTGCGGTAGGTTTTCTCGCTATGGTCCACCAGGTCCATCTTGTTGATGGCGACCACGGTGTGGCGGATGCCGATCAGCGAGGTGAGGTAACTGTGGCGGCGCGTCTGGGTGAGGATGCCCTTGCGCGCATCGACCATCAGGATCGCGACGTCGGCCGTCGAGGCGCCGGTGACCATGTTGCGCGTGTACTGCTCGTGGCCGGGGGTGTCGGCGACGATGAACTTGCGTTTGTCGGTGGAGAAGAAGCGGTAGGCCACGTCGATGGTGATGCCCTGTTCGCGCTCGGCGGCCAGGCCGTCCACCAGCAGGGCAAAGTCGATGGCGTCGCCCTGGGTACCGAATTTCTTCGAGTCGGCTTCCACCGCGGCCAACTGGTCTTCGAACAGCATCTTGGACTCGTAGAGCAGGCGCCCGATGAGCGTGCTCTTGCCGTCGTCCACGCTGCCGCAGGTGATGAAGCGCAGCAGGCTCTTGTGCTCGTGGGCCTTGAGGTACTGGCCGATGTCGGTGGCGATGAGGTCGGAAACGTGTGCCATCAGAAATACCCTTCCTGCTTCTTCTTCTCCATGGATGCTGCGGAATCGTGGTCGATCACGCGGCCCTGGCGTTCGGAGGTGGTGGTCAGGAGCATCTCCTGGATGATCTCGGGCAGCGTGGCGGCCTCGGATTCCACGGCGCCGGTGAGCGGGTAGCAGCCCAGGGTGCGAAAACGCACCTTTTTCATCATCGGTACTTCGCCCGGCTTGAGCGGCATGCGGTCGTCATCGACCATGATCAGGGTGCCGTCGCGGTGGACCACCGGGCGCTCGGCCGCGTAGTACAGCGGCACGATCGGAATGTTCTGCAGGTAGATGTATTGCCAGATGTCGAGCTCGGTCCAGTTCGAGATCGGGAACACGCGGATCGATTCGCCCCTGTGCTTGCGCGCGTTGTAGAGCTTCCAGAGTTCGGGGCGCTGGTTCTTGGGGTCCCAGCGGTGCTGTTCCGAGCGGAAGGAGAAGATGCGCTCCTTGGCGCGGGACTTCTCTTCGTCGCGGCGCGCGCCGCCGAAGGCCGCGTCAAAACCGTAGAGGTCCAGCGCCTGCTTCAGGCCCTCGGTCTTCATGATGTCGGTGTGGATGGCCGAGCCGTGCGTGAAGGGGTTGATGTCCTTCTCGATGCCATCCGGGTTGATGTGCACCAGCAGCTCCAGCCCCAGCTCCCTGGCCATGCGGTCGCGGAAAGCGTACATCTCGCGGAACTTCCAGCGCGTGTCCACGTGCAGCAGCTTGAACGGTGGCTTGGACGGGTAGAACGCCTTCATGGCCAGGTGCAGCATGACGGCGCTGTCCTTGCCGATCGAGTAGAGCATGACCGGGTTGTCCGTTTCGGCCACGACCTCTCGCATGATGTGGATGCTCTCGGCTTCGAGCCGTTGCAGGTGGGTCAGCGTCATGGGTTGGCTTTCGGATGACTGGGGTGACGAAAAAAAGGGGTTCGCCCGGGCAGGGGGTGTGTTGGACAAACGTCTGGCGGTGTCGGGGTGCGGCGCAGGGCTGGACTCCTGCAACTGCACCGAATCGCCTCGCTGGCGGAGCCACGCGGCGATTTCCGGCAGGCGCTGCAAAGAGTTGGCGCCTGCCAGCTGGAAAGTGGTGCGTTTGTGGCTGGCATCGGCCAGCGGACGCCACAGCGCCAGGTGGTCGCTGGCTTGCAGGGCGTCGCTCGCGTGCAGGCGCCAGTGGATGGCGCCCCGGCTGTCGACCGCAACCCGGCTGACGGGTCGGCAGTCCAGGGCCTGGTACTGGCTGGGGTCGAGCAGCAGCGTGAAGCTGCGCAGCCGATAACACTTGTGACCGGGCTGGCCCGGCGGCAGGGCTTGATCGGGCAGGTAGAGGCCGATGCGGCGGCACCACTGGAGGATGCCGGTTCGCCCCACCACCAGACTGTGTTCTCTGAACCATTGCACCACGTGGTTCACGTTCCAGGCGGCCGGGCCATCGCCGCTGAGCATGTGGCGCAACAGGGCCAGTTCCAGGGTGGGGCTGAATGCCGAGGTCTGCGCCGCGGGTCGGCCGCGTCGGGGGTTGACTGTGACGGCGGCCCAGCCGCCCGCCTTGAAAGCCTTGACCGCCGAAATGATGGTGGGCGCGCTCAGCTGGGTGACCTGTTTCACGGCGCTCAGCGTATGGCCTTCGAGGCGCAGTTGCACCGCCTGGCGACGCTGGCTGTTCAAGGCCTCGACCGTGAGCTGGTTGCCGCTCAAAGGGCTCTCCCAGTGTTAAACATTTAATTAGATTGGCAATGTTAAACCAATCGATAGAATTGTTGGCATGGTTTCACCGACGGAGTACGGCCCATGAGCGCACCGAACCACACCGACCTGCTGCAGCAACTCGTGCCCATCGTGCGCGCCGCCGGCGAGCGGGTGATGGCGGTGTACGCCACCGACTTCGACGTGCTCAGCAAAGACGACGCCTCGCCAGTGACAGCGGCCGATCAGCAGGCGGAAGACCTGATCACTGAAGCCCTGACCCGGCTCACACCCGGGATTCCGGTGGTGGGCGAAGAGGCGGTGTCGGGTGGCGCACGGCCCACCATCGGTGAACGCTTCTGGCTGGTGGATCCGCTGGATGGCACCAAGGAATTCATCAGCCGCAACGGCGAGTTCACGGTCAACATCGCGCTGGTGGAACACGGGCAGCCGGTGCTGGGCGTGGTGCTGGCCCCGGCTCTGGACGCGTTGTACGCCGGTGGCGTGGGTCTGGGCGCGTGGTTGGAGCAGGGCGGGCAGCGCACACCGATCGCCTGTCGCGCCGTGCCGCCCGAAGGCCTGTCGGTGGTGGCCAGCCGCTCGCACGGCGACGCGGCCGCACTGGACGCGTTTCTGGCCGGGCGCAAGGTCGCACGCAACGTGAGCGCCGGCTCCTCCCTCAAACTGTGCCTCGTGGCCAGCGGGCAGGCCGATGTGTACCCCCGTCTGGGCCGCACCATGGAATGGGACATCGCCGCCGGGCATGCGGTACTCAGCGGTGCGGGTGGCGTGGTCGAACGGCTGGACGGCCAGCCGCTGCGCTATGGCAAGCCGGGCCTGGACAACCCCCACTTTGCCGCCTGGGGTCTGCGCTGAAGCGAGGCTGAGCAGCGATGAACGCCGTTCTCACGCTGCTGTCGATCCTGCTGTTGCTGGGCCTGCTGGTGCATGGCCGGTGGTCGGCCTCGGTGTTGTTCAGCCTGTGGGCAGCGGCGTACTTCCTGTTTGGCCTGATCGATGAAACGACTTTGCTGTCGAGCTACGCCAACCCGGCGCTGGCCACGCTGATCCTGCTGCTGCTGGTGTCGCTGGCGCTGGAGCGCTCGGTGTTGCTGGAGCGCATGACACAGCGCCTGCTGAGCGGGCGCGAAGCCTTCGCCACCCTGAAGCTGATGGGCGTGGCGGCGGTGTTTTCGGCCTTTCTGAACAACACCGCCGTGGTGGGCGCGCTGCTGGGCAGCATCTCGCGGCAAAGAAGTATTCCGGCCTCGCGCCTGTTGATTCCGCTGTCTTACGCGTCCATTCTCGGCGGCGTGACCACCCTGGTCGGGACCTCCACCAACCTGGTCGTCAACTCTTTCGCTGTCAGCAGCCAACTGGCACCGATCGGCATGTTCCAGCTGGCGTGGGTCGGTGTGCCGGTGGCTCTGGCCTGCATCGCAGTGCTCGCACTCAGTGCGCGGTGCCTGCCCCGCAACGCCTCCGATGCGCGAGACAGTGCGCAGCCGTATTTTCTGGAAGCCCGGGTGTCGCAGGCCTCGCCGCTGGCGGGGCTTTCGATCGAAGCCAACCGCTTGCGCCACCTCGAAGGCCTGTTCCTGCTGGAGATCGAACGCGGGGGGCGCCTGATTTCACCGGTCGGTCCGGGCGAGGTGCTGGAGGTGGACGATGTGCTGCTGTTCACCGGTGAAGTGACCCGGTTTCAGGCCCTGCAGCACATCCAGGGCCTGGAGGTGTTTGGTACCCGTTCGGACGCGCTGCTCAAGGCCAACCTGGTGGAAGTCATCATTTCCAGCGAATCCGAACTGGCCAACAAGACGCTGCGGGACATGGACTTTCGCACCATGTTCGATGCGGGGGTGGTTGGCATCCGCCGGGGTGACAGACGGCTCACAGGACAGCTCGGGCGCGTGCCGCTGAAAGCGGGCGATAGCCTGCTGCTGGCGGTGGGAGCCGACTTTGCGCAGCACCGCAACCTGGACCGCAACTTCCACGTGCTGGGCGACAGCCTGGTGCGTCCGCACCTGAGCGGGCGCCAGAGCGCCTTGGCACTGGGCGGGTTCGGTCTCGTGATCGCGGCATCGGCGTCGGGGCTGCTGGGGCTTCTGCCGGGGTTGATGCTGCTGATGGCGGTGTTCCTCGCCACCCGGCTGCTGACCCTGGCCGAGCTGCGCCGCCGCTTTCCCTTTGAGCTGCTCATGGTGATCGGGTCTGCGCTGGCGCTCGCCAAAGGCCTGGAGGCGTCGGGTGCGGCCCAGTTGGTGGCCGATGCAATGCGTCAAGCCTTTGATGGTTATGGGGTTTACGGCGCGCTGATCGGGGTGTACCTGCTGACCCTGGTGCTGACCGAACTCGTCACCAACAACGCAGCGGCCGCACTGGCGTTCCCGATCGCACTGGCCACCGCCCGTGCCTTTGGCGTCGACCCGACGGCCTTCGTCATGGTCGTGGCCTACGGCGCGAGCGCCTGCTTCCTGGTGCCTTTTGGCTACCAGACCCACCTGATGGTCATGTCGCCGGGTCACTACCGTGTGACCGACTTTTTCCGCGCGGGCTTGCCAGTGAGCCTGACCTATTCGGTGGTGGTGCTCACGCTCACGCCCATCTTCTTCCCGCTGACGGTCGGGTGATGCCTCAAGAGAGGCGCAGCGCCGCGTGCACCCGCGCCGCCGCATACGCATCGTTCGCCGCGTAAACCAGCTGCGCCTCGCTCAGGCGCGGGTTCGCCCAGTTGGAGGTGGCGGCTTTCTTGGACTTGATGAAGCGCTGGTTGAACAGCACCGCCACCGCGCCTTTCACGCCCATGTCCTTGCGGTAGCCGCGCTCGCGAAAGACGTGGTTGAGCTCCAGCACGCCGGCCGGCTCCACCAGCAGTTTGCTCACGATGCGCTTGGTGTCGTCGCCGAGACCGAATCCGGCTTTGGTGAACGCGGCGTCGGCGAGCAGGCCGGCCACCAGTTCGCGGCAGGCCGGATCGTGCAGCTGGAACACCCAGGCGTGCTGCAGCGTGGCGAGCTGCACGATGTGCGGCCCGTCGGACACCTGGTCCTTGAAGAACGTGGGTTTGCTCTCGGTGTCAAAACCCCAGGCCGCATGGTCATGCAGTGCCGCCGCCGCTTCGCGGGCCTGCGCCACCGTGTCCACCAACGTGATGCGGTCCAGACCCAGGCGGTCAAATTCGGGCAGCAGCGCGATGGCTTCCTTGTCGGGCGTGGGGCGGGTGGTTTGCATGGCGTCGGTGGCGGATGGTCGCTGCGGGCGGGATCGATAATCAGGGCATTGTGCAACGCGCCCCGATGCACCCCTTTGTGCCCGATGCCTTCATGACCTACACACTCCAGCTCTACGTGTCCGACGACACCACGCCCGCGCAGCGCCAGGCGGCCGAGCGGCTGTTCCGCAAAGCGCTGGAGGCCACCCTGGGTGATGCCGCATTGGTGGCGCCGGTGTACTCGGCTTATCAGGCCATCGTGGCCCGGTATGGCGACACGCCCGACGTGGAAGCGCTCACGGTGGAGGAGCGCACGGTGCTCGAACACTGGCTGCTCGCCGAGACGGCGGCCGTCGAAGCGGTGTTCGGCCCGCACCGGCACCTGGACGAAGGCGGCTACCAGATCATCTTGCCCGCATAATCGTCACCCCGTTCACGTCCTCCCTGGGCGCTCACTCCCTTTGAAGGACCTCCCCATGCGAAAAACCTATCCCCTGCGGCCCGAGGGCAAAAATCCCGACCGCGTGCTCGATGCCGTCAAGCACGACATCCGCAAATACATGAAGCGCGAACGCCGCCGCGATCTGCCCGAAGGCGCCACGTTCTGGGATTTCGACTGCCGCTTCGGTGCGGACAAGGACAGTGCACAAACCGCCAACCCGGCCGAGCTGATCGGCCTGCTCGATGTGTTGGCCAAGGCGGGTGGCGAGCAGTGTTATGTGGAACTGCTGGCCAAGCCCGGTGTGCGCCAGCCACGACCGGCTGGCCAGGAAGTGATCGACGATGCCGGGGCTTCGCCGGCGCCTTCCGATTCCGACGACTGATGCTTTGCGGTAGGCCACCCGGCGAGCGGGTGGTCGATGGCCGCGCAGCTACTCGGGCTGGCCGGTCTTCGCGGCCGCCGCAGCGCGCAATTTGTCTTTCTTGCTCGGGCGCTTGCCCTTGACGCCGCCGCCCGCCGGCCCGGCCGGCGCAGCCACATCGGTGGGCTCGAACCCGGGCAATTGTTCCAGCGGCAGGCTCAGGCCCTGGCGTTTTTCGATCAGGCGCCAATGGGCCTCGGTGTCGGCGCTCACGAAGCTCACCGCCAGGCCGCTCTCGCCCGCCCGGCCGGTGCGGCCGATGCGGTGCACGTAGTCCACCGCCGAACGCGGCAGGTCGAAGTTCACCACCACGGGCAGTTGCGCGATGTCGATGCCGCGCGCGGCGAGATCGGTGGTGACCACCACGTCCCAGCGCTTTTCCTTGAACTCCTGCAGCGCCTGCTTGCGCGCGCCCTGGCTCAGACCGCCGTGGAACGAAGTCGCGAACAGATCGCCGTGGTGCAGCTTGGCGGCGAGCCGCTCGGCCGCGTACTGCGTGGCGACGAACACAAGCACACGCTCCCAGCCGTTGTCCCTGATCAACTGGCGCAGCAGCTGGGTGCGGCGGCTTGCATCGACCGCGATGGCGCGCTGCAGCACCACGGCCTCAGCCTGCGCCGGGGCGGGCACGTCCACGCGCCGCGGGTCACGCAGCAGGCCGCCCGCGAGCGCTTCCACCGCGGGCGGGAAGGTGGCCGAGAAAAACAGGTTTTGTCGCTGTGCGGGCAACAGCGCGAGCACGCGGTCCAGCTCGTCGGCAAAACCCAGGTCGAGCAGACGGTCGGCCTCGTCCAGCACCAGCAGCTCCACCGCCGAGAGCCGCAGTGCGTTGTGCTCCACCAGGTCGAGCAGGCGCCCGGGTGTGGCCACCATCACATCGGCGCCGCCGCGCAGCGCCATGAGCTGCGGGTTGATGGACACGCCACCAAAGGCCACTGCGATGCGCGGGCGGGAGGGCAGGTGTTGCGCCAAGCTGCGCAGCACCTCGCCCACCTGGGCGGCCAGTTCGCGCGTGGGCACCAGCACGAGTGCGCGCACACGCCTCGGTGTGTGCGTGGGCCCGGTTTGCAGGCGTTGCAGCAGCGGCAGGGCAAAGGCCGCGGTCTTGCCCGAGCCGGTCTGTGCCGTGGCGAGCAGATCGGCGCCGCCCAGCACGGCGGGGATGGCTTCCTGCTGGATGGGGGTGGGCGCGGTGAAGCCGAGTTCGGCGGCGGCCTGGGCGAGGGTGGGGGCAAGCCCGAGGGAGATGAATGGCATGGGGGGTCGAGTTTAACGGTCGCCCCCCGCGGGGCAGCCCCGCGTTACGATGCGAGCCCATGAAAAGCAAGTTGTCTTCGTTGGGCGGCCTGGTGTATTCCACCGAAGCGGGTCGCATGTGTCCCGCTTGCCGGCAACCGGTGGCGCAGTGCATCTGCAAGCAGGCGGTGGTGCCGGCGGGCGATGGCACCGTGCGCGTGTCGCGCGAAACCAAGGGCCGGGGCGGCAAGGCGGTGACGCTGGTCAAGGGGCTGGCACTCGATGCCACGGGCCTCACGGCGCTGGGCAAACAGCTCAAGGCGGCTTGCGGTACGGGCGGGACGGTGAAGGATGGCGTGATCGAGATCCAGGGCGATCATGTGGACAAAGTGATGACCGCGCTGCAGGCGGCGAGTTACAAAGTCAAGCGCGCGGGCGGCTGAAGGGGCGCCTCTCTAGACGAGCTTCACCCACCACAGCCGCAGGCGCATGCCGATCTCGCTGGTGTAGCCCACGCTCGCGCTGCGCAGACGGCCATCGGCATCCACGACCACGAACGCGGGCACGGCCCGAAAACCCAGCGTTTGAGCCAGCGCGCCGCGCGCGTCGATGGCGGTGGCCCAGGGCAGTTCCCGTTTCGCCAGAACGCGCGCCACGGCATCGACCGGACCGGACTGCATGGCCACGGTCAGCACCGGCCAGTCGCGCGCCAAGCGCGTGACGCTGTGTTCCTCGGTGCGGCAGATCGGGCACCATTCGGCCCAGATGTGCAGGGCCACCGGCTGGCCCGGGTGTTGGGCGCGCCATTCGGCCAGGGTGGTGTCGACGCGGCTGCCGTCGGGCCCGATCAGGGTGAAGGCCAGTTCGGGCGCAGGGCCGGTCGGCACGTGGCGCGTCTGCCAGGCCTGCACGCCGAACACCACGACGAACACCAGGGCCAGCGTGCCGAGGTGGCTCTTCCAGCGGGTGCGCAGGTTCTGGCGCAGGCGTTGCCACCAGCCAGAAGCGGACTTCATGAGCGGCTCACCGCAGCACTTCGAGCAGGCGGTCCAGCCCGCCCTCGTTGATGGCGACCATGGCCCGCTCGCGCACCTTCGGCTTCGCGTGGTAGGCCACCGAGAGGCCGGCCTTGTCCATCATGGGCAGGTCGTTGGCGCCGTCGCCCATGGCGATGCACTGGGCCGGTTCGATGCCCAGCAGGGAGGCCACCTCCAGCAGGGTGCGGCGCTTCTCGGCGCCATCGCAGATGTCGCCCCAGGCCTGGTCCACCATGCGGCCGGTGAGCTGGCCGCAGTTGGGTCCACTCTCGATTTCCAGCACGTTGGCGCGCACGAAATCGATACCCAGCGTGTCGCGCACGCGGTTCGCAAAAAAGGTGAAGCCCCCCGACACGAGCAGCACTTTCATGCCCGCGGCCTTGCAGGCCTGAATGAGTTCGACCGCGCCGGGGTTGAGGCGCAGGCGCTCGGTGTAGACGCTTTCCATGTCGGCCACGGTCACGCCCCTGAGCAGCCGCACGCGCTGCCGCAGGCTCTCCTTGAAGTTGGTGATCTCGCCGCGCATGGTGGCTTCGGTGATGGCCGCCACCTCGGCCTTGCGACCGGCGGCGTCGGCGATTTCGTCCACGCATTCGATGTTGATGAGCGTGGAGTCCATGTCGAACGCGATGAGCTTGAAGTCCTTGAGGTTCAGCGGCGGCGTGAAGCCTTGAACGGTGAGGCCGGGGGCGAATTCGGTGGTGGAAGTCATCCCGGAATTATCGCGGGAGCCGGGATGACCGTCCCGCTCAGGACTTGGGTGGTGACAGCACCTGGCTCATCGCGCGAATCTGCACCTTCAGGTCGCCGCCCACCAGGTCCGCCACCGATTGCTGGTCGCTGGTGACGGTGAAGCCTGCAGCCTGCAGCCTGGCCTTCACGTCGTCGGTGCTGGTGCCCGCCACCTGGGCCAGCACGGTGATCGGGGTCTTGGCCAGGGCGCGCACCGGGGGTGCGAAGCCGGGCTCGCTGCCACCGCTGCCGCCGACCGGGATGAAGCTCAGCCCCAGCACCACCAACGAACCGATCACCACCCAGCGCCCGGTGGGGTTCTGCAGATGCCGTTTCACGGCAGGCAGGTTGAGCAGCGCGTGCAGCACCACGGCGCCCAGCATCAGCCAGCCCAGCCACTCGTGCGCCGTCTTGTTCAGACCGGTGTCGAGGTGGAAAAATAGCAGGACGCCCGTCACGGCGGACAGGGCGAAGCTGCCCATCACCAGTGGTGTGATCCAGGGGCGTTGTTTGGCAAGGTTCATGGTCGTTTTCTCCTTCAAATGATCAAGCCGCGATGGTGCGGCGTGCGTTTGAAGTTTGATTTCTGGCGCATGAACGCCATGTGAACGGGTCCCCTCTGGGCACCCCGGCGCACCTCGGAAGGACGTTCTCTTGATCTGGGTCAAACCGCGCCGGCGGTGGGCGCGACACTGATCGGCTGGCCCAGCGCCTTGAGCACGTCGCGCACCAGCTGCACCCGGTCTTTCACCTCGGGCAGGGTGCGCTCGATGCGCAGCTTCTCGTTGCCTGCCAGCTTGATGTGCCGGTTCTTCTGGATCAGCTCGATGATGCGCATGGGCTCGATGGGCGGGTTGGCCTTGAAGGTGATGTTGGTCACGCCCGGCGCCGCGTCCACCTTCACCACGCCGTAGGGCGTGCTGATGCAGCGCAGGCGGTGCACGTCGATGAGCGTCTGCGCCTGGGCGGGCAACTTGCCGAAGCGGTCCACGATCTCTTCGAGCAGACCGTCCACCTGGTCGGTGGTCTTGGCGGTGGCCAGCTTCTTGTAGAACGACAGCCGCAGGTGCACGTCGCCGCAGTAGTCGCTGGGCAGCAGGGCCGGGGCGTGCAGGTTGATGTCGGTGGTGACCGACAGCGGCGAGAGCAGGTCGGGTTCGCGACCGGCTTTCAGCGAGCGCACGGCTTCGTTGAGCATCTCGTTGTAGAGCTGGAAGCCCACTTCCAGCATGTTGCCGCTCTGGTTCTCGCCCAGCACCTCGCCGGCCCCGCGGATTTCCAGGTCGTGCATGGCGAGGTAGAAGCCGCTGCCGAGCTCTTCCATCTGCTGGATCGCATCGAGGCGCTGCGCGGCCTGCTTGGTCAGCCCTTCGATGTCCGGGACCATGAGGTAGGCGTAGGCCTGGTGGTGGCTGCGGCCGACACGGCCGCGCAGCTGGTGCAGCTGGGCCAGGCCGAACTTGTCGGCGCGGCTCATGACGATGGTGTTGGCCGTGGGCACGTCGATGCCGGTCTCAATGATGGTCGAGCAGAGCAGCAGGTTGTAGCGCTGCGCCACGAAGTCGCGCATCACGCGCTCCAGGTCTCGCTCGGGCATCTGGCCGTGGGCGATGGCGATGCGCGCCTCGGGCAGGATCTCTTCGAGCTTCTGCTTGCGATTCTCGATCGTCTCGACCTCGTTGTGCAGGAAGTAGACCTGCCCGCCGCGCTTCAATTCGCGCAACACGGCCTCGCGGATCACGCCGTTGCTCTCGCTGCGCACAAAGGTCTTGATCGCCAGGCGGCGCTGTGGCGCGGTGGCGATGACCGACAGGTCGCGCAAGCCTTCGAGCGCCATGCCCAGCGTGCGCGGGATCGGCGTGGCGGTGAGCGTGAGCACATCGACCTCGGCGCGCAGGGCCTTCATCTGCTCCTTGTGGCGCACGCCGAAGCGGTGCTCTTCGTCGATGATGAGCAGGCCGAGGTCCTTGAACTGCGTCTTTTCACTCAGCAGCTTGTGTGTGCCGACGACGATGTCCACCGAGCCGTCGGCGATGCCTTTCTGTGCCGCGGTGATTTCCTTCTGCGAGCGGAAACGGCTCATCTCGGCGATCTTCACCGGCCACTTGCCGAAGCGGTCCACCAGGGTCTGGTAGTGCTGTTCGGCCAGCAGCGTGGTCGGCGCAAGGAACGCCACCTGGCGCCCGCCCGTGACGGCCACGAAGGCGGCGCGCAGCGCCACCTCGGTCTTGCCGAAGCCCACATCGCCGCAGACCAGCCGGTCCATCGGGCGTGGGCTGATCATGTCCTGGATCACGGCGTGGATCGCGCCGCGCTGGTCGGCGGTTTCGTCAAAGCCGAAGTCGTTGGCGAAGATCTCGTAGTCCTGTGCCGAGAAGCGGAACGCATGGCCCTGGCGCGCGGCGCGGCGCGCGTAGATGTTCAGCAGCTCGGCGGCGGCGTCGCGCACCTGCTCGGCGGCCTTGCGCTTGGCTTTCTCCCACTGGCCGCTGCCCAGGCGGTGCAGCGGCGCTTCGTCGGCGCTCACGCCGGTGTAGCGGCCGATCAGCTGCAGCTGGCTCACCGGCACGTAGAGCACGGCCTTGTCGGCGTATTCGAGGTGCAGGAACTCCATCAGCGCGGGCGTGCCGTCCGGGTTCTTTTCACCCATGTCCATGTGGACCAGGCCGCGGTAGCGGCCGATGCCGTGGGCGTTGTGCACCACCGGGTCGCCCACGTTGAGCTCGCTCAGGTCCTTGATCAGCGCATCGACGTCGCTGACCTGTTCCTGCTTCTTGCGCCGGCGCGTGGTGGGACCGGCGGCGAAGAGTTCGGTCTCGGTGACGAAGTCGATGCCGTCTTCCAGCGAACTGAAGCCGACAGTCAGCACCGAGGTGGCGATGCCGGTCTTTTCGTCGCTGGCCTGGAACTCGGCCAGCGAATCGAAGGCCGGCGGGTTCAGGCCGCTGGCGCGCAGGAAGTCCAGCAGGCTCTCGCGCCGGCCATCGCTCTCGGCCAGCAGCAGCACGCGGTGCGGGGTGTTGCGGATGTGGCTCTGCAGGCGCGAGAGCGGGTCTTCGGCGCCACGCACCACCGAGAGGTCGCCCAGCTTTTGCGCAAAGGCGCTGTCCGCCACATCGTCCACCGCCGGGCGGATGGCCAGCTGCGCGTGCGCGTTGGCCCCGGTGTAGAACTGTTCGGCCGATAGGAACAGGCTCTCGGGCGGCAGCGCGGGGCGTTCCGGGTCGCCCTTGACCAGCCGGTATCGGTCCTGCGTGTCCTGCCAGAAGCGCTGGAAGGCGGGTTCCAGGTCGCCGTGCAGCACGACCGTGGCCGCTTCGCCCAGGTAGTCGAACACCGTGGCGGTCTGTTCGAAGAACAGCGGCAGGTAGTACTCGATGCCGGCGGTGGCCACGCCGTTGCCCATGTCCTTGTAGACGCGGCTCTTGGTCGGGTCGCCATCGAGCAGTTCGCGCCAGCGGCTGCGGAATTTGGCGCGCGCCGCGTCGTCCATCGGGAATTCGCGCCCGGGCAACAGCCGCACCTCGGGCACCGGGTAGAGGCTGCGCTGGCTGTCGGGATCGAAGGTGCGGATGCTGTCGATCTCGTCGTCGAACAGGTCCACGCGGTAGGGCACCTGCGAGCCCATGGGGAAGAGGTCGATCAGGCCGCCGCGCACGGCGTATTCGCCCGGGCTCACCACCTGGGTCACGTGCTGGTAGCCCGCCAGCGTGAGCTGGCCTTTGAGCTTCGCTTCGTCCAGCTTCTGCTTGACCTTGAACTGGAAGGTGTAGCCGGCCAGGAAGGACGGTGGCGCCAGCCGGTACAGCGCGGTGGTGGCGGGCACCAGCACCACGTCGGCACCGGTGTCCTTGTCGTGCTGCTGGATGCGCCAGAGCGTGGCCAGGCGCTCGGAGATCAGGTCCTGGTGCGGCGAAAACGTGTCGTAGGGCAGGGTCTCCCAGTCCGGGAACAGCGCGCAACGCAGGCCGGGCGCGAAGAACGCCATCTCGTCGATCAGGCGCTGCGCGTCGGTGGCGTCGGCGGTGACGATGGCCGTGAGGCGGCCGGCCGCTTTTTCGCGCTCGGCGAGTTGGGCCAGCAGCAGGGCGTCGGCCGCGCCGCTGGGGCGGGGCAACGTGAAGCGTTTGCCGGGGGTGAGTTTGGGCAGGTCCATGGGCTTTGGTGGCTCGCGCGGTGGGGGCTGCAAGACCTCGGGCCTTGCCGCTCCCATGACAAACACCCCCCACCTGATGAGGTGGGGGGTGTGAAAGACCTGATTCTAGAATGCGGTCACCCCATGAACGACGCTCCTCTCCCCATTCCCCCCAACCAGGCACCCCGTTGCCATGCCCTGTTGCCCTGCGCGGGCTCGGGTTCGCGCGCAGGCACCGCCGAGCCCAAGCAATACCAGCCCGTGGCCGGTCTGCCGATGGTGCTGCACACGCTGGCGGCGTTTCAGGCAGTGGACCGCATTGAGCGCTGTCTGGTGGTGGTGGCGCCCGGCGACCGCTTTTTGAGTGTGGACGACCCACGCCTCCAACTGGCCCGGTGCGGTGGCAGCACGCGGGCGGCCAGCGTGTTCAACGGCCTGCAGGCCTTGCTGGACAGCGGGGCCGACGCCAGCGACTGGGTGCTGGTGCACGACGCGGCGCGCTGCCTGATCACACCGGCGCAGATTGAAGCGCTGATCGACGCCTGCCAGGCTGATGCAGTGGGCGGCCTGCTGGCGCTCAAGTTGCCCGATACGCTCAAGTCCGAAGCCGGTGGCCGTGTGGCCGCGACGGTGGACCGGTCGGACAAGTGGCTGGCACAGACGCCGCAGATGTTCCGCATCGGCGCCTTGCGAGCGGCGCTGGCCGCGCAGGCCGACTCCGGTTTTGCCGGCGTGACCGACGAGGCCAGTGCGATGGAGCTGGCGGGGCAGAAGCCGCTGCTGGTGCCCGGCAGCGCCCAGAACTTCAAGGTCACCTACCCGGAAGACTTTGCTTTGGCCGAGGCCATTCTCAGGAGCAGAAATTGAACCCCCACGTTCGTCACGCTGTCTACTCACTGCCCCCCCGGGGGGCGTCGCGCTCCTTGGGGCGGTCCGGCGGTGCTCGCGCATGACGACCGCACACATACCCTTCCGCATCGGCGAGGGCTGGGACGTGCACGCCCTGGTGCCCGGCCGTCCGCTGATCATCGGCGGTGTCACCATTCCCCACACCATGGGCCTGCTGGGACATTCGGACGCTGACGTGCTGCTGCATGCCATCACCGATGCGCTGCTGGGAGCGGCCGGTCTGGGCGATATCGGTCGTCACTTCCCGGACACCGACGAGCGCTTCAAGGGCGCTGATTCCCGCATGCTGCTGGCCGAAACGATGCGACGCGTGCGCGCGGCCGGTTTCGAGGTCGGCAACATCGACAGCACCGTGATCGCACAGGCACCCAAACTGGCACCCCACATCGCCGCCATGGGCGACGCCATCGCGCGCGCGCTGGGCGTGGCGGTGCATCAGGTCAACGTGAAAGCCAAGACCGCTGAAAAGCTGGGGCCCGTGGGACAGGGCCTGTCGATCGAAGCCCGGGCTGTGGTCCTGCTGACCAGGATGCCCTGAGCGGGCTTCACGTCAGGGTTTGGCCAGGGGCAGTTTGATGTGGGCGGCCAGTCCGCCGGTGCTGCTGTTGGCCAATGCAAAGCGCCCGCCCATCCGGGCAATCGCGCGCTCGACGATGGCCAGTCCCAGGCCAGTGCCGGTGGCCGAGGTCCGGGAGGCGTCGCCGCGGAAGAACGGCTGCGTCAGCTGGGCCAGCATTTCAGGGACCACGCCGGTGCCGTGATCGCGCAGTTTGATCAGCACCCAGTCGTCTTTCTTGCGGGCGGCGATCTCGATCCGCACCTGGCCGCTTTCCGGTTCCCGGCCGTAGCGCTGGGCGTTTTCCAGCAAGTTGGAGAACACGCGGTGCAGTTCCACCGCATCGCCCATGACCACCGTTTCGGCTGGAATGCTCGTGTGCACCGCCACGTCGGGCGCGCTGCCGAGCGAAAACACGGCGGCATCGATGACCTGGTTGAGGCTCACGCGCTCGGGCTCCAGGTGGTCGGGGCGCGCGTAGTCGAGGAACTTGTCGATGATGGCGTTGACCTGTTCGATGTCGGCCGCCATGTGTTCGCGGGCCTGGGGATCGCCCACGCTCATTTCGGTTTCCAGCCGCAAGCGTGCCAGGGGCGTGCGCAGGTCGTGGGAAATGCCGGCGAGCATGAGCGCGCGGTCCTGCTCGATCTTGGACAGCCGCTGGGCCATGCGGTTGAAGCCGATGTTGACCTGGCGGATCTCACTGGTGGCGACCGCCTCGTTGAGTTGGCTGGCGTTGAAATCGCCTTCGCGCACGCGACTGGCGGCAAACGAGAGTTTTTTCAGCGGGCGGTTGATCAGCCGCGCGATCAGGGCGGCGCCGGCCAGGGAGAGCAGGGCGGCCGTGCCGAGCCAGATCAGCCAGGTGATGCCGGCCACCAGTTCGACGCGTGAGGGGTCGGTCTGCAGCCAGTAGGGGTCGTTGTCGATGCTGAACCCGATCCACAGTCCGGCTGTGTTGTTCACCTCACGCGCCACCACGGTGTCCGGACCCAGGCGGGCCTTGACCTGTTCGCTGATGCGGCGGCTGAGGGAATCGGTGTTGTAGAGCCGGTAGGTGTCGCCCGGCTCACGCGGTGCGATGCGCACCTTCTCTTCGTCAGCCAGCGTCTTGACCAGGGATACGCGCGCGATGGAGTCGGCGTGGATCAGCCCAGCCCGGGTGAGATTGACCAGCGAGGCCAGCTGCTGGGCACTTTGCAGCGCACGGGGTTCAAACTCCAGGGCCCGAAAGGTCTGCAGCCACGCGATGATGCAACCCAGCAGCAGCATGGCCAGCAGGAAAAACGTGCGCCAGAAAAGGCTGACTTCTCTGGGCGGACGGCTGTCCAGTGGCGCCGGGACCGTTTCGAGGGCCGCGGGCTGGGTTTCAAACGGAACGCGTGACTCTTCGGACATCAGGCGTTGCCGTCCGGCACGAACACATAGCCCACGCCCCAGACCGTCTGGAGGTAGCGCGGCGAAGCGGCGTCTTCTTCAATCAGCTTGCGCAGGCGCGACACCTGCACGTCCAGGCTGCGGTCGAACGGTTCGAACTCACGGCCCCGGGCGAGTTGGGCCAGCTTCTCGCGCGACAGCGGCTGGCGCGGGTGGCGCACCAAGGCCTTGAGCATGGCGAACTCGCCGGTGGTCAGGGGCAGGTCGACGCCTTCCTTGCGCAGGGTGCGCAGGCTCAGGTCGAATTCGAACGGACCGAAGGTCACCATCTCGGCATCCTGCGACGGTGCACCGGGCACTTCGGTGGGTGGGCGGCGGCGCAGCACGGCGTGGATGCGGGCCAGCAGTTCGCGCGGGTTGAACGGTTTGCCCAGGTAGTCGTCGGCGCCGACTTCGAGCCCGACGATGCGGTCCACGTCTTCGCTCTTGGCGGTCAGCATGATGATGGGCGTGCGGTCGGCGTTGGCGCGCAGGCGGCGGCAGATGGACAGGCCGTCTTCGCCGGGCATCATGAGGTCGAGCACGATCAGGTCCACCGCTTCGCGTTGCAGCACGCGGTTGAGGGCCTTGCCGTCTTCGGCCAGCATCACTTCAAAGCCTTCCTGCATCAGGTAACGGCGCAGCAGATCGCGGATGCGGACGTCGTCGTCAACGACCAGGATCTTGTTCGGGCGGGTGTTGGTTTGTGGCATGGCAGCAACTCTCGGAAAATGTAACAGAGGCCATTGTGGCAGTGGCAAGTGCTTGTCAGACCACGTTTTTTGTGTTCTTGACAGGCTGTTACAACTGTTGCCCAAGGGGTCAGGACCGTTACCATGCTTGCCTCCCACAATGGTGCTTTTATCCATGCCCCGATCCAACATGAAGCTGGTTTTATCTCTGGGAAGTCTTTTGCTGTGTCTCTCGCCCATGCTCGGTGCCGCGGAGAACCCCGCCCATCAGGACCAGGTTCAGGCAGCGGCCATGGTGCTGCCTTTGGAGTCTCCCGCGGGCGAGCCGCGTGGCCCGTTGCGGCTGCGTGATGCCTTGCGTTATTCGGACAGCGACAGTGAAGCGGAGGAAGTCAAACCCTACCGACTCTCGGCCGAAGAACGGCAGCGGTTGCGTGAGCAGTTGCGCAACCAGTCGTTTGATCAACAGCCGAGAAAGTAGAGTTCCATGCTGAAAACCTCCCTGAAGAAATACGGCGCTGAAATTTCATTTGTTCGTGTTCGCTCGCTGCTGGTCGGATTGGCCTGTGGTGGGCTGCTGTCGGCTGGATGGGCTCAGATGCCCGCTGTGGCCCATGATCCGGCCCATGTGGTGAACCTGTCCGCGAGCAGCTTTCTGGAGGTCGAGCAGGACTGGCTTTCCATGAGCCTGAACACCACACGCGAAGGCAACGACGCCACCGCGGTCCAGAATCAGCTCAAACAGGCGCTGGATGCGGCACTGGCCGTGGCCCGGCCGGCGGCGCAGCCGGAGTTGCTGGAACTGCGGACCGGGCAGTTCAGCCTGTATCCGCGTTATGGCACCAACGGCAAGATCAACGGTTGGCGGGGCAGCGCCGAACTGTGGCTGGAGGGGCGCGACTTTGGCCGCATCAGCAGCACGGCCGGCAAGATCCAGACGCTCACGATGGGTGATGTGGGGTTTTCGCTGTCGCGCATGGCCCAGCAGCGACTCGAATCGGATGTGCAGGGGCAGGCGATCGAACGCTTCAAAGGCAAGGCCGCTGAAGTGGCCAAGGGTTTTGGTTTCAGTGGCTACACCCTGCGCGAGGTGTCGGTCAGTTCGGCCGACCAGGGCGGTGGACCGGTGCGCCCGCGCATGATGGCCATGGAAGCCAAGACCTCGATGGCCGATGCCCCGGTGCCGGTCGAGGCGGGCAAGAGCATGGTGAGCGTGACCGTGTCCGGTTCGATCCAGCTGCGTTGAGTAACGCGGCTCCCAGGCAAAAGGCCCGCACCGGGGGCCTTTTGTTTCGCGTTGTTGGCGTGTTATTGCGCCACCCAGCCGCCGTCCATGTTCCAGGCCACACCGCGCACGTTGTTGCCAGCGGGCGAACAGAAGAAGACGGCCAGTTCACCCAGTTCTTCCGGGGTGGTGAACTGCATCGAGGGCTCTTTTTCGCCCAGCAAAACGTTCTTCGCTTCCTCATTCGTAACGCCCAGCGCAACCGCCTTGGCGTCCACCTGTTTCTGCACCAGTGGCGTGAGCACCCAGCCCGGGCAGATCGCGTTGCAGGTCACGCCGGAGGTTGCGTTTTCCAGGGCCGTCACCTTGGTCAGACCGACCACACCGTGCTTGGCCGCCACGTAGGCCGACTTTTCGGCTGAGCCCACCAGGCCGTGCACCGAGGCCACGTTGATGATGCGGCCCCAGTTGGCCGCGCGCATGGCCGGAATCGCCAGGCGGGAAGCGTGGAAGGCGCTGGTGAGGTTGATCGCGATGATCGCGTCCCACTTCTCCACGGGGAAGTCTTCAACCCGTGCCACGTGCTGGATGCCGGCGTTGTTGACCAGAATGTCCACGCGCCCGAACCGTTCGGCTGCGAACTTCATCATGTCTTCAATCTCGGCGGGCTTGCTCATGTCGGCACCGTGGTACGCGACCTGGACCCCCAGGGCAAGAATCTCGGCTTTCGGGCCTTCGACATCGCCAAAACCGTTGAGCACGATGTTGGCACCCTGGCGCGCGAGCGCTTTGGCAATGCCCAGTCCGATGCCGCTGGTGGAGCCGGTGACAAGGGCAGTTTTGTTGGCAAGCATGGGTAAGCTCCTGTTCCATTACGATAGGTTGAAAAACACCTGATTCATTATCACGGAGACACAGGGAAGGCCCCGGTTCATGCAGTCACCACAGCTTCGATTTTTGCCAGTCAGCGGGCCCGCGGCCCGCGAGGGTGGGGTGCGCCGCATGGCCTTCTGGGACTGGTCTGCCGACCCGGAGGCGCAGGGGCGCCATGTTGTCATCTGTGTGCACGGGCTTTCGCGTCAGGGGCGTGATTTTGATGTGCTGGCGCAGGCGTTGACACGGCGCTCGCGCGTGCTGGCGGTCGATGTGGCCGGGAGGGGTTACAGCGACTGGCTGGCCGATCCCATGGCGTACCAGTTGGGCAACTATGTGGCCGATCTGGCGGCGCTGGTGCTTCACGTGCGGGCCGAAGTTCCCGACGCAGCGATCGACTGGGTGGGCACCAGCATGGGCGGTCTCATCGGCATGGCGATCGCGGCCCAGCCCGCGCTGGCTCCGCGCCGGCTGGTGCTCAATGACGTCGGCCCGGTGATCGAATGGGCGGCCTTGCAGCGCATCGGCGACTATCTGGGCCAGAACCCATCGTTCGCCAGCGAGCAGGACGCCGTGGCTTACCTGGCCTCCATCTCCACCGGCTTCGGGCCTCACACACCGGCCCAATGGCTGGCTTTTTCCCGGCCCATGTTGCGCGAGCGCGATGGGCGTTGGTGGCTGCATTACGACCCGGCTATCGCGCAGCCTTACAAAGCGATGACCACCGGTATGGAAGAGGCGGCCGCTCGGCAGTTTGTGCAAGACGGTGAGCGTACGCTCTGGGCGCTCTACGACGCCATCGGTGCACCCACCCTGTTGCTGCGAGGCGCCGACTCCGATCTGCTGACCCGTGCCACCGCATCCGAAATGGGTCAGAGAGGACCGCAGGCGCGCTGTGTGGAATTTGCAGGCGTCGGACACGCGCCGACGCTGTTGGCCCCCGATCAGATTGCCGTGGTGCAGGAATTTCTGTGGGCGGTGTGAACCGGCCCTTTGAGTTGAGATGAAACGTTCGCTTGCCACTTTTCCGCCCGTGGGGGCCCCGTCCCCGTCTGAGGTGGCCCCAACGGGCCTGGGAACTTCTTCGGCCATCGTGGCCGCCACTTCCGACAGCTTGCCCCACCAGGCGCAGGCACTGGCGCGGGCGCGCGCTTTCGCCGAACCGCTGCTGGCCTCCGAGCAACTGGACACCGGCGAAAACACCCTGGCCCATGCCGATGCCGTGGCGGCCATCCTGAGCGACATTGGCGGCTCCGAAGCCATGCAGGCGGCCGTCTATCTGGTGTACACCTGTCCGTACCTGAACCGTCCGCAAGAGGTGATTGCCAAGGCCTTTGGTGACAACTTTGCCGCCTTGGCCATGGAGACCACCAAGCTGGTGCAGCTGCAGCATCAGGCGCGCATCAAGTCGGCCGAAGTGCAGGCCAAGAAGGTCGAAGAGCGCCTGGCCGCACAGGATCAGGCCTTGCCCGTCGTGTCACCGGGCAAGGCGCCCGTTTCAGAGCTGGCAGCAAGCCAGACCGAAAACGTGCGCAAGATGCTGCTGGCCTTTTCGCGCGATCTGCGCGTGGTGATGCTGCGGCTGGCCTCCCGGCTGCAGACCTTGCGCTATTTCGCTGCGTGCAAGGGTGACCCGGGCGAGGCGCTGGCCAGCGAGTCGCTGCATGTGTTTGCGCCGCTGGCCAATCGGCTGGGCATCTGGCAGATCAAGTGGGAGATGGAAGACCTGGCTTTCCGTTTCCTGGAGCCCCACACCTACAAACAGGTCGCCCGCCTGCTGGACGAGAAGCGTGCCGAGCGTGAAGCGCATGTCGAACAGGTCCGCCAGCAGCTTGAGCAGGACCTTCAGCGTCAGGGCATACAGGCTTCGGTGGAGGGTCGACCCAAGCACATCTACAGCATCGTCAAGAAGATGCGGGGCAAGGCGCTCGATTTTGACCAGGTGTTCGACATTCGTGCGCTTCGGGTGGTGGTTCCACAGACCGACGACTGCTACGGGGTGCTGGCGCTGGTGCACGCGCACTTCAAGCCGGTGGCCGAAGAGTTTGACGACTACATCGCCAAACCCAAACCCAACGGCTACCAGTCGCTGCACACCGTGGTGCGCGACGAACAGGGCAGGGCGTTTGAAATCCAGATCCGTTCCCAGGCCATGCACGATCACGCCGAGCACGGCGTCGCTGCGCACTGGGCCTACAAGGAAGCGGGCGCGAAAGGGTATGCGGGTGTCTCAGCGAGTTCGGAATACGACGCCAAGATCGCCGTGCTGCGCCAGCTGCTGGCCTGGGAACGGGACCTCAGTGGCAGTGCCAAGGGCCTGTTCGACGACCGCATCTATGTGCTGACGCCCGATGCTGCGATCGTGGAGTTGCCTCAGGGTGCCACCGCTGTGGATTTCGCCTACACCGTGCACACGAACCTGGGTCACCGTTGTCGGGGCGCCCGCGTCGACGGCGCCATGGTCACGCTGAACACGCCGCTGCAAAACGGGCAGACGGTGGAGATCACCGCGGCCAAGGAAGGCGGGCCGTCGCGGGACTGGCTCAACGCCGATCTGGGCTACCTGGTCAGCCACCGGGCCAAGAGCAAGGTGCGCGCCTGGTTCAATGCCCTGGCCATGGAGGAAACCATCGCCAGAGGCCGCGACGCGGTTGAAAAGCTGCTGCAGCGCGAGGGCCGCACGGCGCTCAAGTTTGACGATCTGGCCACGGCCATGGGCCTGGCGTCAGCGCAGGCGCTGTTTGAGCAGGTCGGGAAAGACGAACTCTCGCTGCGGGCCATCGAAACCCATCTGCGACCCGCTGAACCTTCCGAACCGGCCGAAGAGCTGGCGTGGCTGAAGAAGCCGCGCAAACGCACAGGACCTTCTCCGGGCGGCGTTCTGGTGGTGGGGGTCGACTCGCTCATGACGCAGCTGGCGAAATGCTGCAAACCCGCCCCGCCAGACGACATCTGCGGGTTCGTGACGCGCGGCAAGGGCGTGAGCATCCACCGCAGCGATTGCAGTGACTTTGCGCACCTGCAGCGCAAGAGTCCGGACCGTGTCATCGAGGTGCAGTGGGGCGGGCAGACAGGTGGCGGGCGCGATGGTTCGGCCGAGGTGTATCCGGTGGACGTGGCGGTTGAGGCGCAGGACCGGCAGGGCCTGCTGCGCGACATTTCCGAAGTGTTTGCCCGCGAAAAAATGAACGTGATCGGTGTGCAGACCCAGTCGGTCAAAGGCATTGCGTGGATGACGTTCACCATCGAGGTGCTCGACTCCCGCCAGGTGGCAAGAGCGATGGCGGTGGTGGGTGATGTGGCCGGTGTTCGCGTGGTGCGCCGCAAATGATGCAGGAAGGCAAAAAATAGCCTGGAAAGCTGCTATACTGCGAGGCTTCGGACAGTTTGTAGGCGCGTAGCTCAGCTGGTTAGAGCACCACCTTGACATGGTGGGGGTCGTTGGTTCGAGTCCAATCGCGCCTACCAAATTTTTCCGATGCATCAAAGGCCTGGCGGCACCGTCCGGCCTTTTTTTTGTGTCCGAAATGGGCTTCAGAGCCCCGCTGGGCATTCGGGAATCCCACAGGGTAAACCCATGCTGACAGTTGTCAGGGTGGGTTCCTAGAATGTGCCGTATGCTCTGACCTGCTCTGGTTCCCGAGCCGCTCCCATTCTGAAAGTCCCTCAGTGCAAAAAAGCAAGGCCGAAGCCAGCAGCGCCAACCCAGGCGTCTTGCGCATCATCAAGAAATACCCCAATCGGCGTCTGTATGACACCGATACCTCGTCCTACATCACGCTGGCCGAGGTCAAGGCGCTGGTGATGGACAACGAGCACTTTGTGGTGCGAGACGCCAAGACCAATGACGACCTGACCCGCAGCATCCTGTTGCAGATCATCCTGGAAGAAGAAACCGCGGGCGTGCCCATCTTCACCGAGCAGGTGCTGGCCAACATCATCCGGTTCTACGGCCACGCCATGCAGGACTTCATGGGCTCGTACCTGGAGAAGAACGTGCAGATCTTCATGGATCTGCAGAACAAGATGTCCGAGCAGACGAAGGGCCTGAACCCCGAAGTCTGGAAGCAGTTCACGAATGTGCAGTCGCCCATGATGCAGGGCATGATGGGTACCTACATGGAGCAGTCACGCAGCGCGTTCACGCAAATGCAGGAACAGATGCAGAAGAACAGCGAGCAGATGTTGGCGGCTTTGGGTCTGAAGCGCTGATACATACGCCTATGCCCCGCCGTTGTGCGGGGCACTGCGCCCCAGGGGACAATCTGGCTTGGCGTCTTGCTGTGCCAAACCGTTTACCTTGCGCATGCCGCGGATGGACAGGTCTGAGACAATCGGACCATGACTGAAACTGTTGCCACCCCGGGCGCTGCGGCGCCCAAGGTCGGTTTTGTGAGCCTGGGTTGCCCCAAGGCGCTGACCGACTCCGAACTCATCCTCACGCAGCTCAGCGCTGAGGGTTACCAGACTTCCAAGACCTTTGCCGGTGCCGATCTCGTGATCGTGAACACCTGCGGTTTCATTGACGATGCGGTGAGGGAAAGCCTGGACACGATTGGCGAAGCCTTGGCCGAAAACGGCAAGGTGATCGTCACGGGGTGTCTGGGCGCCAGAGAGGCCGATGGCGGCGGCAACATGGTGCGGCAGATGCATCCGAGCGTGCTGGCCGTGACCGGCCCCCACGCCACGCACGAGGTGATGGAGGCGGTGCACCTGCACCTGCCCAAGCCGCACGACCCGTTTGTCGATCTGGTGCCTGCGCAGGGCATCAAGCTCACGCCGCGCCACTACGCCTACCTGAAGATCAGCGAAGGCTGCAACCACCGCTGTACCTTCTGCATCATCCCGTCCATGCGCGGTGATCTGGTGAGCCGACCGATCGGCGATGTGCTGACCGAAGCGCGCAAGCTGTTTGAAGCCGGCGTGAAAGAGTTGCTGGTGGTGAGCCAGGACACCTCGGCCTACGGCGTGGATGTGCAGTACCGCACCGGGTTCTGGGACGGCAAGCCGGTCAAGACGCGCATGTTCGACCTGGTGCGCTCGTTGGGCGAATTGGCCAAGGGCTTTGGTGCCTGGGTTCGTCTGCACTACGTGTACCCGTACCCGCATGTGGATGACATCGTTCCGCTCATGGCCGAAGGCCTGTGTCTGCCGTATCTGGACGTTCCGCTGCAGCACAGCCATCCCGATGTACTCAAGCGCATGAAGCGCCCGGCCAGCGGCGAGCGCAACCTGGAGCGCATTGCCCGCTGGCGCGAGCTGTGTCCGGAGATCGTGGTGCGCAGCACCTTCATCGCTGGCTTTCCCGGTGAGACCGAAGCTGAGTTTCAGCATCTGCTGGATTTCGTGCAGGAAGCCCGCATTGATCGCGCAGGTTGTTTTGCCTACTCGCCGGTGAACGGTGCGGCGGCGAATGCGCTGGCCGACCCGGTGCCAGAAGCCGTTCGTGAGGAGCGCCGTGCGCGCTTCATGGCGGTGGCTGAGGCGGTGTCGACCGACAAGCTGCGCGAGCGGGTGGGCGCGACCATGCAGGTGCTGGTGGATTCGGCGCCCGGCATGGGCAAGAAGGGTGGCGTGGGCCGCAGTTATGCCGATGCGCCCGAGATCGATGGCGTGGTGCGGCTGCTGCCGCCCGAGAAGATCAGCAAGACGCTGAAGGTGGGCGAGTTCACCAAGGCGCGCATCGTGGCCGCAGAGGGGCACGACTTGCTGGCGGTGCCGTTTTGACCGTTGCCGCGTTGGCATGCCGCGATGACCACCGTCAGGTGGTCACCTTTAAGACCCTGAATCTGAAAGAGAACAGCCGGCGCGCCGCGAGCGTGCCGGCTTCCGTGTTTTTCTGTCTGGAAAAACAAAAAAAGGGCTTGCAAACATCATGTTTGCAAGCCCTTATGATTGGTGCCCAGGAGAGGACTCGAACCTCCACGCCTCTCAGCGCTAGTACCTGAAACTAGTGCGTCTACCAATTCCGCCACCTGGGCATTTCAGGAAAAACGCTAGTATAGCATCAAAAATTGAACTCAAAAAGTGAACGAAAAAAATAGCCTGCTGGCCGAATTTGAAGGTGTCGTGTCCGGTCATCGTGATGGACACGGCTTTGTGGTCCGCGACGATGGACAGGCCGACATCTATCTGCCTTCCAACGAGATGCGGGCGGTGTTGCACAAGGATCGCGTGAAAGCGCGCATCGTGCGCCAGGACCGCAAGGGCCGACCCGAAGGCCGGGTGACGGAGATCATCGAACGCTCGAAGTCGCCCATCATCGGCCGGCTTCTGCAGGAGAGTGGTGTCTGGCTCGTTGCCCCCGAAGACAAGCGCTACGGGCAAGACGTGCTGATTCCCAAAGGCGCCACGGGCTCGGCCAAGCCGGGGCAGGTGGTGGTGGTCGAACTGACAGAGCCGCCCGCCCTGTACGGCCAGCCGGTCGGCCGCGTGAAGGAAGTGCTGGGGGAGATTGACGACCCAGGCATGGAGATCGAGATCGCGGTGCGCAAATACGGTGTGCCGCACGAATTTTCCGATGCGGCCACGGCCCAGGCGCGGGCGCTGCCGGACCATGTGCGCTCCAGCGATCACAAGAACCGCGTCGATCTGCGTGACGTGCCTCTCGTCACCATTGACGGCGAAGACGCCCGTGACTTCGACGACGCGGTGTATTGCGAGCCGGCCAAAGTGGGCCGGGGCAAGGGCTGGCGCCTGCTGGTCGCCATTGCCGATGTGAGCCACTACGTGCAGACCGGCTCGGCCATCGACGTCGATGCCTACGAGCGTGCGACCTCGGTGTACTTCCCGCGCCGCGTGATTCCCATGTTGCCGGAGAAGCTCTCCAACGGCCTGTGTTCGTTGAATCCGGGCGTGGAGCGCCTGTGCATGGTCTGCGACATGCTGGTCAACGCCAAGGGCGAGGTGCATGCCTACCAGTTCTACCCGGCGGTGATGTTCAGCCATGCGCGGTTCACCTACACCGAGGTGGCGGCCATTCTGCAGAACACGCGCGGGCCGGAGGCGGCGCAACGCAAGCCGCTGATTCCCTATCTGTTGAACCTGCACGATGTGTACCGCGCCTTGCTGGCCGCGCGCAATGCCCGCGGAGCGGTGGACTTCGAAACCACCGAAACCCAGATCGTGTGTGACGAATCGGGACGCATCGAGAAAATCGTTCCGCGCACCCGCAACGATGCGCACAAGCTGATCGAGGAAGCCATGCTGGCGGCCAACGTCTGCTCGGCCGATTTCATCAGCCAGGGCAAACACGTGGGTCTGTTCCGCGTTCACGAAGGTCCGACGCCCGAGAAGCAGGACATCCTGCGCAACTACCTCAAGGCCATGGGCGTGTCGCAGACCATCAGCGACAACCCGCAACCGGCCGAGTTCCAGCAGATCGCCGCAGCGACCAAGGATAGGCCCGAGGCGCAACAGATCCACACCATGCTGCTGCGCTCCATGCAGCAGGCCATCTACACGCCCATGAACCAGGGCCACTTTGGTCTCGCGTTCGAGGCCTACACCCACTTCACCAGTCCGATCCGCCGCTACCCCGATCTGCTGGTGCACCGCGTGATCAAGGCCATCCTGGCCCAGCAGCGCTACCAGTTGCCGGCCCTGCCGACGCCGGGTGAAGCGCACGCCAAACTCAGCAAGCGCCTGGCCAGCCGCGCCAAGCCGCCAGTGGCCGGCGAGCCGGTGAAAAAGATCTCGGCCGACACCCTCGCCTGGCAGGCGGCGGGACTGCATTGCAGCGCCAACGAGCGGCGCGCCGACGAGGCCAGTCGTGACGTGGAAGCCTGGCTCAAGTGCAAGTACATGCGTGAGCACCTGGGTGAGGAGTTCAGCGGTGTGGTGAGTTCGGTCACGAGTTTTGGCTTGTTTGTCACGCTCGATGCGATGTACGTCGAGGGCCTTGTTCACATCACCGAGCTGGGTGGCGAATACTTCCGGTTCGACGAGGCGCGTCAGGAGCTGCGCGGCGAGCGCACGGGCATCCGCTACGCGCTGGGCACCCGGGTGCAGGTGCAGGTGAGCCGTGTGGACCTGGATGGCCGCCGCATCGACTTCCGCTTGGTCACCGGTGAAGACGATCTGCTGCTGCGTGCGATGCGCGACAAGACAGGCGGCCCGGGCGCTGCGGGTGATGGGGATGCCTCCACCGGACGCGGCGGGAAAGCCCGGCGCAACCGCCCGTCCGAAGGGGCTTCAAAACCCCGCCCGGCCAGTGCAGCCGACGCCCTGGTGCAGGAGGTCAAGGCGTCGGTCAAGCGCGCGGCGAGCAAAAAGTCCGCGCGGGGCAATGCGCGGCCCTCGGCGGGCAAGGTTCGCAAAGGACGCCGCTGAGAACGGGTGTCTGATTTGGTTGGGGCGGGCTGGCGCAATGGTGCGGCCTGCTCTGAACCTGGCGCCGTCGCCGAGGGCCTTCGCTGGCTTGTTCTGATCAAAGGTCCATTCTCATGAGCGTTCTGTTTTTCCTGCTGGAAACCCTGTTTTTTTTCCTGATCGCCGCCGCATTGCTGCGCGCCTGGATGAACCATTTGCGCATCCACATGTCAGCGCAGCCCGGGCGCCTGGCCATCGCGGTCACCGACTGGCTGGTGCGACCGGTGCGGCGCATCCTCCCCAAGTCCCTGGCGCAAAGCCGCGTCGATTGGGGTAGCCTGATGGCGGCCCTGTTGCTGGCGCTGGCCTATGGGGGACTTTGGTTGATGCTGGCCTCGCTGTTTGCCGGGATGCCGGCGTCGTCGGCTGCGTTGGTGCTGGCCATTCCAACCCTGGCCGTGAAGCTGCTGCTGCGGGTGGTGTTGCAGGGCTTGATGATCCTGTTGCTGGTCTATGCCGTGTTGTCCTGGGTGCAACCCGGTTCACCGGTGCTCTCCACACTCGATCGCCTGTGTGGGCCGATTCTGCGACCGGTGCGCCGCATCATCCCGCCGATCGGTGGCGTCGACCTGTCGGTGCTGGTGTTGGTGATTGTGCTGCAGGTGGGCTTGATCCTGCTGGGCTGAAGCGCCGGAAGCCGGGCTGGCTCAGAGGGCTTGTTCGGCCAGCATGCTGGCGGTGAGGTGGCAAGCGCCCTTGGTCTGCATCCACCGGTCGGCGAGACGGCCATGCTGGTGCACGGCACCAGCCACCCGTTGAACGGTTTGCTCGAAGCTCCCCGGAGGCGATGCCAGGGTGCTACCGATCATGCCGGCCAGCACGTCGCCGGTGCCGGCCGTTGCCAACGCCGCGTTGCCACTGGCGTTGATCATCGGCATACGCCCCGGCGCGCTGATCACGGTGCCCGATCCCTTGAGCACACAGATGGCGGCAAACCGGTCGCTCAGGTGCTGGGCTGCCGCCAGTCGGTCAGACATGACCGTGGCGGTGTCGTTGCCGAGCAGGCGGGCAGCTTCCAGTGGGTGGGGCGTCAGCACCGTGACCCAGCCCGACGCGCTGCGTTCCTGCAGCCGGACTTGAAGGTGGCTGTCTCTGGCGATGGCATTGAGCGCGTCGGCATCCAGTACCAGCGTAGGTGCCTGAGCAAGCACCGCGGGCAACAGCTCGGCCACCGCATCACCTCCGCCACAACCGCAAACGACAACGGCGGTTTGCATCAATGCGCTGCTCATCAGCGCCGCCACCGAACGGAACATCAGTTCAGGGCATTCCGGGTCCCAGCGCACCGCCGGCTCACCGAGGGTCTCGCCCAGCAGCGCCACATAGACACGGCCGGCACCTCCGTGCAAGGCTGCGCGGGCGGCCAGCACCGCTGCACCGGTCATGCCCGCGCCGGCATGCGCGATGTCTTGTCCGCCTAGGACTGCCACCTCGCCATAGCTGCCCTTGTGGGTCGCGTGCGCTCGTCGCCATGGCGCAGTGGAGTGCGGCGTTTCACAGATGAGTTGCGCCTGGGCCAGTACGCCGTCGCAGGGTGGTACGCCCAGGTCATCGAACCAGACCTGACCGGCTTCATCACGGCCGTCCGCGGTGAAGAGGCCCGGCTTGAGGGTCAGGAGCGACAAGGTGTGGCGCTCTTGGGATGCTTGAGGGTTCCCGCCTGGTGCGCGCATCAGCACACCGGTGTCGGTGTCCAGACCACTGGGGAGGTCGACGCTCAGAACGGGTGTACCGCTGGAACGCAGAAAGCGAAGATGATCGGCCAGCAGCCCTTCGGGCGGGCGGCGGCAGCCAATGCCCAGCAGGGCATCAATGGCGAAATCGAAGCTTGAAGGCGGCGCGTCTTGAATCTGCAAGCCTGTGGCCAGCGCCTGCTGCAGGGCGTGCGCTGCGTCCGGTGGCAGTCGGGCCGGGTCGCCGCACAGCGTGACCACGATATCGGGCAGGCCGCCGGTCGACCGGCTGAAGTGTTGCAGGTGGGTCGCGGCCACCAGCCCGTCACCTCCATTGTTGCCGGGACCACAGGCGATCCAGATGCGCCGGGCGTGCGGGGCCAGAGCCCGGGTGAGTTCGGCCACGCGCAGGCCCGCGCGGGCCATCAGTGTGTGGGGTGGCAGGGCGCTGGCGGCGATGCGCTCGATCGAGCGCGTCGCCGCCAGGCCGTACAGCGGTTCCGTTCCATGGGTGCCGACATGCCGCATGGTGATCAGGCCACAGTCATCGTTTCGAAGGCGTCATCGAATGATGGAGTCCAGCGTTTCCACTTTGGGCTTGATGTTGTCAATGTCGATGGCAAGGATTGGCCTGCTATAATTGACTGGCTTTGCTGGAGGGTGATCTGGGTATTTTTCCCGGAGCCCGAGTGCAAGGTAATCGCAAACCAGCCCAACCGGGTGTTGTCGGAGCATGGGAGTGAAGCCTGTTGGCCTCATTCGCTCATGACGATCAGGGCTGGATTTTAGTCCCAACCTCTGGAAAGAAATCTCATGTCTATCTCCATGCGCGAAATGCTGGAAGCCGGTGTCCACTTCGGTCACCAAACCCGCTTCTGGAACCCCAAGATGGCTCCGTACATCTTCGGTCACCGCAACAAAATCCACATCGTCAACCTCGAAAAGACGTTGCCGCTGTTCGAAGAGGCCGCCAAGTTCGTGCGCAACCTGTCCGCCAACCGCGGCACCGTTCTGATGGTGGGCACCAAGCGCCAGTCGCGCGACATCGTGGCACAGGAAGCCCGCCGTGCCGGCGTGCCTTTTGTTGACCAGCGCTGGCTCGGTGGCATGCTGACCAACTTCAAGACGGTCAAGACCTCCATCAAGCGTTTGAAGGACATGCAGGCCCAGCAAGAAGCCGGCCTGGAAAGCATGACCAAGAAAGAGCAGTTGATGTTTGCTCGCGAAATGGAAAAGCTGGAAAAGGACATCGGCGGCATCCAGGACATGACCGCGCTGCCCGACGCCATCTTCGTGATCGACGTGGGCTTCCACAAGATCGCCATTCTTGAAGCACAGAAGCTGGGCATCCCGCTGGTGGGCGTGGTTGACACCAACCACAACCCGGTCGGCATCGACTACGTGATCCCCGGTAACGACGACTCGGCCCGTGCTGTGGCGTTGTACGCCCGCGGTATCGCTGATGCAATCATCGAAGGTCGCTCCAGCGCCGTCAACGACGTCGTCAAGACCGTCAAGGCCGAGGGCTCCGACGAATTCGTCGAAGTCAAGGAAGACGCGGCCGCCTGAGCCTCGCCGCAGCGCGAAAGAGGGGCTCCTGTAGCCCCTTTTTCACAAGCAAAATCGATCAATTGAAAAGTCCGCCCGGCCCACTCGGGGAAGGCGGCCAACGGAGAACTGAAATGGCAATTACCGCAAGCATGGTCGCCGAACTGCGCGCCAAGACCGACGCACCCATGATGGAGTGCAAGAAAGCGCTGACCGAGGCCGATGGCGACATGGCCAAGGCCGAAGAGCTGCTGCGCGTCAAGCTGGGTACCAAGGCGGGCAAAGCCGCCAGCCGAGTGACCGCCGAAGGCGTTGTCGCTGGCTTCATCAACGGCACCAACGGTGGTCTGATTGAAGTGAACTGCGAAACCGACTTCGTGACCAAGAACGACAGCTTCCTGGCCTTGGCCAATGCCGCTGCCAAGCTGGTGGCCGAGCACAACCCGGCCAGCGTCGAAGCGCTGGGCGCTCTGCCTTACAGCCAGGACAGCTTTGGCCCCACGCTCGAAGATGTGCGCAAGGGCCTGATTGGCAAGATCGGCGAGAACATGAGCTTTCGCCGCTTCAAGCACTACAGCAGCGGCGCCAAGCTGGTGAGCTACCTGCACGGCACCCGCATCGGCGTGGTGGTGGAGTTCGAAGGCGAAGAAGTGCCGGCCAAGGACACGGCGATGCACATCGCTGCCATGAAGCCTGTTGCGCTGACCAGCGCCGACGTGCCGGCCGAGTTCATTGAGCGCGAGCGCTCGGTGGCCGCAGCCAAGGCCGACGAGGCCAACAAGGAGCTCCTGGCCGCCGGCAAGCCTGCGCAGAGTGCCGAGATCACCGCCAAGCGCATCGACGGCGCTGTGCAGAAGTACCTGAAGGAAGTCAGCCTGTTCAACCAGGCCTTCGTGAAGAACGACAAGCAGACCGTCGAGCAGATGCTCAAGGCCAGCGGCACGACCGTCAAAGGCTTCACCATGTACGTGGTGGGTGAGGGCATCGAGAAGAAAGTGGACGACTTCGCCGCCGAAGTCGCCGCGCAAGTGGCTGCTGCCAAGGGCGCCTGATCCGGCGCTGGACACTGCCAGCCCCTTCGCAGAGACAAGACAACGGGCCGCAAGGCCCGTTGTCTTGTGTGTTGTCCTGTTATTGCGGTGATTGTGTCGCTGGCCGGGTCGTTCTGTGCCGGCTCCTCGGTACACTTGCCGGTTGAGCCTACCGATATCTGATTTCCTGAAAGTTGTCCATGCCAGCCTATAAACGCATCCTTCTTAAATTGTCGGGTGAAGCCCTGATGGGTGACGATGCATTCGGTATCAACCGCGCCACCATCGTTCGCATGGTGGAAGAGATTGCCGAAGTCACGCGTCTCGGCGTGGAGGTGGCCATCGTCATCGGTGGGGGCAACATTTTCCGCGGCGTGGCGGGTGGTTCGGTGGGCATGGACCGTGCCACGGCCGACTACATGGGCATGCTGGCCACGGTCATGAACTCGCTCGCACTGGCCGACACCATGGAAAAAGCCGGCCTGGTGGCGCGGGTCATGTCTGCCATCGCGATCGAGCAGGTGGTCGAGCCCTATGTCCGCCCCAAGGCGCTGCAGTACCTCGAAGAGGGCAAAGTGGTCGTCTTTGCGGCGGGCACTGGCAATCCCTTTTTCACCACCGACACAGCCGCCGCACTGCGCGGCGCAGAAATTGGAGCCGAGATCGTGCTCAAGGCCACCAAGGTGGATGGTGTCTACAGCGCCGATCCGAACAAGGATCCGAATGCCACCCGCTACACAGCGCTGACCTTTGACGAGGCCATGGCCAGGAACCTCCAGGTGATGGACGCCACGGCCTTTGCGCTGTGCCGCGACCAGAAGCTGCCCGTCAAGGTGTTTTCGATTTTCAAGCCGGGCGCCCTGCGCAATGTGGTGCTCGGTGGCGACGAGGGCACGCTGGTCCACGTCTGACACCCACCGACTCACCGAAACCTGTCGAATTGAGGAGCATTCATGAGCATTGCTGAAGTCCGCCAAACCGCCGAACACAAGATGCAGCAGTCGGTGGAATCGTTCAAGAGCAACCTGGCCAAGGTGCGAACGGGACGACCCAACCCCCAACTGCTCGACACGGTGCATGTGGATTACTACGGATCCATGTTGCCGTTGTCACAAGTGGCCAACCTCACGCTGCTCGACGCCCGCACGATTGGTGTGGCACCGTGGGAAAAGGGCATGGGCGCGAAGATCGAAAAAGCCATCCGCGAGTCCGATCTGGGCCTGAATCCCTCCAGCCAGGGCGACCTGATCCGCGTGCCCATGCCGCCGATGACCGAAGAGCGCCGCAAGGAGCTGACCAAGGTCGTTCGGGGCGAGGGCGAGTCGGCCAAGGTGGCCATCCGCAACCTGCGTCGCGACGCCAACGAAACGGTCAAGAAGCTGGTCAAGGACAAGCTGGCGTCGGAAGACGATGAGCGCCGTTCGACAGAAGACATCCAGAAGCTGACCGACCGCATGATCAACGAGGTCGATCGGTTGGTCGCGTCCAAAGAGCAGGACATCATGGCGGTGTGACGCGTTTGCATCACCCTTGCCTGTTTTCTGAACCCGCGTCTTGATGACCGATTCCTTGCCTTCCGATCCGACATCTCCTGTCATCGTGCCACACCATGTGGCCATCGTGATGGATGGCAACGGCCGCTGGGCTCAGCGCCGCCATCTGCCGCGGGTGGCCGGCCACAAACAAGGGGTGGACGCGCTGCGCAACACGGTGCGGGCCTGCCTGGAGCGGGGTGTTCAGGTGCTCACGGTTTTTGCTTTTTCTTCCGAGAACTGGAGCCGTCCAGTGGATGAGGTGTCCGGTTTGATGGACCTGCTGGTCATGGCCCTGTCGCGCGAGGTGCCCAAGCTGACCAAGAACGGCGTGCGCCTGTATTTTCCGGGTGATCGCAGCGGGCTTTCGCCCAGGGTCGTTCAGGGTCTGCAACGGGCTCAGGATGCTACCGCCCACAACCAGCGCATGGTGCTCAACGTCTGTTTCAACTACGGTGGGCGCTGGGACATCGCGCAGGCGGCGCGCCGGCTGGTGGCCGAGGGTCGTGACATCACCGAAGCCAGTTTGTGTGAAACCACCGCGCTGGCCCATTCGGGCGATCCGGACCTGCTGATCCGAACCGGAGGCGAGATGCGGATCAGCAACTTCTTGCTCTGGCAAGCCGCCTACACCGAACTGTTTTTTACGCCCTGTCTCTGGCCCGACTTTGATGCTGTGGAGCTGGACCGCGCCTTCGCCGACTACGCGGGTCGCGAGCGCCGTTTTGGTCAGACATCGGATCAGGTGGTCAAGAGCCCGGCAACGGGTGTCCAAGCCGGACCACACCATGCTTAAACAGCGCATCATCACTGCGCTGCTCTTGATGGCGGTTCTGTTGCCCGCCCTGTTTTACCCGTCCATCGAGCCCTTTGTGCTGCTGTCTCTCCTGCTCATGGTGGCGGGCGGCTGGGAGTGGGCGCGGCTCAATGCCTGTGCGCCCGCCGTGGCCAAGGCCGTGGGGCTGGGCTTGGGGCTGGCGTTGCTGGCGTTCTGGCTGCTGGGTGGACTGGAACAGACCTGGCGACCGGTCTGGCTGGTGTCTTCCTTGGTCTGGGTCGGTCTGGCTGTGGTGATGCTGCGGCGCGGTGTGGCTGGCTGGAGCGTCTGGCCTGCGGCGATCCGGCTGGGGCTGGGGCTGCTGTTGCTGGCCTGTGCCTGGCTGGCGCTGGTGCAGGCGCGTCAACTGGGGGTGGGCTTTCTGCTCTCCGTGTTGACCCTTGTCTGGATGGCCGACATCGCGGCTTATGCCGGCGGGCGCGCATTCGGGCGGCGCAAGCTGGCACCCACGCTGAGTCCCGGCAAGAGCTGGGAAGGGGTGGTCAGCGGGCTCGGGGGGGTCCTGTTGCTCGGACTGGGGTGGCGCTGGTTCGACGGACAGCAGCTCACCGACCAACCCAGTCTGTTCACCCGTCTGCAGACGCTGGGCGAGCTGGTTTCGTGGCTGGCCGTGATTGGCCTGACCGCCATGAGCGTGGTGGGGGATCTGCTGGAATCGCTGGTCAAACGCAGCGCAGGCATGAAAGACTCCAGCCAGCTCCTGCCAGGACACGGTGGTGTGCTGGACCGGGTGGATGCGCTGCTGCCCGTGCTGCCACTGGCCATGATGCTGGTCACCCTCTGAACACCATGACCGCTTTTCAACAGAACATCACCATTCTCGGTTCGACCGGATCGATTGGCACCAGCACGCTGGATGTGATCGCCCGCCATCCCGACCGCTACCAGGTGTTTGCCCTTACTGCGGCCACGCAGGTGGAGATGTTGCTCCAGCAATGCCAGGTTTTTTCCCCGCGCTACGCCGTGATGGCCAGCGCCCCCCATGCCGCGCAACTGGCTGATCGCGTGAAAGCGCTGGGCTTGCCGGTCCAGGTGCTGGCGGGCGACCGCGCGTTGTGTGAAGTCAGTTCCGACCCGGACGTGCACGCGGTGATGGCGGCCATCGTGGGGGCGGCCGGATTGGCCCCCAGCCTCGCCGCGGCACAGGCTGGCAAGAAGCTGCTGCTGGCCAACAAGGAAGCCCTGGTGGTGGGGGGCGAGCTGTTCATGCAGGCAGTGCAAGAGGGCGGGGCCACGTTGTTGCCCATCGACAGCGAGCACTCGGCGGTGTTTCAGTCGTTGCCCGAAGAGTCCGCCACCTGGGAGCGCCGGGTGGAGAAGATTGTGCTCACGGCTTCCGGTGGGCCGTTCCGTCAGCGTGATCCGAAAACCCTTCATCTCGTCACGCCCGAGGAGGCCTGCGCCCACCCCAACTGGGTCATGGGACGCAAGATTTCGGTGGATTCCGCGACCATGATGAACAAGGCGCTGGAGGTGATTGAGGCACGCTACCTGTTCGGTCTGGCGCCAGCGCAGATCGAGGTGGTGATCCACCCGCAGAGCGTGATCCACTCCATGGTGCAGTACCACGACCGTTCGGTGGTGGCCCAACTGGGCACGCCCGACATGCGCGTGCCCATTGCGTATGGGCTTTCCTGGCCCGAGCGTATCGCATCGGGTGCGGCCGCACTTGATTTTTCGACCTTGGGCGCACTCAGTTTCGAGAAACCGGACGACCAGCGCTTCCCCGGTCTTCGACTGGCCTGGGAGGCGCTGGCCGGTCCGGTCGGCACCACCGCCGTGCTCAATGCGGCCAACGAAGTGGCCGTGGCCGCATTTCTCGACCGGCGACTGCGCTTTGACCAGATTCACGCGGTCAACCATGCAACTTTGGACGCCATGCGTCCCTCCAAGCCGGTGGGCCTGGGTGATCTGATGGCCATCGATGCCGAGGCGCGCGCAGTGGCTGGCACGGTGGTTGCACGTTGCGCAGCCTGACCGGACTTCCTAGCGGTCGCGGACACCGGCGGCCGGTGTCGTCCCTGAACAAGCTTGTCCCCGTCATTGCAGGACCCTGCCCATGTTGACCCTGATCGCTTTTGTGGTGGCCCTCGGCCTGCTGATCACCGTGCACGAATACGGGCACTACCGGGTGGCTGTGGCGTGTGGCGTGAAAGTGCTGCGTTTCTCGGTCGGTTTCGGCAAACCCCTGCTGCGCTGGCAACGCAAGGGCAGCCCGACCGAATTCGTGCTGTGCGCTCTGCCCCTGGGCGGTTATGTGCGCATGCTGGACGAGCGCGAAGCGCCGGTGGACGCAGCCGAGCGCCACCTTGCGTTCAACACCCAGCCGCTGAAGTCGCGCGCCGCCATCGTGGCAGCGGGGCCCGTGGCCAACCTGTTGCTCGCCGTGTTGTTGTATGCGGTGGTGAACTGGTCGGGCGTGGAAGAGCCCAAGCCGGTGCTGGCGGCGCCGGTGGCCGGTTCGCTGGCGCAACAGGTGGGGCTGCAAGGCGGCGAGTGGGTTTCACAGATGGACGCGGGTAGCGATTCCGAGCCGGTTGCCGTGTCGTCGTTTGAAGACCTGCGCTGGCAATTGACACAAGCGGCCCTGTCGGGCGAAGACATGACGCTGTGGGTGGCGCGCGGAGAGGGTGAGCCTGCACACGCCATCACCTTGCCACTGAGCACGCTGGACGTGCGCGATGCCGACGCGAGCCTGTTCCGGCGCATCGGCATCCTGGCGCCCTGGAGCGCACCCCAGCTGGGCGAGATGCTGCCGGGCGGCGCAGGCGAAGCCGCCGGCTTGCGTGCAGGCGATCTCGTGCTGCAGGTGGACGGCCGAGCGGTGGCCGATGGTCAAAGCCTGCGCACCCTGATTCGCGAAGCGGTGGGCCCGCAGGGGGAGCCGCGCGAGCAACAGTGGCTGCTGCAGCGGGGTGCCGAACGCCTGACCTTGCCGGTGCGGCCGAAACCCGAGCAGATCGAAGGCGCCTGGGTCGGGCGCATTGGTGCCTACGTGGGTGCTGCGCCCGCCATGACCCTGGTGCGCCATGGGCCGGTGGACGGTTTGTGGCTGGGCGCCGTGCGCACCTGGGAGGTTTCCTGGCTCACGCTCAAGATGATGGGGCGCATGGTGATCGGCGAGGCCTCGATCAAGAACCTCAG
The DNA here is from genome assembly GCF_048590325.1 of Hydrogenophaga sp. ZJX-1. Taxonomy (NCBI): domain Bacteria; kingdom Pseudomonadati; phylum Pseudomonadota; class Betaproteobacteria; order Burkholderiales; family Comamonadaceae; genus Hydrogenophaga; species Hydrogenophaga sp. ZJX-1. The sequence continues at coordinate 758,520 of NZ_JBMBRA010000001.1, forward strand.
CGGCCCTTTGACGATTGCCGACTACGCGGGCAAATCGGCCAGCCTGGGCCTGACTTCCTATCTGCTGTTTCTGGCGCTGATCAGCGTCAGCCTGGGGGTGCTCAACCTGCTGCCGCTGCCGGTCCTCGATGGAGGGCACCTGATGTATTATCTTTGGGAGGGTGTGACCGGGCGCAGTGTGTCTGACGTCTGGATGGAGCGCCTGCAGCGCGGTGGTGTTGCGATTCTTCTGGCGTTGATGTCCGTCGCCTTGTTCAATGATGTGGCCCGCTTGGCAGGCTGAACGTTTATCCTCATGAAAATAATCACAAACAGACTGCGTGGCTTGTCGTTCACTGCGGCAGCGTCCCTTTTGCTGACGGCCTTGCCCGCATGGGCGGTGGACCCGTTCACCCTGCGCGACATCCGCGTCGAGGGCCTGCAGCGTGTGGAGCCCGGCACCGTGTTCGCCTCGTTGCCGTTCCGGATCGGCGAGCAGTACAACGACGAAAAGGGCTCTACGGCGATCCGCTCGCTGTTTGGTCTGGGCCTTTTCAGCGACGTTCGCCTGCAGGTCAACGGTGATGTGCTGGTGGTGATCGTCGAAGAACGGCCCACGGTGGCCGACGTGAGCTTCTCTGGCATCAAGGAGTTTGACGCCGAGGTGCTCAAGAAGTCCCTGCGCGACGTCGGTCTGGCCGAAGGACGGCCTTATGACAAGGCGTTGGCCGATCGTGCCGAGCAGGAACTCAAGCGCCAGTACATCAACCGCAGCATGTACGCCGCTCAGGTCGCCACCACGGTCACACCGGGCGAGCGCAACCGCGTCAACCTGAACTTCAGCGTGATCGAGGGCGATGTGGCCAAGATCAAGGACATCCGCATCGTCGGCAACCAGGCCTTCAGCGAGGCCACCCTGCGCAACCTGTTTGATCTGGATACCGGTGGCTGGCTGAGCTGGTACACCAAGTCCGACCGCTATTCGCGCGCCAAGCTCAATGCCGACCTCGAGAACCTGCGTTCGCATTACCTGACACGTGGCTACCTGGAGTTCCGGGTCGACTCGACCCAGGTGGCCATCTCGCCCGACAAGCAAGACATGTCGGTCACCATCAACATCACCGAAGGCAATCGCTTTGTGGTGTCGTCGGTGGCCTTGCAGGGTGAGTACCTGGGCAAGGAGGAAGAGTTCAAGTCGCTCGTCAGCCTGAAGGTGGGCGAGGCCTACAACGCCGAAGACGTGAGCCGCACGGTCAAGGCGTTCACCGACTACTTTGGTGGGTTTGGCTACGCTTTCGCACAAGTCGAAGCCGCGCCCGAGATCGACCGCGTCAACAACCGGGTGGCGTTCGTGTTGCGCGCCCAGCCGTCGCGCCGCGTCTATGTGCGCCGCATCAATGTGGAAGGCAACAACCGCACGCGCGACGAAGTCATTCGCCGGGAGTTCCGTCAGCTCGAATCGGCCTGGTACGACAGCGACCGCATCCGCCTGTCGCGCGACCGGGTGGACCGCCTGGGCTTTTTCACTGAGGTCGGAATCGATACCGAACCTGTGCCCGGCACCAATGACCAGGTGGACCTGACGGTGAGCGTCGCAGAGAAGCCCACCGGCAACCTGTCCATCGGTGCTGGTTATTCCCAGGCTGACAAGCTGTCATTCCTGGCCAGCATCAAGCAGGAGAACGTGTTCGGCAGCGGCAACTACCTGGGGCTGGACCTCAACACCAGTGAGTTCAACCGTCAGTTCGTGCTGAGCACCACCAATCCGTATTTCACGGCGGACGGCATTTCCCGCACCTTCGACCTGTATTACAAGACCACGCGTCCCTACGATGCCCAAGGTGGTGACTACGAGATTTCCACTCCGGGCGTCGGTGTTCGCTTCGGGGTGCCATTCACCGAACGCGACACGGTCTACTTCGGTTTGGGTGCCGAGCGCGTGAAGGTCGATGAAGGCGATCAATTGCCCGAAGCCTACCGTGGCCAGGGCGGAACCTACCTGCCGGCCACCATTGGTTGGGCCCGCGACGAGCGCGACAGTGCGCTCGTGCCGTCCGACGGCCGTTTGCAGCGTTTCAACACCGAATTTGGTGTGGGCAGCGATAAACGCTATGTCAAGCTGAGCTACCAGTTCCAGCAATATATTCCCTTGACCCGCCAATACACGCTGGCCTTCAACACCGAGCTGGGTGTCGGCAAGGGCATGGGTGGCGAGCCGTTTCCGGTGTTGCGCAACTTCTACGGCGGCGGCCTTGGTTCGGTTCGTGGCTTCGAGCAGGGCACCCTGGGCCCCACGTCGGCGGTCATCGGATCCACCACGGGTGAGACTGTCAACATCGGTGGCGCGCGCAATTTCGTGGCCAATCTGGAGTTCATCGCACCCTTCCCGGGCGCGGGCAACGACCGCACCTTGCGCTGGTTCGGCTTTGTCGACGTGGGCAATGTGTTTGGTGAATCGCAGAAAGTGGACTTCGGCGAAATGCGGGCCTCCGTTGGTGTGGGCCTGAGCTGGATCTCGCCCATCGGCCCTCTGCGTTTTGCCTATGCCAACCCTGTGCGCAAGTTCGACGGGGATAGAATCCAGAAATTCCAGTTTCAGATCGGAACGTCCTTTTGATGAACAAGTTTCCTCGGCTTTTTTTGCACGGGTTGCTATCGGTTTTTCTGATGGCGGCCGCAGGGTCGTCTGTGTCGGCTCAGGAAGTTCGGATCGGCGCTGTCAACCTGGACTCGATTGTCCGAGACTCGGCGTTGGCCAAATCCCTGACGGCAAAACTGGAACAGGATTTCTCACCGCGTGAAAAAGAGATCCAGGCCCTCGGTGTTCAGCTGAAAAGTTCTTCTGAAAAGTTCGAACGCGAAGCACCGACGCTGCCCGAGGCGCAGCGGATCACCCGCCAGCGTCAGCTGGTGGAGCAGGATCGTGAATTCCAGCGCAAGCAGCGAGAGTTCCAGGAAGATCTGGCCCTCCGGAAGAGTGAAGCCCTTCAACAAGTGGTTGATCGGGCCAATCGCGCGCTCAAGAAGGTCGCCGAGGCTGAAAAATACGACCTGATCATTCAGGACGCGGCCTATATCAACCCGAAGCTCGACATCACGGCCAAGGTGATTGATGCTTTGAACAGCGCCAAATAAGGCGCTGGGGGTTTGACGGTGTCGAGATCCCTGGGGTCTATTGTTGAGGCCCTGGGTGGTCAGTTGCAGGGCGATGCCCAGGCGCTCATCCAGCGCCTCGCACCTTTGTCCACGGCGGGCACGCACGACCTCGCGTTCGTGGCGCAGGCCCGATACGCCAGCCAGATCGAGAACACCCGCGCATCGGCGCTGATCGTTCCACCGGCATTGCAGTCCGTAGCCGCTCTTCGTGGTGCCTGTATCGTGACGGACGATCCCTACCTCTACTTTGCCCGCCTGACCCAATGGTGGCGCGCGCAGCACGAGCCCCGACGCGAACCCCGGATCGATCCACTGGCCAGCATCCACCCCGACGCCTTGATCGGCGAGGGGGTGGACATTGCCGCTTTCGTGACCGTCGGACCCGGTGCCCGGATCGGCGCTGGAACGCGTCTGGGTTCGCACACGGTGATCGGCGCGGGCGCCATGGTCGGTGCGCAGTCATTGCTGCACCCGCGTGTCACCCTGGGCGAACGTTGCAGCGTGGGTGAACGCTGTGTATTGCATTCGGGTGTGGTGATCGGTGCCGATGGATTTGGGTTTGCCCCTCACAAAGGTCAGTGGGTCAAGATCGAGCAACTGGGCGCGGTGCGCATCGGCAACGATGTCGAGATCGGCGCCAACACCTGCATCGACCGTGGTGCACTGGATGACACCGTCATCGAAGATGGCGTCAAGCTCGACAACCTGATCCAGATCGGCCACAACGTGCACATCGGGGCACACTCGGCCATGGCCGGTTGTGTGGGGGTGGCGGGCAGCGCCACCATTGGCGCCCACTGCACCGTGGGTGGTGGTGCGGTGGTGCTGGGGCATCTGACCCTGGCCGATGGCGTGAACATCTCGGCGGCTTCCGTGGTGACGCGCTCCATTTCCAGGCCTGGCCACTACACCGGCATGTTTCCCATCGACGACAATGCGAGCTGGGAAAAGAACGCCGCCTCCCTCAAACAACTCAACCGCCTGCGCGAACGGCTCAAGGCCGTGGAGCAGGCCATCGAACAAGCTACCCAAGTGACGCCCAAGCCATGATGGACATCCACCAGATTCTCAAGAAGTTGCCACACCGTTATCCGTTCCTGCTGGTGGACCGTGTGCTCGAACTCGAACCGGGCAAGCGCATCAAGGCGCTGAAGAACGTGACCATGAACGAGCCCTTTTTTGAAGGGCACTTTCCGCACCGGCCCGTGATGCCCGGTGTGCTCATGCTCGAAGCCATGGCACAGGCAGCCGCCTTGCTGGCCTTCGAGGTGGTGGGCTCGGTCCCCGATGAAAAGTCGGTCTATTACTTCGCCGGCATTGACGCTGCGCGCTTCAAGCGCCCGGTTGAACCGGGCGACCAGCTGATCATGGACGTGACGCTGGAGCGCATGAAGGCCGGCATCTTCAAGTTCAAGGGTGTGTGCACCGTGGACGGCAAGATGGTCTGCGAAGCCGAACTGATGTGCACCATGCGCACCGTCGCCTGATCGCAGCGGAGATCAGCTCGTGACACAGATTCATGCCACGGCGCTGGTGGACCCGGCGGCCGAGATCGATGGCACGGTCAGCATCGGTCCTTACACCGTCATCGGCCCACATGTGAAGATCGGTGCGGGCACCACGGTGGGCGCGCATTGCGTTATCGAAGGGCGCACCACCATCGGCAGGGACAACCGCATTTTCCAGTTCAACTCGCTCGGTGCGGTCCCGCAGGACAAAAAGTACGCGGGTGAACCCACCGAGCTGACCATTGGCGACCGCAACACCATCCGCGAGTTCTGCACCTTCAACCTGGGTGTGCCCGGTGCGGGTGGCGTGACCAGCGTGGGCAATGACAACTGGATCATGGCCTACACCCACATCGCCCACGACTGCCACGTCGACAACCACACGACCCTGGCGAACAACACCACGCTGGCCGGGCATGTGCACCTGGCCGACTGGGTCACGGTGGGCGGCCTCACCGGCATCCACCAGTTCGTGTCGGTGGGCGCGCACGCCATGATCGGTTTTGCCAGCGCGGTGTCGCAGGATGTGCCGCCTTTCATGCTGGTGGATGGCAATCCGCTGGCGGTGCGTGGCTTCAACGTCGTGGGTCTGCGTCGCCGCGGATTCTCTCCCGAGCGGGTTGCCGCCGTGAAACAGATGCACAAGCTGCTGTACCGCCAGGGCCTCACCCTGGAGCAGTCGCGCAGTGGCATCGAGGCGTTGGCGAGCGACATGCCCGAGGCCGCCCCCGATGTGGACATGATGAACCGCTTTCTCGCCTCAGCGACCCGCGGCATCGCCCGCTGACGGTTTGCCGTTCCCATCCATGGAAGCAGGGCAACGCCGGTTTGCGATGGTGGCTGGCGAGACGTCCGGCGATCTGCTCGCCGGCCTGCTGTTGCAGAGCATGCGCCAGCGCTGGCCCGATCTGGTGGCCGCAGGCATTGGCGGCCCGCGCATGGTCGAGCAAGGGTTTGACGCCTGGTGGCCGAGCGACCAACTGGCCGTGCGGGGCTACCTGGAGGTGCTGCCCAAGCTGCTGGGTATTCTGCGTATCCGTAAACGCTTGCGCGAGCGCCTGCTGGCACAGCCGCCAGCGCTGTTCATCGGCGTGGACGCGCCCGATTTCAATTTTGGACTGGAAGCCGACCTCAAGGTCGCGGGCGTGCGCACCGTGCATTTCGTCTGCCCCTCTTTCTGGGCCTGGCGGCCTGAGAAGATCGAAAAGGTGCGGCGCGGGGCCGATCATGTGCTGTGCATTTTTCCATTTGAGCCGGCCCTGCTGGCCGAACACGACATCGCTGCCACTTATGTGGGCCATCCGATCGCGCACGTGATCCCCATGGTGCCCGATCGTGCCGCCGCCCGGCGCCAGCTGGGCTTGCACGACGAGGACTGCGTGGTGGCGATTCTCCCGGGCAGCCGGGTCTCGGAAGTGCAGTACCTGGCCGAGCGGTTTTTTACGGCCGCGGTCGCGATGCTCAAGACCCGGCCAGGGCTTCGTTTTGTCGTGCCGGTGGTGCCGGCGCTGCGCGAACGCATCGCCCACTGGGCGGCAGCCAGTGGTCTGGGCGACGCGCTGATCCTCGTTGAGGGTCAGTCGCACGCCGTGCTGGCCGCCTGCGATGTCACGCTGATCGCCAGCGGTACCGCCACACTGGAAGCCGCGCTGTTCAAGCGGCCGATGGTGATCGCCTACAACATGAACCGCCTGTCCTGGCACATCATGCGCCGCAAACAGCTGCAGCCCTGGGTGGGTCTGCCGAACATCCTGTGCGGCGAATTCGTCGTGCCCGAGCTGCTGCAGGACGCGGCAACGCCCGAGGCACTGGCCCGCGCCACGCTGGACTGGCTGGACGCTCCCGACAAAGTCACCGCCTTGCAGGCGCGGTTCGCTGAATTGCATCAAACCTTGCACCGCGACACCGCCCAACTCGCCACCGATGCGATCGAAAAAGTTCTTCAAAGCTGAACAGGCCTCCCTGGTCTGGGACGTGCCCGGTCTGGTGGCCGGCGTGGACGAGGCCGGGCGTGGCCCACTGGCCGGCCCGGTGGTGGCCGCGGCCGTGATCCTGGACGAACGCAAACCCATCAAGGGCCTGGCCGACTCCAAGCAGCTCACAGCCAATCGGCGCGAAAAGCTCTACGACGAAATCCGCGCCAAGGCGCTGTGTTGCAGCATCGCGATGGCCTCGGTGGAAGAGATCGACCGCCTGAACATCCTGCAAGCGACGATGCTCGCGATGCAGCGCGCGGTGCAGGGGTTGCGCCTCAAGCCGAACAAGGTGTTGGTGGACGGCAACCGCCTGCCGGCGCTGGACGTGTTGGCAGAAGCCATAGTGTCTGGTGACGCGCTGGTGCCCGCCATTTCGGCGGCGTCGATCCTCGCCAAAGTCACCCGCGACCGCCTGCTGGAGGAGCTGCATCTGCAGCACCCGGCTTACGGATTCGATCGCCACAAAGGTTATGGAACGGTGTTCCACCTGCAGGCGCTGCAAACCCACGGCGCCTTGCCCGAACACCGCCGCTCCTTTGCACCGGTCGCGCGTGTGCTGGCCGGCGCTCAAGCCAAGCCATGAACGCTCCCACCACCATCACCTCGCGCGACAACCCGCTGCTCAAGCGCCTGCGTGTACTCGCACAGGACAACGCTGCCTACCGCAAGCAGGGCCAGGTCTGGCTGGAGGGCGATCACCTCTGCCGTGCACTGCTGGCCCGGGGCAACCGGCCGACCACCGCCGTTTTTTCCGAGACGTTCTGGCCCCTGGCGCCGCACGACCTGCGCGATGCGGCGGACCACATCGTCACCGTTCCTGATGCGCTGATGGCCGGCATCAGTGGTCTCGAATCGCCGGCGGGTGTGGGTTTTGTCTGGGATCTGCCCAGAGCGGCTGCGCTGCAGGGCGGTGCCGCAGCGGTGGTGCTGGACCGGTTGCAGGATGCGGGCAATGTCGGCTCCATCCTGCGCAGCGCAGCGGCCATGGGCTTTGCCCAGGTGTTGGCGCTCAAGGGCACGTCGGCGCTGTGGTCACCCAAGGTGCTGCGCGCCGGCATGGGCGCGCACTTTGGCCTGCATCTGGTGGAAGGGCTGTCGGTGGGCGATCTGGCCGGACTGTCGGTACCGCTGCTGGTGACCAGCTCGCACCAGGGCGATTTCCTGCACCAGGCCCGGTTGCCCTGGCCCTGTGCCTGGGTGCTCGGGCACGAAGGGCAGGGCGTGAGCCCGGCCCTGGAAGCGCTCGCAACGCAAAAGGTGCGTATCGCCCAGCCGGGTGGCGAAGAGTCGCTCAACGTGGCGGCGGCGGCGGCGATCTGCCTGCACGCCAGCGCGGCCGGGCGCTGAAACCGGGTTACCCGCCTGCACGGGCCCTGAAACATGCCCGTTTTCGGGGCGTGGTGAGTCGGATCGCAGAGGGTGAGCGGCTATAATTCCGGGGTTTACCCGCAATCGACGCAACCCGCTGCGTCCGCCCCGGCTTCCTGCCCAGGTTCCCCGTCCTTTCCCCCGGCTGCGACCCGTTCGCGGCGCTCCGGGAGCGGGCGCGAATCTTCCCCGGTTGATTCCCATGGCGGGCGCGGTTGCGTCCAAAAAATCTCTGGAGAAAACCGTGCTTCCCGTCCATCCGAAAGCCCTTCTCGCGCTCGCCGACGGCACGGTCTTTACAGGCATTTCCATCGGTGCAACCGGCCAGACTTCGGGCGAAGTGGTGTTCAACACCTCGCTCACCGGCTACCAGGAAATCCTGACCGATCCGAGCTATTGCCAGCAAATCGTCACGTTGACCTACCCACACATCGGCAACACCGGTGTGAACCGTGAAGACGTGGAGGCCTCGCGCATCCACGCCGCTGGCCTGATCATCAAAGACCTGCCCCTGCTCGCGTCCAACTTCCGCAGCACCGAGACCCTGTCCGAATACCTGCAGCGCGAAGGCACCGTCGCCATCGCCGACCTGGACACGCGCGCGCTCACGCGCCGCCTGCGCACCCACGGCGCGCAGAACGGCTGCATCGTGGCGCTGGCCGCTGGTGAAGCCCTGACCGAGGCGCACCGCGCCCAGGCGATCGCTGCCGCCAAGGCCGCGCCCAACATGGCGGGCCAGGATCTGGCCAAGGTCGTGTCGGCCGAAGCGCCCTACGCCTGGACGCAAACCGAGTGGCAACTCGGCTTCGGCTACGGCGAGCAGATCGCGCCGAAGTTCCACGTCGTCGCCTACGACTTCGGTGTCAAGCACAACATCCTGCGCATGCTGGCCCAGCGCGGCTGCAAGATCACCGTGGTGCCGGCGCAGACGCCCGCGGCCGACGTGTTCAAGCTCAAGCCCAGTGGCGTGTTCCTGTCCAACGGACCCGGCGACCCGGAGCCCTGCGACTACGCCATCGCCGCCACGCGCGAGATCATCGACAGCGGTGTGCCCACGTTCGGCATCTGCCTCGGGCACCAGATCATGGCACTGGCCAGTGGTGCCAGGACCTTCAAGATGAAGTTCGGCCACCACGGCGCCAACCACCCGGTGAAAGATCTGGACAACGGCCGCGTGAGCATCACCAGCCAGAACCACGGTTTTGCGGTGGACGAGAAGAACCTGCCGGACAACCTGCGCGCCACGCACGTGAGCCTGTTCGACGGTACGCTGCAGGGCCTGGCCCGCACCGACAAGCCAGCGTTCTGCTTCCAGGGACACCCGGAAGCCTCGCCGGGCCCGCACGACATTGGCTACCTGTTCGACCGGTTCGTTGCGCTCATGCAAGACCGCATGCCCGCCTGATTCCCACCAAGGTCATTCAATGAAGCTCTTCAGTTTTCCGGTGTTTGCGGTGGAGAAGGCGGTTGCCAAGCGCATGCTCACGCTGGAAGCGCCGCACAAGGACTGGTTTGCCCAGCGCTGGGCGCAGAAGCCTTATCGCAAGGCCTTCGTGGAGAACAAGGCCATGCCGCTGGTGACGCTGCTGGCCAAGGGCAAGACCTGGGACGACGAGACCTTCAACACCGAAATGACCGCCTGGGACGCACTGTTCTACCCGGCCGAAATCGAGGTGTTGCGTCCGATGATCGAAGGCGACGGCCTGCTGCAACTGATGCAGAAAAACGTGCCTGCCGAACGCGTGCAGGCGCTGCTGAACAAACTGGAAACCCAGCGCCAGTCCTGAACGGACCGCGCAACGACACACAAGCGAACCATGCCCAAAAGAACAGACATCCAGACCGTCCTCATCATCGGCGCCGGCCCGATCATCATCGGCCAGGCCTGTGAGTTCGACTACTCCGGCGTGCAGGCCTGCAAGGCGCTGCGCGAAGAGGGCTACAAGGTCGTGCTGATCAACAGCAACCCCGCCACGATCATGACCGACCCGGCCACGGCCGACGTCACTTACATCGAACCCATCACCTGGCAGACCGTCGAAAAAATCATTGCCAAGGAACGTCCGCTGACCGCCGGGGGCTTCGCGATCCTGCCGACCATGGGCGGCCAGACCGCGCTGAACTGTGCACTCGACCTCTGGCACCACGGCGTGCTGGAAAAGTACGACGTTGAGCTGATCGGCGCCACACCCGAAGCCATCGACAAGGCAGAAGACCGCCTGAAGTTCAAGGACGCCATGACCAAGATCGGTCTGGGCTCCGCGCGTTCGGGCATCGCCCACAGCATGGACGAGGCCTGGGGCGTGCAGAAGACCGTGGGCTTCCCGGTCGTGATCCGCCCCAGCTTCACGCTCGGCGGTACCGGGGGCGGCATCGCCTACAACCCGGAAGAGTTCGAAACCATCTGCAAGCGCGGTCTGGAAGCCTCGCCCACCAACGAGCTGCTGATTGAAGAATCGCTGCTCGGGTGGAAAGAGTACGAGATGGAAGTGGTGCGCGACAAGGCGGACAACTGCATCATCATCTGCTCGATCGAGAACCTCGACCCGATGGGCGTGCACACCGGTGACTCGATCACCGTGGCCCCGGCCCAGACCCTGACCGACAAGGAATACCAGATCTTGCGCAACGCCTCGCTGGCCGTGCTGCGCGAGATCGGTGTGGACACCGGCGGCTCCAATGTGCAGTTCTCCATCAACCCGGCCGATGGTCGTATGGTGGTGATCGAGATGAACCCGCGCGTTTCGCGTTCGTCGGCGCTGGCCTCCAAGGCCACGGGTTTCCCGATTGCCAAGGTCGCGGCCAAGCTGGCCGTGGGCTACACGCTGGACGAGCTGCGCAACGAAATCACCGGCGGCGCCACGCCGGCCAGCTTCGAGCCGAGCATCGACTACGTGGTGACCAAGATCCCGCGTTTCGCGTTCGAAAAATTCCCCACCGCCGACAGCCGCCTGACCACGCAGATGAAGTCGGTCGGTGAAGTGATGGCCATGGGCCGCACCTTCCAGGAGTCGTTCCAGAAAGCCCTGCGCGGCCTGGAAGTGGGCGTGGACGGCATGAACGAAAAGACCCAGGACCGCGAAACGCTGGAACGCGAGTTGGGCGAACCTGGTCCCGAGCGCATCTGGTACGTGGGCGACGCGTTTGCCGCCGGGTGGACGCTGGACGAGGTGCACCAGTTCACCAAGATCGACAAGTGGTTCCTGGTACAGATCGAGGAGATCGTGAAGATCGAGCTCCAGCTGGAACAAACCAGCCTGGACGCCATCGACGCCGATACGCTGCGCGGCCTGAAGAAAAAGGGCTTCTCGGACCGCCGCCTGGCCAAGCTGCTCAAGACCACCGACGCCGCCGTGCGCGCGCGCCGCATTTCGCAGAACATCCGCCCGGTCTACAAGCGCGTGGACACCTGCGCCGCCGAGTTTTCGACCGACACCGCTTACCTGTACTCCACCTACGAAGGCAACGGAGACGGTGAGTGCGAAGCCGAGCCAACGAACAACAAGAAGATCATGGTGCTGGGCGGTGGCCCCAACCGCATCGGCCAGGGCATCGAGTTCGACTACTGCTGCGTGCACGCGGCGCTCGCCATGCGCGAAGACGGGTACGAGACCATCATGGTCAACTGCAACCCGGAAACCGTGTCCACCGACTACGACACCAGCGACCGCCTGTACTTCGAGCCGCTGACGCTGGAAGACGTGCTGGAGATCGTGGACAAGGAAAAGCCCACCGGCGTGATCGTGCAGTACGGCGGCCAGACGCCCTTGAAGCTCGCGCTCGGCCTGGAGGCTGCGGGTGTGCCCATCATCGGCACCAGCCCCGACATGATCGACGCGGCCGAAGACCGTGAGCGCTTTCAGAAGCTGCTGCACGAGCTGAATCTGCGCCAGCCACCGAACGCCACGGCGCGCGCCGAACCCGAGGCGCTGGAAAAGGCCGCCGCCCTGGGCTATCCGCTGGTGGTGCGTCCGAGTTATGTGCTGGGTGGCCGCGCGATGGAGATCGTGCACGAGCAGCGCGACCTGGAGCGCTACATGCGTGAAGCGGTCAAGGTGAGCAACGATTCGCCGGTGCTGCTGGACCGATTCCTGAACGACGCCATCGAGTGCGACGTGGACGCGATCCGCGATCACACCGGCCGCGTCTTCATCGGCGGTGTCATGGAACACATCGAGCAGGCGGGTGTGCACAGTGGCGACTCAGCGTGTTCGCTGCCACCTTATTACCTGAAGCAGGCCACGATCGACGAACTCAAGCGCCAGACCGCGGCCATGGCACAAGGCCTGAACGTGATCGGGCTCATGAACGTGCAGTTCGCCATCCAGGAAGTGGATGGCCAGGACGTGATCTACGTGCTGGAAGTCAACCCGCGCGCCTCGCGCACGGTGCCTTTTGTCTCCAAGGCCACCGGCATCCAGCTGGCCAAGGTGGCCGCGCGCTGCATGGCCGGCCAGTCGCTGGACGCACAGGGCATCGGCGCCGAGGTGAGCCCGCCATACTTCAGCGTCAAGGAAGCCGTGTTCCCGTTCGTCAAGTTCCCGGGCGTGGACACGATTCTCGGCCCCGAGATGAAATCCACCGGCGAGGTCATGGGTGTGGGCAAGACCTTTGGCGAAGCCTTCGTGAAGAGCCAGCTCGGCGCCGGCACCAATTTGCCGCGGCCCAAAAAGGCCGATGGCAGCCCGTCTGGCAAGGTGTTCCTGACCGTGAAGAACGGCGACAAACCGCGCGCGGTGGAAATCGCGCGTGCGCTGGTGGCTCTGGGCTTTGAACTGGTGGCCACGCGTGGCACCGCTGCCGCCATTGCAGCAGCGGGCGTGCCGGTGGTCACGGTCAACAAGGTCACCGAAGGCCGCCCGCACATCGTGGACATGATCAAGAACGGCGACATCAGCCTGGTCATCAACACGGTGGAAGAGCGCCGCAACGCGATCGCCGATTCGCGCGCGATCCGCACCTCGTCGCTGCTGGCCCGTGTGACCACTTTCACCACCATCTTCGGCGCCGAAGCGGCTGTCGAGGGCATGAAGTACATGGACAGCCTGGGCGTGATTTCGGTGCAGGAGATGCACGCGCAACTGACCGCCTGACACCGGGGTCATCCCGGTTGATTCCCGGATGCCCACCGGGGCATAATGACACCTCATACCGCCGACCGGCAACGCTCGGCGGTTTCCTTTTGTACCTTGCGGGCCGCCGTGCCCGTTTTTGCCGAGACCCTGGAGCGTTCACATGTCCACCTTTCCGATCACCAAACGCGGCTCAGAAAAGCTCAAGGAAGAGTTGCAGCGGCTGAAGACCGTGGACCGCCCCTGGGTGATCAACGCGATCGCGGAGGCGCGGGCCCAGGGCGACCTGAGTGAAAACGCCGAATACGACGCGGCAAAAGATCGCCAGGGCTTCATCGAAGGCCGGATCGCCGAAATCGAGAGCAAGCTGTCGACGGCCCAGATCATCGATCCGACGACCGTGGACGCTGGTGGCCGCGTGGTGTTTGGGGCGACGGTGGACCTGGAAGATGTGTCCAATGGCGCGGCCCTGACCTACCAGATCGTGGGCGAAGACGAGGCCGACCTCAAACTCGGCCTGGTCAACATTGGCAGCCCGATCGCACGCGCGATGATTGGCAAGGAAGAGGGCGACACCGCCGAAGTCCAGACCCCGGGTGGCACGCGCCGCTTTGAAATCGTGGCCGTGCGCTACGCCTGATGCCCATGCAGCGGCTGGCGGTGTTCATCGCAGCGCTCTGGTGGGGCGGCATCTCGGGCCTGAGCTTTGTGGCCGTGCCCACACTCTTCGCCAGCCTGGGCAGTCCCGCTGTGGCCGGTCCCGTGGCTGCGAAGCTGTTTTCCCTGCAATGCTGGGCTGGACTGGGTCTCGGTCTGGCGTTGTTGCTGATCCTGCGCCGCCAACGCTCGATGGGCCACTTGCCGCTGCCGGGTGAGTCCGTGGATCCGGCGAAGCTGCTGGTCATGCAGCGCGTGCTGGCCACCATGGGCTTCGTGCTGGCGGCCATGTTGCTGGCCTTGCTGCAAGAGTTCGGCGTGGCGCAGAAGATCGTGACGGCCCGTGCCACCGGCGGCGACCTGCGCCTGTGGCACAGCCTGGGCACGCTGATGGTGCTGGGGCAGTGGCTGTGTGCTGGCGCGGTGCTCTGGCGAACAGCTAAGTAACCCCCCGCGCCGCCTGCGGCGTCACCCCCCAAGGGGCCGCACTGGTGGCCCGGCCAAGCCGGTTCCGCGGTGCCCTGGGCTTAAGCCCTATCGCGCCGGAGAGGCTTACTTCGTCCGTTCAGCCGATTCCAGGGTATTGACCATCAGCATCGTGATGGTCATGGGGCCGACACCACCGGGCACCGGGGTGATGTAGCCCGCCACTTCCTTGACGCGCTCGAAATCCACGTCGCCGCAGAGCCTGCCTTCGTCGTCGCGGTTCATGCCCACGTCGAGCACCACGGCACCGGGCTTGACCATGTCGGCGGTCAGCACGTTGCGTTTGCCCACCGCGGCGACGATCACGTCGGCCTGCAGCGTCATGGCTTTGAGGTCTTTCGTGCCGCTGTGGCAGATGGTCACGGTGGCGTTCTGTTGCAGCAGCATCATGGCCATGGGCTTGCCCACGGTGTTGCTGCGCCCGATCACGACCGCATTTTTGCCTTTGAGGTCGTAGCGGATCGATTCCAGCATCTTCATGCAGCCATACGGTGTGCAGGAGCGAAAGCCGGGCAGGCCTGTCATGAGTTCGCCTGCACTTTGCACGGAATAGCCATCGACATCCTTGGCCGTGGAAACTGCCTCGATCACCTTGTGTGGGTCAAGGTGTTTGGGCAAGGGCATCTGGACCAAGATGCCATGGATCCCTGGGTCGTTGTTCAGGGCTTCGATCCGCGCGAGCAAATGGGCTTCGCTCATGTCTGCTCCATACCTTTCCAGCACCGAATGCATGCCCGTGTCTTCGCATGCCTTGACCTTGTTGCGCACATACACCTGGCTGGCGGGGTCATCGCCCACCAGGATAACGGCCAGCCCGGGTGTGATGCCTTTGGCCTTGAGGGCGGTCACGCGCGCGGCGACATCGGCGCGCAGTTGGCGGGAGAGGGCGTTGCCGTCGATCAGTTGAGCGGTCATGGCGTTGGGAATGGAGTGGTTTTGAAACGGAAACGCCCACCGGTGAGGGCGGGCGTCGATGGCTATGTTGGGGTCTGTCAGGCTTTGGCCGGTGTCTGACCCAGTGCGATCTTCAGCAGGTCGGCCACGGTGTTGGCACCAAGCTTTTCCATGATGTTGGCGCGGTGGGCTTCCACCGTCTTGATGCTGATGCCCAGATCGTCGGCGATCTGCTTGTTCAGGCGCCCGGCGACGATGCGCTCCAGCACCTGGGCTTCGCGTCCGGTCAGCTTGGAGAGCAGGGCGTCGCGGCTGGCGGCCTGCTGGTGCGTGGCGAAGGCGTCCTTGGCCGTTTCCAGCATGCGCTCAACCAGAACAACCAGCTGGTCTTCCTTGAAGGGTTTCTGGATGAAGTCCAGCGCGCCTTTCTTCATCGATTCAACGGCCATGGGCACGTCGCCGTGGCCGGTGATGAAGACGATGGGCAACGGTGACTGACGCTCGATCAGCTTTTCCTGCAGTTCCATGCCGGTCATGCCACCCATGCGGATGTCGGCGATCAGGCAGGCCACTTCGCGGGCATCGTAGCGGCTGAGAAAGGCCTCGGCCGATTCGAAGCAGCGGACCCGGTAGTCCTTGCCTTCGAGCAGCCACTGCAGGGAGTCGCGCACGGCTTCGTCGTCATCAACCACGTAAACGTTGCCTTTTTTGGGGATCAAACTCATCTCGCTCTTTCTGTATCCGTCAACGACGCGGAAGGTGCGGAGGGTGCAGTGTTTTCCGCCAGGAGCCGGGAGTGCACCGGGATCCAGAAGCTGAAGCAGCAGCCCACCACCTCTTCACCATTGTAGATGTTCTGTACCTGCATCCTGCCGTGGTGCGACTCGACGATGCTGCGGCACAGTTTCAGGCCGATGCCCATGCCTTCGCTCTTGGTGCTGTAGAAGGCTTCGTAGATGCGCTCGATCATTTCGTCGGGCACGCCGTTGCCAGAGTCGCGCACCGAAAATTCCACCACTTCCTCGTCTTCCAGGCGGCGCGGGCCCACACGCAGTTCCACGTAGCGCTCGCCCGGTGGGCGCCCCGCCTGGGCAATCGCCTCGCCGGCGTTCTTGAGCAGGTTGATCAGCACCTGCTCGATCAGGATCGGGTCGACCATCAGGCTGGGCAGGCGCGCTGCCACGTAGGGAGAGAGGCGCACCTGCTGACGGCGCAGTTCGATGTCGGCCAGCTCGATCGCGTTGCTCACCATCTGCGCCACGTCGGATGGCATGGGATTGGGTTCACTGCGTTTCACGAAGGCCCGGATGCGCTGGATGATCTGGCCAGCGCGTTGTGCCTGGCGCGAGGTTTTCTCCAGCGCGCTGAGCAGCTCTTCGTTGCTGATGCGCTGCTCGTTCAGGCGCGAGATCATGCCGTTGCAGTAGTTGCTGATGGCGGTGAGTGGCTGGTTGAGTTCGTGCGCCACGCTCGACGCCATTTCACCCATGGTGATCAGGCGGCTGGCGGTCTGTGCGCGCTCGTTTTGCATGGCGGCCTGGGCCTCTGCGTTGCGGCGCGGGGTGATGTCGCTGGCGATGACCATCTGCGCCAGGCGCCCGTCCACCCAGGTGAGATACCGTGTTCGCACTTCCAGCCAGCGGTCGAGTTCTTCGGCAAACACCTCGGCGTTTTCCGAGCCCGCATCGGTCAGCGTCTCGGTGGGCATGCCGGCGAAAGCGTCGACCGCATCGCCGTCGTCCGGGCTCGGTGATGGCTGGGTGCCGGCCAGGTCGACCAGGTGCCGGTGGCCCTGTCCGCGGGTGCCGAACCACAGGCGGTACATCTTGTTGGCGAACAGCATTTCGTCGCTCCCCAGCGGCGCGACGGAGACCGCGGAGTCCAGGCTTTCCAGCACGGTCGTGAAGCGTTCGTAAGAGGCCGAGAGTTCTTCGCGGATGCGCTTGGGCTCGGTGATGTCGGTCATGGACGTCATCCATCCGGTCTGGTGACCCTTGGGGTCGATCAGCGGCGAAACGTACATGCGGGCGTCGAAGATGCTGCCGTCGCGCCGTTGCACCCGCACCTCGAAACCGCCCGGCGTGGAGCGGCCGCTGAGCTCGTCTTCGAGCCGCGCGGCGAGCTGGTCGTGGTCTTCGTCGGGCCAGTAGGGGAACGGCGCGGTGCGGCCCACCAGCTCACCCTCGGTCCAGCCCGTCATGGAGCAGAAGGCCGGGTTCACGTAGGTGATGCGGCCTTGCAGATCCAGCGCCCGCATGCCGGTCAGCATGGAGTTTTCCATCGCGCGGCGGAAGTTGGTCTCGGCCACCAGCGCCTGCTGCGCCTGCACACGCCGGCGCGTGTGGCGCCAGGTGCCGAGCAGCATCCAGACCGTGAGCGCGCTGAGCGCACCGATGACCCAGAAGAAGCCGCTGCCCACGATGTCCTGCGAGGTGCGGTAGCCCTGCGCCTTCAGGATCAGCCCGTTGCCGACAGGGGACACCGGCACCTCGTGCTCCAGCGGCTGGGCCGACCAAGGCAGCAGGCGCAGCACGGTGTTGGGTGACTGCAGGCTGCCGGCGAGCACGCGCTGGCGGTCGTCGATCAGGGCCACGGCGTAGCGCGCCATGATCTCGGGCGGAATGCCGAAGCGCAACAGGCCGTCGACCGAGTATTCGCCCATCACCGTGCCGGCGAAACGGCCCTGTTCGGTCAGCGGCACCTGCAGCATCAGCGTGGCCTGGCGCGGATCTTCACCCAGGGGCCGCGAGTAGATGGGTTGACGCAGGTCGCGCGCCAGGTCAAACGATCCATCCGATTCGTTGGGGGCGAGCGTGCTTCCGGGCTGTCGGACCAGAGCGGGTGGCGCGCTGGGCGATGCGTAGGTGGTCAGGACATGGCGCCGACCGTCCACCCAGCTGACGGCCAACAGCTCCGGGAACTGGCTGATCAGGTTTTCGGCCTGGAACTCAAACTCTTCGCTGCTGATTTCCTTGTTGTCGACCTCGCGCGCCAGGCGCATCAACTGTTCCTGGCGTTCCAGCAGGCGCAGGCGCAGGCGCTGCTGCGCGTATTCCACGTCGCGGGTGACGGCTTCCTGCTCACGCTCCAGTTCTTCATAGCGCAGGTAGGTGATGGCCACCACGATGGCCGAAAGAAACAGCAGCACGGCCAGCAAAGGTGCCAGGGTGGCAAAGCGGTCCTGGCGGGATGGCGGCAAGCGCAGCCACCACTGGCGCATCAAGCCCAATGGGGATCGTTTGTCCGGGTTACGGGTAGGGGTATGGGGGGCTGGTGGCATGGGTGTTTGAGTCTACGTGAGCTGACACGCCACCGCTCTCAACGCTCTGAAGAAATGCCGTGAGGGATATCAAAATCTTGTTTTTATGAATTTCATAATGTAGAAAAGAAAAGCACATATTGAAATTATCCAGCCGATGTGCAAAAATTCGCGACAGAGCGGAAGGCCCGCTTTAAGCTTGATTTCAAACCAACAGGAGACAGACATGTCAGCGTCAGACGCTCTCAATGACCGCGGTGTGGGGGACATCGATTCCCAGGAAACCCGCGAATGGATGGAGGCGCTGGCCGCCGTGATTCAGCGGGAGGGTCCCGAACGTGCCCACTTCCTGCTGGAGCAATTGCTGGAAGAAGCCCGCCAGAACAGCATCGACCTGCCTTTCTCTGCTAACACCGGTTACGTCAACACGATCGAGAGCACCGAAGAAGCCCGTTGCCCGGGCAACATCGAGATCGAAGAGCGCCTGCGCGCCTACATGCGCTGGAACGCGATGGCGATGGTGGTCAAGGCCAACCGCCACAACCCCGACGACGGTGGTGACCTGGGCGGCCACATCGGTTCGTTCGCCTCGCTGGCCCACATGTTCGGCGCCGGCTTCAACCACTTCTGGCACGCCGAGAGCGAAAACCACGGCGGCGACTGCCTCTACATCCAGGGCCACGTGTCGCCCGGCGTCTATGCCCGCGCCTACCTCGAAGGCCGCCTGACCGAAGAACAGCTGCTGAACTTCCGCCAGGAAGTGGACGGCAAGGGCCTCTCCAGCTACCCGCACCCCAAGCTGATGCCCGAGTTCTGGCAGTTCCCCACCGTGTCCATGGGCCTGGGCCCGCTGATGGCGATCTACCAGGCGCGCTTCCTGAAATACCTGCACGCCCGTGGCATCGCCAACACCGAGAACCGCAAGGTCTGGGTGTTCTGCGGTGACGGCGAAATGGACGAAGTCGAATCGCTGGGCGCGATCAGCCTGGCCGCGCGCGAAAACCTCGACAACCTGATCTTCGTGGTGAACTGCAACCTGCAGCGCCTGGACGGTCCGGTGCGCGGCAACGGCAAGATCGTGCAGGAACTCGAAGGCGAATTCCGCGGTTCCGGCTGGAACGTGATCAAGCTGCTCTGGGGCTCCAACTGGGACCCGCTGCTGGCGCGCGACAAGGACGGCGCCCTGCGCAAGATCATGATGGACACGCTGGACGGTGACTACCAGGCCTTCAAGGCCAACGACGGCGCCTACGTGCGCAAGCACTTCTTCGGCCGCGATCCCAAGGCGCTGGAACTCGTCTCGCACATGAGCGACGACGACATCTGGAACCTGCGCCGTGGTGGCCACGACCCGCAGAAGGTCTACGCCGCGTACCACAAGGCCGTGAACCACAAGGGTCAGCCGACGGTGCTGCTGATCAAGACCGTCAAGGGCTTCGGCATGGGCAAGGCCGGCGAGGGCAAGAACACCGTGCACCAGACCAAGAAGCTGACCGACGAAGACATCAAGATCTTCCGCGACCGCTTCAACCTGCCCATCCCTGACAGCGAGTTGCCCAAGATACCGTTCTACAAACCGGCCGACGACACGCCGGAAATGCGTTACCTGCACGAGCGCCGCCAGGCGCTGGGCGGGTATCTGCCGCACCGCCGCACGAAGGCCGACGAGAGCTTCACCGTGCCCTCGCTGGAGACTTTCAAGGCCGTGCTGGAGCCGACCGCCGAAGGGCGCGAGATTTCCACCACGCAGGCCTATGTGCGTTTCCTGACCCAGTTGCTGCGCGACCAGGCGCTGGGCCCGCGCGTGGTGCCCATCCTGGTGGACGAGGCCCGCACCTTCGGCATGGAAGGTCTGTTCCGCCAGGTTGGCATCTACAACCCGGCAGGCCAGCAGTACACCCCGGTCGACAAGGACCAGGTGATGTACTACAAGGAAGACAAGGCTGGCCAGATCCTGCAGGAAGGCATCAACGAAGCCGGCGGCATGAGCAGCTGGATCGCGGCCGCCACGAGCTACAGCACCAGCAACCGCATCATGGTGCCGTTCTACGTGTACTACTCGATGTTCGGCTTCCAGCGCATCGGTGACCTGGCCTGGGCGGCCGGCGACATGCAGGCACGCGGCTTCCTGCTGGGCGGCACCTCCGGGCGCACCACGCTGAACGGCGAAGGCCTGCAGCACGAAGACGGCCACAGCCACATCCTGGCCGGCACGATCCCGAACTGCATCAGCTACGACCCGACCTTTGCGCACGAGGTGGGCGTGATCCTGCACCACGGTCTCAAGCGCATGGTGGAGAAGCAGGACAACGTCTATTTCTACCTGACCCTGCTGAACGAGAACTACGCCATGCCCGGCCTGATTCCCGGCACGGAAGAGCAGATCATCAAGGGCATGTACCTCTGCAAGCCGGGTGCCGAAGGCGACAAGCGCGTGCAGCTGCTGGGTTCCGGCACCATCCTGCGCGAGAGCATTGCGGCGCAGGCACTGCTGGCGACCGACTGGGGTGTGCAGGCCGACGTGTGGAGCTGCCCGAGCTTCAACGAGCTGACCCGCGACGGCCAGGACGCCGAGCGCTGGAACATGCTGCACCCCACCGAGCCGCAGCGCGTGCCTTTTGTGGCGCACCAGCTGGAGAAGCACGCCGGCCCGGTGGTCGCGTCCACCGACTACATGAAGAACTACGCCGAGCAGATCCGCCCCTTCATACCCAAGGGCCGTTCGTACAAGGTGCTGGGTACCGACGGCTTTGGCCGCAGCGACTTCCGCAGCAAGCTGCGTGAGCACTTCGAGATCAACCGCCACTACATCGTGGTCGCGGCCCTGCGCTCGCTGGCCGATGAGGGCAAGCTGCCGATGGCCAAGGTGGCCGAGGCCATTGCCAAATACGGCATCAAGGTCGACAAGATCAACCCCTTGTACGCATAAATTTCCGGAGACAACAACATGGCACTGGTAGAAGTGAAGGTCCCGGACATCGGCGACTTTGATGAGGTGGCGGTCATTGAACTGCTGGTCAAGGTGGGCGACACGGTCAAGGCCGAACAGTCGCTGATCACGGTCGAGTCCGACAAGGCCTCGATGGAAATCCCGTCCAGCACGGCGGGCGTGGTGAAGGAACTGCGCGTCGCCCTGGGCGACAAGGTGAAAGAGGGCTCGGTGGTGCTGGTGGTGGAAGCCGCTGGTGAGGCCGCAGCGCCAGCGCCTGCGGCCGCTCCGGCTGCCGCTGCGCCCGCACCGGTCGCGGCGCCTGCCGCAGCTCCAGCGGCTGCCGCTGCGCCTGTGGCGGCACCCGCGGCATCCGGCCCGGTGCAGGTCCTGGTGCCCGATATCGGCGACTTCAAGGACGTCGCCGTCATTGAGGTGTTCGTCAAGCCTGGCGACACCATCAAGGTCGAGCAGAGCCTGATCACGGTCGAGTCGGACAAGGCTTCGATGGAAATCCCTTCTTCGCACGCTGGCGTGCTGAAGGAGCTCAAGGTCAAGGTCGGTGACACAGTCAACATCGGCGACTTGCTGGCGATCCTCGAAGGCTCCGCTGGCGCTGCGGCGCCGGCACCCGCTGCCGCAGCACCCGTGGCGGCTCCAGCCGCCGCCGTGGCCGCTCCCGCAGCAGCCACCGCATCGGCTGCCGCCGCACCCGCCCACAACCCCACCGGCACGCCGGCGCTGGGTTTGCCGCACGCCTCGCCCTCGGTGCGAAAGTTCGCCCGCGAGCTCGGCGTGCCGCTGGAAGAAGTTCAGGGCAAAGGCCCCAAAGGCCGGATCACGCTGGACGACGTGCAGGGTTTCACCAAATCGGTCATGGCCGGCGCGGTGCAGACCGCTGCTCAGAAGGCCAAGGCCCCGGCATCCACCGGTGGTGGTGGCTCCGAACTGGGCCTGATCCCCTGGCCCAAGGTGGACTTCGCCAAGTTCGGTCCCATCGAGCGCAAGGAGATGGGCCGCATCAAGAAGATCAGCGGCGCCAACCTGCTGCGCAACGCGATCATGATCCCGGCCGTCACCAACCACGACGACGCCGACATCACCGACCTCGAAGCCTTCCGCGTCTCCACCAACAAGGAAAACGAGAAGAGCGGCGTCAAGGTCACCATGCTCGCTTTCCTGATCAAGGCATCGGTTGCCGCGCTGAAGAAATTCCCCGAGTTCAACAGTTCGATCGACGGCGATTCGCTGGTCTACAAGCAGTACTGGCACATCGGCTTCGCGGCCGACACGCCCAACGGCCTGATGGTCCCGGTGATCAAGGACGCTGACAAAAAAGGCGTGCTGCAGATCAGCCAGGAAATGGGCGAGCTCGCCAAGAAGGCGCGCGACGGCAAGCTGAGCCCGGCCGAGATGAGCGGTGCCACCTTCACCATCTCCAGCCTGGGCGGCATCGGTGGCCGGTATTTCACGCCCATCATCAACGCGCCCGAAGTCGCCATCCTCGGCGTCTGCAAGAGCAACATGGAACCGGTGTGGGACGGCAAGGTCTTCCAGCCGCGCCTGATGCTGCCGCTGTCGCTGACCTGGGACCACCGCGTGATCGATGGCGCCGCTGCGGCCCGGTTCAACGCCTACCTCGGCCAGATCCTCGGCGACTTCCGTCGCGTGCTTCTTTAAGGAATGGCGATGGCACTGATCGATATTCAAGTTCCCGACATTGGCGACTTCGACGAAGTGGCCGTGATCGAGTTGCTGGTCAAACCCGGCGACACCGTCAAGGCCGAGCAATCGCTCATCACCGTGGAGTCCGACAAGGCCTCGATGGAGATTCCTTCGTCGCACGCTGGCGTAGTGAAAGAGCTCAAGGTCGCGCTGGGCGACAAGGTCAAACAAGGCTCGGTGGTGCTGGTGCTGGAAGGTGAGGGCGCTGTCAGTGCGTCCGCCGCGCCAGCCGCGGCACCTGTCGCTGCTGCGCCAGCACCCGCTGCTACCCCGGCCGCCACACCCGTGGTGGCCCCCACTGCTGCCAGCTTTGGTGGCAGCGCCGACATCGAGTGCGACCTGCTCGTGCTCGGCGCCGGCCCCGGCGGTTATTCGGCGGCCTTCCGCGCCGCCGACCTTGGCCTCAAGGTCGTGATCGTCGAGCGCTATGCCCAGCTCGGCGGCGTGTGCCTGAACGTGGGCTGCATCCCGTCCAAGGCGCTGCTGCACGTGGCGGCCGTGATGGACGAGGTCAGTCACATGGCGGACCTGGGCGTGGAGTTCGGCCGTCCGGTGGTCAACATCGAGAAACTGCGCGGCCACAAGGAAAAGGTCATCGGCAAGCTCACCGGTGGGCTGGCCGCGATGGCCAAGATGCGCAAGGTCACCACCGTGCGCGGCTACGGCGCCTTCGTCGGCCCCAACCACGTTGAAGTGGAAGAGACCACCGGCACCGGCCAGGAAAAGACCGGCAGCAAGAAGGTCGTGGCCTTCCAGAAATGCATCATCGCCGCCGGCTCGCAGGCGGTGCGCCTGCCGTTCATGCCGGACGATCCGCGCGTGGTGGACAGCACCGGCGCGCTGGCGCTCAAGGACGTGCCCAAGCGCATGCTGATCCTGGGCGGCGGCATCATCGGCCTGGAAATGGGCACGGTCTACAGCACGCTGGGCGCCCGCCTGGACGTGGTGGAAATGCTCGACGGCCTGATGCAGGGTGCCGACCGCGACCTGGTCAAGATCTGGCAGAAGATGAACGCCAAGCGCTTCGACAACATCATGCTCAAGACCAAGACGGTGGGGGCCAAGGCCACACCCGACGGCATCGAGGTGACGTTCGCCGCCGCGGAAGAGGGCGGCACGGCCCCCGCGCCGCAGGTCTACGACCTGGTGCTGCAGGCCGTGGGCCGCACGCCCAATGGCAAGAAGATCGCCGCCGACAAGGCCGGCGTGGCCGTGACGGATCGTGGCTTCATCAACGTCGACATCCAGATGCGCACCAACGTGCCGCACATCTTCGCCATCGGCGACATCGTGGGCCAGCCCATGCTGGCGCACAAGGCGGTGCACGAGGCGCACGTGGCGGCCGAAGTGATCGCCGGGGAACTGCAGGGCAACAAGGAGCTGGCCGCGGCCGCCTTCAACGCCCGCGTGATCCCCAGCGTGGCTTACACCGACCCCGAGGTGGCCTGGGTGGGCCTCACCGAAGACCAAGCCAAGGCGCAGGGCATCAAGGTCAAGAAGGGGCTGTTCCCCTGGACGGCTTCGGGCCGCGCCATCGCCAATGGCCGCGACGAAGGCGTGACCAAGCTGCTGTTCGACGACAGCCCGGATGCCCACGGCCACGGCAAGATCCTGGGCGGCGGCATGGTCGGCACGCATGCGGGCGACATGATCGGCGAGATCGCACTGGCGATCGAGATGGGCGCCGATGCGGTGGACATCGGCAAGACCATCCACCCGCACCCCACGCTGGGCGAGAGCATCGGCATGGCGGCGGAGGTGGCGCACGGGTCTTGTACCGACGTGCCGCCAGCGAAGAAGTAAGCCGCTGCCGCTGCGCTTCTCAAACAGGAAGGGCCCGAACCGCTGTCGGTTCGGGCCCTTCCTGTTTGAACGCCATGGTGCGGCGGTATCTGCCCCAGTCGTTCAGGCTACCCCGGCGCGTGACCGTGCGCGTGTGCCAGCTCAGG
Organism: Hydrogenophaga sp. ZJX-1; assembly: GCF_048590325.1. Lineage (NCBI taxonomy): Bacteria > Pseudomonadati > Pseudomonadota > Betaproteobacteria > Burkholderiales > Comamonadaceae > Hydrogenophaga > Hydrogenophaga sp. ZJX-1. The sequence goes on from NZ_JBMBRA010000001.1 coordinate 783,478, forward strand.
CCTCGGCCTGCACCGGTCCATCGAGTCGGATCTTCCCTTCCTTCACGAAGCGACGGAAGTCGCCAATGGGCATGGCGGCAGAGCCGTGGGCCTCCTCCTCGATCCAGCTCAAGGTGGCGTCGGCTGCCGAGATCGAAACCGCCACAGGGCCTTCGCGTATTTCCACGGCGGGGCCGTCGCCGCCCCGGTATTCCACCTTGCCCACAATGTGTGCGCTTTGAGTCATTACAGTCCCTTGATGCAAAAAGACCATCTTGGCACAGGCACGGGGACCGGTCGGTTCGCCAACGCACGCAAGTCCCCGCGCTGAAACCCCTGGCCCGCGCTGACAGCAACTGAGCGGCCAGGAGCAGAGCCTGACACCTCCCCGCCGCGCAAGCGCGAGGAGGTGTTGCGCCGCCTTGCTTTGCCACTCGCCACGCTGCAATCACCCTGCGACCATCACCCTGTCGCACAGGCCTGCTCCGCATAGGCCATGCCCCATGGTTCCTGGCCGCAGTGGGGTTCGCCACGCGCGTGAGAGCCGAGCTGCGGGAGTGCTGCAGGAAGAACGCACCACGCCGGCAGGCCGCTCCAACGGCAAGCTGGGTGGGGCGCAACCTCACGGATGAAAACGTGGTCTGGGTCGGCTACGACGCGGCCGTGTCAGGAAAAAGGCCCGCGCAGCGCAGCGGCTGGCACGGGCGGGTGCCGAATCACAACGGGAGCGAAGCAGCCCCGGTGTGGATCAGGGAATCAATTGCCGCGCGGAGCCACGTACGGCTGCGTGCCGTAGAAGTCGTGCACGCCGCGTTCCCAGGCCGTGTCGGCCATGTCGGGCCAGTCGTTTTCGTCGAAACCGGGCGCACTCTCCAGTCGGTCCTTGCTCGCGTCGAGCACGAATTGCTTGCTGACCGTGTCCAGCTTCAGCGCAGTCCATGGCACAGCGAACAGTTTTTCGCCCAGACCCAGGAAGCCGCCAAACGACAGCACCGCATAGCTCACCTGCCCGGTGCGCATGTCGAGCATGATTTCCTTGATGTCACCCAGGTCTTCGTCTTTGGCATTGACCACGTGGTTGCCCAGCAAGGTGTCGGCACCCATCAGGTAGGGGCCAGGACCGCGGTTGCGCTGCGGAACGGTGTCGTCCAGTGCGCTGATGGCGTTGTACATGCCAAAGCTGTCGCGTTCTTCGTAGTTCATGCGATGGGCTTTCAAAAAACAGGGGTTGCTGGAGGAGGGGCGGGTCTGCGCGAGCGGGGTCTTTTGTCATCTGGCGCCTGCAGGGGGTGAGCGGGCTGCTGGCAGCGCCGTCCGGCTCTGCGCAAGCGGCCACACAAGGTTCAGGCAGCTTGCAAGGACTGGCGGTACACCAGCTGGCTGCTCAGCCCAGGGGCATGGATCACGGGTGAACGGCGCGGCGCGCTGTGGGCACACGACAAGCGGTCGTAGGCCTGTCGCACCACGCCGTAGCACTCGCAGCTGCGCGCTTCCAGCCCGTGGCGGTCGAGGATGGAAATGTGGCCCCGGTGGTAGTCGATCAGGCCGGCCTTCTGCAATTTGAGTGCGCCGCCGGTGACGCCCTCGCGGCGCACGCCCAGCAGGCAGGCAATGCGCTCCTGCGTGATCTGCATGTCGCTGCCTTCCTGGCGGTCCAGGTGCAGCAGCAGCCAGCGGCACAGCTGCTGGTCCAGCGCGTGGTGGCGGTTGCAGGCCGAACACTGCGCCATGTGCGTGAACAAGGCCTGGGTGTAGCCCAGCAACTTCTGCATGAAGTCGGGCGATCGGCGGGTGTGGTGCTGCACGGCCGTCGTGCTCATGCGCCAGGCGTGGCCGGGTCGCTGCACCACGGCGTCGCTCAGGGCGTTGGCGTTGCCCATGAAGGCGCAGATACCGACCAGGCCCTCGCTACCCACCACGGCCACTTCGGCAGAGGCGCCGTCGGCCATCGAGGACACGAGGGACACCGTGGCGGTGTTCGGGAAGTGCACATGTCGCAGCGGATTGCCGCTCGAATGCAGCGTGCTACCGGACGGCAGATAGACCCATTCCAGGTCGGGCTCCAGGTGCTGCCATTCGGCGCTGGAGAGTGTGGCAAGCAGTTGGTTCGTGTTGAACCGTGAAGTGGTGGCTGTCATGCGGCCTCCTTGGGCATATCGTTCCATCGGCGTCCCGGCCGTAGAAGGCCATGGATCTGCCGATGCCCCTGCCGGCCTGGACGGCGGGAAGCAGGGTTGAACTCAATGTAGGTCGCAGGTCATCTGTTTGCTGTGTACAAAGACATGTAAGTTGACCAATGTGTTACGGGGTGTCAGCGGGCCCAGCGTGCATCGAAGGCCTCGATCACACCAGCGGGCGCACGGGCGGACGGCCGTCGCCGTACAGGTCGGCCAGGCGCGCGAGCGCCTTCACGTCGCGCAGGAACAGCCGACCGTCGCCAATGTGGTGCAGGCCCCGGCGCTCCAGCTTGCGCAGCGTCTTGTTGGTGTGCACCAGCGACAGCCCGAGGGCATCGGCCACGTGTTGCTGCGTCAAGGGAAACGGTACACCGCTCGTGCCGGCATCGGCCTGCAGCGCGGCGGCGCGCTTGAAGAGCAGGATCAGCAACGTGGCAATGCGCTCTTCGGCGCTGCGTCGACCCACAGAGAGCAACGTATCGTCCACCAGCGACTCTTCGTGCGCGGTGAGCCAGGTCACGTTGAAGCCCATGCTGGGCGAGCGGCGGTGGATTTCCCACAGCGAGTCGCGCTGGAACACGCAGAACGAGGCATCGGTCAGCGTCTCGACGCCGTGGGCCGCGGCATCGCCCATCTTCTGCTGCACGCCGATGAAGTCGCCTGCGAGCAGGAAACTCAGGATCTGCCTGCGCCCGTCGCTCAGTGTCTTGAAACGAAACGCCCAGCCCTTTTGCAGCGTGTAGAGCGGTGCGTCGACCTGACCTTCCTGGATCAGTGTGCTGCCCACCGGCAGGTACATGTCCCGACGCTTGAGCGATTGCACGAGCTCCAGTTCGGCGGCTTCGTGCGCCTGGAACAGGGGTAGTGACCGCAAGGGACACTGTGCGCACGGGATCACGGCGGCAGGCGCCCGTTCGGAGGAGGTGGCGGCATTGGAGGTCATGCGTGATTGTGGCGCAGGGCCGCGAGGCCGTGGCCGATGGCGGCTTCATCAACGTCGACAACCAGAGGCGCATCCACATACCGCACAACGTCGCCATCAGGCGCATGCAGGAACACGCACGAGGGCGCTTGAACTCACAGGCCACAGCCCAGGAGCGATGACAGAGATGTCTGTCGAATGCTGGTACGGGTATCTGTATCTGGTATTTGAATCGCCGTCAACCCGAGCCTTCCCGGCTCGTCAAACCATACCCGCGCCGGTATTCTTTTGATCTTCATCAACCTTTTGGTTTCAGGAGTCCACACGCATGCCAACCGCAAAACGCTTCGACCAACGCCCCATGTGCACCGCCATCGCGGCGGCTGTGATGGGGCTGGTGGCCTTGCCCGCCGCCGCCACCAACGGCATGAACATGGAAGCCTACGGCGCAAAGGCGGGTGGCATGGGCGGCGCCTCGTTCGCCCATGACAGTGGCAATTCGGCCATCATGAACAACCCGGCCACGCTGGGTCTGCGCCAGGAAGGCAACAACCTGGGTCTGGGTCTGACATTGCTGATGCCAGATGTGAATACCAGCATGAACCACCCGATGGCCGGCACGATGAATGCGAAATCGGACGGCGACAAGTACTGGATGCCTTCGCTTTCATTCATTCGAAAGTCCGGCCAGTTCACCTACGGCGCTGGCATGCTGGCCCAGGGCGGCATGGGGACCGAATACGGCAGCACCTCCTTCCTGTCCAACGGCACGGGCTTGCCCATGCGCTCCGAGGTGGGTTTCGGCCGGCTGATGTTCCCGCTGGCCTACAACGTCAATGACAACTTCACCGTCGCTGGCCAGCTCGACTTTGTCTGGGCCAGCATGGACGTGCAGATGCTGATGCCCGATGGCTCGGGTCATGCCAGCTTCAGCGACAACAACGATTTCAGCGGCGAAGCCAAGGGCAATGGCTGGGCCTTCAAACTCGGCGCCCACTACAAGGTTTCGAACGCCCTGGCCTTCGGCGCCACCTACCACAGCAAGACCGACATCGGCGACCTGCAAGGCAGCGGCACTTTCACCATGCTGCCGGGGGGGATGCAGATTCCCACCCAATTCAAGGTGGTGGACTTCCAGTGGCCCGAGACCTATGGCGTGGGCGTGGCCTGGCAGGCGACGCCAGCATTCATGCTGGCCGCCGACGTCAAGCACCTGGGATGGAAGGACAGCATGAAGGACTTCCGCCTGGGCATGAACATGGGCGGGGGCTGGATGGTGGGTTCGATGCCGCAGAACTGGAAAAACCAGACTGTCTTCATGATCGGTGGCCAATACATGCTGGCGCCGGGCCTGGCCTTGCGCGCCGGCATCAACTACGCCGACAACCCCGTGCCAGACGACACGCTGAACCCGCTGTTTCCGGCCACCATCAAGACCCACTACACACTGGGTCTGGGCTGGAACATGGGTGGTGGCCATGCGGTGGCCGGCTCCATCGCCATTGCGCCCAAGGTGACCCGCACCAACCCGAACATGTTCGGTCCGGGCATGGCCGGCACGGTGTCGCACCGGCAGAACACCCTGCGCATCAATTACAACTACAGCTTCTGACGTCCTCCAGGGGCACGGCTCCTGCGTTGGCGTGCAGGTCTTTGCGCGCACGGGGACACTCGGTAACAAACACGGGCCGTTGCCGCTTGCGGTGCAAGGATCTGCGCACTATGCTGGGCCGAGGGGTATTGCCTTAGGCCAGAAAGACCATGAAAAGACCTTCCGTCAGTCGCAGGGACGCACACATGCCTGATCGCGGCTTTGCACTGGAGCAGTACCGGTTGCGAGCCGGCGTGTACGACCACGAGCTCGCGATGTTCGAGCCGCTTCGCCGCGAGGCCGTGGCCAGTCTGCGGCTGAGTCCCGGTTCGACCGTTCTGGATGTGGGTTGTGGTACCGGTCTGAGTTTTCCCCTGCTCGCCAGCGCCGTGGGTCCAGGCGGCCGGATCGTGGGGATCGAACAATGCCCGGAGATGCTGGTCAAGGCGCGCGAGCGTCTCACGTCTGTCGGGCCATGCGAGATTTTGCTGATCAACGCACCGGTCGAATCGGCGCGCTGGGCGGGGCAGGCCGATGCCGTGCTGTTTCACTTCACGCACGATGTGCTGCGTCGCCCCGAGGCGATTGCCAATGTGCTGCAGCACCTCAAGCCTGGTGCCCGCGTGGTGGCCACCGGGCTGCAATGGGCCGATCCCTGGGCCTGGCCGGTCAACCTCTTTGTCTGGGGAGCGGCACTGCGTTCCGTCAGCACGCTGGATGGCCTGGTTCAACCTTGGAGTGGCCTTGCGGCTCACGTGCCGGGGCTGGATGTCCGTTCCACCTGGATGGGCGGCATCTACATTGCCTCCGGAACCTGGCCGGGCCATCAGGCCTCCCCACACCACGCATAGCGCAGTCTGGTTGTGACTGGTCCGGTCTCCGCCGCGGGGCCCTCAAGCTAACGCGATGGGCGGGCGATCCGCCTTGCACGCCTCCTTCGCCCCGTTCCGGTTTGCCGGACAGAGCACAGGCCAGCCGTCGGTAAATGCGCTTTTTTTGACCTAAATATAAGTTAATCATTGTTGACTTGTATCAATCGGTGGCCCGCGTCGTGTGACCAGAATGCCTCTGACTTACACCGACAGGAGACATGGATGGGCAACAAGCTCAAGACGGCCGCCTTGGGATGCACACACCAGCGGGTCGGCCGGGTGCACCGGCCCCGTGCGCTGCTGGCCATCGGGCTGCTGGGGTCGCTGGCCTGGTCGGCGGGTGCACAGTCCCTGGACGCCGACATCACCGCCGGGGCCCGCTTCGCCGCAGAACACTGCGGCGCCTGTCACGGTGCCACCGGACAGAGCGTGGCGCCCAACTTCCCGCGTCTGGCGGGGCAGAACGAAACCTACCTGGTCAAGCAGTTGAAGGACTTCGCCTCGGGGGACCGAAAGAGCCCCTTGACGAAAGAAAAGGTGGCCATGATGGACGATCGAATGATCCGTTCGCTCGCCGCGCATTACGCAAGTCAGAAGGCGGCCAGCACCCCGTCCGATGACACGCAGTTCATGGCGGTGGGACAGTTTGTTTACGAACGGGGCAATGTGTATGCGGGGTTGCCCGCCTGCCTGTCCTGCCACGACACGCAGGGCCGTGGCAGCGCCAACATGCCGCGCCTGGCCGGTCAGCATCCTGGCTACATCGAGACCCAACTGCTCCAGTTTCACCAGCGCGCACGCAGCAACGACAACGCGGTCATGGCCGTGATCTCTTCGCGCCTGAGCCCGCTGGAAACCAAGGCCGTGGCCGCCTACCTGGGCAACTTGAAGTGATGGGTGGTTGAATGCCTTGCCGACCAGACATGAAAAAACCGGGCTTGCCCCGGTTTTTTTGATGAGGCCGCGGCGGGTTCAACGCACGGCCGTATGGGTCGATGGTTGCAGCGGGACACGCCGGGCACCGTTGAACCGGGTGCTCCAGTACGCGACGCGCATGTCTTCCACCCGGACGGAGGAACCTGAACGTGGGGCATGGATGAACTTCCCGTCTCCGACATAGATGCCCACGTGGCTGAACGCCCGTTTCATGGTGTTGAAGAAAACCAGGTCGCCGGGCTTGAGTTCGCTGCGGTCTATGGTTTCGGTCGCCGCGGCCTGGTCCACTGCCCGGCGCGGCAGGATCTTGCCCACCGACTTTTCAAAGACCGTGCGCACCAGACCGCTGCAGTCGACCCCGGTTTCGGCGCTGTTGCCGCCGTAACTGTAGGGGACGCCCAGGAACCCCATGGCATGGATCACGAGGTTCGAGGCCGACGCACCCACGTTGTCGCGAACCTGCTGAATCTGCTCGCTCAGGCGCGAGATGACACCTTTTTCCTGTAGCAGCACGTCCATGTCTTCGTAGACAACTTCGCCTGGCGCAGCATGCACCAACGGCATGCCAGCCAGCAGCAGAACAGGGATCCAACGCTTCATATCTTTTCAGGTTAAGGGTGAAGCTTCGAGAAGTCAAGCGAGGAAAGTCAAGCAATGCATTGATTTGTTTGAACATTGCGCGATTGGGCCTGTCCGGGCGGCCGCGCGGCATGCGCCTTTGTCACAATGCTGGGCTCAACCTGCTGCACCGCCATCTGGCCGGTGTGTTCCAACCCAACGAAGAGACTGCCCGATGCTGCTTGATGCCGCCGATTCCCAGCTGGTGCTGGTCGACTACCAAACCCGCTTGTTGCCCGCGATCCACGAGGCGCCGCTGGTGCTGGCCAATGCGGTTCGCCTGGCCCGCATGGCTCAAGTGTTTCGGGTACCGGTTTTCGGTACCGAACAGAACCCGGAAAAACTCGGTGGCAACGACGCGGCGTTGCGGGCCTTGTGCCAGAAAACCCTGAGCAAGATGAGCTTCAGCGCCGTCGAGGCCGGTTTGCTGGACTGCTTGCGTCCAGCGGTGCGCCCGGTCTCTGGCAACGCCCGCAGCCTGCCCAAACACCTGCAAAAGGCCGCCCCGAGCCAGGCGCCCGAGCGCAACACGGTGGTGATCGCCGGTTGCGAGGCGCATGTTTGCCTGCTGCAGACTGTGCTTGAACTGATCGAGCAGGAGATCGACGTCTGGGTCGTGACCGACGCCTGCGGCTCGCGCACCGAGCGCAACCGCGATGCGGCCTTTGACCGCCTGGCGGGAGCTGGCGCAGAGCTCATCACAACGGAGATGCTGGCTTTCGAGTGGCTGCGCACGGCCGACCACCCGGCGTTCCGGGAAATCCACGCGCTGATCAAGTAGGGCGCCCAAACGCTGCTGGAAGAGGGTGCTCGCGGCATCCAGCAGACGTGGCGATGGGTTGACCAGCGTCAGGCCGGTGCGTTTGGCGGATGGGCGTGGAGGGGGGGATTTGTCAGACTGTCGCAAGTCTGAACGCCATAATTATGAATTCAGTTTTTCGCGACCACGCCGTAAATCCTAGGGGTCCGGCGCGGTCGTTGTCGCATTTCAACCGACTACCACGCAGGAGACTCACATGAGCAACGCTCAGGGCTACGCCGATTTCCACCGCCGTTCGATCGAAGACCGTGACGTCTTCTGGGCCGAGCAGGCGAAGCTGGTGGACTGGCACAAGCCCTTCGACCGCGTCTGCAACTACGACAACCCGCCGTTTGCGCGCTGGTTTGAGGGTGGACTGACCAACCTGTGCCACAACGCGGTCGATCGCCACCTGAAAGACCGCGCGGACCAGAACGCGCTGATCTTCGTCTCGACCGAAACCAATGTCGAAAAGATCTTTAGCTTCCGCGAACTGCACGCCGAGGTGCAGCGCATGGCCGCCATCCTGCAGGACCAGGGCGTGAAGAAGGGTGATCGCGTCCTGATCTACATGCCCATGATTCCGGAGGCCGCGTTCGCGATGCTGGCCTGCGTGCGCATCGGTGCCATCCACTCGGTGGTGTTCGGCGGTTTCGCCAGCCACTCGCTGGCCAGCCGCATCGAAGACGCGTCGCCCGTGGCCATCGTGAGTGCCGACGCCGGGTCGCGTGGCGGCAAGGTGGTGGAATACAAGCCGCTGCTGGATGAAGCCATCAAGCTCTCGGCCCACAAACCGCAGAAGGTGGTGATGGTCAACCGCGGGCTGGTGGCATTCAACTCGGTGGACGGCCGGGACGTGGACTACTCGGCCGAACGCGCGCGCCACATGGACACCGTGGTGCCCTGCGAATGGGTCGACGCCACGCACCCCAGCTACACGCTCTACACCAGCGGCACCACCGGCAAACCCAAGGGCGTGCAGCGCGACACCGGTGGCTACACCGTGGCCCTGGCGGCGTCGATGAAGCACATCTACATGGGCGAGCCGGGCGAAACCTATTTCTCCACCAGCGACATCGGCTGGGTTGTGGGCCACAGCTACATCATCTACGGCCCGCTGATCGGCGGCATGGCGACCATCATGTACGAAGGCCTGCCGATCCGGCCCGACGCCGGCATCTGGTGGAGCTTGGTCGAGAAGTACAAGGTCAGTGTCATGTTCAGCGCACCCACCGCGGTGCGCGTGCTCAAGAAATACGATTCGTCCTTCATCAAGAAATACGACCTCTCCAGCCTGAAGGCGCTGTTTCTCGCTGGTGAGCCGCTGGACGAACCGACCGCCAAGTGGATCTCCGACGAACTGGGCAAACCCATCGTCGACAACTACTGGCAGACCGAAACCGGCTGGCCGATTCTGGCGATCTGCAACGGCGTGGAGAAGGCCGACAGCAAATTCGGCTCGCCGGGCAAGGCGGTTTATGGCTACAACGTCAAGCTGCTGGACGACCAGACGGGTGCCGAGCTGCAGGGCGGCAACCAGAAAGGGGTTGTCGCGGTCGAAGGTCCTTTGCCCCCGGGTTGCATGCAGACCATCTGGGGCGACGACGCCAGGTTCGTCAAGACCTACTGGACCAGCGTGCCCGGCCGCATGGTCTACAGCACCTTCGACTGGGGCATCCGCGACGACGACGGCTATTACTTCATCCTCGGTCGCACCGACGACGTGATCAACGTCGCCGGCCACCGCCTGGGCACGCGCGAGATCGAAGAGAGCATTTCCAGCCACCCGAAGATCGCCGAGGTGGCGGTGGTGGGCGTGGCCGATCAGCTCAAAGGCCAGGTGGCCATGGCGTTTGCCGTGGTGAAGGACGCCTCGGTGCTCACCGACGATGCGGCGCGCCTGAAGCTGGAGGGCGAAGTGATGAAGCTGGTGGACGAGCAACTGGGTGCCGTGGCGCGCCCGGCACGGGTGCGCTTTGTCAATGTGTTGCCCAAGACGCGCTCGGGCAAGTTGCTGCGCCGCGCCATACAGGCGGTCTGTGAAGGCCGCGACCCCGGCGATCTGACCACCATGGACGACCCCGCCGCACTGCAGCAGATCAAGGATCTGCGGGCCTGATCTCCCCATCTGGCCTGGTGCCAGAATCCTGTTGAAACCCGGTGACGTTGCCTGACGCACCGGGTTTCTTTTTTGGGGGCGCCAAACCCGCGTCAATCCCGACAAAAACGCATGGTCAACGGCGGTTTTTGTAAGTATGATCCATGCTTATATTGACAAAAGTGTGGTCTGCCATGGAACAAATGATCGAGTCCGATGCCAATGTCGAGAAGGTGCGCGTGTTCGAAATGGCCGCCGAGTTGTTTGGCGTGCTGGCCACGCCCATGCGCTTGCGCATCCTCAGCGCCCTGTGCGACAGAGAGAAATCGGTTTCCCAGCTGCTGCAGGAAATCGACACCACCCAGCCCAACCTGTCCCAGCATCTGAACCTGTTGTACCGGGCGGGTGTGCTGGCCAAACGCAAGGACGGCACCCAGGTCATCTACCGTGTGCAAAGCGAAAAAGCGGTCACGTTGTGCCGCACGGTCTGCACGCAGATCGCGATTGAAATGGACGAGCCCAGCGCAGTGCCTGCGTCCGAGCGCCTGTCGCCCCGCGTGGTTTCCTGATCCTGGATCGTGTCGCCTGACACGGCGCTGTCGCTTCGCGCAGCTGCAACAACTCCGGGGTGATTCCGCCCCCCGGGGCATCCTCCACTGCATTCTTTTTCCCTGAGCCTGCGCTCAGGTGGCACAATCACGGGCTGCAGTCAGGTCCTTCCACAGTCACTGTCGCATCCGCCAATCGGTTAAGCCGTGTCGCGGGAGGTTTCTTTAACCAGCTAATGTTTCCCAGAGGGAAGCGGAGGTCAGCGAATCTATGAGCAATTCCCCATCGAACGGGGGCAACGTCTATGTTGCCTACCAGAACAATTCCTATCTCTTCGGCGGCAACGCACCGTACGTGGAAGAGATGTACGAGAAGTACCTGGAAAATCCCGGCAGCGTGCCGGACAACTGGCGCGGCTACTTTGACGCCCTTCAGCATGTGCCTGCCGGCGACGGCTCCGATGCCCGCGACGTCCCCCACCAGCCGGTCATCAACGCTTTTGCCGAGCGCGCCAAACAAGGCGGTACCAAGGTCGTTGTGGCCGCAGGTGCCGACTCCGATCTGGGTCGCAAACGTGTCGCCGTCCAGCAGCTGATCGCCGCTTACCGCAATGTCGGCTCCCGCTGGGCCGATCTCGACCCGCTCAAGCGCACCGAGCGCGACAACATCCCCGAACTCGATCCCGCGTTCTACGGTTTTTCCGACGCCGATTTCGAAACCGTCTTCAACACCAGCAACACCTTCTTCGGCAAAGAGGTCATGTCGCTGCGTGACCTGCTCAATGCGTTGCGCGAAACCTACTGCGCCAGCGTGGGTGCCGAGTACATGTACATCAGCGACCAGACGCAAAAGCGCTGGTGGCAGGAAAAGCTGGAAGCCATCCGCAGCAAGCCAGCCTTCAATGCCGAGAAGAAAAAAGCCATTCTCGACCGCCTGACCGCGGCCGAAGGTCTGGAGCGTTTCCTGCACACCAAGTACGTGGGGCAGAAGCGCTTCTCGCTCGAAGGTGGCGAGAGTTTCATCGCCGCCATGGACGAAGTGATCCAGCAGGCCGGTGCGCAGGGCGTGCAGGAAATCGTGATCGGCATGGCCCACCGTGGCCGCCTGAACGTGCTGGTCAACATCCTGGGCAAGATGCCCAAGGACCTGTTCGCCGAGTTCGACCACACAGCCCCCGAAGACCTGCCCGCCGGTGACGTGAAATACCACCAGGGCTTCAGCTCGGACGTGACCACCCCCGGCGGTCCGGTGCACCTCTCGCTGGCTTTCAACCCTTCGCACCTGGAAATCGTGAACCCGGTGGTCGAAGGTTCGGTGCGCGCCCGCATGGACCGCCGCGGCGATCCGCTGGGCAAGCAGGTACTGCCGGTGCTGGTGCACGGCGATGCCGCATTTGCCGGCCAGGGTGTGAACCAGGAAACCCTGGCTCTGGCGGCGACCCGCGGCTACACCACGGGCGGCACGGTGCACCTGATCATCAACAACCAGATTGGTTTCACCACCTCCGACCCGCGCGACCTGCGCTCCACGCTGTATTGCACCGACATCGTCAAGGGTGTCGAGGCGCCGGTGCTGCACGTCAACGGTGACGATCCGGAAGCCGTGGTGCTGGCCACCCAGCTGGCGCTGGAATACCGCATGACCTTCCGCAAGGACGTGGTGCTCGACATCATCTGCTTCCGCAAGCTGGGTCACAACGAACAGGACACCCCGAGCCTGACCCAGCCACTGATGTACAAGAAGATCAGCGCGCATCCAGGCACCCGCAAGCTCTACGCCGACAAGCTGGCTGCGCAGGGCCTGGGTGAAACGCTGGGCGATGACATGGCCAAGGCCTACCGCGCTGCACTCGACGCCGGCCGCCACACGGTGGACCCGGTGCTGACCAACTTCAAGAGCAAGTACGCGGTCGACTGGTCGCCCTTCCTTGGCAAGAAATGGACCGACGCGGGCGACACGGCGATCCCGATGGCCGAGTGGAAGCGCCTGGCCGGTCGCCTGACCACCATTCCGGAGAGCGTGAGCCCACACCAGCTGGTGAAGAAGGTCTACGCCGACCGCGCGGCCATGGGCCGTGGCGACATCCCGGTGGACTGGGGCATGGGCGAACACATGGCGTTTGCCTCCCTGGTGGCCAGCGGCTTCCCGGTGCGCCTGTCGGGCGAAGACTGCGGCCGTGGCACGTTCACGCACCGCCACGCCGTGATCCACGACCAGAACCGCGAAAAGTGGGACACCGGTACCTACACGCCGCTGCAGAACGTGGCCGACAACCAGGCGCCGTTCGTCGTCATCGACTCCATCCTGTCCGAAGAGGCGGTGCTGGGCTTTGAATACGGCTACGCCTCCAACGACCCGAACACCCTGGTGATCTGGGAAGCGCAGTTCGGCGATTTCGCCAACGGCGCGCAGGTCGTGATTGACCAGTTCATCGCTTCCGGTGAGGTGAAGTGGGGCCGTGTCAACGGCATCACGCTGATGCTGCCGCACGGCTACGAAGGCCAGGGTCCCGAGCACAGCTCGGCGCGTCTGGAGCGTTTCATGCAGCTGGCGGCCGACACCAACATGCAGATCGTGCAGCCCACCACGGCGAGCCAGATCTTCCACATCCTGCGCCGCCAGGTGATCCGCAACCTGCGCAAGCCGCTGGTGATCTTCACGCCCAAGTCGCTGCTGCGCAACAAGGACGCCACGTCACCGTTGTCCGAGTTCACCAAAGGCAGCTTCCAGACCGTGATTCCCGAGAGCAACGCCGACGTGGTCAAGAACGCGGACAAGGTCAAGCGTCTCATCTGCTGCTCTGGCAAGGTTTATTACGACCTGGTCAAGAAGCGCGATGAGCGTGGCGACGACGACGTGGCCATCCTGCGTGTGGAACAGCTCTACCCGTTCCCGCACAAGGTGTTCGGTGCCGAGGTCAAGAAGTACCCGAACGCCACCGACATCGTGTGGTGCCAGGACGAGCCGCAAAACCAGGGCGCCTGGTTCTTTGTGCAGCACTACATCCACGAGAACATGCTCGATGGCCAGAAGCTGGGTTACGCCGGTCGGGCCGCTTCGGCGTCGCCTGCGGTGGGATACGCGCACCTGCACCAGGAGCAGCAGAAGACCCTGATCGAAGCCGCTTTCAGCAAGCTCAAGGGCTTCATCCTCACCAAATAATCCGGACCCGCGCTGGCCCAGCACCTCTTTGAGGGGTGACACGAAGGCCGGCGCGAATCGAAAAAATCAAGGTAGAAGACACATGGCAATCGTAGAAGTCAAAGTTCCGCAGCTCTCCGAATCGGTGGCCGAAGCCACCCTGCTGCAATGGAAGAAGAAGGTCGGTGATGCCGTCACCGCTGACGAGACACTCATCGAGATCGAGACCGACAAGGTGGTGCTGGAGTGCCCGGCACCGTCCTCCGGCGTTCTGGTGGAGATCCTGCAAGGCGATGGCGCCACCGTGGCTGCCGAGCAGCTGATCGCCCGCATCGACACCACCGCCGTGGCCGGTGCGACTGCGCCAGCCGCTGCTGCTGCACCCGTCGCTGCAGCCCCGGCACCCGCAGCCGCTGCGCCAGCTGCCGCTGCTGCGTCCCAGTCCATGGCCGGTGTGGCCATGCCCGCCGCCGCCAAGCTGATGGCCGACGGTGGCATGGCGCCAGGCTCTGTGGCCGGCACTGGCAAAGACGGCCGTGTGACCAAGGGCGATGTCCTGTCCGCCGCCGCAGCACCCAAGCCAGCCGTGGCCGCCCCCGTGGCGATCCCGACCGGTGCACCCACCAAGGTGCTGCCGCAGGTGGCGACAGTGGCGCCCGATCTGGGCGACCGTCCCGAAGAGCGCGTGCCCATGACGCGCCTGCGTGCCCGCGTGGCCGAGCGTCTGCTGCAGTCGCAATCGACCAACGCCATCCTGACCACGTTCAACGAAATCAACATGGCTCCGGTCATGGACATGCGCAAGCGCATGCAGGAGCGGTTTGAAAAGGAACACGGCGTCAAGCTCGGCTTCATGAGCTTCTTCGTGAAGGCCGCTGTGCACGCGCTCAAGAAGTTCCCCGTGCTCAACGCCTCGGTGGACGGCAACGACATCGTCTACCACGGCTACTTCGACATCGGTATCGCCGTCGGTTCGCCGCGCGGCTTGGTGGTGCCCATCCTGCGCAACGCCGACCAGATGAGCTTTGCCGAGATCGAGAAGAAGATCGCCGAGTTTGGCCAGAAGGCCAAGGACGGCAAGCTGGGCATGGACGACATGACCGGTGGCACCTTCTCCATTTCCAACGGCGGCACCTTCGGTTCGATGATGTCCACTCCCATCATCAACCCGCCGCAGTCGGCCATCCTGGGCGTGCACGCCACCAAGGACCGCGCCATGGTGGAAAACGGTCAGGTGGTGGTTCGTCCGATGAACTACTTCGCCATGTCCTACGACCACCGCATCATCGACGGCCGCGAAGCCGTGCTGGGCCTGGTGGCCATGAAGGAAGCGCTGGAAGACCCGGCTCGTCTTCTCTTTGACATCTGATCGAACAGCGAAAGTCCAGACGCCCCTTCGGGGGCGTTTGTCCAACCCCATTCAGGATAAGAAAACATGTCTCAAGCATTTGACGTCGTCGTGATCGGCGCCGGCCCCGGTGGCTACATCGCTGCCATCCGCGCTGCCCAGCTGGGCTTCAAGGTCGCGTGTATCGACGAGTGGAAGAACGCCGCTGGCGGACCCGCCCCGGGAGGTACCTGCACCAACGTCGGTTGCATCCCCTCCAAGGCGCTGCTGCAGTCCAGCGAGCACTTCGAGCACGCCAACCACCACTTCGCCGACCACGGCATCAGCACCGGCAAGGTGACGATGGACGTGGCCAAGATGGTGGCCCGCAAGGACGGCGTCGTGAAGCAGAACAACGACGGCATCCTCTACCTGCTCAAGAAGAACAAGGTCACCTTCTTCCACGGCCGTGGCTCTTTCGTGGCAGCGGCTGATGGTGGCTACCAGATCAAGGTGGCCGGTGCCGCAGAAGAAGTCATCAGCGGCAAGCAGGTCATCGTCGCTACCGGATCCAACGCGCGTGCGCTGCCCGGCGTGGACTTCGACGAAGTCAACGTGTTGTCCAACGACGGCGCGCTGCGCGTGGGGGCCGTGCCCAAGAAGCTGGGCGTGATCGGCTCCGGCGTGATCGGCCTGGAAATGGGTTCGGTCTGGCGCCGCCTGGGTGCGGAGGTCGTGGTGCTGGAAGCCATGTCCGCTTTCCTGCCGGCGGCCGACGAAGGCATCGCCAAGGAAGCCCTGAAGGTCTTCACCAAGCAAGGCCTGAAGATCGAGTTGGGTGTGAAGATCAGCGAGATCAAGAACGGCAAGAAGGGCGTCAGCGTCGCCTACACCAACGCCAAGGGCGAAGCCCAGGAGCTGGCGGTGGACAAGCTGATCGTCTCGATCGGCCGAGTGGCCAACACCATCGGTCTGAACCCTGAGGCCGTCGGCCTGCAGCTGGACGAACGTGGCGCCATCATGGTCGATGCCGACTGCCGCACCAACCTGCCGGGCGTCTGGGCGGTGGGTGACGTGGTGCGTGGTCCGATGCTGGCGCACAAGGCGGAAGAAGAGGGTGTGGCGGTGGCCGAGCGCATCGCGGGCCAGCATGGTCACGTGAATTTCAACACCATCCCTTACGTGATCTACACCAGCCCCGAGATCGCCTGGGTCGGCAAGACCGAGCAGCAGCTCAAGGCCGAAGGTGTGGCCTACAAAGCGGGCCAGTTCCCCTTCCTGGCCAACGGCCGCGCGCGCGCGCTGGGCGACACCACCGGCTTTGTCAAGATCGTTGCCGATGCGACGAGCGATGAAATCCTGGGCGTGCACATCATCGGCCCGCAGGCGTCCGAGTTGATCGCCGAAGCCGTGATGGCGATGGAGTTCAAAGCCTCGGCCGAAGACATCGCCCGCATCTGCCATGCCCATCCGTCGCTCTCCGAGTCGACGAAAGAGGCGGCACTGGCCGTTGACAAGCGCACCTTGAACTTCTGATCCGGGTTCGCCCTTGTCGGTCCGCAGCACCTACGAAGCCGCGCTCAAGGAGCGCGGCTACACCACCGACCCCGCCCAGCAGCGTGCCATCGACGCGCTGGAGCGGTGTGCATCCGAGTGGGCGACGTACAAGCAGCGGCGCTCCAACGCGCTGAAGAAGATGTTCGTCAATCCCGAGATCCCGCGTGGGGTCTACATGTTCGGCGGGGTGGGGCGGGGCAAGAGTTTCCTGATGGACTGCTTCTACAACGCGGTGCCGCTGCGCCGCAAGACGCGGCTGCACTTCCACGAATTCATGCGCGAGGTGCACCGCGAACTGCGCGAGCTGCAAGGCACGGTCAACCCGTTGGACGAGCTGGGTGCGCGCATCGCCAAGCGCTACAAGCTGATCTGTTTCGACGAATTCCATGTGGCGGACGTGACCGACGCCATGATCCTGCACCGCTTGCTGGACGCGCTGTTCAAGGCCGGTGTGGGTTTTGTCACCACCTCCAACTTCCACCCCGATGGCCTGTACCCGGACGGCCTGCACCGCGACCGCATCCTGCCGGCGATTGAGTTGCTGAAGTCGCGGCTGGAAGTGCTCAGCGTGGACAACGGCACCGACTACCGCCAGCGCACCCTCACGCACATCCAGCTCTACCATTGCCCGCTGGGCCCGGCGGCCGATGCGGCGATGGAAACCACCTTTGGCGAGCTGGCCGAGATGGCCGACCAGGACCCGGTGATGCACATTGAATCGCGCGAAATCAGCGCGGTGCGTCGCGCGGGTGGCGTGATCTGGTTCGACTTCCGCACGCTCTGCGGCGGTCCCCGTTCGCAGAACGACTACCTGGAAATCGCCACGCAGTTCCACACGCTGCTGTTGTCCAACGTGCCGCAGATGGCGGTGCGCCAGGCGTCCGAGGCGCGGCGATTCACCTGGCTGATCGACGTGCTGTACGACCGGCGGGTCAAGCTCGTGATGTCGGCCGCCGTGCCGCCAGAACAGCTGTATCTGGAAGGGCCGATGTCACACGAATTTCCCCGAACGGTGTCGCGCCTGGGCGAGATGCAGTCGGCCGAATACCTGACGCTGGAGCACAGGCAGGTGGACACCGGTCTGACCTGAACGCGTTCAGGTCAGTGGATCGAACTTGACGATGGTCAGCGACAGGTTGTCGCCCATGCCTTTGGCACGCGAGCGTGCTTTCTGGATCAGGAACTCACAGGCTTCGCGCGGTGTGAGCATGGCCACCGTGCTGGCGAGTTCTTCCGGCGTGAAGTAGTGCCAGATGCCGTCGCTGCAGGCGAGCAAGGCGTCTCCCGGGCCGAGCTTTTGTGCCACGTGGATGTCCACCGGCGGGTCGTTGTCGGTGCCCAGACAGCCCATGAGGATGTTGGAGTGCGGGTGGTCCAGCGCCTCTTCTTCCGTGATCTCGCCCTGGTTGACCAGGGTCTGCACATAGGAATGGTCCATGGTGCGGAAGACCAGCTGACCTTGGCGGAAGTGGTAGATGCGCGAGTCGCCGGCGTGGATCCAGTGGCTGTCGCCACCCGGGTTGATCAGGAAGGCGGCAATGGTGCTGTGCGGTTCCTGCTCGGCTGAAACCGCCGTCAGTTTGATCACCAGATGCGACTCTTCCACGATCTGGCGCAGCATCGCCGACGGGTCGTCGGTCTCGGGATCAAAACGCTCAAACAGTTGCCGCGCGGTCAGCATGACCTGATCCGATGCCTTGCGTCCACCGCTGCGTCCTCCCATGCCATCGGCGACCACCGACAGCAGGCAACCGTCGTTGCGTTGGTGGTGCAGCAGACAGACCTGGTCCTGCTGGTAGTCGCGATCGCCCCGGTGGGTGCCGGTGGACGCGTGGATGCGGTAGCCTTTGGACATGTGGATCAACAATCAGAACGACACAGTCGGTGTCGAGGCGCTTCGGATGGTAACCAGAAAACCCATCAGAAGCCGAGACTATCACCAAATGCGCCCGGTTCAACCCGGTGGCCGACGGGGGTGGGCGGTGTCCTGTTGCGCCTTGTTCACCATCGGGCTGCCGGTGCCCGTGGGGGGCAGCGTTTGACGGTCTTTGTGGATACGGTAGCAGCGCTTTTTACCGCCGATGGTCCACTGGCAGCAAACACGCCTGGAGGCTTGCAGCCACGCCAGGCCCAGATTCAGATGGCGTGTGCCGTGGCCGAAGCGCTGGAGACCCAGACCTGGCTTGCGGTGGAGGCCGGTACGGGAGTGGGCAAGACTTTTGCCTACCTCGCACCGCTGCTCCTGAGTGGACGTCGGGCCCTGTTGTCAACCGCCACCCAGTCTCTGCAGGAGCAGCTGTTTGCACGCGACATCCCGGCGCTGAGTCGCGCGCTGGGCCTGCCGGTGCGGGTGGCGCTGCTCAAGGGCCGTGCCAGCTACGTCTGCCTGCAGCGCCTGGAGCAGGCCCGCAGCGGACCTGTTGCCGGCAGCTTGCGTGACCCGGCGCTGGCCGCCGGGCTGGAGCATGTGCACCGCTGGGCCACCGCGTCGGTGCAGGGTGACCTCGCCGAACTGCCCGGGCTGGATGAGCGTTCGCCATTGCGCCCCTGGATCAGCTCCACGCGAGAGAACTGCCTGGGGGGCGCCTGCCCGCGGCTGGCAAGCTGCCATGTGAACCGGGCGCGGCGCGTGGCTCAGCAGGCCGACTGGGTGGTGATCAACCACCACCTGTATTTTTCGGACCAGGCCGTGCAGGCGTCCGGTGAGCCGTTGCTGTTGCCCCAGGTGGAGGTGGTGGTGTTTGACGAGGCGCACCGGCTCAACGAGATCGGCGTGCAGTTCATGGGCGTGACGCTGGACTCGGGGCGCTTGCGGGAGCTGGCGCGCGAGGTGGCGGGCCAGGGGCAGGTGTGGGCGCGCGGCCAGCGACCCTGGGCGCATCTGGCGCTGGAGCTGGAACAGGCCGTGCGAGGCCTGGCTGGCGTGCCACGAACCGGCGCGGTGGCGGTGGGTCGTTGTCGCTGGTCGGGGCCAACGCCGGATGGGCTGGATCCGCGGCTCTGGACGCAGGCCCTGATGGGTTTGGCCCAGGCCCTGCGCGCCATGGAACACGCGCTGGAGGCCACCCAGGGCGCTGCCGTCGAGTTGCAGCGCCTCCTGGAGAGCGTGCGCGCCTTGCAGGCCGAATGGCTCCGGTGGACGAGCCCCCGGGCCGCTGGTCTGGAGGGTGAAGGTGTGCGCTGGGCCGATGTCGACGGGGTCGGTGGCTGGCGTCTGGTCAGCGTGCCGCCGGACGCTTCGACCCGGTTTTCACAGGTGGATCCGGCGCCTCAATTGGCACGCAGCTGGATATTCACCTCGGCCACCCTGGGCGGCGACGATGCGCTGCGCTGGTTCACCGAACCGCTGGGCTTGCACCACCACCCGGGGTTGCGCACCTTGCGCCTGCCCAGTCCGTTTGATCACGCCGCGTTGGCCTCGCTGTACGTGCCCCACGATCTGCCCGAACCCGGTGAACCCGATCACACCGAGCGGCTGGCTCATGCGGTATCGCGCTGGGCATCGCGCCTCGGTGGGCGCACCCTGGTGCTGACCACCACCTTGCGGGCGGCCGACCGCATGACCGAGCTGCTCGCATCGATGTTGCCGACCGGTCCGGGCGCTGCGCTGCAGGTGCTGGGCCAAGGGCGTTTGTCCCGGCGGGCGCTGCTCGCGCGGTTCCGCGCGGCCGCTGGCGAAGGACACGCGGGCGCCATCCTGGTGGCGTCCGCGTCGTTCTGGGAAGGCGTGGATCTGGCCGGTGACGTGCTGCAGCTGCTGGTGATTGACAAGCTGCCTTTTCCGTCACCCGACGATCCGTTGATCGAGGCGCGGGCACAGAAACTCACCGAGGCCGGGCTCAGCGCATTCAACGGTGTCTATATGCCCCAGGCGGCCCAGGCGCTCAGACAGGGCGTTGGGCGCCTGATCCGCAGCGAAACCGACCGCGGGGTGCTGGTGATCGGAGACCGGCGTCTGCTGACGCGGTCCTACGGCAATGCCTTGCTGGCCGACCTGCCGCCGATGCGGCGGCTGGTCGATGAAGGCGAAGTGATGCGTGCGCTGGACGAGCTGGCGCTCACCAGAGCTTCCACCAGGGGTCGCTGACCGACTTGCCACCCTCGCCGAGGTAGGCGCTTTGCGGGTAGTTGGTCTGCATCACCCGTCGGGCATCGTCGCGCAACTGGGTCATGCCCAATGCGTCATAGCTGCGCACCAGGATGAACAGCGCTTCTTCCAGCGCCGGGGCATCGGTGTAGTCGGTCAGCGCACTCTGTACCCGGTTGATGGCCGCCACATACGCGCCCCGGTTGTAGTAGTAGCGGGCCACGTGCACTTCGTACTGCGCCAGCGAGTTCACGATGTAGGTCATGCGCGCACGCGCGTCGGGTGCATAACGCGAATCGGGGAATCGCGTGACGACTTCACGCAGCGATTCAAACGAGGCCTTGGCCGCCTTCTGGTCGCGCTCGGACAGGTCCTGACGCGCGAGCGCGCCGAACAGGCCGAGGTTGTCGTTGAAGTTGACCAGGCCCTTGAGGTAGAGCGCGTAGTCCAGTGCGGGGCTGGCGGGATGCAACCGCAGGAAGCGGTCGAGCGCAGCCAGGGCCTGGGCCTGCTCGCCAGCCTTGTAGTGGGTATAGGCCTTGTCGAGCTGGGCCTGCTGTGCCAGCGGCGTGCCGGCCGCCCGGCCTTCGAGCTTTTCGTACAGCGTCACGGCTTTTTCGAAGTGGCCGGCATCGCGCTCGTCGATGGCTTCGCTGTAAATCTTGTTGGGGCTCCAGCCCGCAGTTTCATCCACCGGTGTGCTGCTGCACCCCGACAGGGCGAGCAATGAGCCCAGCGTGTACAAGGACACCGCCGATAATCTGAACGAACACTTCACACGCACACCTTTACAACAGGAACACAGGTCTTGTCAGCAGAAATTATATCGATGGGGGGGGTGTCGACACCGGGGATGACCCCAGAGGCTTCCGAGTCAACGACCGGCGGCGATGACGCCCTGCTGGAGGCCGAGACCCGTTGCTGCGAAATCCCGGCCGAGATGCATGGCTGGCGGGTCGACCGCGCGCTGGCCCGACTGATCCCCGAATTCTCGCGTTCCTACCTGCAGCAGCTCATGGCCGATGGTGCCGTGCAGATGCTGGGGGCTGCGGTGCTCAAGCCCTCGACCCGCATCCAGGTGGGGCATCTGCTGCAGGTGGAGTTGCGCCCCACCCAGCAGGCCATGGCGTTCGTGGCCCAGCCGATGGCGCTGGATGTGGTTTTTGAAGACGCGCACCTGCTCGTGGTCAACAAGCCCGCCGGGCTCGTGGTGCACCCGGCGGCCGGGAACTGGAGCGGCACGCTGCTCAACGGTCTGCTGGCCCACCACGCTGCGGCGGCCCAGTTGCCGCGCGCGGGCATCGTGCACCGGCTCGACAAGGACACCTCGGGCCTGATGCTGGTGGGCAAGAGCAGGGCGGCGGTGGACGCCCTGGTGCGTGCCATCGCTGCGCGCGAAGTGCACCGCGGCTATGTCGCGCTGGCACAGGGCCGCTGGAAGGGCGCGGCCGAGCAGCTGGTGGACCAGCCCGTGGGTCGCGACGCCCACAACCGCTTGCGCATGGCGGTGCTGCGGCCCGATGCCACCAGTGGCAAACCCGCCCAGACCACCATCCGGCTGCTCGACGGCAACGAGCAGGCCAGTCTGGTGGTCTGCAAGCTGCACACCGGCCGCACGCACCAGATCCGGGTGCACATGGCCTGGCTCGGGCATCCGCTGGTGGGAGATGCCTTGTACGGCGGCAAGCCTTTGTTCGACATGCCGCGCCAGGCCTTGCACGCCACACGCCTGCGTCTCTTGCACCCGATTTCGGGCGAGCCGCTGGTATTCCAGTCCGCGCCACCGGCCGATTTTCAGGAAGCCCTGTCAAAGTCCGGGCTCCATTACAATGAAGCGCAGTTGGGGTGATGCCACCCCGGCAGTGCAAATGCCTTCAGCAGGCCGCTTTTTCGGGATGATTCCCGATCGTTTAGACAGCCCCACCCGGATCGCGCCGCTCCATGCCCTGATGTTGCGGTGCTCCAGGTGACCCAGCCCCGCCGCCGGGCGGGCACACAGGCAGCCTTCGAACCCTCTCGCAGCCCGTACCGGACAACCGGTTTTTGACAGACACCAGCGATGAACACCACGGATGCCCGACGCGTCCTCGAGACGGCTTTGATCTGCGCGCCGCAACCGCTCTCCGTGCGGGAGTTGGGCGTGCTGTTCGACATGGAAGTCTCGCCCGACACCCTCAAGAGCCTGCTGGCCGATCTCCAGCTGGAGTGGACCGGCCGCGGCGTGGAGTTGGTGCAGGTGGCCAGTGGCTGGCGCTTCCAGAGCCGGCCCGAAATGCGCCCCTATCTGGACCGGCTGCACCCCGAGAAGCCCCCCAGATACACCCGCGCCACGCTGGAAACGCTGGCCATCATTGCCTACCGCCAGCCGGTCACCCGGGGTGACATGGAAGACATCCGTGGCGTGACCATCAATTCGCTGCTGCTGAAGCAACTCGAAGACCGGGGCTGGGTCGAAGTGATTGGCCACCGCGAAACCGTGGGTCGTCCGGCCCTGTTTGCCACCACCCGCCAGTTTCTGGACGATCTGGGCATTGCTTCGCTGGACCAGCTGCCGCCGCTCGAAGGCAGCGAGGTGCAGGAGTCCGCGCTGGACCGATTGGACTTTGAGGCGCTTTCAACCAGCCTCTTGCCCGAAGCAGGCGAAACCGCCGAGGTGTCGTTGACCGATGCCGTGCCACCCGAATCAGAAACCGCTACCGAGACGAACGAGCCTCCCACAGGAACACCATGACCATGGCAAACAACCCCACACCTCCAGACACGCCCCGTGAGGTCGAAACGGTCGAACCTGCGGGCCTCGATTCCACCGTGCCTCAGGTGCAGCCTGATGCCCCCGCGGTGCCTGCCCGAGTTCCGGCCGCGTCCCCCGATGCCCTGCGCTTCGATGACGTGGTCAGCGGTGCCTTTGACGCCGAGCAGGAACAGGACCTGCCGTTGCCGACCAAGCGCGTGCTCGCGCCCCAAGCCGATTCGCCGAAGCTGCACAAGGTGCTGGCACAAGCGGGCATGGGCTCAAGGCTGGAGATGGAGCAGCTGATCCTGGAGGGGCGCATCTCCGTCAACGGTGAGCCGGCCCATGTGGGGCAGCGGATCCAGTTCGGCGATGTGATCAAGGTCAACGGCAAACCGGTGCGCGTGCGCATGACGCCGCCGCCGCCGCGCGTGCTCGCCTATCACAAGCCCGCGGGTGAGGTTGTTTCCCACGACGACCCCCAGAACCGGCCCACGGTGTTCCGCCGCCTGCCACGCCTGTACCAAGGCAAATGGCAGTCGGTGGGTCGCCTGGATCTGAACACCGAAGGGTTGTTGCTGCTGACCGACTCGGGTGAACTGGCCAACCGCCTGATGCACCCGCGTTTCGGGCTGCAGCGCGAATACGCGGTGCGCGTGCTGGGGGCTCTGTCCAACGAAGAAAAGCAGCGCTTGCTCGACGGTGTGCGCCTCGACGACGGCATCGCCCAGTTTTCGAGCATCGAAGACGGGGGCGGGGAAGGGGCCAACTGCTGGTACCGCGTGACCATCGGCGAGGGGCGCAACCGCGAGGTGCGCCGCATGCTTGAAGCGGTGGGCCATGCGGTCAGCCGCCTGATCCGCATCCGCTACGGCGCCATGATGCTGCCGCGGGGTCTCAAACGCGGTGTCTGGGTGGAGCTGGACCAGCAGGACATCGACCGCCTGACCGCCGCGGCCGGCATGCCCGCAACGGGCGATGACCGTGCGCCCCGCGGACGGCATCCGGCCACCCGTGGCAAGTCGGCGCCCAAGGGCGGCGGTCGCAACTATGGCAATCCCCCCGGCAGCCGGGGTGAGGCGCCCGCCGTGCGGCGCAGCAGCATGTTTGGCGGCCCCGCGGACAACCCCAAGGCCCGTGGGGGCAAACCCGGCGGGCCGGGCGGCGGCGCGGGTCAGCCCGATCCCATGAAAACTTCGTTTGGCTACATCGGCCAGGACGCCCTGCAGCGCCAACGCGAGCAGGACGGGGGGCGTGGCGGCCCGCCCGGTGGTCGTCGCCGCGGCGGCGGCGGCGGGCGCACCGGCGGTCGCTGAGCGCCAGGGCTGTAGCGTGTGCCCCATGCCGGACATGGGCGCAATGTAGAATCTAGGGCTTTGCAGCTCTGCGAAAAATTCGTTTTTTATCAATAAATTCAAGGACCACCATGGCCATCGAACGCACCCTCTCGATCATCAAACCCGACGCCGTCGCCAAGAACGTGATCGGCCAGATTTATGCCCGTTTTGAAGCGGCCGGCCTGAAGGTCGTGGCCTCCCGCATGGCCCACCTGTCGCGCGGCGAAGCCGAAGCCTTCTACGCTGTGCACAAAGAGCGTCCTTTCTTCAAGGACCTGGTGGACTTCATGATCTCCGGCCCGGTGATGATCCAGGCCCTGGAAGGCGAAGGCGCCATTGCCAAGAACCGCGATCTGATGGGCGCCACCGATCCCAAGAAAGCCGCTGCCGGCACCATCCGCGCCGATTTCGCCGACAGCATCGATGCCAACGCCGTGCACGGTTCTGATGCCCCCGAGACGGCCGCCGCTGAAGTGGCGTTCTTCTTCGCTGGCATGAACGTTTACTCGCGCTGAACACGCGCGTTGATCATGTGATGACGGCCAACCTGCTCGACTTTGATCTTGAAGGCCTGGCCGCCTTTTGCGAACAGCTGGGCGAAAAGCGTTTCCGCGCCGTCCAGCTGTTTCGCTGGATCCATCAAAAAGGGGCGTCTCGTTTCGACGAGATGACCGATCTCGCCAAAAGTCTGCGCGAGAAGCTGCCCTCGGTCTGCCACGTCACAGACCTGCCGGTGCTCTCGCGCCAGGACTCGGTCGACGGCACCATCAAGTGGCTGTTTGATGTGGGTGACGGCAACGCCGTAGAGACGGTGTTCATCCCCGAAGACGACCGGGGCACGCTCTGCGTTTCTTCCCAGGCCGGTTGCGCCGTGGGATGCCGTTTCTGCTCCACCGGTCACCAGGGTTTTTCGCGCAACCTCACCACGGGTGAGATCCTGGCGCAGCTCTGGCACGCCGAACATTTCCTTCGAAAACACCTGAAGTCGACCGAGCGCGTGATCACCAACGTGGTGATGATGGGCATGGGCGAGCCGCTGCAGAACTACAGCGCCCTCGTGCCCGCCTTGCGCGTGATGCTGGACGACCACGGTTATGGTCTCTCGCGCCGCCGGGTCACGGTGTCCACGTCCGGCGTCGTGCCGATGATCGATCGCCTGGCGCAGGACGTGCCGGTGGCGCTGGCCGTGTCGCTGCACGCACCCAACGATGCCCTGCGCGACTCCCTGGTGCCTCTGAACCGCAAATACCCGATTGCCGAACTGCTCGACGCCTGCCTGCGCTATCTGCCGGCCGCGCCACGCGACTTCATCACTTTCGAGTACTGCATGCTGGAGGGTGTGAACGACCAGCCAGAACACGCGCAGCAGCTGTTGTCGCTCGTCAAGACGCATGGTGGGCGCGGCGTTCCGTGCAAAATCAACCTCATCCCTTTCAACCCCTTTCCCGACTCGGGGCTCAAGTGCTCACAGCGCGCCGTGGTGCTGCGCTTCGGGCAGATCCTCAACGAGGGTGGGGTGGTCACGACGGTGCGCAAGACCCGCGGCGACGACATCGACGCCGCCTGCGGCCAGTTGGCGGGCGACGTGCTCGACCGTACCGATGCCGCCCGCCGCCTGGCCGAGCGCCGCCAGAACGCCGCCGTGCAACCCATTCGATTCGTGCACACAGCCAAGGACAAACAGGTATGACAGACGCATTTGCCGACAGCCGCCGAGATCAAGCCCCTGCGCCTTCACAGGCTGGACGGGGCGCCTTGCCCGGTGTCCGGTGGCTCGGTGTTGGCCATCGGTACCGGATGCGGATGGCGCTGTTGTGGCTGCTGCTGGCCGCGGGTGCGGCGCAGCTGGCGGCATGCGCCGGGGCGCCGGTTTCGAACACGACCACCACGGTCGAGCCGATCACCGATTCCGACGAGCCCGAAACGCGCAAGCGGGCCCGGATTCGTGTGGAACTGGCGACAAACTATTTCGAACAAGGGCAGAACACGGTAGCGCTGGACGAAATCAAGCAGTCGCTGGCGGCCGACCCGGGGTACGGGCCTGCCTATGTGTTGCGAGGGCTCGTCTACATGCGCCTCAATGATCCCCGTCTGGCCGAAGACAGTTTCCGCCGTGCCCTGCAGATCAATCCCCGCGACCCGGATGCGCTGCACAACTACGGCTGGTTTGCCTGCAACCAGGCGCGCTACCCTGAGGCCTTGCAGTTCTTTACCCAGGCGTTGGCCAGTCCCGTCTACCGTGGGCAGGCCAAGACCTTGATGCTGCAGGGCACCTGTCAGCTCCGCATGGGTCAACTGCCCGAGGCGGAGAGCAGTTTTGCGCGCGCCTACGAACTCGACCCGGCCAATCCGTATGTCGGCTTCAACCTGGCCAATCTTCAGTTTCGCCGCAACGACTACACCAAGTCGCAGTTCGTGATTCGCCGCATCAACAATTCCGATCTGGCCAATGCCGAGACGCTGTGGCTGGGCATCAAGGTCGAGCGCAAGCTGAACAACAACGCGGCGGTCGGCCAGCTGGCGCAACAGCTGGAGCGGCGGTATCCGAAGTCGCGTGAATGGGCGGCCTACCAACGGGGTTTGTTCAATGAATGAGTCGGTGATGCACGAACAGACCAACGACGCCCATCCGGGCGAAACGGTCTGGACCGCGCCGGTTCTGTTGCGCCAGGCGCGGGAAGCCGCGGGCCTGCACATCGCCGCGCTGGCGGCGGCGCTGAAGGTTCCGGTCAAGAAACTGGAAGCGCTGGAAGCCGGGCGCTACGACGAGTTGCCCGACCTGACGTTTGCGCGCGCGCTGGCTTCCAGCGCCTGCCGCCAGCTCAAGACAGATCCCGGCCCCGTCCTCGAACAGATCCCCTTGGGGCACATGCCCGTGCTGGGGGACTCCCGCCAGACCATCAATGCCCCGTTCAAGGGGGATCAGAGTGCGTCGAGCTTCAGTCCCCTGGACTGGCTACGCCGTCCGGCGGTGTTGATTGCTTCGGTGGCGCTGCTGGGTGCGCTGGTGATTGTGCTGGTGCCCGACTGGAGCACGGTGCCTGGCAAGGACCTGCTGACCGGCGCCGCTCGAGTTTTCAGCACGGAACCCAAGACGGACGAGGTGGTGACGACCGTGGTTCAAATGCCCGGTTCTGAAGCGCCGGCGGCTCGTGTCGCGCCGCTGCCAGCCACAACGACCGAGCCGGTTGCTGCGCCGGTTCCTGAAACCCCTGCGGCTTCCGCTGTGGAGGTGGCGCCTGCTTCACCCGGCTCAACACCGCTTGCGGTGACCGATCCGGCCGCCCCTGGCGGTCTGCTGAGCATTCAGGCGGGCAGCGACTCCTGGGTCGAGGTGATCGACGGCACGGGCAAGGTGCAGGTGCAGCGCATGCTCAAGGCGGGTGATGCCCTGAACTTTTCCAGCATGCCGCCCTATTCGGTGGTGCTCGGGCGTGCCGATGCGGTGCAGGTGCAGGTGCGAGGACGACCGTTCGACGTGATGCCCTACGCCCGCAACAGCGTGGCCCGATTCGAGGTGAAATGACCATGGACATGCCCGTAGCCAACCGGTCTGAAACAGTGGACAACCTGGCGGATGTGCCGGTCGCGCTGGCCGGCGCCCGACCCCGCAAGTCGCGCCGGGGTGTGGTGTCCTGGGGTGACCACCACGTGACGGTGGGTGGCGACGCGCCGGTGCGTCTGCAGTCCATGACCAACACCGACACCGCCGACGCCATCGGCACCGCCATCCAGGTCAAGGAATTGGCCATCGCCGGGTCCGAGCTGGTGCGCATCACGGTCAACAACGACGAAGCCGCCAAGGCGGTGCCCCACATCCGCGAACAGCTGGACCGCATGGGCATTCACGTGCCCCTGATCGGCGATTTTCATTACAACGGCCACAAGCTGCTGAGCGACCATCCGGCTTGTGCCGAAGCCTTGTCCAAGTACCGCATCAACCCCGGCAACGTGGGCAAGGGCGAAAAAGGCGACCGCCAGTTCGCCCAGATGGTCGAGATCGCCGCGCGCCACGACAAGGCCGTGCGCATCGGCGTGAACTGGGGCAGCCTTGACCAGGACCTGCTCGCCCGCCTGATGGACCAGAACTCGCAGCGGACCGAACCCTGGGACGCCCGCCAGGTGATGTACGAGGCGCTGATCATGTCGGCGCTCGACTCCGCGACCAAGGCCGAGGCGCTGGGTCTGAACGGCAACAACATCTTCCTGTCCTGCAAGGTCAGTGGCGTGCAGGACCTGATCGCGGTCTACCAGGCCCTGGCCCAGCGCTGCGACTACGCGCTGCACCTGGGCCTGACCGAAGCCGGCATGGGCACCAAGGGGGCCGTGGCATCGGCGGCGGCGCTGTCGGTGCTGCTGCAACAAGGCATCGGCGACACCATCCGGGTGTCGCTCACGCCGCAGCCCGGCGAGGCCCGCACGCAGGAGGTGGTGATCGCTGCCGAGATCCTGCAGGCGCTGGGCTTGCGGGCCTTTGTGCCCAGTGTCACCGCCTGTCCGGGTTGTGGCCGCACCACCAGCACCACCTTCCAGGAACTCGCCAAGCAGATCGACGACTACCTGCGCTCGTCGATGCCGGTCTGGCGCGCGCGTTACCCCGGCGTTGAAAACCTGAAGGTCGCGGTGATGGGTTGCATCGTCAACGGCCCCGGTGAAAGCAAGCACGCCGACATCGGTATCAGCCTGCCGGGCACGGGTGAAGCACCGGCTGCGCCAATCTTCATCGATGGCCAGAAAGCGATGACCCTGCGCGGCGAGGGCATCGCCCGCGAATTCCAGCAGATCGTTGAAAACTACATAGAAAAGAGATTCGGCGCTGCCGTCTGACCCCGATGCTGGTGCCGGTGAACGGCGCCAGCGGTTCAGACGGTGCCCGGTCGCACCGCATTCCCATGGCAGAAAAACTCAGCGCCGTCAAAGGCATGAACGACATCGCCCCGCCCGTGTCCGCACACTGGGAGTGGCTCGAAGACAAGCTGCGCTCGCTCATGTTGCGCTACGGCTACCGCAACCTGCGCACGCCCATCGTGGAGCCCACGGCGCTGTTCGTGCGCGGCCTGGGCGAGGTGACCGACATCGTCGAGAAGGAGATGTATTCCTTCGAAGACCGGCTCAACGGCGAGCAGCTGACCCTGCGCCCGGAAAACACCGCCGGCGTGGTGCGTGCGGCGGTCGAACACTCGCTGCTGTACGACGGCGGCAAGCGCCTCTATTACATGGGGCCGATGTTCCGCCACGAACGACCGCAGCGTGGCCGCTACCGCCAGTTCCACCAGTTCGGCGCCGAGGCGCTGGGCTTCGTCGGTCCCGATGTGGACGCCGAGCTGATTGTGCTCGCCTGCGACCTCTGGGCCGAACTGGGGCTGGAAGGCATCGAGCTGGAGATCAACAGCCTGGGCCAGCCGGCCGAGCGTCAGGCGCACCGCCAGGCGCTGATCACCTACCTGGAAGGCCACGCCGACCAGCTCGATGAGGACGCCAGGCGCCGTCTGCACAGCAACCCGCTGCGCATCCTGGACACCAAGAACCCGGCGATGCAGGCACTCGTCAACGCCGCGCCGCGCCTGATGGACCACCTGGGGGCCGAGTCTCTGGATCACTTCAACCGCCTGCGCGGTCTGCTCGACGCACACGGCATTGGCTACCGCATCAACCCGCGCCTGGTGCGCGGCATGGACTATTACAACCTCTCGGTGTTCGAGTTCGTGACCACGCAGCTGGGGTCGCAGGGCACGGTCTGTGCCGGAGGCCGCTACGACGGCCTGTTCGAACAGATCGGTGGCAAGGCAGCGCCGGCCGTGGGCTGGGCGCTGGGCATGGAGCGCATCCTCGAACTGCTGAAAGAGCAGGGCAAGCTGCCCGGGCAACCCGCGCCCGACGCCTACGCCGTGGTGCCCGATGCGGGCAGCGTGCCCCGGGTCATGCCGGTGCTGCGTGCCTTGCGCCAGCAGGGCGTGCAGGTGCAGATGCACGCCGGCGGGGCCGAAGGCATGGGCAGCATGAAGTCGCAATTCAAGAAGGCCGACGTCAGCGGCGCACGTTTTGCGCTGATCTTCGGTCCCGACGAGCTGGCTCAGGGTCGGGTGTCGGTCAAGCCTTTGCGGGGACCACGACCCGGCGAGGACGCTGGCGAGGCGCCCACCCAGGTGTCGCAGCCGCTGGCCGATGTGGCCGCGTGGGCGCAGAGCCTGCGCCCTACAATCCCCTGTTAATCACTGACTACCACGCATGGCCAAACATCTCGACCTTGAAGAGCAGGAACAGCTCGACCAGATCAAACACTTCTGGGCCCAGTACGGCAACCTGATCACCTGGGTGTTGATCGCGGTGTTTGGCAGCATGGCTGCCTGGAACGGCTGGAACTACTGGGAACGCAGCCAGGCCGCCAAAGCCTCGGCGCTGTACGAAGAGATCGAGCGCGCCGCGCTGGCCAGCGATGCCGACAAGATTCAGCGTGCCTATGGGGAAATGACAGACCGCTTTGCCGGCACCACCTTCGCTGCCCAAGGGGCTTTGCTGGCCGGCAAGACGCTGTACGAATCGGGCAAGGTGGACGGCGCTCGGGCCGCGCTCACCTGGGTATCGGAAAAGGCGTCGGACGAATCCCTCCGGGCCATCGCCCGTCTGCGGCTGGCGGCGCTGGATGTGGAGAGCAAGGCTTTTGATCAGGCATTGAAGACGCTGGAAACGCCGATGCCCAAATCCTTTGAGCCACTCGCGGCGGACCGGCGGGGCGACGTGTTCCTGGCCCAGGGGAAAACCGAAGAAGCCAAAGCCCAGTACCAGGCCGCCTGGCGCGCGCTGGGTGCACAAACCGAATACCGCCAACTGGTGGAAGTCAAACTTGCGTCGCTGGGGGTGGATGCTTCCACACTGGGTGGCGCTGCGGAGGTGACGCGTTGATGAAAACGATCCTGCCCCAGGGAAATGGGTTTTCGCTGCAACTGGCTTCGCGGGGGCGTTTGCTCCTGTCGGGGCTGGGTGTTGCCATGGCTATCGGGCTGTCCGCCTGTTCTTCGCCCGCCAAATTTGAACCGGCACCCCTGGCGCCTCCTGCCGCTTTGCTGGGTGCCAACCTGGCCTGGTCGACCCAGGTGGGGACATCCGGGACCTCCTTGACGCCGCTGGCGACAGCCGGTCGCGTCTTTGTGGCGGGTGCTTCGGGCACCGTGGCTGCACTCGATGCCGACACCGGCAAGGATGTCTGGCGCCTGGATCTGCGCACCGGCATTTCGGCGGGCGTGGGGTCGGACGGCCAGACGGCCGCGGTGATCACACAGACCAACGACCTGGTGGCCATTGCCGATGGGCGTGAACTCTGGCGCGTGCGCTTGCCGGCGCGCGCGTTCACGGCTCCACTGGTGGCCGGGCAGCGCGTGTTTGTCCTGACGGCGGACCGCAGCGTGACGGCCTTTGACGGTCGGACCGGCGCGCGTCTGTGGAGCCAGGCCCGCCCTGGCGAACCTCTGGTGCTGGGGCAGTCCGGCGTGCTGCTGGCGGTGGGCAACACCCTCGTTGCCGGCTTGTCCGCGCGCCTGACCGGCCTGGATCCCCTCAACGGCACGATCCGCTGGGAGGCCCTGGTGGCCAGCGCTCGAGGAACCAACGAGGTCGAACGCCTGGTGGACCTGGTGGGCACCGTCAGCCGGCAGGGCGACAGCGTCTGTGCGCGCGCCTTTGGCGCCGCGGTCGGTTGTGTGGACACCAGCCGTGGCGCTGTGGTGTGGAGCAAACCCGCGCGCGGTTCCACCGGCGTGCATGGCGATGACCGGACGGTGTTTGGCACCGAATCCGACGGCCGTGTGGTCGCCTGGCAGCGCGCCAGCGGTGAACGCAGCTGGGAAATCGAACGACTCAAATACCGCGAACTCACGTCGCCGCTGGCCGTGGGCCGCGTGGTGGCCATTGGCGACAGCAAGGGCTTGGTGCACCTGCTGTCCCGCGAGGACGGCAGCGAAATGAACCGGCTGTCCACCGACGGGTCACCGATCGTCGGTGCTCCGGTGCTGGCCGGGCAGACCCTGGTGGTGCAGACCCGCAACGGCGGCGTCTACGGCTGGCGTCCCCAATAACGATCGCAGGGCGAACCGCCGGTTCGCCTGGTCCTGAACGAAAGCTCTTTAGTGAAACCCGTCATCGCTCTGGTGGGACGCCCCAATGTGGGCAAGTCCACCCTGTTCAACCGCTTGACGAGTTCTCGCGACGCCATCGTGGCCGACTTTGCCGGCCTGACCCGCGACCGGCATTACGGTAACGGCAAGTCGGGCAAGCAGGAATACATCGTCATCGACACCGGTGGCTTCGAGCCCACGGCCGAGTCTGGCATCTACAAGGAAATGGCCAAGCAGACCCGACAGGCCGTGGCCGAGTCGGACGTGGTGATTTTCGTCGTCGATGCACGAGCCGGCGTCAACGCACAGGACCATGAAATCGCCAACTACCTGCGACGCCTGGGCAAGCCCACCGTGCTGGCGGCCAACAAGGCCGAGGGCATGACTCAGGGGCTGCAGCTGGTGGAGTTTTTTGAACTGGGTCTTGGCGAAGTGGTGCCGGTCTCCGGCGCCCACGGGCAAGGTGTGCGCTCCATGCTCGACATGGCGCTGGAGGCGATCCCGGGACTTGCCGAAGAAGATGAGGAAGCGGTCGAGGTTGACACCGGCGTGATCCGACTGGCGGTTGCGGGGCGTCCCAATGTGGGCAAGTCCACGTTGATCAACGCCTGGCTGGGTGAGGAGCGCCTGGTGGCCTTCGACCTGCCGGGCACCACGCGCGACACCATTTCGGTGCCCTTCGAGCGCGGCGGCCAGAAATACGAGCTGATCGACACCGCGGGCATCCGTCGCAAGGGCCGGGTGTTTGAGGCCATTGAGAAGTTCTCGGTCGTGAAGACGCTGCAGGCGATTGAAAATGCCCACGTGGTGCTCCTGTTGCTGGACGCCACCCAGGGCGTGACCGATCAGGACGCGCACATCGCGGGCTACATCCTGGAGAGCGGGCGCGCCGTGGTGCTGGCGATCAACAAATGGGACGCTGTTGATGCCTACCAGCGCGAGCAGATCGAGCGCCAGATCGAAACCCGGCTGGCGTTCCTGAAGTTTGCCTCGCTGCACCTGATTTCGGCCCAGAAACGCCAAGGCCTTGGCCCGGTCTGGAAGTCGATCGCGCAGGCCCATGCTTCGGCCATGCGGAAAATGTCCACACCCGTGCTCACGCGCCTGCTGATGGAGGCCGTGGCCTTCCAGGCCCCCACCCGCAGCGGCATGTTCCGACCCAAAATGCGCTACGCGCACCAGGGCGGCATGAACCCGCCGGTGATCGTGATCCACGGCAATTCACTGGAACACGTGCCCGACGCCTACACCCGGTTCCTCGAAGGCCGCTTCCGCAAGGCGTTCGACCTCGTGGGCACGCCGCTGCGCATCGAGTACAAGACTTCGGAGAACCCCTTCAAGGAGTGAACGACTTCTGCCCAAGCCCCTGCGTTGGCGCAGGGGTGTGGTATGGTGCATTCCCTATCAACTTTTTTTGAACACGGAGCATATCGTGAGCAATAACAAAGGCCAGCTCTTGCAAGATCCTTTCCTGAACCAGCTTCGCCGGGAACATGTTCCCGTGTCGATTTACCTGGTCAACGGCATCAAACTGCAAGGCCAGATCGAATCCTTTGACCAGTACGTCGTGTTGCTCCGCAACACCGTGACGCAGATGGTTTACAAGCATGCGATTTCCACCATTGTGCCGGGTCGTCCGGTGCAATTCTCCGCAGCCGGCCCGGACGAAGCGCCAGCCTCTTGACCGAGCCCCTGAATCCTGCCGTGCTGGTCACGGCACAGGCGGCTGTTGAATGGATCTGAACCCGTCCGCCTCCCAAAACCCATCCATACCATCGGTCATCCTGGTTGGGGTGGATTTTGGTTTGCCGCATTTTGATGCCGAACTGGAAGAGCTCGGTCTGCTGGCCCAGACCGCGGGTTTCGCGGTGGCTGATCGGGTCAGTTGCAAGCGTCGCGCACCCGATCCGGCCCTGTTTGTCGGGTCCGGAAAAGCCGAAGAGATCAAGATGCTGGCCCAGTCCAGGGGCGCCAGCGAGATTCTTTTTGACCAGGCCTTGAGTCCGGCGCAACAGCGCAACCTGGAGCGCACGCTTGGCTTGCCGGTCAATGACCGTACCTTGCTCATTCTTCAGATCTTCGCGCAGCGCGCCCGCAGCCATGAAGGCAAGTTGCAGGTGGAGCTCGCTCGCCTGCAATACCTGTCGACCCGCCTGGTGCGCCGATGGTCGCATCTGGAGCGCCAAAGTGGCGGCATCGGCATGCGCGGGGGTCCCGGTGAAACCCAGATCGAGCTGGACCGTCGCATGATCGGTGACAGCATCAAGCGCACCAAGGAGCGCCTGGAAAAAGTCAAGAAGCAGCGGGCCACGCAGCGCCGGCAGCGCGAACGCCGGGACTCGTTCGCGATATCGCTGGTGGGCTACACCAACGCGGGCAAGTCTTCCATCTTCAACGCCCTGGTCAAGGCCCGTGCGTATGCGGCCGATCAGCTGTTTGCCACACTGGACACGACCACGCGCCAGCTCTACCTCGGTGAAGCCGGGCGTTCGGTGTCACTGTCCGATACCGTGGGCTTCATCCGCGACCTGCCTCATGGACTGGTCGATGCGTTCGCCGCCACCTTGCAGGAGGCCGCCGACGCGGATTTGTTGCTTCACGTGGTCGATGCGTCCAACCCTTCGCACCTGGAGCAGATCGCTTCGGTGCAGGGTGTGCTCAAGGACATTGGAGCCGATTGCGTGCCGCAGATCCTGGTGTTCAACAAGCTCGATGCGATGGACCCTGCTGCGGTGCCCCGTGCGCTGGAAGATGTGATGGAACTTGGCGGTGAGTTGGTGCCTCGTATTTTTGTGAGTGCCCGTACCGGGGATGGTCTGCCGGCTTTGCGCGCCTTGCTGGCGAGGCAGGTTGCGGCGCCTGTGGGGCCCGAAGACGGTAGTACCCCAGGGATATCTCCGTGATCGGGGATGTGCTGCCTTGATTGGGCACAATGTCATGGTTTTGATTCGAATAGAAGTTGGCAACACATGGATGTGAATCTGCAATCACCGACCCGCGGTGCTGAGTCCGGCGGACGCCGCAAAGGCTGGCGTGTCCTGCTGGGCGTGTTCAATCTCAACGATCCCCGATGGGGTCGCGGCGACGACGCTCGCGATGGCGACAAGCCTCAGGGCAGCGAGCCGGATGCCGAGGAACGGCCGAAGGGCGATCAGAAGCCGCCGCGCGGCCAGGGGCCCAACCAGGGGCCGCCGGATCTGGACGAGCTCTGGCGCGACTTCAACCGCAAGCTTGGCGGCATGCTGGGCGGCAAGGGTGGTCGCAGCGGCGGGCAGGGCGGGGGCAACGGTTCGGGCGGTGGCGGTGGCGGACTGCCCAGCTTCAATCCGAGTCCGAAGACCACCGGCATCGGTGCCGGCTTGATTGTTGGTGTGGCGGCGCTGATCTGGCTGGGCACCGGCTTCTTCATCGTGCAGGAAGGTCAGCAGGCCGTCATCACGCAGTTCGGCAAGTACCACAGCACGGTCGGCGCCGGTTTCCAGTGGCGTCTGCCGTATCCGGTGCAGCGCCACGAGACGGTTTTCGTCACCCAGATCCGCTCGGTGGATGTGGGTCGCGACAACCTGATGCCCGCCACGGGCCTGCGCGAGTCGGCGATGCTGACCCAGGACGAGAACATTGTCGAGATCAAGTTCGCGGTTCAGTACCGTTTGAACGATGCCCGTGCGTTCCTGTTTGAAAGCCTGGATCCCGATGCATCGGTGATCAAGGTGGCAGAAACGGCGGTGCGCGAGGTGGTGGGCAAGATGAAGATGGACGCCGCGCTGGCCGAAGAACGCGATCAGATCGCGCCGCGGGTGCGCACCCTGATGCAGACGATCCTGGACCGCTACAAGGTGGGTATCGAGGTGGTGGGCATCAACTTGCAGCAAGGCGGTGTGCGACCACCCGAGCAGGTGCAGGCGTCTTTTGACGATGTGCTGAAGGCCGGACAGGAGCGGGAACGGGCCAAGAACGAAGCCCAGGCCTATGCGAACGACGTGGTGCCGCGCGCACGGGGTGCGGCTTCCCGTCTGACCGAAGAAGCCGAGGGCTACAAGGCGCGCATCGTGGCGCAGGCCGAAGGTGACTCGCAACGCTTCCGCTCGGTTTTGACCGAATACCAGAAAGCACCCCAGGTCACCCGTGAGCGCATGTACACCGATGCGATGCAGGAGGTGTACTCCAACGTGACCAAGGTGGTGGTGGATTCCAAATCGGGCTCGAACCTGCTGTACCTGCCACTCGACAAGCTCATGCAGATGACCGGTCCGACCCCTTCCGCGGTTCCCGCCACCGGCGCAGCACCGGCGACAAGCGCGCCGGCAACGCCTGCCAGCCGCAGTCTGGACAATGCGGCACGCTCCCGTGAGCGCGAGAGCCGCTGAGCCGGGACCCAAGTACAAGCGATGAGAAAGCAACGCAAATGAACAAACTGGGTTTCATACTCACATCTTTTCTGGTGGCTCTGGCGATTGCCAGTTCCATGCTGTTTGTCGTGGACCAGCGCCAGTTTGGCGTGGTGTTCCAGCTGGGGCAGATCAAGCAGGTGGTCACCGAGCCGGGGCTGAATTTCAAGCTGCCGCCGCCGTTCCAGAACGTGTCGTATATCGACAAGCGCCTGCTCACCTTGGAGAGCACCGACACCGAGCCCTCGTTGACGGCCGAGAAGCAGCGCGTGGTGATTGACTGGTATGTGCGCTGGCGCATCAGCGAGCCGCAGGCATACATCCGCAACGTGGGTGTCAACGAACGCGCGGGCGCCTTGCAGCTCAACCGCGTGGTGCGCAACTCGTTCCAGCAGGAAGTGAACAAGCGCACCGTCAACGAACTGTTGTCGACCCGGCGTGAGGACCTCATGGCCGACGTGAAGCGCGAAGTGCTTGAAGCGGTGCGCGGTGCCGAGAAGCCCTGGGGCATGGACGTGGTGGACGTTCGCATCACCCGGGTGGACTATGCGGAAAGCATCACGGCCTCGGTCTACCAGCGCATGGAAGCCGAGCGCAAGCGTGTGGCCAACGAATTGCGTTCCACCGGTTTTGCCGAGGGTGAAAAGATCCGTGCCGATGCCGATCGTCAGCGCGAGGTGATCGTGTCCGAGGCCTACCGCGACGCGCAGCGCATCAAGGGTGAGGGCGACGCCAAGGCCGCTGCTTCCTTCTCGGAGGCATTTGGCCGCGACCCGGCGTTTGCCCAGTTCTACCGCAGCCTCGATGCCTACAAGGCCAGCTTCGCGGGCAAGTCCGACGTCATGGTCGTCGACCCATCGTCGGACTTCTTCAAGGCCTTGCGCAGCAGCAACGTCGCCAAGTGATCCAGAGCTGCGGATGGCGGATCTGTTTTGGCCAGCGCTGGCGCTTGTCCTGATCTTCGAGGGCTTGTTGCCCTTCATCGCACCCGGCGCCTGGCGCCGGGTTTTTTCTGAAATGCTCAAGATGCACGACGGCCAGATCCGGTTTTTCGGGCTGTGCAGTCTGTGCGCGGGTGTGCTGCTCTGGTGGTGGGTCGGCTGAGTGCCTGAACCGTCTGCCACCCAGGCAGATGTCAATTGACTGGTCAGGGTGCCGCCGAGCGGTCTGCCGGGCCGGTAAAATCTCGTTTTTAACAGCGTTCCCCTATGCCCATGTCTGCCTGGGTCCTCCCGGATCACATTGCCGATGTCCTGCCCTCAGAGGCCCGTCACATCGAAGAACTCCGCCGGGGTTTGTTGGACACAGCGCGTAGCTACGGCTATGAACTGGTCATGCCACCGTTGCTGGAGCATCTTGAATCCTTGCTCACCGGCACCGGCGAAGCGCTCGATCTGCAGACCTTCAAGCTGGTGGACCAGCTCTCGGGTCGCACACTGGGTCTGCGCGCGGACAGCACGCCCCAGGTCGCCCGCATCGATGCCCACCTGCTCAACCGCCAGGGCGTTGCACGGTTGAGTTATTGCGGACCGGTGGTGCACACGCGCATCGACCGTCCCCTGGCCAGCCGCGAACCTTTGCAGTTCGGTGCGGAAATTTATGGTCACGCCGGTCTGGAGGCCGACCTGGAGGTCATTGAGCTGGCGCGCGCGTGTCTGCGCGGTGCGGGCGTGGAGCGCTTGCTGCTCGACATGGCCGACGTGCGGATCATCGACGCCGTGCTCGCACCGGTGCAGCTCAGCGCAGCCCGCACGGCGCAAATTCATGCGGCGCTGGCCATCAAGGATGTGGCCGAGCTGCAGTCGCTGTCTCGTGACTTGCCGGCCGCTGTGGGTCGTGACCTTTGCGCCTTGCCGCGTCTGTTCGGCGGTGTCGCCGTGCTCGATGAAGCCCGTCGCACCTTGCAGACTTCGCCCGAACTGCTCGCCGCGCTGGACAGCCTGGCCTGGCTGGCGGAGCAGGCCCAGGGTCTGGATGTGTCGATCGATCTGGCCGATCTGCGCGGTTATGCCTATTACACCGGCATGCGCTTTGCCCTGTTTGCCCAGGGCACCGGTGGTGAACCGGTGGAGCTGGCGCGCGGCGGGCGCTACGACGAGGTGGGTGCCGTGTTCGGGCGCAACCGCCCGGCGGTCGGCTTCAGCCTGGACATCAAGGAACTGGTTTCGGCCATTGCACCGCGCCCCCTGGTGGCCGCGATCCGCGCGCCCTGGGGCATGGATGTCGAACTGCGTGAAGCCATTGCCAGCCTGCGTGCCCAGGGCCACACCGTGGTGTGCGCCTTGCCGGGCCATGAACACGAAGTCGATGAGTTTCATTGCGACCGCGAGCTGGTGCAGGTGCCAGCGCAGGGCGGTGTGTGGACACTGAAGAACATTTAACCGGAAACAGCAGATGATCAAAAACAGCAGCGCCGTGGTACCCGGGCGCAACGTGGTCGTGGTGGGCACCCAGTGGGGTGATGAAGGCAAGGGCAAGCTGGTGGACTGGCTGACCGAAACCGCGCAGGGCGTGGTGCGTTTCCAGGGCGGCCACAACGCCGGTCACACGCTGGTGATCAACGGCGTGAAGACCGCGCTGCACCTGATTCCCAGCGGCATCATGCGCACCGGGGTCAAGTGCTACATCGGCAACGGTGTGGTGCTGTCGGTGGGCAAGCTGTTTGAAGAAATCGCTGGGCTGGAGCGGGCCGGTGTGGAAGTGCGTTCGCGCCTGCGCGTGAGCGAGGGCTGTCCGCTGATCCTGCCGTTCCACGCCGCCATCGACATCGCGCGCGAAGCCGCCAAGGTGAAGGCCGGTACCGAGAAGATCGGCACCACCGGCCGTGGCATCGGTCCGGCCTACGAAGACAAGATCGCCCGCCGCGCCCTGCGTGTGATGGATCTGAAATACCCTGAGCGTTTCGCCACCAAGTTGCGCGAATTGCTGGACCTGCACAACCACGTGCTCAAGACCTATCTGCACTCGGCTGAGATGGTCTGGGACGAAAAGATCGCGGCCTACATGCAGGACGGTGCGATCCAGTTCGAGGCGGTGTACGCCGAAGCCATGGTCCAGGCCGAACAGCTCAAGCCCATGATTGCCGATGTTTCGCGCGAGCTGAACGAGGCCCATCAGCAAGGGGTGAACCTGCTGTTCGAGGGCGCGCAAGGCACGCTGCTCGACATCGATCACGGCACCTATCCGTTTGTGACCTCCAGCAACTGTGTGGCGGGCAACGCCGCTGCCGGCGCCGGCGTGGGTCCGAGCCTCCTGCACTACGTGCTGGGCATCACCAAGGCCTATTGCACCCGTGTCGGTGGCGGCCCGTTCCCGACCGAGCTGGAATGGGAGAAAGAGGGCACACCGGGCTGGCACATGGCCACCATCGGTGCGGAAAAAGGCGTGACCACCGGACGCAGCCGCCGTTGCGGCTGGTTCGATGCGGCGCTGCTCAAGCGCTCGGCCCAGGTCAACGGCTTGACAGGCCTGTGCATCACCAAGCTCGATGTGCTCGATGGCCTGACCGAGCTCAAGCTCTGCACCGGCTACGAACTCGATGGCGAGACCATCGACATCCTGCCCATGGGAGCCGACGAGATCGCGCGCTGCACGCCGATCTACGAAACGCTGCCGGGCTGGAGCGATTCGTCGGTCGGCGTCACACGCTACGACGATCTGCCGGAGAACGCACGCCGCTACCTCACACGCATCGAAGAAACCACGGGCGTGCCGATCCATGTGGTCTCGACCAGTCCGGACCGCGATCACACCATCCTGCTCCACCATCCGTACCACGCCTGATGGGGCTCTGCGCGGAATCGTGCAGAATGAAACACAGACCATCCAACCCGGAGCTTCCATGCTGACCGAAGACGGCAAACACCTCTACGTTTCCTACGACGAGTACCACAACCTCATCGAAAAGCTGGCGCTCAAGGTGCACCAGTCGGGCTGGCAGTTCGACACCATCCTGTGCCTGGCGCGCGGGGGCATGCGTCCGGGTGATGTGCTGTCGCGCATCTTTGATGTGCCGCTGGCCATCATGTCCACCAGCTCGTACCGTGCCGCCGCGGGCACGCAGCAGGGCAATCTGGACATCGCGCGCTACATCACGACCCCCAAGGGCGAGATCGCCGGCAAGGTCCTGCTGGTCGACGATCTGGCCGACTCCGGCCACACGCTCAAGGCGGTGATCGAGATGTTGAAGAACAACTATGCGCCCATCACCGAGTTGCGCAGCGCGGTGATCTGGACCAAGCAGCTCTCGACCTTCACGCCCGACTACTCGGTGGAATTCCTGCCCACCAACCCCTGGATCCATCAGCCGTTCGAGGGGTACGACAGCATGCGCCCCGAACAACTGCTGGAAAAATGGAAGCTCTGAACTGAATGAGCGATCTTTCTACCCGACTGATTCACCATCCGTACCGCCCGCCTGAGGGGTTTGATGCCGTTGCGCCCGGCGTTCACAAAGCGTCGACTGTCATCTTTCCCCATGTGCATGCACTGCGCACGCAAGAGTGGAAAGACAAGAGCGGCTACACCTACGGCCTGCACGGCACGCCCACCACCTTCATTCTCGAAGAACGCATCGCCACCGTCGAAGGCGGGCGCTTTTGCGTGCTGGCGCCCAGTGGCCTGTCGGCCGTGTCGCTGGTGGACATGGCCTTTTTGCGGCAGGGTGACGAACTGCTGATTCCCGACAACGCCTACGGGCCGAACAAGGCTTTTGCCAGCGTCGAGCTGGCGGCCTGGGGCATCACGCACCGTTACTACGATGCGCAGGACCCGGCCGATCTGGCCGCCAAGATCAGCCCCGCCACGCGCCTGGTGTGGCTCGAAGCGCCGGGGTCCATCACGCTGGAGTTCCCCGATCTGCCCGCGCTGGTGGCCACGGTGCAACAGGCCAATGCTGCCCGCCAAGGCGAGCGGCCTATCCTGACCGTGCTCGACAACACCTGGGGAGCCGGGATCGCGTTCAACGCCTTCGAGCTGGGGGTGGACATGTCCATGCAGGCGCTCACCAAGTACCCGAGTGGCGGGTCCGACGTGTTCATGGGCTCGGTCGTCACCCGCGACGAGGCGCTGCACCAGCAGTTGCTCATGACACACATGCGGCTGGGGCTGGGGGTCAGCGGCAACGACACCGAACTCGTGCTGCGGGGCCTCAACACCATGACCCTGCGGTACCAGGCGCAGGACACCGCCACACGCGCACTCGCCACCTGGATGCAGACGCAGAGCGGTGTGGTGCAGGTGCTGCACCCGGCCTTGCCCGGGTCGCCTGGCCACGCCAACTGGCAGCGCGACGCCCGGGCCGCGGCCTGTCTGTTCAGCGTGGTGTTTGATGCCCGGTTCAACCAGGCGCAAATCGACGCTTTCTGCGATCAGCTGGAACTGTTCAAGCTGGGCTGGAGTTGGGCCGGTCCCATCAGCCTGTGTGCGCCGCACAACGTGTCCTCGATCCGCACCCGCGCCTGGCCTCACAAGGGTGGTCTGGTGCGCTTTGCCGTCGGTCTCGAAGCCGTGGACGACCTGCGCGCCGATCTGGCGCAGGCGCTGGCTACACTCAACGCCTGACCGATCCTTCCAACCCCTCCAAAGAAAGACTGTTTTGGCCACTCCCAATTACGGATACGAAAAGCGCCAGCGCGAGCTCGCCAAAAAGAAGAAGAAGGAAGAGAA
Organism: Hydrogenophaga sp. ZJX-1; assembly: GCF_048590325.1. Classification (NCBI taxonomy): domain Bacteria; kingdom Pseudomonadati; phylum Pseudomonadota; class Betaproteobacteria; order Burkholderiales; family Comamonadaceae; genus Hydrogenophaga; species Hydrogenophaga sp. ZJX-1. The sequence goes on from NZ_JBMBRA010000001.1 coordinate 826,365, forward strand.
GTTGCGGGCCAAGGCCGCGGGCAAACCCCACGACGACAGCGATGGGTCCGAAGCGCCGACCGAGCAGGCCCCTGAATCCGGTCAGGATACGGCCCCTGGCGCGGAAGGCCAGGGCTGACCTCCAGCCACCGCGTTTCAGCAGCCCACCACGGACACCACCGCCTGCAGGAAGCAGCGCGGGCCAAAGCACGGACGACCCTGCGCGTCCTCCAGACGCCAGATGCTCGCGACCGAGCAGTTCTCCAGCAGAGCAGAAAACTCCACGCTCAACGCCACCAATTGCCCGGGCCGCGTGATGGGCACCATCACACTCCGCCCCAGGCTGTCCAGATGTGAATCGAGCAGCGGCTGCAGCTGCCCGAGGGCATTGCGCAGGGACATCAAGTTCGCCGTCGGCCTGCGCCAGGCGGGGGCATTCCATGGCACCCTGCCTGGGTTCTGCAACACCCAGGTCCTGGTGAAACGTTCGCCCGGCAGGAAGACGGTGTGATCAGGCACCGTGACACGTCTGTCGCCAAGACCCGCACGTCCTGCCCGCGCGCTCGGCGACATCGGACAGTGACAGCCCCAGCTGACGGGTCCACCATTGCAGCCGGTTGCCGGGCGCGAGACCAGCCCGCACCTTCGCTCAGAGCGTGATGACACTGGCCAGGTTCAGAGCAGCCGGTGCTTCGTAGTCGGCCAGCACCCAGGCCCGGCTCGGGTGCTCGGACGCCTCCTGCAGCAGTTCGGTCAGGAAGCGCATGGACGGGGTGTCCAGTGCGGCAAAGGGCTGGTCGATCAGCGTGAGCGGTGTGCCGGCGGCCCATGCTGCGGCGAGCCAGACTTTGCGTTTGCTGCCCGCTGAAAGCATGTACAACGGTTTTTCGATGTGGGGTGTCAGGGCAAAAGCCTGGATCAGATCGGGCAAGGCTTCCGGATTGAAGTTCGGGTATCTGCCCGCCAAGCTCTGGAACCAGGATGCGGCGCTGATCTGATCGAGGGCTTCGCTGCGCGGATCGGTTCGAAAGACCTGCTGGCGGTAACGCTCGGGATCTTCATGCAGGCCGTTGCCCTGGATGGCCAAGGTGCCGCTCCGGGGATGGACATCCCCGGCGAGCAGGCGAAGCAGGGTGGTCTTACCGGTGTGCTCTTCACCACGGATCAGGCTCACGCCTGGTGGAACGCTGACGCTCAAGTCGGAGAAGAGCGTTCGCTCCGGCCAATGGAAACAGAGATTTTGGGTTTGCAGGACGGACGAGACCTTGTTCATGGGCATGGCGGCGTGACCTGGCTTCGTTGGGCGGGCAAACTCTCGAACCGATCCGGCCAGAGGTTCGTCTTGCCGTGCGCGGTGAAGGCAGGTTGTCAGTAGGTGATGTTGTAGAGCGTGCCACGGTGGTTCAGCACGGCGCTGCGGGGCCCGACGGTTTCAAGTTTCAGGCCCGGCTCGATCTCCTGCCCCTCGTGCACCACCTTGCCGTTGGCAATCAGCATGCGATGCGCGGGGTTCTGTGAGTAGGACGAGCCGCTGACTTTGACCGGTGGCCTTCCGCTGGCATCGGCCGTGGCCATTGGGCGGGGGGGCGCTGGTCGCGAGGGCAGGGTTGATTGCGGTGACGGCGGCGGGGGTTGTGTGGCCACGGCGTTGACGGTGTCTTCCGCTTCCGTGGCGGTGTCGACCGTGTCTTCTGCGTCGGCTTCCACATTCTCTTCTGCCACCTCGGATGTCGCCTGGCCTGGCTGCGTGCGCGGAGGCGCTGAAGGTGGTGGGGCGGTTGCCGGGGTTGGGGTTTCAACCGCCGGTTCGGGCGCCAGAATGGGCAAGCCGGGCGGGGCGGAGGGTGCTGTGTCGGCCGAAGCCGGTTCAGCGGGTGCCGCTGCGGTGCGCACCTCGGTGGGATCGGGCGCTTCTGGCGTGCGCAGCGACCACCACGTCAGAGCCGTCGCCGTGAGCAAGACCAGAACGGCAGCGACCCCTGCGGTGGGACGGCGCCACGATGCGCCGGGTCCGGTTGCCGGGTGGAACGCTCCCTGGCTGTGGAGACCGGGAACATGGCCGCGCTCGCGATCGGCATCGGCCCGTTTGAGTGCGTCGAGGATGTAGGACATGGTGGGTGCGGTCTCCTGGCCGTCTTTCAGAGGGGCTGCAGGCGGGGCTCGTCCACACCGCTGGCGCGGTTGACCTGCATGTACGTGACAGGGCCTGCCAGTCCGTCAGCGTCGATGCCGTGTGCACGCTGGAACGCCTTCACCCGGGCGTCCAGGCTGACCGCGCCAGGCGCCAGTTTGCCGTCGCGCTGCAAAGTGCCGAGCTGTGCGTTGAGCCACGCGCCCGCCAGCCCTTGACGACCGTCGACCAGCCGGCTTGATTGCCCCGGCGGTAACCGCCACAGGGTGGCGTAGTCGCCGCGCCAGATGTCGGCGAGCCCGGTCAACGGGAGTTGCCAGCGGCGTTCTCCGGCCTGCAGCACCGCGCTGTCCGCTCCCATGGCGACCAGCAGGGCCCAGGCCGGCGGTTGACCGGGCAGGCGCAGGGTCAGGATGCCCGGGCGGCCCAGCTGTCGCAGGCCGTGCAAGGTCATGCGGCCGGTGCGGTAACACTGCAACCCGTTTTTCAGGGCGGTGGCACAGGGCTCGCCTTGCTCGATGGGCTGGTTCCATGTCCGGCCGAGCGCATGCCAGGCCAGGGTTTCGGAACGCAGGAGGTCGCTGAACGCGGGCACTTCAACGAGGGGCGGTGGTTCGACATCGCGCAGAGTGGCTGCCGCGGTGGGCCCATCGGCCAGCGCTGCAGCGGCTATGGCTGGCGGCAGTGGCGCAGGCGCCGAGGACGATGCAGCTGATTCGGTGGCGAGGCCGGCCGGGTGCTTGCCGATCTGCATGGCCGCGAACAGCAGCAGCGCGCCACCCACCGCGCCCGCGGCCAGCAACGCGAGGCTGGCGAGCGGGCGGCGTGTGCGGGTGGGCGCCGACGCCTTGAGCGTGTCAAACACCTCGGTGGCGGCCTTGTCCACCACGGCGCGTTCCACCCGGTGCTGGCCGCCGGCATAGGCGCCGAGCAGGGCGCGGTCGCACAGCAGGTTGATGCGCCGGGGCACGCCGGCCGTGAGCGAGTGAATCCGGCGCAAGGCGTCGCGCGTGAAGGGCAGGGGCCCATGCAATCCCGCCACATCCATGCGGTGCTGGATGTATTGCCGGGTTTCGGTCTCGTCGAGTGCGTCGAGGTGAAAGCGCGCGATCACGCGTTGTGCGAGCTGCTCCAGTTCGGGTCGGGCCAGCAGGTGGCGCAGCTCCGGCTGACCGATCAGGATGATCTGCAGCAGCTTGCGGGTGTTGGTCTCCAGGTTGGTCAACAGGCGCAGCTGTTCAAGCACGTCGGCCGACAGGTTCTGTGCTTCATCGATGATGAGCACGGCGTGCTGTCCTGCGGCGTGGGAGGCCAGCAGAAAAGCATTGAGCGGGTCGATGTGGTCTTTGGCGGTGGCCTCACCCGGACCCTGGTGGTTCACCACCACCCCGAACTCGTCACAGACCGTGCGCAGCAGTTCGACGACCGTGAGCTTGGGGTTGAAGATGTAAGCGACCCGGCAGTTCTCGGGGGTCTGCTCCAGAAAGCAGCGGCAGATGGTGGTTTTGCCGGTGCCGATCTCGCCGGTGAGCAGCACAAAACCGCCACCGCCCTGAACGCCGTACAGCAGATGGGCGAGCGCCTCCCGGTGGCGTTCGCTCATGAAGAGGTAACGCGGGTCGGGCGCGATGGAGAAGGGGCTTTGCTTCAGGCCAAAGAAGTCGGCGTACATGCCCGCAGCATAGCGGGCGCCAGAAGCTGGGACAACCGCGCCCGGCATGCGTTGGCCGGGCGCGTGTCAGAGGCGTTCGATCAGGCGGCGAGGGCCATGGCTGGCATGCCGGCGGAGCTGGACTTGCTGCTGTTGCTGACGGAGGCGTTCAGCGAGCACTCGATGTCGCCGGAGAGCTGACCGCCTTCTTCGATGACCACCTTGCCGTAGCGGATCTTGCCGGTGACCCGGCCGGTGGCGTAGATCACGAGCTTCTGGCGCACGGTGAGGTTGCCGTCGAACACACCGTGGATTTCAGCGATGTCGATTTCGGCCGAGCCTTTGAAGGCGCCTTGTTCGGCGATCTGGATCACGCGCGAATCCATGGTGGCCTCCACCAGACCTTCGACCACCAGCGTGTCGCAGTCGGTGATCTCGACGCCCTTGAGCTTGATGTTCGGTCCTACGGTCAGCTTGCTGCCACCTTCGGGAGTCACAACGCTGGTGCGCGCCGGAGGGGTTGATGGTGTGGGGGTGGGTGTGGGCTCGGACGCGGTGGTCGCTTGCGGCGTCACGGGAGATGAGCTGTTGCTGCCAACGCCGTAGCGTTGCGTGGCCATGCCGGAGTTCAGGGTCTTGGGTTGTTCGGTCTCGCGTTTGCCAAAGTGCAATGCCATGTCAGCTCCTTCAAAAGTGAAGCGCCCATGCTAAAGGCGACGCGGCTTACATTCCCGTTTGTCCCGTAAGAGTGGTAACGGGAAGAACGGTACATGCGGTTGCCTGTTTTGCATTTTTTCTCGTAACGGCGCAGCCCTCCCGATGCGACGAACGGCGGGGTGTGGTTGCGGGCCGGCCGTGGCCCCGCAGAGGGCGACGGCCGGCCCTGCGCTACAGTGCCCCATCATGTCCGATCACTGGGTGCTGGGCACCCGTCCTGCCTCATCCATCGCCGTGCCCCTGTCGCAGGTGGTGGCGCTGCTGGCGCGCCTGGGCCTGGCGGACCGGCACGCCGTGGCCGAGGACCTGTTGCGCCTGGTGGGCGCGCAGCTGCCGCTGGCGCAGTGCACCATCTTTGCCTTCGAAGGTCAGCGCCGGCCGCGCACCGTGGCCATGGGCGACCGCTCGCGAACGCAGGCGCTGCCCGATATTTCCGAGGCCTACGTCTCGCGTTTCTACCGGCTGGACGGCAGCGTGGCGGTGATGCGCCAGGAGTTCGCCGCGGCACAGAAGGCCGGTATGGCCGAGCCGCGCATCGTGCTGCACCGTCAGCGCGGTGAAGACATCGCCCACCCCGAGTACCGGCGCATCTGCTACGAGCTGCCGCAGGTGGCCGAGCGGCTGGCCGTGATGGCGCTCTACGAGGGCCGGCGCTGGCTCTCGGTGAACCTGTACCGCGGCACCGAGCACGGGCCGTTCGATGATGCGGCCATTGCTGTGGTGGAGGCCTTTGCGCCACTGATCGTGCACGCCGTGCGTCTGCACCACACCGGCCAGGCGCTGAGCCAGGAGCTGCCCGACCTGGTGCTGGCGCGGCTGGTGCGCCGCTTTCCGGCGCTGACCCAGCGCGACCACGACGTGCTGCGCGCGCTCATCGACGGCTTGGGCACCGAGGCCCTGTCCGAACGCCTGGGCCTGACGCTGGCCAGCGCACAGACCTACCAGAAGCGTCTCTACCGCAAGCTCGGCGTGGCCGGGCAGCGCGAACTGCTGGCCTTGCTGCTCGACGGCGGCGCCTGATCCGGGTCTTCCCGAGGTGGGTTCAGTTTGTTCCCATATGGAGACATATCCGTCATGGGCCTTGCCTACACTGCGCCCACCAACAGGAGACAAGCCATGCACCAGCCGCACGCCGAACCCCGGCGCTCCATCTACTACAAGTATCAGGTGTTCGACGCCTGGTTGCCTTCACAGCACCCGCAGCCACAGCACCACGCCGTGGTGATCGCTGGTGCCGGGCCGATAGGTCTGGTGGCCGCGCTGGAACTGGCTCGCCACGGCGTGAAGTGTGTGCTGCTCGAATCGGAGCGACAGGTGTCCGAAGGCAGCCGCGCCATCGTGTTCACGCGCCGATCCATGGAGATCCTGCAGCAGGTGGGCGTGGCCGACCGCGTCACCCAGAACGGCCTGCCCTGGGGTTTTGGCAACTCGTACTACCGGGGCCAGCGCGTGTTCCGCATGGAAGCCCCGCACGACCCGGATGACCGTTTTTTCCCCATGATCAACCTGCAGCAGCAGTACCTGGAGGAATACCTGGTCGATGCGGTGCGGGCGAACCCGCTGATCGAGCTGCGCTGGGGCAACCGCGTGAACGCCGTGACGCAAGACGGGCAGGGCGCCACGCTGGAGGTGGACACCCCCGAAGGACCTTACACGCTGCAGGCCGACTGGCTGGTGGCCGCCGACGGTGCGCGTTCCGGCATCCGTTCGATGCTCGACCTGAAGCTTGAAGGTGCGTCCTACGAAGGCCGCTTCGTCATCGCCGACATCCGCATCGATCTGCCCCTGCCCACCGAGCGCCTGGCGTTCTTCGACCCCGACTGGAACCCCGGCAACACCATCCTCATGCACCGCGAGCCGCACGGGATCTGGCGTGTGGACTACCAGCTGCCGCCCGGAGAAGAACCCGAAGATGCCCTGAAACCGGAGTCGCTCAAGGCCCGCATCGACGCCCAGCTGGCCATGATCGGCCACGCCGGCGCGCCCTGGGAGATGGACTGGTGTTCGGTCTATTCGGCGCGCGCGCTGACGCTGCCCGACTACGTGCATGGTCGTGTGCTGTTCACCGGCGACGCGGCGCACCTGCTGCCCATCTTCGGTGTGCGCGGCGCCAACACCGGCTTCCAGGACGCGCAGGGGCTGGCCTGGCGGCTGGCGCTGGTGGCCAGGGGCCTCGCGCCGGCGACGCTGCTGCAGGGCTACAGCAGCGAACGCGTGGGCGCGGCGCGCGAGATCATTGACGAAGCCGGCAAGAGCACGCGCTTCATGACGCCGCCCACGCGCGGTTTCCGCCTGCTGCGCGATGCGGTGCTCTCGCTGTCACTCAGCGAGCCTTTCGTGGGGCCGCTGTACCACTGGCGCACCTCGCGGCCGCACGAGTACCGCCACTCGCCGGCCAACAGCATGGACGATGACAATGCACTGTTTAAGGTCGGCCCCGGCCACGGCGCGCCACCACAGAACGTGCACCTGGGCGCCGACGACCACCTGCTCGACCACCTGGATCACCGCTTTTCGCTGCTGTACTTCACCGAAGGCGCCGCCGTGCCCGATGCGTTGCAGGCGGTGGTGAGCGAGTTGCAGGCGCGGGGCCTGCCGCTGAAAGTGATCGCCGTGGGCAGCGCCCAGCCGGTCGCAGGCGCCGATGAAACCCTGGCCGATGTCGAAGACCACCTGCGCCAGCGCTACGGTGTGCCCGCCAGTGGCGCAGCCTACCTGCTGCGGCCCGACCAGCATGTGTGTGCGCGGTGGTTGAGCCTGGACGCCACCCGCCTGCGCACCGCCCTGATCAACGCCGCCGGATTGCAAGGAGCCTGAACATGAGCCAGAACACATTGACCATCCCGGGCCTGGAGCAGGTCTACGACGCGCTGGCCACGGCCATCGACGGGGCAGGACCGGAGAAGACGGAGCTGTTTCTCGTGAAGCTTGCCTTGATGAACGCGCAGGCGCTTGGCGATCCCGAGCAGTTTCAACGGCACCTCGCGGCCGCCTTGCGCGACCTCTGAGAGGCCCCGGCAGCAGGAGCCGCTGGCGGGTGAACCTGTGCCGTTTACTGGGGATTCCCAGGGGCAGATATGTGAGCCGCCGGGCACGCCCGCACGATGCCCGCACCCGCATGACTGCCCGACGGTGGGGTCTGGGCCAGACACGGCAGTCTCTGGCTCAACCCGGCGGTCCTATTTCTTGCCGCCAGCGCCACCACCCGAGGTGTCACTGCCGCCCTGCATCCCTGCCTTCGAGGAGCCGCTGCCGCTCTGTGTGCCTGTCTGCGAAGAACCACTGCCGCCCTGCGATCCTGACTGCGAAGAGCCACCGCTGCTCTGCATCCCTGCTTGCGAGGAACCCGTGACGCTCTTGATCGTGACGCCGCGCTCCTTTGCTCTGGCGTCCATCTGCAGGCGGTGCTCTTCGCGGATGCGGGCACGTTCCTGTTCGGTCTTGGCCAGACGCAGACGCTCACGCAGCCTGGTGCGCTCCTGATCGGTCAACAACTCATCGGCGTAGAGGCGGTCCTGATCGCGCAGCTGATCCCTGTCCTGTGTCTTGAGCAGGTCTTTGTCTTGGGTTTTCAGCTGGTCCCTGTCCTGGGTCTTCAACTGGTCCTGCGCAGACGCCATGCCGACACCACCCAGTGCCAAGATCAGGACAACGGCGTTGATCACGGATTGCTTTTTCATGGAGGTTCCTTTGGAAGATTGACTGAGCAACGAATCAAGCAACACCGGAAGCTATCTACTCCACCCAGTATCTGCTCGCTAACCACATTCTGATCCGACCCATTGGAGTGAAATTGATCATGCTCAAGGTGTCAGGCAATGTTCAGGCAGGTATTGCATCCAGAAGTAACGCATTGCCTCGTTCCTCGACCGGTAACCCTATGACGCGGCGTGGATGCGCAAAACCGTACACTTCGCCCTCACTCCCCCTTCGCACCATGAACGCCCCCGTCGACGTCTCTTTTTTCGCGCGCGCCGCCAAGCCGCTGACCAGCTACCGCCCCTACTGGGCCAAGCGGTTCGGCGTGGCGCCGTTCCTGCCCATGAGCCGCGCCGAGATGGAGCAGCTCGGCTGGGACTCGTGCGACATCGTTCTGGTCACGGGCGATGCCTATGTGGACCACCCCAGCTTCGGCATGGCGGTGATCGGCCGCGTGCTGGAAGCCCAGGGTTTTCGCGTCGGCATCATCGCCCAGCCCGACTGGCAGAGCGCCGAACCCTTCAAGGCACTGGGCAAACCCAACCTGTTCTGGGGCGTGACCGCGGGGAACATGGATTCCATGATCAACCGGTACACCGCCGACCGGAAGATCCGCAGCGACGACGCCTACACCCCCGGTGACGTGGGCGGCAAGCGGCCCGACCGCGCGGCCATCGTCTACAGCCAGCGTTGCCGCGAGGCCTACAAGGACGTGCCCATCGTGCTCGGTGGCATCGAAGGCAGCCTGCGCCGCATCGCCCACTACGACTACTGGAGCGACAAGGTGCGCCGCAGCATCGTGGTGGACGCCAAGTGCGATCTGCTGCTGTACGGCAACGCCGAACGCGCGCTGGTGGAGGTGGCGCACCGCATCGCCGCCCGCGAACCCATCGAACACATCACCCACGTGCGCGGCACCGCTTTCATCCGCCGCCCGCACGACCCCACGGCCGAGGGCTGGATCGAGATCGACTCCAGCGAGGTGGACCAGCCCGGCCACGTCGAAGACCACATCAACCCCTACCAGACCACCAGCGAGCAGGCACAGGCCCAAGGTCAGAGCTGCTCCAAGGAAGATGGCTCCCAATCCCCTCTCACGCCTGAGGGAGCGGGCCGGGGTGAGGGCGCTTCAGCCTACAAACCCATCACCATCCACCGCCCCCAAGGTCCCGGCGGCGTGGCCAAGTTGTCGCGCGACCGCAGTGTGATCCGCCTGCCCAGCTACGAGCAGGTGAAAAGCGACGCCGTGCTCTATGCCCACGCCAACCGCGTGCTGCACCTGGAAACCAACCCCGGCAACGCCCGTGCGCTGGTGCAGGCGCACGGCGAGGGCGTTACGGCGCGCGACGTGTGGATCAACCCGCCGCCGATCCCGTTGACCACGGCCGAGATGGACTATGTGTTCGACCTGCCGTACGCGCGGGGCCCGCATCCGGCCTATGCCGACGAACACGGCAAACACGACGGCGCGACCAAGATCCCGGCCTGGGAAATGATCCGCTTCTCGATCAACATCATGCGCGGCTGCTTTGGCGGCTGCACCTTCTGCTCCATCACCGAGCACGAGGGCCGCATCATCCAGAGCCGCTCGGAAGAGTCGATCATCAAGGAGGTCGAAGACATCCGCGACAAGGTCGACGGCTTCACAGGCGTCATCTCCGACCTCGGCGGCCCCACCGCCAACATGTACCGCCTGGGCTGCCGCAGCCCGGCCATCGAAGCCGCCTGCCGCAAGCCCAGCTGCGTCTACCCCGGCATCTGCCAGAACCTCACCACCAACCACGACCCGCTCATCAAGATCTACCGCCGGGCCCGTGCGCTCAAGGGCATCAAGAAGATCCTGATCGGCTCTGGCCTGCGCTACGACCTGGCCGTCAAGAGCCCGGAATATGTCAAGGAACTGGTGCAGCACCACGTGGGCGGCTACCTCAAGATCGCGCCCGAGCACACCGAAGGCGGGCCGCTGTCGAAGATGATGAAGCCCGGCATCGGGAGCTACGACAAGTTCAAGGCGATGTTCGAGAAGTACAGCGAAGAGGCGGGCAAGAAGCAGTTCCTGATCCCGTACTTCATCGCTGCCCACCCCGGCACCAGCGACGAGGACATGATGAACCTCGCCATCTGGCTGAAGAAAAACGGCTTCCGCGCCGACCAGGTGCAGACCTTCTACCCCAGCCCCATGGCCACGGCCACGGCGATGTACCACACCAGCCTGAACCCGCTCAAGGGCGTGCACCGCGACGACCGGGCCGAGAAGGTGGACATCGTGCGCGGCGACAAACGCCGCCGCCTGCACAAGGCCTTTCTTCGCTACCACGACCCGAACAACTGGCCGCTGCTGCGCGAGGCGCTCAAGACCATGGGCCGCGCCGACCTGATCGGCAATGGCAAACACCACCTGATCCCGACTTTCCAGCCCATGACGGACGGCAGCTACCAGAGCGCGCGCCGCAAGAACAGCACCGCCGTGGGCAAGGCCAGCGAGAGGATGGCCGCGGTGGTGAAGCCGGGGATGAAATCGGGGCAGCCCCAGCGCGGTGCGATCTTGACCCAGCACACAGGACTGCCGCCTCGGGCAGGCGTGGGCGGCAAGGCGATGAAGCCCCGCGGCGGGCGCTGACAGCCAACCGCCAGAGCGCTCCGGTGGACGTCGGGCGCTGCGTTGTTCGGCGGTGCGGTCGCGCGGTTGTCGCAAGTCCGTCACCGCGTCGTCATGTCGAAGGCATACAGTGGCCCGATCGTTCTGTACTGTCTGGAGACTCACATGACCATCCCCTCCCCGGATCGTCGCCACTTTTGCCTGCAGCTGGGCGCGGGCCTCGTTGGCCTGGGCGCTGGTTCCACCTGGGCCCGCAGCTTTCCCGAACGCGGCATCAAGATCATCGTGCCCTTTGCGCCCGGCGCCGGCACCGACGCCATGGGCCGCCTGGTGGCGGGCAAACTGGCCGAGCTGCTCAAGGTCAGCGTGGTCGTGGACAACCGGACGGGTGCCTCGGGTGCGCTGGGTGCCCAAGAGGTGGCCAGGGCCGCACCCGACGGCCACACCCTGCTGCTCGCGGCCGCACCCTTCACCACCGTGCCCGCCGCACTGCCCACCGCCGGTTACGACCCGATCGCCAGCTTCACCCCGGTCGGCATGATCGCGCACGGCCCGCTGGTCTGGGCGGCCAACAAGGACTTGCCAGCCAACACCTTGCCCGAACTCGTGGCCCTCGCGCGCAGCCAGCCGGGGCGGCTCAACTACGGCTCGGCCGGCGTGGGCGGCATCAACCACCTGGTGCTGGAATCGCTCAAGGCACGCACCGGCACCTTCATCACCCACATCCCCTACCGCGGCATCGCACCAGCCACGGTGGACACGCTCGCGGGCCAGGTGCAACTGCTCACCGGCACCATCCCCGCGCTGGCCCCCTACATCCGTGACGGCCGCCTCAAGGCGCTGGCCGTCACCAGCCCCGAACGCAGCCCTGCGCTGCCTCAGGTGCCCGGCATGCAGGAAGCCGGCATGGCCGACTTCAACGTGCTGAACTACTTCGCGCTGGTGGCGCCCAAAGGCACACCCGAGGCGGTTGTGCAGCAACTCAACGCTGCGCTGGCTCGGGTGGTTGAAATGGCGGATGTGAAGGAGCGCCTGGGCAAAGACGCGCTGGAACCTGCCACCGGAACCCCCGCACAGCTGGCGCAGTTTCTGCAGAACGACGTCGAAGGCTGGAAGCGGGTGGTGGCGCATCAGAAGCTCAAGATGGATGCGTTCTGAGGCCTGCGCCCGCTCCACCGTAGCCAGGCTACGGATGCGCGCCAGGCCACCTGAAGTCCGTTGGGGGTGATCCCGCCGGTTTTTGATCGCGGTGGACCGGCTGCCGGGCGCAGCAAGGCCCCGGCAGCGGTCGCGGCGTTGTTGCAATGGCACGTTGCCGGTGTTCCAGCGGGGTAGGCACTTTCGTTGCGCTTGAGATATGTCATGAAACCTGCGAATCCCGCACCACGTTGGCGGCATCGGGTTCACAATTTGTTTCATTCACAGGGTAATCCCTGTTCCCCGCATGAGAGAAAGTGGCCCATGGCACACCTGAACTGGACCCCCGACCTGGAAACAGGCATCCGCGAGATCGACGGGCAGCACAAACGCATCGTCGAGTACATCAACCAGCTGTACGACGCACGTGACCACCACGACCGCGAGGCCGTGGGGGCGGTGATCGACGAGATGGTGGACTACACGCTCTCGCACTTCGCATTTGAAGAATCCCTGATGGCCGACGCCGGCTACATGTTCTCCGGTCCTCACAAGAAGGTGCACGAGCTGTTCACACGCAAGGTCGGCGAGTACCGCATGCGTTTCGAGGCCGGCGAGGATGTGGCGTCCGAGTTGCACGCCATGCTCTCGCGCTGGTTGTTCAATCACATCCGCAACGACGACAAGAGCTACGCCGACTCGGTGAAGGTCTACCTGAAAAACGTCAGCCACGGCGATGCCGACATGAAAGCGCAGATCAAGGAAGAACTGATCCGTGAACTGCACCTGAAGAAGAAGCGCGGTTTCTTCGCACGCCTGTTTGGCGGCGAATAGGCCGAGCGTTTTTCAGGCCTGACGGCACAAGCAAAAGGCCGCTGATGATGCGGCCTTTTGTTTTGTGGCGCCTGCGCTGCGCTGAACCATCTGATGGCGCCGTGGATCATCTGGGCTTGCCGCATGGTTCAATTTGGCGCAAAATGCGCCAAACAGGAGTTCTCCATGTCCAACGCCGTCAGCCCGTTTTCGTCCGTGAAACTGCCCGCCGCCCTGGTGCAACAAGCCCGGGAGGCGGCACAGCCGCAGCGCCGCTCGGTGGCCGGCCAGATCGAATACTGGGCAACCTTGGGACGCATCGCCGACGAAACCGGCCTCACGGTGCAGGAGGCTCGCGAGGCGATTGCGCTGTACGACGCCCGGCACCGCGCTGGCGCCTCGGGCACCACCGATGAATCGCTGGACGCCATCGAGGCCCGTTTTCTGGCCGCTGAATCGAGTGGCCGCCTGGCCCAGGCGGTGCGTGACACGGTGTTGTCCAACCGCCAGAAGGTGGCGCCGGCGCGCCGCGCCGCCTGACGCGACAGGCCGCATTGACTGTCCCGGTTTTTTACCTGCTGGCCGGCCCCAATGGCGCGGGCAAGTCCACGCTGTACCGCAGCGCGGTGGCTCAGGGTCTGATCCCGGCAGAAGCCGAATTCGTCAACGCCGACCTGCACGAAGCGGCTCACCTGCAGCAGGTGGGCGACCCCGTCGAGCGCTCGCGCCAGGCGCGTCAATGGGCCGACGCGCGGCGGGCGCAGTGCCTGGCCGAAGGCCAGTCGTTCGCCAGCGAGACCGTGTTTTCCCACACCTCCAAGCTCGATCTCATGAGCGCCGCCCAGCACGTGGGGTTTGCCGTGGTGCTGCTGGTGGTGTGCGTGGACGACCCGCAGCAGCTGCTCGATCGCGTGAGCCAGCGGGTGGAGGAGGGCGGCCACCCGGTGCCACCCGAACGCGTGCTCGCGCGCTACCCGCGCACCGTGCGCCACCTCAGCAAGGCGGTGCGGCGGGCCGATCTGGCGCTGCTGTACGACACCTCGCGGCCTCCGGAGCAGGTGATCCAGGTGCCTCGACTGGTGGCGCGCTTGCGTGGCGGCGCGGTGATCTGGCAGGCAGAGTCCTTGCCCGCCTGGGCCCGGCGCGTGCTGCACCCCATGTCAGAATGAAACGATGCCCCCTGTCTTGCGTGCTCCCCTCATCACCCGCGGCCTGTTGCTGCTGATCCTCGCCGCTGGTGTCTATTTTTTCCACGGCTTTCTGGTCCCGGCGCTGGCCGCGCTGATCATCGGTTTCGCCACCTGGCCGCTGTACCACCGCCTGGTGGGTCGCTGCAGCGGCAACACCACGCTGGCGGCCAGTCTGGCGATTCTGTTGGTGCTGTTGGTGCTCGTGGTGCCGCTGTCGGTGGCGCTGCACTACGCCATCCGCGAAGCCAGCGAATTCGTGCGCTGGGCGATCGAGGCCAACCGTTACGGCGCCACAGTGCCCGCGTGGATCGAGGCGCTGCCTCTCGTGGGCGTGCAACTGGCCGAACTGTGGCGCGAACACCTGGGCCAGCCGCACGCGCTGGGCACGTGGATCCAGATGCTCTCCGGTCAGCACGCTGGCAACATTTCGCGCACGGTTCTGGCGGTCGCAGGCAATTTGTTCGGGCTGTTCCTGCTGGTGCTGTTCATGCTCATCACGCTGTTTTTTGTCTACAAGGACGGCGTGCGCATCGCGGGCCAGGTGGACCGGGTGGGTGAGCACCTGCTGCCCGAGCGCTGGCAGCGTTTCTCTCGGGTGGTGCCGGCCACGGTGAGCGCCACCGTCACCGGCATGGGCCTGATCGCCATCGGCGAGGGCGTGGTGCTGGGCGTGGCCTACTGGATCGCCGGTGTGCCTTCACCGGTGTTGCTGGGCGTGATCACCGGCTTCATGGCCATGGTTCCCGGCGGCGCGCCGCTGTCGTTCACGCTGGTGTCGCTCTATCTGGTGGGCTCCGGCCATGCGACGGCCGGCCTGCTGCTGTTTGCCTGGGGCTCGGTCGAGCTCTTCATCGTGGACAAGACCCTGCGCCCGCGGCTGGTGGGCGGGCCGGTCAAGCTGCCGTTCCTGCCCACGTTTTTCGGGCTGGTCGGCGGTGTCAAAACGATGGGGCTGGTGGGCCTGTTCGTTGGCCCGGTGCTGATGGCGCTGCTGGTGGCGATCTGGCGGGAATGGGCGCGCGGGCTGGAGGGTCCGCCGGTGCCCAAACTTTGAGGGCACCCGATCCGCGGTGCCCAACGGCACGGCGGTGGTGCACTTCAGCGGGCTCGCTGCGGCGCCTGTTTGGCGCTGAATAAGGTGACGAGCCTTGACCCCGGCACTGGCTACACAGTTAGGGCTGCTTGGTTCCCCACCTGACCCGGTTGGCCGCTTCACCATGCGGGAAGGCCCGTCAAGGTCGATTGTAGGCGATGACGGCCACCCTTTGCCGACCAAGGGCGCCGCTTAGAATCCCTGCCATGTCCTATGTCGTTCTGGCCCGCAAGTACCGCCCGCGCAATTTCACCGAAATGGTGGGGCAGGAGCACGTGGTTCAGGCGCTTTCCAACGCGCTGACCACGCAGCGGCTGCATCACGCCTACCTGTTCACCGGCACGCGCGGCGTGGGCAAGACCACGGTTTCGCGCATCCTGGCCAAGTCGCTCAACTGCCTGGGGGCCGATGGGCAGGGCGGCATCACGGCCGAGCCCTGCGGCGTGTGCCAGGCCTGCACCGACATCGACGCCGGCCGGTTCGTCGATTACACCGAGCTGGACGCGGCCTCGAACCGCGGCGTGGACGAGGTCCAGGCGCTGCTGGAGCAGGCGGTCTACAAACCGGTGCAGGGCCGCTTCAAGGTCTTCATGATCGACGAGGTGCACATGCTCACCGGGCACGCGTTCAACGCGATGCTCAAGACGCTGGAGGAGCCGCCCGAGTACCTGAAGTTCGTGCTGGCCACGACCGACCCGCAGAAGGTGCCGGTGACGGTGCTTTCGCGCTGTCTGCAATTCAACTTGCGGCCCATGGCGCCCGAGACCGTGCTGCAGCACCTGGCGCAGGTGCTGCAGGCCGAAAGCGTGCCGGCCGAAACGCTGGCGCTGCGCCTGATCTCGCGCGCTGCGCGTGGCTCGATGCGCGATGCGCTCTCGCTGACCGACCAGGCCATCGCCTTCGGTGGCGGGCAGTTGCAGGAGGCCACGGTGCGCCAGATGCTGGGCGCGGTGGACCGTTCGTATGTGCTGCGGCTGATCGACGGGCTGGCGCGGGGCGATGGCGCGACCGTGGTCGACACCATCGACAGCCTGCGCCTGAATGGCCTGAATGCCGCCTCGACGCTCGAAGAAATGACCAGTCTGCTGCAGCGCATGGCGGTGTTGCAGGCGGTGCCCGAGCGCCTGGCCCTGCAGGAGTCGGACGACCCCGACACGCCGGAGATCGTGCGCCTGGCGCACGCGCTGCCCGCCGACGAAACCCAGCTGCTCTACAGCCTGTGTCTGCACGGCCGTGCCGAGCTGGGCCTGGCTCCCGACGAGTACGCCGCGCTCACCATGGTGCTGCTGCGGCTGCTCGCGTTCAAGCCTTCGCAGACGGCGACCGGCGCCGCGGCGGAAAAAAAAACACTGAAATCCGGGGCTGAGGCCCCGGTCGTAGAGCCTCAGCCCGTTGCGGCGCTGGCCCCCCGGCCTGTGGCGCCTGTGGTCAGGCCCGCTGCCGTGGCGGTTGCACCTGTGGCATCGGCTCCGGCAGCACCTTTGGCCGCAGCGACTGTGCAGGCTCCGCCTGTCTCGCGCTCCGTACCTGCGGCGCCAGCGACCCAGACATTGCCCGCAGCTGAACCTGCGCACTTTGAAGACGACGCCGACGGCCCACCCTGGGTGGAGGAGCCAGACGATGCACCGTTGGACGAGGGTGTGCAGACCTCGCGTCGCGTGGTGGAGGTTCCCGTGCGTGATCCCGGACCCGCGCCGCGGCTGGACCGCCTGCGCGAGCCGGGCGAAGCCGCGCCCATGCGCGAGCCGGTGCTCAGTGCCGAGGGTGATTTCTGGTTCGATGCGGTCCAGCAACTGACCAAGGCCGAAACCATCACAGCGCTGGTGCGCGAGCTGGGGCTGCAGTCCCAGTTGGTGGCGCGCGACGCGGACCAATGGCTGTTGCGGGTGGAGCGCGAGTCGCTCAACCAGGGCAACACCCGGGAACGCCTGAGCGCGGCCTTGAAGACGCTGGGCCACGAGATCCGCCTGGTGGTGGAGATCGGCCCGGTCGAGGACTCCGCCGCGCTGCGGTTGGCGGCCGAGGCCGCCCGCCGGCAGCGCGAAGCCGAACAGATCATCCGCGACGACCCCTTCGTGCAAACGATGATGCGCGACTTTGGCGGCAAAATCGTACCCGGCACGCTCAAGGCCACAGGCGCCTGAGCTTTTCGGTTACGCCGATTCATTTCATTCAGGACATACAAGGAAAACCATGTTCAACAAAGGACAACTCGCCGGCCTCATGAAGCAGGCCCAGGCCATGCAGGACAACCTCAAGAAGGCGCAGGACGAACTGGCTTTCATCGAAGTCACCGGTGAGTCCGGCGCCGGCCTGGTGAAGGTGCTCATGACCTGCAAGCACGATGTGAAGCGCGTCACCATCGACCCCAGCCTGCTGGCCGACGACAAGGACATGCTGGAAGACCTGGTGGCCGCCGCGTTCAACGCCGCGGTGCGCAAGGCTGAAGAAACTTCGAACGAGAAACTGGGCAAGCTCACGGCAGGAATGCCAGGCCTTCCCGGCGGGATGAAGTTCCCCTTCTGACGACCGCCCACTTGGCCGAAAACCACTCTCTTGAACTGCTGGTGCAGGCGCTGCGGCGCCTGCCGGGCGTGGGGGTGAAGTCGGCCCAGCGCATGGCGTTTCACCTGCTGCAGCACGACCGCGAGGGCGCGCTGCACCTCTCACAGGCGCTGCAACACGCCTGCGCCGAGGTCAAGCACTGCACGCTGTGCCACACCTTCACCGAAGACGAGATCTGCCCCACCTGCCGCGATGGGCGGCGCGACCGCAGCCAGCTGTGTGTGGTGGAGAACCCGGCCGACCAGTCGGCGCTGGAACGCACCGGAGCCTACAAGGGCCTGTACTTCGTGCTCATGGGCAAGCTCAGCCCGCTGGACGGCGTGGGTCCGCGCGATATTGGCCTGCAAAAACTCTTTGACCGCATCGACACCCTGGTGGACGGCGCGCGCGAGGTGCGTGAAGTGATCCTCGCGACCAACTTCACCGCCGAGGGCGAAACCACGGCCCATGTGATCGCTCAGGCCCTGAAGGCGCGCGGCGTGAACGTCACGCGGCTCGCGCGGGGCGTGCCGGTGGGCAGTGAGCTCGAGTACGTGGATCTTGGCACGATCGCCCACGCCCTGGTGGACCGGCGCTGACCACTCGCATTCAAAAGAAAGCGCTTCATGAAAATCGCGGGACTCACCGTGGCCTACTGGGCCGTGATCGTGGCGGCGCTGCTGCCGATTGTTTGCGCGGGGCTGGCCAAGTGGGGCACGTTCGCCAAGCCAAGGCGCGAAGGCGGCTATGACAACCACAACCCGCGCGCCTGGCTGGCGAAGCAAAACGACTGGCGCGCGCGCGCCAATGCGGCGCAGGCCAACAGCTTCGAGGCGCTGCCGTTTTTCATAGGTGCGGTGATCATCGCCCACCAGCTCGGCACCTACCAGACCCGGCTGGATCTGCTGGCCTTCTTCTACATCGTTTTGCGACTGGTCTACATCATGTTGTATGTGGCCGATCTGGCCACGGCGCGCAGCATCGCATGGACCCTGGCACTGTTGGTCAACATCGCGATCCTGTTCGTCTGACGCCGCCTGCGAGGCTGTTACTTTTAATTGCTTTTAGGCTTGGTGGAAACCCGCTCGGGATTCGTCCCGATGCGGGTTTTTGTGATGGCGCATACGCTGACACCTTGAAGACAGGTACCAGAGAGGATGTGTCATGTGGAGTCGCCGGGGGTGGGGTCGTGTGTGCGCGTCGGCGATGCTGACGGCAGGCCTTCCTGCGGTGTTTGCACAGTCGCGGCCAGCCACCAGCGCCGCGGCGCCCGTCACTCGCAACACGCTGGGCCGCGTGGTGATGGCGGTGGAGAACCGCTCGTCGTTCTGTTACCTGCCGCTCACGATCGCCGATCGTCTGGGCTATTTTGCCGCTGAGGGGCTGGACGTCCAGCTGCGCGATTTCACGGAACCGGGGCAAGCCCTGCAGGCCATGCTCAGCGGCGCCACCCACCTGGTGTCGGGACCCTACAGCCACACCATCAGTCTGCAGATGCGGGGGCAGTCGATACGCTCCATCGTGTTGCAGGGGCGCACACCACAAATCGTGCTCGGCGTATCGCTGCAGACCATGGAACACTACCGGCAGCTGCGCGACCTGCGTGGTCGACGCATCGCGGTCACGGCGCTGGGTTCGGCCAGTCACCGCATTGCGCGCCTGCTGCTGACCAGGGCAGGGCTGGGTCCGCAGGACGTGACCTACCAGGCCTTTCCGAGTGCTTCGGCAGCGGTTGGGGCTTTTCGCTCGGGTCAGGTGGATGCCATCTGTTACACCGACCCGGTGATCACCCAGCTGGAGCAGGCGGGGCAACTCCGGGTGGTGGCCGACACGCGCACCACACGGGGCAATGCCGATGTGTTTGGCGGACCGCTGCCCGCGGGTTGCCTGAGCGCTTCGGCCGACTTCGTGGAGAACAACCCGAAGCATTGCCAGGCCATCACCGATGCGATGGTGCATGCCCTGAAATGGCTGCAGACCGCCGGGCCCTCCGACCTGATCAGGATCGTGCCCGAAACCTATTTTCTCGGGGATCGGGCGCTGTACCTGGCCGCGTTCAGTCGGGCCCGTGAGTCGTGGACGCCCGATGGTCTGATGCCCGAAGCCGGCCCTCCGACCACGGTGCGCATGCTGGCGCATTTTGACGATGCGCAGATGCTGCAGCGCGTGAACCTGGACCGCACCTTCACCAACGAGTTTGCGCAGAAGTCGAAGGCCCGCTTCCGCGCCTGAATCCGCGGCGAAGCGGACAACATTCTCAGTTTTTGCGCGCTTTCTTTTTGCTCGCCGTGCGCGTGGGTTTGATCGTGGCTTTTTTGGTGCTGCGCTTGACGCTCTTGCCTTGGGCCCGCGTGCTCTTCTGGGTCATCTTCTTGCCGCTCTTCGCTGCGACAGCGCGCTGGGTCTTGACCAGCGAGAGGCGCTGACCGGCCTTGAGTTTGGAGCTGACCCGCAGGTTGTTCCAGCGCGCCAGATTCGAGGCGCTGACGCCATGGCGCGCGGCCAGCCGGCTCAGGGTGTCGCCCGCGCGGACGATCACGGAGCCGCGCCGCACGATGGCCTCGGGTTGCAGGCTGAGGCTGGCGTTGTCGGCGACGAATTCGCTCACGTCGCGGTTGTGCTGGTCGCTGCGCGCCACCAGCAAACTCGAACCGGCGCGCACCCGCATGCGGGGCGGGATGTTGTTGACAGCGCGCAGTTCGGACTCGCTCATGCCCACGCGGCTGGCGGCTTGTGCCGCCGTCATGGTGCTGGGAACGACCCAGGCCGTCCAGCTGGCGAGCGGGCCTTTGTACTCGGCCAGACGGCGCTCGAAGATGTTGGCGTTGTCCCAGGGCAGCAGGATGTAAGGCGTACCGGCCGCCATCACGATGGGCTGCTTGATCGAAGGGTTCAATGCCCGGAAGTCCTTCTCGCTCACCTCCGCCAGGCGGGCGATGAGCGCCACATCGATGTCACGCTCCAGCGTCAGGGTGTCGAAGAAGGGGTGGTTGCCGATCGGTGGCAGCTGGGCATTGAACGATTCGGGCCGGGCCAGGATGTTTTTCACGGCCTGCAGCTTGGGCACGTACATGCGCGTCTCGAGCGGCATGTCGATGTCGGTGTAACCCGTGGGCAGACCGGCACGCTGGTTGCGCGTGATGGCGCGGTTGACGTTGCCCTGACCCCAGTTGTAGGCCGCAAGGGCGAGGTGCCAGTCGCCAAAGCGGCCGTGCAGTTGCTCCAGGTAGTCGAGCGCGGCGCGGGTGGACGCCAGCACGTCGCGGCGGTCATCGCGGAACGCGTTCTGCCTCAGGTCGAACGACTGGCCGGTGGCTGGCATGAACTGCCACATGCCGGCAGCGCGTGCGCTGGACACCGCCTGCGGATTGAACGCGCTCTCGATGAAGGGCAGCAGGGCCAGCTCCATGGGCAGGTTGCGGCGCTCGACTTCTTCGACGATGTGGAACAGGTACCGGTTCGACCGCTCGGTCATGCGCTGCATGTAGTCGGGACGGCTGATGTACCACTGCTCACGGTCGCGGACCAGATCGTTCTGCAGGTCCGCCATGGCAAAGCCGCGCCGTATGCGGTCCCAGATGTCTTCCGGGGCGGCCAGTGTGACGACCGGGGGCGCGCTGGCCTGTGCGGAGACGATGGTGCTCAGCGGTGGGTGGTTGTAGTTGGGGGACGCGGTGGCTGGCAGGGGCCTGCCGCTGGGCACCGTTGACCCATCCCCTGTCTGTGTGGACTGGCGCGGTGCTGGCGTACCGGCACAACCGGCGATCAGCAAGGTCAGGCCCAGGGTCCAGACCAGTCCGGCCAGACGACCGCCTGACGGTGTCAATGGCGGGCGGGTGCGGGAGGGATCAGGGGGCGGATGGAAAGCGGTCGGAGCGGAGGCGAGAGTCATTTGAAATTGTTTTTCCATTCCCTGAGGGTGGCCAGCACGCTCACGGTATCGGATCCTGCGCCGGGTTCATGTGCACGGGCCGCCTGGGCCACCGCGGGCACATGGGTGCGCAGGAAGGGGTTGATCTGCTTTTCCAGCCAGATGGAGCTGGGCAGCGTGGGAAGGTTCCCGGCACGCAGCTGCGCACAATGCGCGGCGTGCTGCGTCAGTTCGGTATTGCCGGGCTCGACCGCCAGCGCAAAACGCAGGTTGGAGAGCGTGTATTCGTGTGTGCAGCAGACCCGGGTGGTGTCGGGCAACTGGGCCAGGCGGGTGAGTGAGTCCAGCATCTGCGCCGGCGTGCCCTCGAACAGCCGGCCGCAGCCCGCCGAGAACAGGGTGTCGCCGCAAAAGACCAGGGGCCGGCCGTCCACGTCGGGGCAAAAGTAGGCGATGTGGCCGGCCGTGTGTCCCGGCACATGGATCACCGACCAGTCCAGACCCAGCGCACTTACGGTATCGGCCTCACCCACGCGCAGCAGGGGCTCGGGCATGGGTTCGTCCGCCGGGCCGATGACACGCGCGCCGGTGGCCCGGCGCAAGGCCGCCACGCCACCGGTGTGGTCGGCGTGGTGGTGGGTGATCAGGATGGTGTCGAGGTCGATCCGTTGGTCGGCCAGCCAGGCCAGTACCCCATCGGACTCGCCGGGATCCACGACCAGCGCCCGCTGCCCGTCGTGCAACACCCAGATGTAGTTGTCGCTGAACGCGGGTAGGGGAAAAAGTGTCATGCGCGGAGCCCGGTGTGAATGCGGGGTTGGCGTGTAGAGTACGCGGAAAAGCCGGGTTGGGGGTGCCGGACTTGCGCCAGCTCCGTCTTTTCATCTCACACCATGTATCCACCCATTATAAGTTTGACCGACTGGTTTCAGACCGCTCCAGGGCGTTACTTGCTGGACTGGGAGCAGCGGCAGTTTGACCTGGCCGTGAGCGATCTGTTTGGTTACAACGCGCTGCAGCTGGGACTGCCCGAGCTGCGTACCCTTGACGCGAACCGCATGCCGCACCGCTGGCTGGCCTTGCCCGAAGAGATGCTCGTTGCGCCGCTGGACGAGCGGCTGTTCACCGGGGAGGGCGGTCGCACGGTGGATCTGGATGCTCCGCAGTCCCCATCCGTGGACCGTGGTGACCGGGTCTCGACCTGGCCGGCCCCGGGCGAGTCGCCGCGGGTCGCGCTGGTGACCAACGCGGCTGCGCTGCCGTTTCCGCCGGCGAGTCTGGACCTGGTGGTGCTGCCGCACACGCTGGAGCTCAGCGCCGACCCCCACCACGTGTTGCGCGAGGTGGAGCGGGTGCTCGTGCCCGAGGGCCGGGTGGTGATTTCGGGTTTCAATCCGACCAGTCTCTGGGGCCTGCGCCAGGGGCGCGCCCGCCTGGCAGGGCGGCTGGGTTTGCATGGGCTGGGTTTGTCGAGCCTGTACCTGCCCGAGGCCGGTGAATTCATCGGCCCGCGCCGGCTGCGCGACTGGCTGCGGCTGCTGAGTTTTGAAGTAGAGTCGGAGCGCTTTGGCTGCTACCGGCCGGCGGTGAGGACCGAAAAGTGGCTCAATCACAGCGCCTGGATGGACCGGGCCGGCCCACGCTGGTGGCCGATCTTCGGCGCGGTCTATTTTCAGGTGGCGGTCAAGCGCGTGCGGGGCGTGCGCCTGCTCGGTCCGGCGTGGAAGCCGCGGCGGGCTGTGGCCGCGGCGCCGGTGTCGGTGGCCAACCGGCATTGACGCAGCGCACCTTTTCATCACCGGCGTGCTGGACAGCGGACCGGTTCCCCCATATCTCTGGAGACTCTGATTTGAATCACGTGGTGATCTACACCGATGGCGCCTGCAAAGGCAACCCGGGCCCGGGCGGCTGGGGCGTTTACCTCAAGGCCGGCGGCCATGAAAAAGAGCTCTGGGGTGGTGAGCGCGAGACCACCAACAACCGCATGGAACTCACGGCCGTGATCGAAGCACTCGGTGCGCTCAAGCGCCCCTGCAAGGTGTCGCTTTACCTGGACAGCGAATACGTCCGCAAAGGCATCACCGAGTGGATCCATGGCTGGAAGACCAAGGGCTGGAAGACGGCGGCCAGACAGCCGGTCAAGAATGCCGACCTCTGGCAGAAGCTCGATGCCCTGGTGCACGACGGGGTGCACCAGATCGAATGGCATTGGGTCAGAGGCCATGCCGGCGACCCGGGGAATGAAAAGGCCGATGCACTGGCCAACCGGGGCGTGCCGGGCTGAGAGCTTGGGACGGCGAGCCTCCGGTTGGCCGGGCGATTGAACTTATGCGCTTGTGGGTGTCTATGCACTGATACATTGCAAAAGGTTGTGACACTTGGCGCGCTCCCCTGCACCTGATCGAAACATGGCAAAAAAGACCCTTTATGTGGTGATCGCTGCGGCCGGCCTCGGGCTGGCGTCGGCGGGTGCCTGGTGGCTCCAGAACCGTGCGCCCAACCAGGCTGCTGCTGCGGGTGGCAGCCCTGGGGGCAGCGCCGCGGTTTCCGCGGGACGACCGGCCGCCGGCACGCCCGGTGTCGAGGTGGCGCAGGTCAAGTCCCTCGCCTTGCGGGACGACGCTCAGGCGGTGGGCACCCTGCGCTCGCGCCAGAGAGTCACCCTGCGGCCCGAGGTCAGCGGCCGCATCTCTCAGATCGCCTTTGCCGACGGCGCCCGGGTCAGGCGTGGCCAGTTGCTGGTGCAGCTGGACGACGTGTTGCAGAAGGCCGAACTCAGCCAGGCGCAGGCCCAGCTCTCCATCGCGCGCGCCAACCTCAAACGCAACGAGGAACTGGTGGCGCAGGCCTTTGTGGCCCAGCGCGTGCTGGACGAAAACCGCGCGGCACTGCAGGTGGCCGAAGCGCAGGTGGCGCTGGCGCAGGCGCGCCTCTCGCGCATGCGCCTCACCGCACCGTTCGACGGCACCGTGGGGCTGCGCGTGGTTCACCTGGGCGACTACGTCAAGGACGGCGCGGACCTCGTGAACCTGGAAGACACCTCGCAGCTCACGGTGGACTTCCGTCTGCCCGAGCGCTTCCAGACCCGCATCGCCGCCGGCCAGCCGGTCGAGGTGGAACTGGACGCATTGCCCGGAAAACGCTTCAGCGCGAAGGTGCAGGCGGTGGATCCGCTGCTGGACGCCAACGGCCGCTCGATCGCCGTGCGCGCCGTGCTGCCGCCCGCGCCCGGCGGCGAGTTGCGCCCCGGCATGTTCGCCCGCGTGACCACCGTGTTCACCACCAACGCCGCTGCGCTGGTGGTGCCCGAAGAAGCCATCGTGCCGCAGGCGGGCAAGCAGTTTGTTTTCCGGTTGCTGAAAGAAGGCGAGGGCGATGGCGCCAAGCTGGTGTCGCGCCGCACCGAGGTGCAGCTCGGCGTGCGCCGGGGCGCCCAGGTGCAGATCACGCAGGGCGTGGCCGAGGGCGACACCGTGGTGGTGGCGGGCCAGCAGCGTTTGCAGAAAGACGGCACGGCCGTGCGCGTGGTGGAGATGGGCCGTCCCCCGGGCGCTCCGGTCGCCGGACCCCAGGGCGCACCCGCTGGCACCCCGCCGGCGAGTGGCGGCTGATCCCGCAGGAAGCGCACCATGCAACTGCCTGAAGTCGCGATCCGCCGGCCCGTTTTTGCCAGCGTGCTGTCGATGTTGATCCTGCTGATCGGGCTGGTGGCCTTCAGCGGTCTCACGGTGCGCGAGTACCCCAAGATCGACGAGCCCACCGTCACCGTGAGCACCACCTTCACCGGCGCTTCCAGCGAGGTGGTGGAGTCGCAGGTGAGCAAACCGCTGGAAGATTCCATCGCCGGCATCGAAGGCGTGGACGTGATCACCTCCATCAGCCGGCAGGAGCGCAGCCAGATCACGGTGCGCTTCAAGCTGGAGCGCGACCCCGACTCGGCCGCCGCCGACGTGCGCGACAAGGTCAGCCGGGTGCGCCAGCGCCTGCCGCAGGGCATTGACGAGCCGGTGATCGCCAAGGTCGAGGCCGATGCGTTTCCGGTGATGTGGATCTCGCTCAATTCCGACACCCATAACGCGCTGCAGCTCTCCGACCTGGCCAACCGCATCGCCAAACCGGTGCTGCAGACGGCCACCGGCGCGGCCGAGGTGCGCATCTACGGCGAGCGCCGCTATTCGATGCGCATCTGGATCGACCCCGACCGCCTGGCCGCCTACAACCTGACGGTGCAGGACGTGGAAGACGCGCTGCGCCGCTCCAACCTCGAAGTGCCCGCCGGGCGCATCGAGAGCAGCCAGCGCGAGTTCAACGTCACGGCCGCCACCGACCTGCAGACGCCCGAGCAGTTCCGCGCGGTGACGCTGCGCACGGTCAACGGCCAGTCGATCCGGCTGGGCGATGTGGCGCGTGTGGTGCAGGGCCCGCAGGACGAACGCAGCTCGGTGCGGCTGAACGGGCGCGACTCGGTGTCGCTGGGCGTGATCCGCCAGGCCACGGCCAACCCGCTGGAGCTCGCGGCCGGTGTGCGCCAGTTGCTGGAGAAGGTCAAGACCGACCTGCCGCCGGGCATCAACGTCGAGATCGCCAACGACAACTCGGTCTTCATCGACCGTTCGATCAAGGCCGTCTACACCACCATCGCCGAGGCCGTGGTGCTGGTCGCGCTGGTCATCTTCGTCTTCCTGCGCACCTTCCGCGCGTCCATCATCCCGCTGGTGACGATTCCGGTCAGCCTGATCGGCACCTTCGCGCTCATGGCGCTGTTCGGCTTTTCCATCAACACGCTCACGCTGCTGGCGCTGGTGCTGGCCATCGGCCTGGTGGTGGACGATTCCATCGTGGTGCTGGAGAACATCTACCGGCACATTGAGGAAGGCATGAAGCCGTTTGAAGCGGCCATCAAAGGGGCGCGCGAGATCGGCTTCGCTGTGGTGGCCATGACGCTCACGCTCGCCGCCGTGTACGCGCCGCTGGCCTTCACGCCCGGGCGCACCGGGCGCCTGTTCGCCGAGTTCGCGCTCGCGCTGGCAGGTGCGGTGGTGGTGTCGGGCTTCGTGGCGCTCACGCTCTCGCCCATGATGAGCAGCAAGCTGTTGCGCCACAACCCCAACCCGGGCGGGTTCGACCGCGGCATGGAGCGCGTGCTCGTCGCCATCACCCGGGGCTACAGCCGCCTGCTGGCCGGGGCGCTGCGCGTGCGCTGGCTGGTGGTGGGCGTGATGCTGGCGAGTGCTGCGGGCAGCTGGTGGCTGCTGCAGACTACCAAGCAGGAACTCGCGCCGCTGGAAGACCGTGGTGTGATCCTGGTCAACGTCAACGGCCCTGACGGTGCCACGCTGGCCTATACCCGGCGTTACGCCGAGGCGGTGGAGCGCATCGGTGCGGACTACCCCGAGTTCGACCGCATCTTCAGCAACATCGGCAACCCCACGGTGGCGCAGGGTTCGGTGTTCCTGCGTGCCAAGCCCTGGGAAGAACGCGAACGCAGCACGCAGGAGATCGCGCGCGAAATCGCACCGCGCATCGGCGCGTTGCCCGGCATCAGCGGCTTCCCTATCACGCCGCCCTCGCTGGGCCAGGGCTTTCGCGAGCGGCCGATCAACTACGTCATCGTCACCAGCGACAGCTACCAGAACCTCTCACAAACCGTGCGCCGCTTCCAGGACGAGATGGCCAAACACCCGGGCTTCGTGCAGGTGGACACCGACCTGCGCCTGAACAAGCCCGAGATCCGCATGGACGTGGACCGCGAGCGCGCCGCCGACATGGGCGTGAGCGTCGAAGTCATCGCGCGCACGGTGGAAACCTTGCTGGGCGGGCGCGTGGTCACACGCTACAAGCAGGGCGGTGAACAGTACGACGTGGTGGTGCAGACCGACAGTGCCCAGCGCAGCGCGCCCGATGACATCGACAAGCTCTTCGTGCGCGGTCGCGGCGACGCCATGATCCCGCTGGCTTCGCTGGTGCAGTTGCGCGAGGTCGTGGTGCCGCGCGAGCTCAACCACTTCGGCCAGCGCCGCAGTGCCTCCATCACGGCCAACCTCGCGCCCGAACTGGCGCTGGGCGAGGCGCTCCAGATCATGAACGGGATCGCGGCCGAGGTGCTGCCACCCGGCTACACCACCGATCTCAACGGGCAGAGCCGCGAATTCCGCAGCTCATCGGGCTCGCTGGCCATCGTGTTCGCGCTTTCGCTGCTGTTCATCTACCTGGTGCTGGCGGCGCAGTTCGAGAGCTTTGTCGATCCACTCATCATCATGCTCAGCGTGCCGCTGTCCATGCTGGGTGCGCTGCTGGCGCTCAAGCTCAGCGGCGGCACGCTCAACGTGTTCAGTCAGATCGGGCTCATCACGCTGGTGGGCCTGATCACCAAACACGGCATCCTGATCGTGGAGTTCGCCAACCAGCTGCGCGAGAAGGGCAAAGACAAGCTCGAAGCGGTGAAGGAGTCTGCCGCATTGCGCCTGCGCCCGATCATGATGACCACCGGTGCCATGGTGCTCGGCGCCATGCCACTGGCGCTGGCCACCGGGGCCGGTGCCGAGAGCCGCCAGCAGATCGGCTGGGTGATCGTGGGCGGCATGAGCCTGGGCACGCTGCTCACGCTGTTTGTGGTGCCCACCATGTACACGTTGCTGGCGCGTACCAGGCATGGTTCCCGGGTGCTGCCGAAAGATGTGCCGGGCCACGGAGAACCCGGGTCCGAAGACATCCTGGTGGCGAAGTGATGGCCGATCCGGAGCCACCGATGGGCCTGGACTGTACCTTGCCGCAGGCCGGGCGCCTGCCCTACACCGACGAGAACTTCCGGGCGGCCAAAGTCTTCGTGTTCGCTAAGTGGTGTGAAGAAGCCATCGGCCAGCCGGACAAAGTCCCGCAGGACCTCTCGGGCGCCTGCAAGTACGGGTCCCTCTTCATGCAGCGTGTGTTTGGCGGTGCCATCCGGGGGCACTATGAGCACCAGTACAACTTCATCGACGGGCAACGGGTGGATCTGAGTCATGAAGCGCGGGATGTCGCGTGCATGCGCCACCCTTACCTGCATGATCCTGAGTACTTTCAGGTGCCCGAGCTGCAGGCCTCGCTGGCGAGTTGCCTGCCCCGCGCCCAGCGCTGGGCCGACGAGTTTCTGGCCCAGCAGTCCGCAGCGGTTGCGCGAGAGCAGGACGCACGATAAACAGGGCGCCTACCCTGCGCCCAGTGGCCGGGCAGGTGGCATCAAGCGCTCAGATCACGCCGTCGAACATCATCACGTCCACCTCGTCGCCCACGGCCACGTTGCCCTGGCCGTGGTGCAGCACGATCAGGCCGTTGGCCTCCGCCATGGAGCGCAGCACGCCCGAGCCCTGGTTGCCGGTGGTGCGCACCTGCAGCGAGCCGTCGGCACCGCGGCTGACGATGCCGCGCTGGTATTCGGTTCGGCCCGGTTTCTTGCGCAGGGCCTCGGCGCTGTGCGCCTTGAGCAGCACCGGCTCGCAGGCCTGGCAGCCCATCAGGCGCTGCAGGGCGGGGCGCACGAAGGCCAGGAACGTGACCATCACGGCCACCGGGTTGCCCGGCAGGCCGAAGAGGACGGCTGACTTGCTGTTTTCTGTGATCCTGCCCACGGCCATGGGCCGACCGGGCCGCATGGCGATGCGCCAGAACGCCACGTCACCGAGCTGCTTCATCATGGCCTTGGTGTGGTCGGCCTCGCCCATGCTCACGCCGCCACTGGTGATGATGGCGTCGGCCTCCAGCGCGGCCTGGCGGAAGGCGGCCTCGAGGGCGGCGGGTTCGTCCTTGATGACGCCCATGTCGATCACCTCGACGCCCATGCGCGTGAGCAGGCCGAAGACGGTGTAGCGGTTGCTGTCGTACACCGCGCCTTCGCGCAGCGGTTCGCCCAGGCTGAGGATTTCGTCGCCGGTGGAGAAGTAGGCCACCTTGACCCGTCGATACACCGCAACCCTAGGCAGGCCGAGGCTGGCGATCAGGCCGAGCGCAGCGGGGCCGAGCGTCTGGCCGCTGCGCAGCGCGGGCTGCCCCGCCATGAGGTCTTCGCCGAGCAGGCGGCGGTTGTCACCGGCGCTCACCACACCGGAGGGGATTTCCACGCGGTCATCCTGCGCCTTCACAAACTCCAGTGGCACCACGGTGTCCAGCTCGGGCGGCATGATCGCGCCGGTCATGATCTTCAGGCACTCACCTGCCGCCACCGTGCCCTGCCAGGCTTTGCCGGCGAAGGCGGTGCCGACCACGCGCAGCGACAGCGGCTGCCCCGGCTGGAGCTGTGAGCTGTGAAACGCAAAACCGTCCATGGCCGAGTTGTCGTGCGGCGGCACGCTGATGGGCGAGACCACGTCCTGCGCGAGCACGCGGTCGAGCGCCTCGAACACGCCCACCGTTTCGGTGGCTGTGACGGGTTCGACCAGGTGGGCCAGGAACTGGTTGACGCGTTCTGCGCTCAGGGCCTGCGGGTCGTAGCCCTGCAGCTCGGCTGCGATCTGTTCTATCGTTTTCATCGGGTCGGGTTTCAGCCGATTTCCAGCGCGTGCAGTTCGGCGAGGGTGTTGGCGTTGCAGAAGGCGCGTGGATCGTCGTCCGGCTGGTCAAAGGTCACCACCACGGTGCGGTGCTGGTCGGTCCATCGGTCGATCTTGCGACCGCCCGCCTGGGTGAAGGCGACGAGGCTCTCCAGCAGGTTCACCCGCATCAGGCAAAAGACCGGCTGGGTGCGGACCTGGCCGTCGGCTTCGCGCGCCGCGGCCATGGCGATCTCGGTGGAGTCGTCTTCAAAGGCCTGCGCCAGCCGCTGTGCGAGGTCGAGCGGGAACAGCGGTGTGTCGCAGGGGGCCGTCAGCAGGTAAGGCGTTTCACAGCGCTCCAGCCCGGTCATGAAACCCGCCAGCGGTCCGGCGTAGTCGGACAGCGTGTCGGGCCAGACCGGCGCACCAAAGGCCTCGTAGGCCGAGAGGTTGCGGTTGGCGTTGATCATCAGGTCGCCAATCAGGCCACCGGCCTGCATCTGCAGCCGCAACACGGTGTGCAGCGCCAGCGGCGTGCCGTTGAAGTTCTGCAGGCCCTTGTCCACCCCGCCCATGCGGGAGCCGCGGCCTCCGGCGAGCACGAGGGCGGTGATTTGTCCAGGTTGTATGGGATTCATGGCGGAACGCGGTCAGGTTTTCTGAGGTGCAGCGATTGGGGTGTTTTTAACCGGGGGCACCGCCGGGTCGGCTTTGCCGGACGGCCAGTGCCTCCCCCTTGAGGGGGTGACGCGAGGCGGCGCAGGGGTGTTCCTGTTCAGCCTCCGATATAGCTCATCTCTACCCGCCGGCCACCACCCGACTCGTCGGGTGGCAGGCTGGCGCGCAGTTCGGAGTACCGGTCGCTGCGACCCTGCCAGATGGCCGCGATTGCGCTGGCGAGTTGTTCGTCAGACGCACCACCCCGCACCAGCGGTTTGAGGTCGTGGCCCTGGTTGGCGAACAGGCACAGGTACAGCTTGCCTTCGGTGGACAGGCGGGCGCGGTTGCAGTCGCTGCAAAAGGCCTGCGTGACGCTGCTGATCACGCCGATCTCGCCCGCCCGTACATCGTGCTGGCCGTTCGCATCGGCATAGCCCCAGCGCTCGGCGGTCTCACCCGGCGCCGACGGTTCCAGCTGCACCAGCGGCAGCTCGCGGTGGATCATCTGCACCACCTCGGCGCTCGGCATCACTTCGTCCATGCGCCAGCCGTTGGTGGCGCCGACGTCCATGAATTCGATGAAGCGCAGCACGATGCCGGTGCCTTTGAAATGGCGCGCCATGGGCAGGATCTGATGCTCGTTGGTGCCGCGCTTGACCACCATGTTGACCTTGATCGGGCCCAGGCCCGCGGCCTGCGCGGCTTCGATGCCACGCAGCACGTCGGCCACCGGGAAATCGACGTCGTTCATGGCGCGGAAGACGGTGTCGTCCAGGCCGTCCAGGCTGACCGTGACGCGCTGCAGCCCGGCATCTTTGAGGGCCTGCGCCTTGCGTTCCAGCAGCGACCCGTTGGTGGTGAGCGTGATGTCCAGCGGCCGGCCTTCAACCGTGCGCAGCGCCGCGAGCTGAGCGATGAGGATTTCGAGGTTCTTGCGCAGCAGGGGCTCGCCGCCGGTGAGGCGGATCTTCTGCACGCCATGGGCCACGAACTGGCGCGCCACGCGCGTGATCTCTTCAAAACTCAGCAGCGCGCTGTGCGGCAGGTAGGGGTAGTCCTTGTCGAAGACCTCTTTGGGCATGCAGTAGCTGCAACGGAAGTTGCAGCGGTCGGTGACGCTGATGCGCAGGTCGCGCAGCGGCCGGCCCAGGGCATCGCCCAGCAGACCCGTGGCGGGAATGGCCTTTGACGGGATCGCCGCAGACAGTGTGGACATGCGGTGATCGACCAGGGGAATGACGCGTTCGGACATGCTCCGATTATGGTGGACGCTGCGCGGGAGCTGGCACACAGACCCTGGCGAATCGGGGTTAAACCCCAGGGGGTGGGGCACTCAGGCGGCGCCGACCCGGGTGTACAGGCGGCTGTTGTCGCGCAGCCAGTTCTGTGAGAGATCGCTGCTTTGTTGACTGGGGTGGAAATCGCGCCGGAAATACGCCCGCCAGGGTTTGAAGCTCTGGCGCAGCAGACCCTCGCGGCCGAGCATGTGACGTGCCGCCCTGTGCCAGGTGCTCCAGCGCCAGAGCGTGCCGTCGCGCCGCAGGTTGTTGGCGGTCTGGCGCAGCGTGTCGGTCAGGAAGATCAGGGTGATGCGCCGCATCCATTTCACCCGCCAGGCGTGGCTGCCACCCAGGGCCTGGTAAAGGTCGAACGCGGTGCATTTGTGTTCGGCCTCTTCGGCGCTGTGCCAGAGCCACAAAGCCTTGAGACGGGGCTCGCAGCCGTCCAGCAGGTGGTGGTGCGACAGCATCCATTCGGCAAACAGGGCGGTGAAGTGTTCATTGGCCGCGGTGATGGCAAGGCCGTGGCGCGGGTCGGTGCCTTCGACCAGCCGCAGGCGCTCGCGGGCGCGCGGTTCCCAGTCGTTGACCAGACCGTGGCGTTCGATCTGCGCATTGAAGAGCGCGTGAATGCGGCGGTGGGTCGCTTCCTGGCCGATGAATCCCTGGACCTCGCCTTGGTGGCGGTTGCGCTGCTCCGGCGCCAGCGCCTGCAGACCGTTGCGCACCGAGTCGATGAAGAACTGTTCGCCCACCGGGAAGCTCATGGACAGGGCGTTGAACCAGGCGGTCAGGAACGCATCGCCGGCGCACCAGTGGCGGGCGACCGGCTGCTCCAGATCGATCAGCAGGCGGCGGACAATCAGTTCGGTCATGGGCGGTTTTCGGGTGGCGGTACTTTTGGGTACCAAGGGGGTCATGCTGCCTGCCTGAGGGAGCACTGTCAAGCGGGGTTCCGCGGTGAACAAGGCCGGGCGTTGTCAGCCGGCGGACAAGCGGCTGGCCTAAGATGCCGCGCATGAATGCCCCATCCATGGCTACAGGCGACACCACCCGCGAGCATCACGAACACCAGTCGCGCTTGCTGCAAGCGATGGCGGGTGTGTCGGCCAGCAAAGGCGTTGCCGCGGCCACCATTGCCGACATCGTGCGCGAAGCGGGGGTTTCCAAGCGCACGTTCTATGAACATTTCGACTGCAAGGAAGCCTGCTTTCTGACGCTGTACCGGCTGACCAGCGCATCGGCGCTGCGCACGCTGCGCGAAGCGGTCCAGCCCGATCGCCCCTGGCAAACCCAGGTGGAGCATGCGCTGGACGCCTATTTCGCGCACCTGGCGGCGGGGCCGGGGCTGGTCGGGACGCTGTTTGTTGAAATCCATCACCTGGGACCCGAAGGACTCCGGGTGCGCCGCGAAGTGATGGCGCAGTTTGCCGACTTTGTGCTGGAGACGGTCAACGGTGGGTCCTGTTCTGGCGGGGTGTCCATGAGCCCGGTGCTGACACCCACCATGGCCCTCGCCGCAGTGGGGGGCATCCATGAACTGGTGATGCTGGCCATCGAGCGCGGGGAGGTCGATCGGCTTCAGGAACTGACACCCAGTGCCAGCGCGGTGGTGCGCCTGCTCACCCGGGCCGACGCAACCTAGCTGTCGTTGGGGCAGGCAAAGTCCCGAAAACAACAAGGCCCGCCGAAGCGGGCCTTGAGGTTGGTGATCCTGCCCGCGGGTCAGGCGGCCATCGGCAGCAGCGGCACGATCAGCAGGGCCACGATGTTGATGATCTTGATCAGCGGGTTCACGGCCGGGCCAGCGGTGTCCTTGTAGGGGTCGCCCACGGTGTCGCCGGTCACGGCCGCCTTGTGGGCTTCGCTGCCCTTGCCACCGTGGTGGCCGTCTTCGATGTATTTCTTGGCGTTGTCCCAGGCACCACCGCCGGTGCACATGGAGATGGCCACGAACAGGCCGGTGACGATGGTGCCCATGAGCAGACCGCCCAGTGCTTGGGGTCCGAGGAACACGCCCACCAGGATGGGCGCCACCACCGGCAGCAGCGAGGGAATCACCATTTCCTTGATGGCCGCGGTGGTCAACATGTCGACCGCGCGGCCGTATTCGGGCTTGGCCGTGCCTTCCATGATGCCGGGGATCTCCTTGAACTGGCGACGCACCTCGACCACCACGGCGCCCGCGGCGCGACCCACGGCTTCCATGGCCATGGCACCGAAGAGGTAGGGGATCATGCCGCCGATGAACAGGCCGACGATCACCATCGGGTTGCTCAGGTCGAAGCTGATCTGGTGCCCGTAGGTTTCCAGTTTGTGGGTGTAGTCGGCAAACAGCACCAGCGCGGCCAGACCGGCCGAGCCGATCGCGTAGCCCTTGGTCACGGCCTTGGTGGTGTTGCCCACCGCGTCCAGCGGGTCGGTCACATCGCGCACGCTGCTGGGCAGCTCGGCCATCTCGGCGATGCCACCGGCGTTGTCGGTGATGGGGCCGTAGGCATCGAGTGCGACCACGATGCCGGCCATGCTCAGCATGGAGGTCGCGGCGATGGCGATGCCGTACAGACCGGCCAGCGTGTAGGCCGCGATGATGGCGATACAGACGCAAAGCACCGGCCAGGCGGTGGAGCGCATGGACACCCCCAGACCCGCGATGATGTTGGTGCCGTGGCCGGTGGTGGAGGCCTGGGCGATGTGTTTGACCGGTGAATACTGGGTGCCGGTGTAGAACTCGGTGATCCAGACCAGGGCCGCCGTCAGGATCAGGCCCACGGCGCAGGCGCCCCACAGGCGCAGCTGGCTGCCGCTGGCGCTGATGGCGTCGTCAGGCATGATCCAGGCGGTCACGAAGTAGAAGGCAATCAGCGAGAGCACACCGGCAATCGCCAGGCCCTTGTACAGCGCGGGCATGACGTTTTTCATGTCCGGACTGGCCTTCACGAAGAAGCAGCCGATGATGGACGCGATGATCGACACGCCACCGAGCACCAAGGGGTAGAGCACGGCCTGCATCGGGGCCACCGTCACCATCAGGGCGCCCAGCACCATGGTGGCGATCAGTGTCACCGCATAGGTCTCGAACAGGTCGGCCGCCATGCCGGCGCAGTCGCCGACGTTGTCGCCCACGTTGTCGGCGATCACCGCCGGGTTGCGCGGGTCGTCTTCGGGGATGCCGGCTTCGACCTTGCCCACCAGGTCGGCGCCGACGTCGGCGCCCTTGGTGAAGATGCCGCCGCCCAGACGGGCGAAGATGGAAATGAGCGAGGAACCGAAGGCGAAGCCGATCAGCGGGTTCAGCAGGTTGGCCAGGTTCTTGTCGGGCGTCAGGTTGCCGTTGCCGACCAGGAACCAGAAGAAGCCGGCCACGCCCAGCAAGCCCAGGCCGACCACCAGCATGCCGGTGATGGCGCCGCCACGGAAGGCCACGTCCAGCGCCGGGCCGATGCCCCGGGTGGCGGCCTGCGCCGTGCGCACGTTGGCTTTCACCGAGACGTTCATGCCGATGAAGCCGCAGGCACCCGAAAGCACTGCGCCGAGCACGAAGCCGATGGCGGTCGTGCTGTCGAGGAAGACACCGATGAGAATCGCCAGCACCACGCCCACGATGGCGATGGTCTTGTACTGTCGGGCGAGGTAGGCGGCGGCACCAGTCTGGATGGCCCCGGCGATTTCCTGCATGCGGGCGTTGCCCGCGTCCTGAGAAAGAATCCAGCTTCGGGACCAGAAACCGTATGCCACGGCCACGAGCCCACACACCAGCGCAAAGATCAGCGCGGATTGTCCAACCATAGATTACTCCTGCTCATTCGTTTTGACTTGGAGGGGGCAACGCTTTGAGGGTGGCCCCCGCTGCGTTGCTTCCTCGTGTCCTTGTGCTACAGGTGGTGCAGCACGGCAGGGCGATTGGCCAACGGCTGGAATTTAGCGGGAATTGCTTCGTTTGGGAAATGATATGGATCAGGAAGTAAGGCTGGGATCAGTAAAATCAGGGTAAATCCTGCCCATGCGCGCACCGTTTGCGCCCATCTGTTCGGGTTCCGTGCGCCATGCCTGTGCACACGTGGCCGCTTCCAATTCATCAACTCTCAGAAAATTCCCATGTCTCTCGACAACGTCACCCCTGGCAAGAATGTTCCCGAGTCGTTCAATGTGATCATCGAAATCCCGATGAACGCCGACCCGATCAAGTACGAAGTGGACAAGGAAACCGGCGCGATCTTCGTGGACCGTTTCATGAGCACCGCGATGCACTACCCGACCAACTACGGTTATGTGCCCAAGACCCTGTCGGGCGACGGGGACCCGGTGGACGTGCTGGTGATCACGCCCGTGCCGCTGATCCCCGGTGTGGTGGTGCCATGCCGCGCCATCGGCATCCTGAAGATGACCGACGAAGCCGGCGAAGACGGCAAGGTGCTGGCCGTGCCGACCGACAAGATCCTGTCGCTTTACAGCCGCTGGCAAAAGCCGGAGGACCTGAACCCGATGCGCCTGAAGGCCATCGAGCATTTCTTCGAGCACTACAAAGACCTGGAGCCGGGCAAGTGGGTCAAGGTGCAGGGCTGGGAAGACAAGGCATCCGCCCACAAGGAAATCCTGGACGGCATCGCGGCCTACAACGCCAAAGCGGCCTGATCCCTGTTGAAGACCCCGCCGTGCGCGGGGCGTCACTCTGAAAAAAAAGCCTGCCAGAGCGATCTGGCAGGCTTTTTTTTGTGATTCTGGAGGCGGGATCAGGACTGCGTCGCGTCAATGTCGCCGCGGTATTCGATCTTGCCGCGCACGCGGGCACGCGGGTGCATGTCGATCATTTCGTCGTAGCTGGCGTCGCCGATCAGCGTGGCCGAACCGGTGATCTCCAGCGCCTTGCGTGCGATCACGGTGCCGATCACCTTGCCTTCGATGAACACGTAGTCCGCTTCCAGGCGGGTGTTTTCGATCACACCCGTGGCGCCCACATGCAGCGTGCCGCCGGTCTCGAAGGTGATGTTGCCCTTGAGCTGGCCGTCGACCTTGATGCCCTGGTCGCGCGTGGTGTGGAAGTTGCCGTCGAACACGGCACCTTCGGCGATCAGGCTGGTGATGGCGGAGAGGCGTTCGGCCGGGACGAGGCGGGTGGAAGCGGGATTGTTGTTCATGGGGTCAGGGCTCCTTGCTGTGCAACCAGTTTTCGGGTTTCAGATGCGGTTGGATCGGGGTGAATTTGTCGGGTGCAGCGGACACGGTGGTGGTGTGGTTGCCGGTGACCGTTGTCGCCCAGCGCGATTCGAACCGAAGGGTCAGTGGCACGGGCAGTTCTTCGCCCTCCGGGCTGTAGCTGACCAACTCTTCTGGCTCGGCCGATGAAGGCGGCGGCAACATGGCAGGTTCGGGCACAGCCTTGTGCGTTGGCGTGGCGGCCGGTGCGAGGCTGGCGGTGGGTTTCTGGATGCTGGTCAGTTGGTCCAAAGGGTTGCCCATGCCCGGCAGTACCCCCAGCCAGAGCCAGGCGCCCAAGCCGAAGACCAGCAGGGCCGGCAACAGGTAACGCCCGGTCAACCAGAGCAGCCAGCGCAACCACACGCGCCGACGCGCGACCCTGCGATCGCGCCGCCAGCTCGCCTGCAGCACCGCGCGGCGCAAGGCTTCGGCGTCCGGCACGGGCGCTGTTTGCGGAATCAGGAGGGTTTGTGGAGTTTGGCGCCACAGCATGGAAAACCGTCAGGCCCCCGGCTTCTGGATCGCCACACGCTCCAGCGTGGCATTGAGGTCGGCGCCGTTGACCTGGATCCGCCCATAGCGCACCAGACCGTGCACGCTGGCGGTGTCGTGCAGGGCCACTTCACCCTGACCGGAGTCCAGGATGCCATCGGTGTGGCCCATGACCGAGATTTTTTGTGCGGTGATGTCGCCTTTGACGCGCCCGGTTTCGGTCACGACGACCGCCACCGAGGCATCGGGGGCCTGCGTCAGGTTGCCTTCCACCAGACCGGCCACGCTGCAGGGGCCGCGCAGCAGGGCGTTGCCCACAAAGTGCATGCCCTCGGCCACCATGCTGCGCGCCGTGTTCGTTTCAAGGGCTTCGCCTGCCACACCCGACAGGGGCGTGGGCTGCAGCAAGGGCAGGTGGCTGGGCTGGCTCGGCGGCATGGCGTTGCCGACGGCCACTTCCAGGGTCTGGCCACTGTCCACCGGGCCGTTGGCGGGCTCGTCGTAACCCTGGCTGGCATCGGGTGTCTGGTGGTTGTCGTTCATGTCGTTGTTTTCCATGTCTTGTTCCAGATGGCGGTCGGGGTTCTGATAACGATGGGCTTTCAGGGGCGGCATGGTGGCGGACTCGGGCGGTTCAACGGGGGCCGGTGTGCACATCGTGCAGCACCGGCAGGTTGTCGCCGAGTTTGAGCGTCTTGAACGGCCCCTGCAAGTCAGCACCCTCGTAGAGCTGCAGGCGTCTGGCCAGCAGCGTGCCCGTGGACACGGCGGTCTTGGACACATAGGCCATGCCGGTGCACTCCAGGCTGGTGTCTTGCGGGCTGGCACCGGTGTCACCCAGTTGCCCAAACAGGTAGAGATCACCGTGCACCTTCACGCGCCCACGCACCACGCCACCGGTCCAGACGATCAGCCGGCCATTGATCCGTATATGACCCGAGATCTCGCCTTGCACCAGCAGGCCGCCTTCGAACTGGAGCTCGCCGCTGAGCCGGCTGCCCGCCGCCACGCGACTGACCACGTTCATTGCGATCGGGTCCAGCGTGAGGGTGTCTTGCGGGGTCTTCAGCTCCATTGAGTGATCCCCCAGACAACGAGGGAACCCGCCAACGACAGCAGGCCCAGGACGCCGATCCACAAGGCGTGGCGTTCCAGCAGGCGCCGCAACCGGCCGGGCCGCAAACGGGATTGACCCACCGGATCGCAGGCATGACTGAGCACGACCCACTCCTGCCAGACGCGGGTCAGGCGGCTTTCGCCGGTGATCGGGTTGATTTCAAGGCCTTGGCTCTCAGCAGAGCCCGGCTGAATGCGACGGCCGAGCAAGACCGTGAAGGGCGCGCCCACAATGGTCTGGGTGAAAAAGGCGTCGGCTTCGTCCATGCGGAGTGAGTGTAGCTATTGTGTAACTTAATGCTGCAAAAGACGGAGTGCAAGGGGCGCTTCTGCGTGAAGCACGGCCTGGCTTTCGCTCTTTCCTGCGCATTCATTCTCTATTGTGGGGTACGGGTGCGTCCGGTGATGCGGCTGTTACCTTGAGGGGGCTGCGCTGGGACAGGTGATCGAGGTACTGCGCGATGCCATCACCCTCGCGCTGCAGAAAACGCTCCACCGCATCGGCGAAGGCGGGGTGCGCCAGCCAGTGCGCACTGGTGGTGCGAACCGGCAGCAGGGCGCGCGCCATCTTGTGTTCGCCCTGGGCGCCGCCCTCGAAGCGCTGGAAACCGTGTTCAATGCACCAGGCCAGGGGCTGGTAATAGCAGGCCTCGAAGTGCAGGCAATCCACCCGCTCCAGGGCACCCCAGTAACGGCCATAGGCGACGCCGTGTTCGGCATCGATGCCGATCAGGCTGGAGGCCATGGGCTGGCCCTCGCGTTCGGCCACGAACAGCAGCCAGTTTTCGGGCGCTGTGCGGGCCAGGCGGTGGAAAAAATCGCGGTTCAGGTAGGGCGCGTTGCCGTGTTCGAGGTAGGTGCGTTCGTAGCAGCGGTAGAAGAATTCCCAGTCTTCTGGACCAATATCGGCACCGCGAGACCAGCGGAAGCTCACACCGGCCTCGGCCACCTTGCGCCGCTCCTGCCGGATCTTCTTGCGCTTCTCCTGCTGCAGGCTGGCCAGGAAGTGGTCGAAGTCGGAAACACCCCTGTTCTGCCAATGAAACTGCACTGTGTGGCGCAACATCATCCCTGCCTGTTCACAGGCCGCGACGTCCTGTGGCTGTGCGAACAGCAGGTGCAGTGAGGACAGGTCTTCATCGCGCGCGTGTTGCAGCAGCGCTTGCACCAGCGCTGCGCGCGCAGCGGGATCGCGCGCCAGCAACCGGGCGCCGGGCACCGGCGTGAACGGCACCGCCACCAGCGCCTTGGGGTAGTAGGACAGACCGTGCTGCTCGTAGGCGTTGGCCCAGGCCCAGTCGAACACGTACTCGCCATAGGAATGCTGCTTCAGGTACATCGGGCAGGCGGCGTGCAGTGTGTCGCCCACCCACAGCGTGACGAACCGGGCCTGCCAGCCTGTCGCAGCGGTGGCGCAGCCGCTGGCCTGCAGCGCAGCGAGGTAGTCGTGGCGCATGAACGGACTGGGGTCTGGCTCCAGGGCCAGCAGGGCGTCCCACTCAGACGCCGTTACGTCCAGCGGCGAGTTCAGGACCCGGGTGACATAATCAAATTTCGCCATGTCAGCGACCTGCAGAGCCTTGTCTGCAGGGCCGTGAAGTCCTCACCGCCCGGCGCCGGGGGCTTCTGTCCAATACCCCGTTTCCCGCAAGTTTTTCCGATTCCATGACGCTCAAAATCTGTGTGGCCCAGTTGAATTTTGTGGTGGGTGACATGGCGGGAAATGCCCGAAAGATCATCGATGCCGCTCGCGATGCCCATGCCCGCGGCATCGGCCTGCTGCTCACGCCCGAACTGGCCCTGTGTGGCTACGCGGCCGAAGACCTTTTTCTGCGGCCCGCGTTCATCGACGCCTGCGATGATGCCCTGAAAACCGTGGCCGGGGAGACCGCAGCGCTCAAAGGCCTGCACATCGTGGTGGGGCATCCGGTGCGCGTGCCGAGCCTCGCGGGCGAGGAGCGTCGCGAGCGCAGTGTTTCGGTGGCGGGCCTGTACAACGCCGCCAGCGTGCTGTGTGACGGCCAGGTGGTGCACCGCTACGCCAAACGCGAACTGCCCAACTACCAGGTGTTTGACGAACGCCGCTATTTTGTGCCCGGCAACGGGGTTGGCGTGTTCGATGTGACCGATGCCGAGGGCGAGCGCGTGCGCGTGGGGCTGCTGATCTGCGAGGACGCC
Source organism: Hydrogenophaga sp. ZJX-1 (assembly GCF_048590325.1). Lineage (NCBI taxonomy): Bacteria > Pseudomonadati > Pseudomonadota > Betaproteobacteria > Burkholderiales > Comamonadaceae > Hydrogenophaga > Hydrogenophaga sp. ZJX-1. The sequence goes on from NZ_JBMBRA010000001.1 coordinate 867,221, forward strand.
TGGTTCGATGCACCGGCCGCTGATGCCCGCGCCGCGGGCGCTGAACTGCTGGCGGTGATCAACGCGTCGCCGTTCCACACCGGCAAAGGCAACGAGCGCGAAGGCACCATGCGCCAGCGCGTGCAGGCCACGGGTGTGCCGCTGGTGTACGCGCACCTGGTGGGTGGGCAGGACGAGATCGTGTTCGAGGGCCGGAGTTTTGTGCTGGCGGCTGATGGCAGCCTGGCGGGTCGTGCCATCAGTTTCGAAGAGGCCTTGTTCGACATCGACTTCAACCGCGAACCGGCTGGCTGGCGCATCGAGGCCATCACCGACCGGGCGCACAGCCTGGAGGCCGATCTCTGGCACGCGCTGGTGCTCGGCGTGCGCGACTACCTGGGAAAGAACGGTTTTCCCGGTGCCATCCTGGGTCTCTCGGGGGGCATCGATTCGGCGCTGGTGCTGGCCATTGCGGTGGACGCGTTGGGCAAGGACCGCGTGCGCTCCGTCATGATGCCCTCGCCGTACACCGCCGACATTTCCTGGATCGACGCGCGCGACATGGCCGAACGCCTGGGTGTGCGCCATGACGAAATCGCCATCGCGCCCGAGTTCGAAGCTTTCAAGGCCTCGCTCGCCCCGCTGTTCGAGGGTCGCACCGAGGACACGACCGAAGAAAACCTGCAGGCGCGCATCCGCGGCACGCTGCTCATGGCCATGTCCAACAAGTTCGGCAGCATCGTGCTGACCACCGGGAACAAGAGTGAGATGGCGACCGGCTACTGCACGCTCTATGGCGACATGGCGGGTGGCTTTGCGGTGATCAAGGACGTGGCCAAGACCATGGTGTTTCGCCTGGCGCGCTGGCGCAACGAGCACGATCCGTATGGCACCGGGGCGAACCCGATTCCCGAACGCATCATCACCCGCCCGCCCAGCGCCGAACTGCGGGCCGACCAGAAGGACCAGGACAGCCTGCCCGAATACGATGTGCTCGACACCATCATCGAGCGCTACATGGAGAACGACCAGAGCCCGGCCAGCATCGTGGCCGATGGCTTTGACCGGGCCGATGTCGACAAGGTGGTGCGGCTGATCCGCATCAACGAGTACAAGCGCCGTCAGGCGCCGGTGGGCATCCGCGTGACCCACCGCAGCTTTGGCAAGGACTGGCGATACCCGATCACCAGCAAGTACCGCGCTTGATGCGCGGGTTTGTCCTTCCTGCCCTGTGGGCGAGCAGGCCTTGGGCATAATCAAAAGCCATCGATACCCGACCCGCATTGGAGACCCCCATGAAGCAGATCACCGCCGTCATCAAACCGTTCAAGCTCGAAGAAGTGCGCGAGGCCCTGGCCGAGCAGGGCGTGACGGGCCTGACCGTGACCGAGGTGAAGGGGTTTGGCCGGCAGAAAGGCCACACCGAGCTCTATCGCGGTGCCGAATACGTGGTGGATTTCCTGCCCAAGGTGAAGCTGGAAGTGGTGGTCAAGACGGATGACGTGGAGCGCTGTGTGGACGCCATCGTGCGCGCCGCCCGCACCGGCAAGATCGGGGATGGCAAGATTTTCGTGACGACGGTGGAGCGTGTTGTGCGCATCCGCACCGGCGAAGAGGACGAAACCGCGGTCTGACGGTGCGCCCCTTGCGCGACGACGGTTTCAGATCGCTTCGAGCTGCGCGGCTGGCGCCAGACCGGCGTCCTGAACCAGACCCGGCAGCAGGCGCTGCAGGTCTGAGTCCATGCGGATCAGGTTCATCTGCCAGGTGCCCATGAACTGCTGCTCTACGGTGCTGTGCAGGAACTGCATCAGGCCGTCGTAGTAGCCAGCCACATTGAGCAGTCCCACAGGCTTGTCGTGGTAGCCGAGCTGGCGCCAGGTCCAGACCTCGAAAAATTCCTCGAACGTTCCGATGCCGCCGGGCAGGGCCAGAAAGGCGTCGGCGTGTTCGGCCATCAGGCGCTTGCGCTCGTGCATGGTCTCCACCACATGCAGTTCGGTGCAGGCGTGGTTCGCCCACTCCTTGTCAACCAGCGCCTTCGGGATGACGCCGACGACACGCCCGCCCGCATCCAGCGTGGCCTGCGCGACGGTGCCCATCAGCCCGTTGCAGCCCCCGCCATAGACCAGTTGTCCACCATGGCGGCCGATCCACTCGCCCACTGCCCGCGCTGCTTCGGTGAATTCGGGTCGGCTGCCGGGGCGGGATCCGCAGTACACGCAGAGGGAAAAATGGGGATCGCTCATCGAAGGAGTTCCGTTTGAAGATGCTCAGGTCAAGGCGGTCCAGAGCGCTGCGCTCCAGATCCCGGTGCACACCAGCAGGCTCAGCAGCACAGCGGCGCTGCCCATGTCTTTGGCGCGTTTGGACAGATCGTGCCACTCGGGGCCGATGCGGTCGATGGCGGTCTCGATGCCGGTGTTGAGCAGTTCCACCACCATCACCAGGACCACCGAGCCAGCCAGCAAAGCGACCTCGACCCAGGTGCGGCCCAGCCAGAAGGACAGCGGCACCAGCACCATGGCCGCGAGGGCCTCCTGGCGGAAGGCCGTTTCGTGCCAGCCTGCACGCAGACCCGCCATGGAATAGCCGAAGGCGTGCCACATGCGGGCCAGGCCGGTGCGCTGTTTCTGGGCGTTGGTGGGTTCGCGGTGTGTTGTGTCGGTCATGTTTCAGGCGTGTCCGCTGAGCGGTGGTTCCCGCGATGGCTCAGGCGGGTCTCTTCTGGGCTTTGACGGGCTGAGGCGGTTTGAAATGAACCAGGCGCGTGCCCGCCAGCGCGTCGTGCAGGAACTGCCGCTGGGGATGGAAGCGTGAGAGCAAGGCCCAGATGGCCACCCAGCCGATCACGATCACCGTCAGCTCGCCACCAGGCAGACCGAACGCGCCACCCACGGCCAGCGGTGGCAGGAACCACAACCATGACAGCACGTAGCGCCCCAGCGCGCGCGCTTGCGTGATCGGTCGGCCTTGCCGGTCCACCACGCGGATGTTCCAGGTTTTCATGGCCAGCGTCTGTCCTTTGGCCCAGAACCAGGTGAAGTAGATGCCGAACACCACGAACAGAAAGGCCTGTTGCATGTGGCGGTTGTCAAGCGCGTGCCGGGTCTGCGTCAGTGTGGAAAACAGATAACCCGCGATGAATACCACGCCAAACATCAGCATGCCCTCGTAGAGCCAGCAGGCCATGCGGCGCGCGATCGGTGGGGCGGTGAGGGCGCCTGTTGAGGGCGCTGGAGAGGCGGCTTCGGTCATTTTTTGTGATCAGGACGGGCACTGGATTGTCGCATTGCGGCCCATGCCAACCTGTTTTGTTCCAATGCTCAAGTCGCAGGCTGGTGCAATGGCGTGTTGCAGTGCGATAATGTCAGGCTGCAATTCAAAAAGGCAAACGGGTCAAGGTCCGGCGGGGTATGTGTCCGCTCATGTCCATTGGCCTCAAGTCCTGACACCGCTTCACAAGAGTGGGTGGAGGGGCACCCAAGGTATTTCGTCAGAGAAATTCTCGAAAGGTTCATCATGGAAATCAACAAGGCCGAGCTGGCCTCCGCTGCTGCCGCCCACGGCGCAGCCACTCAAGAACTCCGCGGCGCAGAAATCCTCGTCAAGGCCCTTCAGGCCGAAGGCGTGAAGTACATCTGGGGCTATCCCGGCGGTGCTGTGCTGCACATCTACGACGCGTTCTACAAGCAGGACACCATCCAGCACGTGCTGGTGCGCCATGAGCAGGCCGCTGTGCACGCCGCCGATGGCTATGCACGCGCCACTGGCGATGTGGGCGTGTCCCTGGTCACCTCGGGCCCCGGCCTGACCAATGCCGTGACCGGCATCGCCACCGCTTACATGGACAGCATCCCGATGGTGATCATCGCCGGCCAGGTGCCCACGGCCGCGATCGGTCTGGACGCCTTCCAGGAGTGCGACACCGTCGGCATCACGCGTCCCATCGTCAAGCACAACTTCCTGGTGAAGGATGTGCGTGATTTGGCCATGGTGATGAAGAAGGCCTTCCACATCGCGCGCACCGGCCGTCCCGGTCCCGTGGTGGTGGACATTCCGAAAGATGTGTCCTTCAACAAGACCGCTTACGCCGGTTACCCCGAGTCGGTCGAGATGCGTTCGTACAACCCGGTGCGCAAGGGCCACGGCGGCCAGATCCGCAAGGCCCTGCAACTGCTCCTGACGGCCAAGCGTCCCTACATCTACACCGGTGGCGGTGTGCTGCTGGGCAATGCGGTGCAGGAACTGCGCACTCTGGTGGACTTGCTGGGCTATCCCGTCACCAACACGCTGATGGGCCTGGGGGCCTATCCCGCCTCCGACCGCAAGTTCCTCGGCATGCTGGGCATGCACGGTACGGTCGAGGCCAACAACGCGATGCAGAATTGCGATGTGCTGCTGGCTGTGGGCGCGCGCTTTGATGACCGCGTGATCGGCAATCCCAAACACTTTGCGCAGAACGAACGCAAGATCATCCACGTCGACATCGACCCGTCGAGCATTTCCAAGCGCGTCAAGGTGGACGTGCCCATCGTCGGTGACGTGAAGGATGTGCTGACCGAGCTGATCAACATGGTGCGCGAAAGCAGCACCCGGGCCGACGAAAAGGCGCTGGCGGGTTGGTGGGAAGCCATCGAAGGCTGGCGTTCGACGGACTGCCTGAAGTACGACCGTGGCAACAAGGACGTGATCAAGCCGCAGCACGTGGTGGAAACGCTCTGGAACATGACCAAGGACGCCGATGCCTACATCACGTCCGACGTGGGTCAGCACCAGATGTGGGCCGCACAGTACTACAAGTTCAACGAGCCGCGCCGCTGGATCAACTCCGGTGGCCTGGGCACCATGGGCGTGGGCATTCCCTACGCCATGGGCATCAAGCTGGCCAAGCCCGAGAGCGAAGTGTTTTGCGTCACCGGCGAAGGCTCGGTGCAGATGTGCATCCAGGAACTCTCCACCTGCCTGCAATACAACACGCCGATCAAGATCGTGGCGCTGAACAACCGCTATCTCGGCATGGTGCGCCAGTGGCAGGAACTCGATTACGAGGGTCGTTACAGCCACAGCTACATGGATGCGCTGCCCAACTTCGTCAAGCTGGCCGAGGCCTACGGCCACGTCGGCATGCTGATCGAGCGGCCACAGGACGTGGAAGGTGCGTTGCGCGAGGCGCGCAAGCTCAAGGACCGCACGGTGTTCATGGACTTCCGCACCGACCCGACGGAAAACGTCTTCCCCATGGTGCGCGCCGGCAAGGGCATCACCGAGATGACGCTGGGCGCCGAAGATCTCTGAGCTTTTCCCCCTGCCACCCCGAGTGGCAGTCCCTTCGACGAATCTATTTGCAGCCAAGCCTGCGCATTACCGTGCGCAGGGGAGGGCTCAGAAAAGAGGAATCTCATTCATGAAACACATCATCGCTGTCCTGCTCGAAAACGAACCCGGTGCGCTCTCGCGCGTGGTGGGGTTGTTCTCTGCGCGGGGCTACAACATCGAATCCCTTACCGTGGCTCCCACGGAAGACCCCAGCCTCTCGCGCATGACGATCCAGACCACCGGTTCGGACGATGTGATCGAGCAGATCACCAAACACCTGAACCGGCTGATCGAAGTCGTCAAGGTGGTGGACCTGACCGAAGGCGCCTACACCGAACGTGAGCTCATGCTGGTGAAGGTGCGTGCGGTGGGCAAGGAGCGCGAGGAAATGAAGCGCATGGCCGACATCTTCCGTGGCCGCGTCATCGACGTGACGGAGAAGAGCTACACCATCGAACTCACCGGCGACCAGGGCAAGAACGACGCTTTTCTGGAAGCCATCGACCGGGCGGCCATTCTGGAAACGGTTCGCACCGGTTCCTGCGGCATCGGTCGGGGTGAGCGCATCCTGAGGGTTTAGATAAGCCCACCCCTGCGCCGCTGCGCGGCTTCCCCTCAAGGTGACGGCGCCAGTGGCCCGGCGAAGCCGGTTCCACGGCACCCGCTGGATAAGTCACTTCCGCTGGTTACCATTAGCGGTTTTTTTCAAGATTTCAACTGGAGCAACCTCATGAAAGTTTTCTACGACAAAGACTGTGACCTGAGCCTGATCAAGGGCAAGACGGTTGCCATCATTGGCTACGGCTCGCAAGGCCATGCACACGCCCAGAACCTGAACGACAGCGGCGTGAAGGTCGTGGTCGGCCTGCGCAAGGGCGGCGCTTCCTGGGACAAGGTTGGCAAGGCCGGCCTGACCGTGATGGAAGTCAACGATGCCGTCAAGGCCGCTGACGTGGTCATGATCCTGCTGCCCGACGAGCAGATCGCCGAGGTCTACACCAACAACGTGGCGCCCAACATCAAGCAGGGCGCTTCGCTGGTGTTCGCCCACGGCTTCAACGTGCACTACAACCAGGTCGTGCCACGCGCCGATCTGGACGTGTGGATGGTTGCTCCCAAGGCCCCCGGCCACACCGTGCGCAACACCTACACCCAGGGTGGCGGCGTGCCCCACCTGATCGCGATCCATCAGGACAAGAGCGGCAAGGCCCGCGATCTGGCCCTGAGCTACGCGATGGCCAACGGTGGCGGCAAGGCCGGCATCATCGAGACCAACTTCAAGGAAGAGACCGAGACCGACCTGTTCGGCGAGCAGGCTGTGCTGTGCGGCGGTGCCGTCGAACTGATCAAGATGGGTTACGAGACCTTGGTGGAAGCCGGCTACGCCCCCGAAATGGCGTACTTCGAGTGCCTGCACGAACTCAAGCTCATCGTCGACCTGATCTACGAAGGCGGTATCGCCAACATGAACTACTCGATCTCCAACAACGCGGAGTTCGGCGAGTACGTGACCGGCCCCGAGGTGATCAACGAAGAGTCGCGCAAAGCCATGCGCAATGCCCTGAAGCGCATCCAGAACGGCGACTACGCCAAGATGTTCATCCAGGAAGGCCGCCTGAACTACCCGAGCATGACCGCCCGCCGCCGCAACACCGCCGATCACCAGATCGAAGTGGTGGGCGCCCAGCTGCGCGCCATGATGCCCTGGATCGCCAAGAACAAGCTGGTCGACCAGACCCGCAACTGATCTGGCTTTCCGTTTGCACAAGGGTCACTTCGGTGGCCTTTGTGTTTTCTGGGGTCCATGCACTGGCTTACACTGCCAGCCTGCGCTCTGCGCGCTCCATTGCGGCTGACGCCAAGAACCACCCATGCACGACGGATCCGATCCCCTGAACGAACCCAGCGCCGACATCCCCAGGCGCCGCAAGGGCATCTACATGCTGCCCAACATGATCACGCTGGCCGCTTTGTTCGGCGGGTTCTACGCCATCGTCATGGCCATGAACGGTCGTTTCGATCTGGCCACGGTGGGCATTTTTGCGGCCATGGTGCTGGACAGCCTGGATGGCCGTGTGGCGCGCATGACCCATACCCAGAGCGCCTTCGGTGAGCAGATGGACTCGCTGTCGGACATGGTGTCGTTTGGCGCCGCTCCCGGGCTGGTGGCCTATGTCTGGGTGCTCAAGGACATTGGCCGCTGGGGCTGGATCGCCGCCTTCGTCTATTGCGCTTGTGCGGCGTTGCGTCTGGCGCGTTTCAACGTCAACACCGGCGTGGTGGACAAGCGCTATTTCCAGGGCTTGCCGTCGCCTGCAGCGGCCGCGCTGGTGTCCGGGTTTATCTGGCTGGCGACCGAGCTGGAACTCGACCGGGCCGACTTGACCTGGCCCATGTTTGCGCTCACGCTGTACGCGGGCCTGACGATGGTGACCAATGTGCCGTTCTACAGTTTCAAGGACCTGAGCCTCAAGAAGAGTGTGCCGTTCGCAGCCATCGTGCTGGTGGCTCTGGGCATTGCGGTGATCAACATCCATCCGCCCACCGTGCTGTTCGGGCTGTTTGTGGTTTACGGACTGTCGGGTTATGCGATGTACTTCTGGCGCAAGGCCAAGGGACGTCCGACCAGCGTCATCAGCACCTCCACCGATGAGCCCGACGAGCGCGGTCTGCACGAATAGGATCCGCGCATGATGCCCATGGTTTTCCTCCATGCGGAATACCCAGGCTTTGTGATACATTGCTTGGCATGAAACAAGTTTCGCTTTCGCTACTACTGGGTGTCCGACACGGGCAGGTCTGGTAACGCGAGAGTGATTTCCAACAACGGCCCGTTTGCACCCGCAGCGGGCCGTTTTGTTTTGGACTGCGGGTTTTTTCAAGCGCTGCCCACGAGGCAACCCACCGGAGAATCACATGACGGACAAGCTCATCATTTTTGACACCACCTTGCGTGACGGCGAGCAGTCGCCCGGCGCGTCCATGACCAAGGACGAGAAGCTGCGCATTGCACGTCAGCTGGAGCGCCTGAAGGTTGATGTGATCGAGGCTGGTTTTGCCGCCAGTTCCAATGGTGACTTTGATTGTGTGCATGCCATTGCCAACACCATCAAGGATTCCACGGTGTGCTCGCTGGCCCGCGCCAACGACCGCGATATTGCCCGTGCGGCCGAGGCGCTCAAGGGTGCCAACAGCGCCCGCATCCACACCTTCATTGCGACCAGTCCGTTGCACATGGAGAAGAAGCTGCGCATGACGCCTGAACAGGTGCTGGAGCAAGCCATCCAGTCGGTGCGTTTTGCCCGCAACCTGTGTGCCGACATCGAGTTCAGTCCTGAAGACGGCTACCGCAGCGACCCGGATTTTCTCTGCCGTGTGCTCGAAGCGGTGATCAATGAAGGTGCCACCACACTCAACATCCCGGATACCGTGGGCTACGCGATTCCCGAACTGTATGGCGAGTTCATCCGCAGTCTGCGTGAGCGCGTGCCGAACTCCGACAAAGCCATCTGGTCGGTGCATTGCCACAATGATCTGGGCATGGCCGTGGCCAATTCGCTGGCCGGCGTGAAGATTGGCGGTGCGCGCCAGATCGAGTGCACCATCAACGGTTTGGGCGAGCGCGCGGGCAACTGCTCTCTGGAGGAGGTCGTGATGGCGGTGCGCACCCGCCGCGATTATTTCAACCTCGATGTGGGCGTGGACACCACGCAAATCGTGCCGGCCAGCCGCATGGTCAGCCAGACCACCGGTTTCGTGGTGCAGCCCAACAAGGCGGTGGTCGGTGCGAATGCCTTCGCGCACGCCAGCGGGATCCACCAGGACGGGGTGCTCAAGGCACGCGACACCTACGAGATCATGCGCGCCGAGGACGTGGGCTGGGCCGCCAACAAGATCGTGCTGGGCAAGCTCTCCGGCCGCAACGCCTTCAAGCAACGCCTTCAGGAGCTAGGCATCGAGATGGAGTCGGAGAGCGAGATCAACACCGCTTTCGCCGCGTTCAAGGAACTGGCTGACCGCAAGAGTGAAATCTTCGACGAGGACATTCTGGCGCTGTGCAGCGATGAGAGCGTGAGTGCTGAAAAAGAGCAGTACGGGCTGGTTTCCCTCTCCCAGCGCAGCGAAACGGGGGAGCGCCCGCACGCTGAGGTGGTGTTCACCATCGCGGGCAAGGAATATCAGGGCATCTCCGACGGCAACGGGCCGGTGGATGCTTCGCTCAAAGCCATCGAAAGCCACGTCAAGAGCGGGGCCGAGCTGGTGCTGTATTCGGTCAATGCCATCACGAGTGGTTCGACCGAAAGCCAGGGCGAAGTGACGGTGCGCCTGCAGCACAGCGGGCGGGTGGTCAATGGCGTGGGCGCCGACCCGGACATCGTTGTGGCGTCGGCCAAGGCCTATCTGAGCGCGCTCAACAAGCTGGAAAACAAATCCGACAAGGTTGCGGCTCAGGGTTAAAGCCAATGGAATCAAGGACTTGTAACAAATTCAGGTGATATACGTGAAACAGATACCAAAAGTAGCACCTGTTCCACCGTTCGCTGAAGAAGACGTCGCAAGTTTTTGATATTGCTAGTTTTTTTGACATCTCATATACTCCGCTCCAGCACAACCCGCGCGCTGGAGTGGAGCGATGACTTATTTCCCTGACTGCTTTCAGAAAACCTTGCAGATTGCCGTCTGTACGGTGCTGGCTGCTGCATTGCTCACGCCGATGAGTGGTCAGGCTGCCTCTGAACGAAAGCAGTCCGGAAAGAGCAAAAAGCCGGTGGCCACCAAGGTGGTCGAGCGCAAGAAATCGACCACCCGGAAGACCGCTGTGGCCAAGGCGCCGCGCAAACAGGTGGTGGCGACCAAGGGCAAGCGGCTGAGCCGTGAAGAGGCCCGTCAGATCCAGCGCCTGGAGGCGCGCAGGCTGGCCAAGACGCCGATGACGGCCACGGCCCGTCGCCTTGAGGCGCGCAGGGCCAGTCGTCTGGCGCGCAGCAACAAGGGCAGCATGCAGCTTGCGGCGTACCCGCGGGCAAGCCGCTCCAGCATGGTCCGTGTGGCGAGCCTTCCGAGCCTGTCCACCGGTGAGCGTCTGGGTTTGCGTTCAGTGAACGACCCGCTGGAACTCAACTCCAGCGTGGCGCTGGTGATGGACCAGGACACGGGCGAAGTGCTGTTCAGCAAGAACGATTCGGCGGTGTTGCCCATTGCTTCGCTGACCAAATTGATGACGGGCCTGGTGATCGCCGATGCCAACCTGCCGATGGACGAAATGATCACCATCACACAGGATGATGTGGACACCCACAAGGGCAGCCGATCCCGTCTGGCCGTTGGCACCACGCTGAGCCGAGGTGAAATGATGCACCTGGCGCTGATGTCCAGTGAAAACCGGGCGGCCAATGCCCTGGGGCGCACCTATCCTGGTGGCCTGGCGCATTTTGTCCAACTGATGAACGCCAAGGCCCGTGATCTGGGCATGATGGACACTCGCTATGTCGAGCCTACCGGATTGATGAGCCAGAACCAGTCCAGTGCCCGCGATCTGGCCACGCTGGTGTCGGTGGCCTATGAGCGCCCGATCCTTCGCGACCTGTCCACGTCGCCCAGCCACCTGCTGGAACTGGGCAACCGTACCCTGCAGTTCAACAACTCGAACCGCCTGATCCGCAACCCGGATTGGGACATCGGTCTGCAAAAAACCGGCTACATATCAGAAGCCGGGCGTTGCCTGGTGATGCAGGCCAAGGTGGGCGGTCGCAAGCTCATCATGGTCTTCCTGGATTCGGCCGGCAAACTCGGTCGGGCGCAGGACGCGGAACGGGTTCGCCACTGGGTCGAGGCCCAAGGCGCCAGCCAGCGACTGATGGCCAGCAGACCGCAAGGTTGATCGATCTGCCTGTCTGTAGCCAGCCATAAAAAAAGGGACTCCGCAACGGGGTCCCTTTTTTTGCTTTTGCCGGATCAACGGCTATTGGCGATGGCGGCCGTTGCCTTCGGGCAACCCAGAGAGACCGAGATGTCGGCGGCGGTTGCACGCAGCTTCGGCACCCAGCTTTCGTCAATGCGGTCGGCTGGCGCAGAAATGGACAACCCGGCCACCAGTTTGCACTGGTCGTCGTAGATGCCCGCGGCCATGCAGCGCACGCCGAGCTCCAGTTCCTCGTTGTCTCGGGCCAGCCCGGCCTGGCGACACTGGTTGAGTTCACGCTCCAGGGTGGCCAGTTGCGTCAGGCTGTTGCGCGTGTTGCCGGCCAGGCCGGTGCGAGCGGCGTAGGCGCGAACACGCTGGGGGTCATCGGCCGCCAGGAAGAGTTTTCCCACCGATGTCAGGTGCAGGGGCGCACGGCCGCCGATGGCGCGCACGACTTGCATGCCCGAGCGTTCGCTGTAGGCGCGCTCCACGTACACGATTTCGTCGCCCTGGCGCACACTCAGGTTGACCGGCTGCTGGATCAATTTGTGCAGTTCGCGCATGGGGGCGAGCGCCGCGTCGCGCACGCTCAGGCGCGCCTTGACCAGATTGCCCAATTCGAGCAGCCGCATGCCCAGTCGGTAACTGCCTGCCTCGGGCCGGTCGACGAACCGGCCGATCGTGAGGTCGTTGAGGATGCGGTGAGCGGTGGAAGGATGGAGCCCCGTCTTTTCGCTGATGTCCTTGAGTGAAACAGGTTCTTCGCGTGCTGCCAGCACTTCGAGGAGGTTGAACATGCGCTCAATCACCTGGACGGTCGGCGTGCTGGGGAGGGAGTCTGGACGTTTGGTCATGGCTGCAAGAGGTTGACCTGTATTTTACAAGATGAAATTGCGTGGCACGAAGGTGCAACCACCCACCGCGGGTGCGGTCGGTTGCCAGGCGATCAGGCAACCGGGACCCAGCTGCCGTTGAGCAGGACTTCGTGTGGCCGAAAGCCCGCCTTGTAGCTCATCTTGCTGCTCTGCGCGATCCAGTAGCCCAGGTACACATGGGGCAGGCCGAGGGAACGGGCCTGTTCGATTTGCCAAAGCACACTGTAGGTGCCGTAACTCGCCTTGTCGTCAGGCTCGTAGAAGGTGTAGACCGCCGAGAGTCCGTCGTTGAGAACGTCCACGATGGACACCATCTTGAGCCGGGCCGGACGGCCGATCGCCGCCGGTTCATAGAACTCGACGAGACGCGAATTGACCCGGCTCTGCAGCAGGAACTGGGTGTACTGGTCGATGCTGTCGTGGTCCATGCCGCCGCCCGCGTGGCGGCTGTTCTGGTAACGCAGGTACAGCTGGTAGTGCTCGGGGATGAAGCAGAGCTTGAGCACCCGGGTGTGCAACTGGTCGTGGTTTGCCCGGCTGCGACGCTGGCTGCGGCTGGGCTTGAACTGGGCCACCGGCAAGCGCAGGGGTACGCAGGCCTTGCAGTCATCGCAGTTCGGGCGGTAGGTGAACATGCCGCTGCGGCGAAAACCGTGCGTTACCAGATCCGAATAGGCATCGTTGTTGATCAGGTGGCTGGGGGTGGCGACCTGTGATCGGGCCATGCGGCCCGCCAGGTAGCTGCACGGGTACGGTGCCGTGGCGTAAAACTGCAGCGCCTGCAGTGGAAGTTCTTTGAGGTGGGTCACGCTCGTTCGCCGTCTTCGGAGAGGAGGTGTTTCCAGTATACGGGCTCGAAGCGCCAAACCGGCGCCGGTTGCGGCGTGGCCTGTTGCAGGTGTCGGCTGAAGACTTCGCGCGGCATCAACTGTCCACCCAGAGACGAGAGGTGGGGTGTGTCCTGCTGGCAGTCGATCAGGGGAATGTCCTGTGCCCGGCAGAACGACACCAGCGCCATCAGTGCAATCTTGGAGGCATCGCTCTGGCGGCAGAACATGGACTCACCAAACACCATGGCGCCCAGGTTCACGCAGTACAGACCGCCGACGAGCTCGCCATCGATCCAGGTTTCCACGCTGTGCGCCCGGCCCGCCCGATGCAGCTGGATGTAGGCCTGCACCATGGCGGGCACGATCCAGGTACCGTTTTGACCATCGCGGGGAATGTGCGCGCAGGCCTGGATCACCCGGTCAAAAGCGCTGTCGAAACGAACTTCCAGCCGGTTCTGCAGCAAAAGCTTGTGGATCGTCTTTCGCAGGGAGCGGTGCAGCCGCACGGCATGGCAGTGCAGCACCATGCGTGGATCGGTGCTCCACCACAAGATGGGCTGTCCGGCGCTGTACCAGGGGAAGATGCCCTGGGAATAGGCGGCGACCAGCGTTGGCACGTCCAGCACGCCACCGGCGGCCAACAGACCGGGGGCCGGATCGGCAGGTCCCCAGGCTTGTTCAACCGGAGGGAAAACGTCACCGGGTTCAAGCCAGGGCAGTGCGGGCAAGGTGGGCGAAGACGACATGCCGCTATTGTGCTTCGCCGTTTTCACCCGATGCCAGAGAACCTGCCATCAACCCTGGTGCCGGACATGGCGGGAAGCCGCAGCGAGCAGCCGGCGCAACGGCCAGCCCAGGCCGCCACCGAGCACAATGCCCACCGCGTCGGCCAGCAGGTCCAGCAGATCACCCTGTCGCCAGCCCGTGGCTGACTGGGCGAACTCGATCGCGCCTCCCAGCAGCAGCAACCCCAGGCACAGTCGCAGGGCCGGGGTGGCGGGATATGCCGCCAGTCCCAGCACCGTGAGGACGAGAAAGCCTGCGGCGTGCTGGGTCTTGTCCCAGATGTCGAAGCTTTGTGGTGGCAGGTAGGCCACCGGCAGCAGGGACAGCACGACCACCGCCATGGTGCTGAGCCAGAACGATGTCTTGAGCAGGAGGGACATGGAGCTTCTCGTCGGGTAGGGTGCTGATGCCCCCCTATTTTGTTTTGCAGTGTACCGACGAACCGTGTGGTTTCTTGAACTGACCAAAGGGTCGGAGTATGTTGAGCCTCGCGTCGAGCTGTCTGCGACGTCAAGAAAAGGAGACTGTCATGCAACTTCGGATCCAACGTGCCGTTCTGCTTTTGCCCATGGCTGTTCTGGGTGTGAGTCTGTCGACACCCGCGGTGTCGCAAAACGCGATGAGCTTTTTTCTGACCAGTGCCAACCCGGGGCAGGGTGCAGACGTCGGTGGGCTGGCGGGCGCCGATGCCTATTGCGAGAAGCTCGCCGCCGCTGTCAACGCGGGTGGCAAGAACTGGCGTGCCTATCTCAGCGCCACGGCGAGTGGCGGAAGCCCCGCCGTGAACGCCCGCGACCGCATCGGCCGTGGACCCTGGCACAACGCCAAGGGCGCGCTGGTCGCGGCCAGCGTGGATGAACTGCATGGATCCAACATGCTCAACAAGCAGACGGCGCTGACCGAAAAAGGCGAGGTCATCAGCGGCCGGGGTGACCCGGTCAACATGCACGACATCCTGACCGGATCGACACCAGACGGGCGCGTGGCCATGGCGTCGGGTGACACGACCTGTGGCAACTGGAGTCAGAGCGGCGCTGGGTCCGCCGTCGTTGGTCACCACGACCGCATGGGTCTGGACGACTCCGCACCCGCCAAGTCGTGGAACGCGTCGCACGGCACACGGGGTTGCGGCATGGACGCGCTCAAGGCCACCGGAGGGGCAGGGCTGTTCTATTGTTTTGCAGCGAACTGAGTTGTCATCAGGCAAGAAAAAAGCACTTGGGTCGTGAGACACAAGTGCTTGATTCGATTCCAAATTTCTGGCTCCCCGACCTGGACTCGAACCAGGGACCTGCGGATTAACAGTCCGTCGCTCTACCGACTGAGCTATCAGGGAACAGCCTCAAATTATAGTGTGATTTTTGCCGTTTTTGGAGGTTGGCGAATTTTTGTCAAAAAATGTCGCAGCACCCAGCGATGGTGATCCTCAGTCGAACACCGGTGACTCCACGCCCAGCACCTTGTGCAGCTTCGGGCTGGTGGTCGTGTACTGGAGGAACACTTTTTTCTCTGGAAAGATGATGGGCATGGCGCCGAAGGCGGCCAGCGCGCATTCGTGGAAGCCCGAGAGGATGAGCTTTTTCTTGCCCGGGTAGGTGTTGATGTCGCCCACCGCGAAGATGCCTGGGATGCTGGTGGAGAACTTTTCGGTGTCCACCACGAGCTGCTTGCGCTCGATCTCCAGGCCCCATTCAGCGATCGGGCCGAGCTTGGGGGACAGGCCGAAGAACACCAGCAGGACGTCCAGCGGGACCACGCGGGTGACGGCATCGGAACCGGTCACCTTGATGCCGGTGAGGCGGCCGTTCTTTTCCTCGCAGCCGGTGACCTGGCCGACGATGAATTGCATCTCCAGCTGCTCGCACAGTTCGCGCATCTTCGCCACGTTGGCAGGTGTGGCCTTGAAGCCGTCGCGGCGGTGGATCAGGATCACGCTCTCGGCCTTGTTCGGGCCCTCGGCGACGAAGTTCAGCGCCCAGTCGAGCGCGGAGTCGCCGCCGCCCACGATCACCAGGTTCTTGCCGGCGAAGTCGGCGGGGTTCTTCACCCGGTAAAACAGTTGTGAGTCTTCGAACGGATCCAGGCCTTCGACCTTGAGCGTGCGCGGCTGGAAGGCACCCACGCCAGCGGCGATGAAGATGGTCTTGGTGAGGAAGCGCGTGCCCTTGGACGTTTCCACGAAGAAGCGGCCATCGTCCTGTTTTTGGACCGTGGTGACTTCCTGCCCAAGGTGGAAAGTGGCGCCAAAAGGCTCGATCTGCTTGAGCAGGGCATCGGTCAGTTCCTGACCGGTGCAGACCGGAACCGCCGGGATGTCGTAGATGGGCTTGTCGGGATACAGTTCCACCGGCTGGCCGCCCGGGTAGGCGAGAGAGTCGATCACGTGGGCCTTGATTTCGAGCAGTCCGAGCTCGAACACCTGGAACAAGCCCACCGGCCCGGCGCCGACGATGACGGCATCGGTTTCAATCGGCCCGTCATGGGCCACCGCGGTGTCCACCACTTGCCGGTTCAGCTGGGGTTCCATGGCGGGCGCTGCTTCAGCGGATCAGCTGGTTCAGCTTGCCCGTGCGGTCTTTCCACTCTTCGGCGTCGGGCAGCGCGTCCTTGCGCTTGGTGATGCTCTTCCAGGTCGGCAACAGCGCCAGTTCGGCGTTGAGGGCCGTCATGTGCAACTGGTCTTTGGGGAGGTCTTCTTCGGCGTAGATGGCGCTCACCGGGCATTCCGGAATACACACCGCGCAGTCGATGCACTCGTCGGGGTCGATGGTCAGGAAGTTGGGACCTTCGCGGAAGCAGTCCACAGGGCAGACATCAACACAATCGGTGTATTTGCAGCGGATGCAGGATTCGGTGACGACGTGGGTCATGGTAATGGTGAGAAATCGGTAAGACCCCGGATTTTAGGGTTTCCGGAGCGTAAGGCAGGGCCTAGGCCCTTGCCTTGACATAAGTTAACCGGTTTGGCCGGCTGCAGGAGCCGGCCTGGCGTCAGTTCACGAGCAGTGCTCCCGAGGTCCGATGGCTGGCCGTATCGACCAGCACCAGCGAGCCCAGCGCACGCGACTGGGCAAAGGGCAGGGTGACCAGCGGCTCCTGCAAGGCCAGTTCGATGTGGCCGATGGCGTTGGGCTCCAGCTGTGTCGCATCTTCCTCTGCCAGGGTGTTGATGTCCAGCTTGTGCACGATGCGCTTGACCTTGGCCTTGACCCAGCGGTGGCCGTGCAGCGCCCAGTACACACGGCCGGCGACCAGGGTTTCGTCGTCCATCCAGGCCACG
The DNA here is from genome assembly GCF_048590325.1 of Hydrogenophaga sp. ZJX-1. Taxonomy (NCBI): domain Bacteria; kingdom Pseudomonadati; phylum Pseudomonadota; class Betaproteobacteria; order Burkholderiales; family Comamonadaceae; genus Hydrogenophaga; species Hydrogenophaga sp. ZJX-1. The sequence continues at coordinate 884,195 of NZ_JBMBRA010000001.1, forward strand.
GTGGCGCTGATCTCGCGGCTGGCTTCGAGCGCAGCGCCTTCGCCGTCGGCCGCGAGCAACCAGTCGCCGCGCGACACATCGACTTCACGGTCCAGCACGATGCCGGCGCTGTGACCGGCCAGCACGGCCTTTGGATTGCGCGCGTGATCGAGCACCTGGGCCACGGTCGCGGTCTGGCCGCTGGGCATGACCTTGACGGGCTGGCCGGGCGCCACGCCACCGGTGGCCACACGGCCCCAGAACACGCGACGACCCTGGCTGGTGTCGGACGATGAAGAGAACTTCTCCACCCACTGCACCGGGAACGCGAAGGGCAGCGCGGTGTCGGCCGCGGTCACCGGCAGGTGCTCCAGGATGTCCAGCAGCGTGGGGCCGTTGTAGCCACACCAGGCGGCGTCGGCCGCGGCGTCCACCACGTTCCAGCCCTTGAGGGCCGAAACCGGCACGGTGGCCGTCACGGCGATGCCGGCTTCGGCCGCGAAGGCGGTGAGTGCGGCGCTGATGTGGGCGAACGCGAGCGCGCTGTCGGCCACGGCGTCGAGCTTGTTGACCGCGAACACGATGGACGGCACGCGCAGCAGCTTGAGCAGCAGCGAGTGGCGGCGGGTCTGCACCAGCAGCTTGAGGCCTGCGTCCTGCCAGTCCAGCTTGGTGGCATCGACCAGCACCACGGCCGCGTCGGCGGCGGAAGCGGCGGTCACCATGTTGCGCGTGTACTGCTCATGGCCGGGTGCGTCGCCGATGATGAACTTGCGGGTTTCGGTGTTGAAGTAACGGTAGGCCACATCGATGGTGATGCCCTGCTCGCGCTCGGCCGAGAGGCCGTCGGTCAGCAAGGCGAGGTCGGTTTCACCCTGGCGCTGCACACCGGCCAGATGGTCTTGCAGCACCGCCTTGCTGTCCACCAGCAGGCGGCCGATCAGCGTGCTCTTGCCGTCATCGACCGAACCGCAGGTGATGAATTTCAGGGCGGGGCGGGTGTCTTGTGCGAGGGCTTCGACAGGCTCAGCCCGAACGGAGGAAGTGGTGTTCATGTCAGTCAATCACAAAATCAAAGAGGTGGCCGGAGCAGGTGCCTGAAACCCAGAACACCGCGGAACCGGCTTCGCCGGGCCGCAGGTGTTGCCCCTTGAGGGGCGGAGCTGGCTACACGCAGTGAGCCGGCGATGGGGGTGGGCTAGAAGTACCCGTCTTTCTTCCGTTTTTCCATGGAAGCATCCGAGGTCTTGTCGTCCATGCGCGTCGCACCGCGCTCGCTCACGTCGGCGGCCAGGGTCTCGATGACGATGTCGCCGGCCGTGGCGGCCAGACTTGCCACCGGGCAGGTGCAGGTGATGTCGCCCACGGTGCGGAAGCGCACGTCGCGCACCTGCACCGTTTCGCCGTCTTTTGGCGGGGTCAGTTCGGTCACCGGCACCAGCAGGCCGCGGCGGTCCACCACCTCGCGCTGGTGCGTGTAGTAGATCGATGGCAGGGCGATGGCTTCGCGCTCGATGTACTGCCACACGTCCAGCTCGGTCCAGTTGCTGATGGGGAACACGCGGAAGTGTTCGCCCGGGGCCAGGCGCGTGTTGAACAGTGTCCAGAGCTCGGGGCGCTGGGCCTTGGGTTGCCACTGGCCGAAGCTGTCGCGGTGCGAAAAGATGCGCTCCTTGGCGCGGGCCTTTTCTTCGTCGCGGCGGGCGCCGCCGATCAGCGCGTCGAAGCGGAATTCTTCGATCGCCTCGAGCAGCGTGACCGACTGGTGCACATTGCGGCTTTCGCCCGGGTGGGCCAGGCGCACGGTGCCGCGCTTCATCGAGTCCTCGACGTTGCGCACGATCAGTTCGGCCTGCAGCTCGGCGGCGCGGCGGTCGCGGAAATCGGTCACTTCGGGGAAGTTGTGGCCGGTGTCGATCATCAGCAGCGGGTAGGGGATGCGGCCGACACCAAAGGCCTTTTCGGCACAGCGCAGCATCACCAGCGAATCCTTGCCGCCCGAGAACAGCAGGGTGGGGCGCTCGAAAGCCGCGGCCACTTCGCGCAGGATGAAGATGGTTTCTTCTTCGAGCGCGTCCAGGTGGGCGTTGCTCAGATGGTGGCCGGCGGCGGCCTGCAGGGCGGTATGGATCACTTCGGGTTCGGTGCGTGCGTTCATGGTGTGTTCTTCTTCAGGCGGGCTGTTTCAGCGGGCTGGTTTCGCCGATGGGCTCGACGTGCAGGCCGCATTCCTTGGCGCTCTCCTGCTCCCACCACCAGCGGCCGGCGCGGAAGTCTTCGCCGACGCTGATGGCGCGGGTGCAGGGCTCGCAGCCGATGCTGGGGAAGAACTGGTCGTGCAGGGCGTTGTAGTCGAGCTGGTGCTGGGCGATGAAATGCCAGACGTCGCCCCAGGTCCATTCGACGATGGGGCTGATCTTCACGCGGCCCGGTTCCTGCACGATGTCGGCCACTTCGGCGCGGGCATTGGACTGCTCGCGGCGCAGACCGGTGATCCAGCCGTCCTTGCCCGCGAGGGCGCGGGCCAGTGGTTCCATCTTGCGGATGTCGCAGCACTGCTTGCGCAGCTCGATGCTGTCGTACATGGCTTTTTCACCGTGGTGGCGAACGAACTTGATCACCGATTCGTTCTTCGGGCGGTAGACCTCGACGCTGCGGGTGTAGCGCTTCTCGATCAGGCCGATCAGGGCCCGCGTCTCGGCGTGCAGCTTGCCCGTATCGAGCACGAAAACGCCGGAGGAGATGCCAGCGAGGTGGATCAGGTGGGTGACCACGATGTCTTCGGCGCCCAGGCTGGAGGCCTGGGTCAGCGCGGGGTACTGCGCAGCGGCGCGCTGGAGCAGCGCGATGCTGTTCGCGACCTTGGCATCAAAGTCGGCCGAGGGCTTGTTGTAGAGGTCGATGGCGCTCATGGCTGACCTCCGCCGAGCCGCCTCAAGGAGGGCAACACCCCCTTGGGGGGCAGAGAACGAATGTGAACGTGGGGGCTCATGGTTTCTCCGTTCAGGCAACGACGGCAAAGTGCGGTTGCGTGTGCACCGCATCGCCCTGGTAGAAGGCGGGGTAGTGGGCCAGCAGCTTGCGGCCGTGGTCCAGGCTCTGGTCTTCGCGCAGCACGGCCTGGCTGAAGCCGCTGCGCTGCATCTGAGCCAGCTGGTCGATCAGCACGTCGCCGGTGGCGCGGATCTCGCCCGTGAAACCGAGGCGGCGGCGCAGCAGGAAGGCCTGGCTGAAAGCGCGACCGTCGGTGAACTTGGGGAACTGCAGCACGACGGTGGTGACGCCGTCCAGATCGGCCTCGCGCGGATCGGCATCGTTGGCCAGCGTCAGGGTGCCGGCTTCGTCTGCAGGGACGGCTTCGGCCTGGAGGAGTTGGAGCGTGGGTTTCATGCGGTTCTCGGATGCTGGGCTCAGGCGGCGACGGGTGTGCGGGCGGTGGCCACGCGCACCGCGTTGGCGGCGGTCTTGAAGGGGTCGATGCCGACGCGCTTGACGGTCTGGGTGAAGGTTTCGGCCGACTGGCGCTCTGCGCGGTAGGTGGTGAGCAGGGCCTCGATCACGTCCGTCATTTCGTTGGCGGCGAAGGATGGGCCGATCACCTTGCCCGGCACGGCTTCACCCGACAGGCGCGTGCCATCCGATCCGCCCAGCGTCACCTGGTACCACTCCTGGCCGTCCTTGTCGACACCGAGGATGCCGATGTGGCCGCTGTGGTGGTGGCCGCAGCTGTTGATGCAGCCGCTGATGTGCAGGTCGATCTCGCCCAGGTCGTGCAGTTCGTCCAGGTCCTGGTAACGCGCCAGCAGAGCCTGCGCGATGGGCAGCGAGCGGGCGTTGGCCAGGTCGCAGAAATCACCGCCGGGGCAGGCGATCATGTCGCTCAGCAGGCCGATGTTGGGCTTGGCCAGGCCCAGGCGGCGCGCTTCGCGCCACAGCTCGGGCAACTGGTCGCAGCTGACCCAGGGCAGCAGCAGGTTCTGTTCGTGCGTCACGCGGGCTTCACCGGCGGAGAAACGGTCGGCCAGGTCGGCGGCGCGCTCCAGCTGATCGGCGCTCGCATCGCCGGGGGCCGCGCCCAGGCGTTTGAACGACAGCGTGACGGCGCGCAGGTCGGGGTTCTGGTGTGGCTTCACGTTTTGCGTGAGCCAGCGGCTGAACTCCACGTCGTCTTCGGCCGCGGCCTTGAGGATGTGGGCGATCTTGGCGTCGGCGCTCTTGCGGTCGCAGCGCAGCTCGGGCTGCACGAAGAAGGCGCTCACGCGGTCCAGTTCGGCCTGGGTGATGGTGTGGGGCGCGCCGTCTTTCTCGATGATGTCGGCGTATTCGGCTTCCACCTGGTCGGTGAAGGCCTGGCCCTCGGCTTTCACGAGGATCTTGATGCGCGCCTTGTAGATGTTGTCGCGGCGACCGAAGCGGTTGTAGGCGCGCACCACGGCTTCGAGGTAGTTGAGGATCTGGTTCCAGGGCAGGAACTCGCGGACCACCGTGCCGATGATCGGCGTGCGGCCCATGCCGCCGCCCACGCGCACCTGGAAGCCCAGGTCGCCGTCCACGTTGCGCAGCAGGCGCAGGCCGACGTCGTGCCACGGCGTGGCGGCGCGGTCTTCGCGGGCGCCGGTGATGGCGATCTTGAACTTGCGCGGCAGGAAGGCGAACTCGGGGTGCAGCGTGCTCCACTGGCGCATGATTTCGGAGAACGGGCGCGGGTCGGCGACTTCGTCCACCGCGATGCCGGCGAGCGCGTCGGTGGTGATGTTGCGGATGCAGTTGCCGCTGGTCTGGATGCCGTGCAGGTTGACGCTGGCCAGCAGGTCCATCACGTCGGCCGCGCGGTGCAGCGGAATCCAGTTGTATTGCACGTTCTGGCGCGTGGTGAAGTGGCCGCAGCGGTCGGGCAGGCTGGGCACATCGGCCAGGGCCGCGTTGGCCTTGGACACGTCGTGGTCTTCCTTGTGGTCGTAGTCGCGCGCGATCTTCGCCAGCACGCGCAGCTGGGCGCTGGAGATTTCGCCGTAAGGCACGGCCACGCGCAGCATGGGCGCGAAGCGCTGGATGTACCAGCCGTTCTGCAGGCGCAGGGGCTTGAACTCGTCGCCGCCGAGCGTGCCCGCATCGGCGCGTTCGAGCTGGTCGCGGAACTGGGCAGCGCGCTGCTGGACGAACTGGCGGTCAAAGTCGGAGTACTGGTACATGGGCTTCGTGGGATAGGGGTATCAGAAGGCGATCAGCTTGGTGCCGGCGTAGGCCAGCAGCAGCGAGAGCACCGAGCGCACCAGGCGCTCGGGGGTGTGGCGCATCAGGCGTGTGCCAAGCCAGATGCCGGGCAGCGAACCCGCCAGCAGCTGGGCCAGCAACGGCCAGTCCACCGAACCCAGGCTGGCGTGGCCCAGACCGGCCACCAGCGTGAGCGGCACGGCGTAGGCGATGTCGGCCGCCACGATGCGCGGCAGCGGCAGCAGCGGGAACAGGATCAGCAGCACCGACACGCCGATGGCACCGGCGCCGACCGAGGTGAGCGTGACCAGGGTGCCGATGACCGCGCCAAACAGCACCGGCAGGCTCCAGTGGCGGGCGCGGGTCGCGTCCTGCAGCCGGCCTTCGGGCAGGGTGCGTGGCAGCTGTTTGCCGCGGGCGGCCTTGTAGAGCATGGCGGCGGCGGTCAGCAGCAGGGCGATGCCCAGGGTGTGCGTCATGACCGCCTGCACCTGGGGGTTGGCCGGGCCGACCCGGTGCAACACCGCCAGGGTGATCAGTGCGGCCGGGATGCTCCCGGCGCAGAGCTGGCCCACCACGCGCCAGGGCACCAAGCGTTGCTTGGCCAGGCTCAGCGTGCCACCGGCCTTGGTCACCGCAGCGAACAGCAGGTCGGTGCCAACGGCCAGGTAGGGCTTGATGCCGAAGAAGAAGATCAGGATCGGCGTCATCAGCGAGCCGCCACCCACGCCGGTCAGACCGACGATGAGTCCAACGGCAAAGCCGGCAAAGATGATGGCGAATTCGGGCATGGAGGCGACTGTAGTTTTGACTCCATATATTCCAAACGATTTTTTTCTCATTCGCTTATTCCATATTTGAATAAGCGAGCGACGCCGCGTTTTCAATGCCCGCGCTCCCAGCCCGGGCAAGGGAAGCATGCAGGCGGTTCAGGCGACCTGCATCTGCCCAGAAAGACGGTGCCGAGGTACCATGACCGTCATGCAAAAACAGCGGATATTTGTCGGCGTTGTGGGCTTTTCGGATGTCGAAAGGCACGCACTCAACACCGTGTTCCGTCTTTCGGAGACTCGCGAGCTGTCGTATGCCCCCTGGGTGCCGCTCGTCGCTCCCGGCGCCAAACCACCCGCCATGAACGCTGAAGTGATGCTGGTGGACGGTGAGAGCGCGGAGGCGGTGCTCTCACACGCCAAGGGCTTGCCCACCGGGCAACGCCTGATCTGGGTCGGTCCGGGTGCACCGGCCCATGCCTGGCGTGTGCTGGATCGCCCCATTCAGTGGGCCAGTGTGCTGAACGACCTTGACGCTGTGTACGCGGCGCGACAGGCCGATTCAGGTCTTCTGGACCTGGATGTCACCCAGCCGGCGCCGCTGGACATGGAACTCGAGCCCAGCCGCGAGCCCGTGCGGCGGGCATTGCTTGTCGGGCTCAACGGACAGGAGCGGTTGACTTTGCGTGCCGGGCTGACAGCGATGGCTGTGCCGGAGATCGATGAGGTCGACAGCACCGAGGCCACGATGAACCTGATGCGGCGCCACCCTTATTGCTGTGGCGTGTTCAATCTGGACAACCCGCATCTGGATGCCTGGTCACTGGCCCGGTATTTCGGGCAGGGCAATCCACGAGCCCTCAACATGGGCATCAGCGAACACGCAGGGCCCTTGGCCGCCTGGTGGCGCCGTAGGCGGGTCGTGCGCGACGCCCAGCGAACCGGCATCCACGCGCTGCTGGGGCGGCCGCTGCAGACGACCGATCTGATGCAGGGCCTGGAGCGCCTGCGCTAGGCGGGCTGGCGCCGGGCCTGTTTCCAGGCGAAACGCGCCGGGTCGAGTGCACGCAGCAGATCGGCCTCAAGGTTCGGGTCTTCGCCCTCTATCAGCCGGGCCAGCAATTCACCCATCGCGTGCGCCAGGGTCAGGCCACGGGAACCCAGCGCGCCCAGCATGAAAAGCCCGGGCCAGCGTGGCGTGTCGGCCATGGGCACACGTCCTCGCCGTGCACCGGCTTGTTGCATCAGCGCTTGCAGATCCTGCAGATGGGGCACCGCGCCCACCATGGGCACGCGGTCCAGCGAGGCGCAACGCACCTGCGCCCAGCCCAGCAACTCACCCCGGGCGGCGGTTTCGCGCTGTCGCAAGGCGGCTGCGGGACTGATGCTCTCTAGGCTGTGGGCGTTGCGCTCGTGCGCTGCAGCGTTCACATGGCTGGAGTTGTCGCCCCGCTCGTAGGTGGAGCCCATGGCCCAGATGCGTGCCGGCCACTGGGGCGGCAGGCCAGCGTCTTCATAAATGGGTACGAAAACACCGTTGTTGCGCTGTGGCCGTTCGGCCAGCGGTTCGCCCTGCAGGGCGGCCAGGCTCATCTGGCCTTTCACCGGGCGCAAGGGCAGGGCCTCGGGCGACATCGGGCCGTTTTCTTGCGTGAGCAGGGCATGGCTGCCAAACGCAGCGGCGATGACCACCACCGGTGCCTCGGCGAGCACCTGGCCTTCGGCATCCAGGGCCTGCCACAGCGGCTGGTCCGGGGTTGACCGGTTGACCAGGCGATCGACAGGGCTTCGCCAGCGTGTCGTGAGGGCCGATAGCCGCCGGCATTCGTCGAGCCAGGCTTCAACCAGCGCGGAAGGCCTCACCAGCGCCGCTGGCCATCGACCGGGGTCGTGCCCCAGGTTGTCGACCTCGCAGGGCTGCCAGCCCCGGCCAGGTGGAACCAGCCGCTCCAGCTGGGAGCGCATGTCGGACACGCCCAACGCGCACAGGCGGGAGAGCGGCGTGGGGGCGCGGGTGACGTGCGGGCTCAGCATGCCCACCGGCAGCGCCGATGCACCCAAGGACGGACCATCGGCTGCGTCCAGCAAGGTCAGTTGCCAGCCACGTCGGGCCAGCGCCACACAACTGGCAGCTCCAGCGAGTCCGGCCCCGATCACCAGGGCAGATGGCACCGACCGGCCTCAGCTGGCGTCAGCCGGCGGAACATAGCCCGCGGCGGCGTCGGCGCCCTCGCCGAAAAAGTGCTTTTCCATCTGGCGGGCCAGGTACTGGCGCGCACGCGCGTCGGCCAGGTTGAGGCGGTTTTCGTTGAGCAGCATGGTCTGGTGCTTGAGCCAGGCGGCCCAGGCTTCCTTGCTCACGTTTTCATACAGGCGCTTGCCCAGTTCGCCCGGGTAGGGCGGAAAGTCCAGGCCTTCGGCTTCTTTGCCGAGCTTGATGCAGTTGACGGTGCGTGCCATGGGGTTTCCTGTTTAAGATTGATTTCCGTATAACCGAAATGAGAATTTATTCTTTCCGGTTTTATAAGCTTGTGGGCATCATGCGAACGCCTGAACGTTTGAGACGCGCCGGGGGCGCTGGGTGCCCGAGTCTCCGACTGTATCAACGAATGAAGGCCCTCGGGGCGACTTCAGGTCGTGGCCGATCCGGTTCCTGACATATCGCAAGAGGGACGGTTGGCAAGACTTTTACAATCGCTGGTTATCCGCGCGGTGATCGATCAGGGTTTTCCCTGTCCGTTTGCCCAGTTTTTTCACAGGCCTGCCAAGGGGCGGCCGTTCATCTGACCCAAGACCATGAGTGCATTTCTGGAAGAGCGCGTGTTGAGCGTGCACCACTGGACCGATCGCCTGTTCAGTTTCACCACCACCCGCGACCAGGCGCTGCGTTTCTCCAACGGGCATTTCACCATGATCGGCCTGCGCGTGAACGAGAAGCCGCTGCTGCGCGCCTACAGCATCGCCAGCCCCAACTACGCCGAACACCTGGAGTTCCTGAGCATCAAGGTGCAGGACGGTCCGCTGACCTCGCGCCTGCAGCACATCCAGGTGGGTGACAGCATCGTGGTGGGCCGCAAACCCACTGGCACGCTGCTGATCGACTACCTGCTGCCGGCCAAGCGCCTGTACCTGCTGGCCACCGGCACCGGTCTGGCGCCGTTCCTGTCCATCGTGCGCGACCCCGAGACCTACGAAAAATTTGAACAGGTGGTGCTGATCCACGGTGTGCGCGAGGTCAAGGAGCTGGCCTACCGCGAGATGCTGGAGCACACGCTCAAGCAGGACGAGTTCCTGGGCGAAATGGTGCAGCAGCAATTCCTCTACTACCCCACGGTCACACGCGAGCCCTTTGTGCACCAGGGCCGCATCCCCGTGATCCTCGAAAACGGTCAGGTCGCCAAAGACCTGGGCCTGCCTGAGTTGAACCCCGCAGAAGACCGCGTCATGATCTGCGGCAGCCCTGAAATGCTGCGCGACCTCAAGGCCCTGTGCGAGAAGCGCGGCTTTGCCGAAGGCAACACCACGCGCCCGGGCCAGTTCGTGATCGAGCGCGCTTTCGCTGACAGTTGAACCCATCCGAGCGGCCGGAACTCCGAGGCGTTCGCCGGGTCCACCGGGGCGCCTTGTTTCATTTTCAGGAGATCACTTGACAACCGCTGCCCCCGTGCTTGCTTTGTTTGACCGCCACCCGCGCCGCCTGCTGACCCTGGTGGCGGTGGGTTGTTTGGGGTTGCTGGCCTTTGGCATCTACCTGCAGGAGGTCGTGGGCCTGGTGCCTTGCCCCATGTGCATCGTGCAGCGCTATGCGTTGTTGCTGGTGGCCCTGATGGCGGGTGTGGCGGCGGCCTGCAGCGGGCGCAGTACCCGACAGATCGGCGTGGGTCTCATGGGCGCGCTCGCGTTGGCGGGCGCCTTTGTGGCGGCGCGCCAGACCTGGTTGCAGTGGAATCCGCCGGAGATCCTGACCTGCGGTCGTGACATTTACGGAATGATCGAATCGTTCCCGCTCAAGCGGGCCATTCCCATGATCTTCAAGGGCAGCGGTGATTGTTCGGCCGTGGACTGGACTTTCCTCGGCCTGTCGATCGCCAACTGGTCGTTCCTGTGTTTCTCGGCCATTGCCCTGTTGGCCCTGGTACTGCTGTTGCGTCCCCGGGCCGCCTGAGCTACCAGTGCCTCGCACAAAACAAAGCCGCCCTCGGGCGGCTTTGTTTTGCCCGCCACTTCGCAGCTCACAGAATCGCGTTGCCCGGGCGCTCGCCGCGCTCGTAGACCACGTGCGCGCGACCCACGATCAGCGAATCCAGCGAACCGATGTTGGCCGTGTCCTTGTTGGTGTAGGGCAGTTTCTGCAGCACGTAGCGCATGGCGTTCAGCCGCGCGCGCTTCTTGCAGTCGCTCTTGATCACGGTCCAGGGTGCGTCGGCCGTGTCGGTCTCGAAGAACATCGATTCCTTGGCCTTGGTGTAGTCGTTCCACTTGTCGAGCGACGCGAGGTCGATAGGACTGAGCTTCCACTGCTTGAGCGGGTGGGCCTTGCGCTCCTTGAAGCGGCGGCGCTGTTCTTCGCGGCTGACCGAAAACCAGAACTTGATCAGGTGCACGCCGCTGCGCACCAACTGGCGCTCGAACTGGGGTGCCTGGCGCATGAACTCCTCGTACTCGGGGGTGGAACAGAACCCCATCACGCGCTCGACCCCGGCGCGGTTGTACCAGCTGCGGTCAAACAGCACAATCTCACCCGCGGTGGGCAGGTGCTGCACATAGCGCTGGAAATACCATTGTCCGCGCTCGACCTCGCTGGGCTTTTCTAGTGCGACCACGCGCGCGCCGCGCGGGTTCAGGTGTTCCATCATGCGTTTGATGGTGCCGCCCTTGCCGGCTGCATCGCGCCCTTCGAACAGGATCACGATGCGTTGCCCGGTCTCCTTGGCCCAGGCCTGCAGTTTGAGCAGCTCGACCTGGAGCAGGTATTTCTGCGACTCGTACACCTTGCGCGAGAGCAGGTTCTTGTAGGGGTAGGCGCCACTGCGCCAGTCGGCCGCCAGCACTTCATCCGGATTGGCGACGGCCATGGCCTTGCTGCGCGCCACATCGGCTTCCTGGCGCAGCAGCCGGCGGATTGCCTTGGCGTCGTCCGGTGCAGCGCCTTCGAGGATCGCGCGCAGGGACTCGGCCTTGGCTCTTTTGCTGGTACTGGTTTTTCCCAGGATGTCGCGCACGGCGGCGAACTTGGCTTGCTGGCGGGCTTCGGTGACCGTGGCCGCGCTGATCCTGGCGATCTTCCCGGGCTGCTGGCTCCCGGTGACGTCACCCAGGCTGGTGCGGCGCGGCTTTTCGACAGGCGCAGCGCCCGTCTTGCGGGTTTTGACCGCTTTGGCGGCCACGGCTTTCTTCGGGAGAGCCTGGGCTTTTGCGATTTTTCGGACCGCCGGTTTGGCTGCGGGTTTATGGCCCGAACCGCTGGCGGACACGGGCGCGGTGACAGCGGGCAGGCTTCGTTCGGTCATGTTCTTCGGCTCCTGTCATCAAACATCCCAGTATGTTGAGATGCTGAATGGGCTGTTTGATATTTGTCAAATCGGCCCATTCAAAGGCAGGGTCAACCGATTTTTTTCACGAGCACCTGGCTTTTGCGATCCCAGTTGTATTTGCGCTTGCGCGCCTCGGGCAGCCAGTCGGGGTTGACCTGCACAAAGCCGCGTTTGAGGAACCAGTGCATGGTGCGCGTGGTGAGCACGAAGATGCTCTGCAGGCCCTGCGCCTTGGCGCGGGTTTCGATGCGCTTGAGCAGCCGCTCGCCGTCGCCCTGGCTTTGTGTGTCGGGCGACACGGTGAGTGCGGCCATCTCGCCGGTGCGGGCCTCGGGGTACGGGTAGAGCGCGGCGCAGCCGAAGATCACGCCGTCGTGTTCGATGATGGTGTAGTTGCCGGCGTCGCGTTCGATCTCGGTGCGGTCGCGCTTGACCAGGGTGCCGTCTTTCTCGAACGGCTCGATCAGCGCCACGATGCCGCTCACGTCGTCCATGGTGGCTTCGCGCACGCTCTCCAGCTTCTCGTCCACCACCATGGTGCCGATGCCGTCGTGGGTGTAGATCTCCAGCAGCAGCGCGCCGTCCACCGCGAACGGCAGGATGTGGCTGCGCTCCACGCCACCCTCGCAGGCGCGGATGCAGTGCTGCAGGTAGAAAGCCGTGTCGGTCGGCTGTGTGGCCTGGGGCAGGGCAGTGAGCAGCTTTTTGGCGTCGGCCAGCGGCAGCTCGGTGTCGATCTCGCTGTCTTTGGCCGGGTGTGGCGCTCCCGCGTCGAGCGCGATGCCCGCCACCTCGGTCAGGAACATCAGCTTGTCCGCCTGCAGCGCCACGGCGATGGAGGTGGCCACGTCTTCCATGGTGAGGTTGAAGGCCTCGCCGGTCGGTGAAAAGCCGAAGGGCGAGAGCAGCACCATGGCGCCCATGTCCAGCGTTCGCTGGATGCCTTCGGTGTCCACCTTGCGCACCAGGCCGGAGTGGATGAAGTCCACGCCGTCGATCAGGCCCACCGGGCGCGCGGTGATGAAGTTGCCCGAGATCACACGCACCGTCGCGCCGGCCATGGGCGTGTTGGGCAGGCCCTGGCTGAAGGCGGCCTCGATTTCGTAGCGCAGCTGCCCTGCGGCTTCCTGCGCACAGTCCAGCGCCACCGAGTCGGTGATGCGCATGCCGTGGGAGTACTTTGCTTCGTGGCCCTTGGCCTGGAGCTGCTCGTTCACTTGTGGGCGAAAGCCGTGCACCAGCACGATCTGCACGCCCATGCTCTGGATCAGCGCGAGGTCTTGCGCGATCAGGGGCAACTTGCCAGCCGCGATGGCCTCACCGGCAACGCCCACCACCACCGTGCTGCCGCGCAGCTTGTGGATGTAAGGCGCGACCGAGCGGAACCAGGGAACGAAGGTGAAGTTGAAGACGTTGGACATGGGCAGCGGATCGGACAGACGTTGGGCGGGGCGCGGATAATCGCCGGTTGCCTGATTTTGACTGAAGTTCCTCCTTGACCTCCGCGCCGCTGCACATCGAATTTCCCGAGTCCCTGCCCGTCTCCGCCCGCCGGGAGGAGATCGAGACCGCCCTGCGCGAGCACCAGGTGGTCATCGTCTGCGGCGAGACCGGCTCGGGCAAGACGACGCAGCTGCCCAAGATCGCGCTGCAGATGGGCCGCGGCAAGCTCAACGCGAAGCCGGGCCAGCGCCCGCAGCTGATTGGCCACACGCAGCCGCGCCGCATCGCGGCCTCCAGCGTGGCCAAGCGCATTGCCGAGGAATTGAAGACGCCGCTGGGCGAGGTGGTGGGCTTCAAGGTGCGGTTCCAGGACCGGCTCTCCAAGGACGCCTCGGTCAAGCTCATGACCGACGGCATCTTGCTCGCGGAGACGCAGACCGACCCCGACCTGCGTGCCTACGACACCATCATCATCGACGAGGCGCACGAGCGCTCGCTCAACATCGACTTCCTGCTCGGCTACCTGCGCCAGCTGCTGCCGCGCCGGCCGGACCTGAAGGTGGTGGTGACCTCGGCGACCATCGACGCGCAGCGTTTTGCCGACTACTTCGCCTCAAAAGCAGGCCCGGCGCCGGTCATCCAGGTGTCGGGCCGCACCTTCCCGGTGGAGGTGCGTTACCGGCCATTTGAAGAGAGCCGCGACTACGACCTCAACAACGCGATCGCCGATGGCGTGGACGAGTTGTGGCGGACACCGCAAGGTGGCGACATCCTGATTTTCCTGCCCGGCGAACGCGAAATTCGCGAAGCCGCCGACCACCTGCGCAAGCACCTCAGCCACATCCCCACGCTGCGCAACGCCGAAGTGCTGCCGCTGTTCGCACGCCTGTCGCAGGCCGAGCAGGACCGCATTTTCCAGGACCACAGCGGTCGGCGCATCGTGCTTTCGACCAACGTGGCCGAGACCTCGCTCACGGTACCGGGCATCCGCTACGTGATCGACGCCGGCACGGCGCGGGTGAAGCGTTACAGCTTCCGCCAGAAGGTCGAGCAGTTGATGGTCGAGCCCATCAGTCGGGCGGCGGCCAACCAGCGCGCCGGCCGTTGCGGCCGCGTGGCCGACGGCATCTGCATCCGGCTGTACGACGAAGCCGGTTTCAACGGCCGGCCGGCCTTCACCGACCCCGAGATCCTGCGCAGCTCGCTTGCCGGCGTGATCCTGCGCATGAAGGCGCTGCGCCTGGGCGCGGTGGAAGACTTCGCCTTCATCGAGGCGCCGCAGAAGCGCGCCATCGTGGACGGCTACCAGTTGCTCTCCGAACTGGGCGCGGTGGACGAGGCCAACGAGCTCACGCCCATCGGCCAGACGCTCTCGCGCCTGCCGCTCGATCCGCGCGTGGGCCGCATGATCCTGGAGGCGCAGCAGCGTGGCGCGCTCGACGAGGTGATGGTGATCGCCTCGGCGCTCTCGGTGCAGGACGTGCGCGACCGGCCCATGGACAAGCAGGCCCAGGCCGACCAGGCGCATGCCAAGTTCGACGACGAGAAGAGCGAGTTCAGCGGCACGCTCAAGCTCTGGAAGTGGCTGGACGACGCCAAGGGCGGCCACGGCAACGATCACAAATTGAGCCACCGCCAGTACGAAAACCTGTTGCGCGAGAACTTCATCAACGTGCGCCGCGTGCGCGAATGGCGCGACATCCACACCCAGCTGCACACCGTGGTGGCCGAACACAAGTGGACGTTGAACACGCAACCGGCGAGCTACGAACAGCTGCACCTGGCCATGCTCTCGGGCCTGCTGGGCAACATCGGCCAGAAGAGCGAAACCGAAGACTGGTACCTGGGCGCGCGCGGCATCAAGTTCTACCGCCACCCGGGCGCGAACCTGAGCAAGAAACCGGGGCGCTGGATCGTCTGCGCCGAGCTGGTGGAAACCACGCGCCTGTTCGGGCGGGGCATTGCCAACATCGACCCGACCTGGCTGGAGCAGGTCGGCGGCCACCTGATCAAGAAGCAGTTGCTCGACCCGCACTGGGAGAAGAAGGCCGCGCGCGTGTCGGCGCTGGAGCGTGCCACGCTCTACGGCCTGGTGGTCTATCACAACCGCCGCACCGACTATGGCCGGGTGGACCCGGCGGGCGCGCGCGAAATCTTCATCCGCGAGGCGCTGGTCGCCGGCGACTGGGAGACGCGCCTGCAGTTCCTCGCTGCCAACCAGAAGCTGGTGAAGCAGGTGGCGGAGCTGGAGCACAAGTCGCGCCGGCAGGACGTGCTGGTCGACGACGAGCTGATCTACGCGTTCTACGACCAGCAGCTGCCCGCCGACGTGTGCAACGGCGCCGGCTTCGAGCGCTGGTACCAGGGTGCGGTCAAGCTCAACCCCAAGCTGTTGCTGCTGACCAAAGACGAGCTGATGCGGCATGAGGCGGCCGGCATCACCACGCAGGCGTTCCCGAAGACGCTGCGCCTGGGCGGAGTGGACTGCGCCTGCACCTACCTGCACGAGCCGGGCGATCCGCGCGATGGCCTGAGCGTCACGGTGCCGATCTTTGCGCTCAACCAGGTGAGCGAAGACCGCTGCGACTGGCTGGTGCCCGGCATGTTGAAGGACAAATTGCTGGCGCTGCTCAAGACCTTGCACCAGCGACCGCGCTCGCGCCTGGTGCCGTTGCCGGCCACGGCCGAGCGCTTCGCCGCCGCGCTCACCGAGCCTGCGGTGTTCGGTGCCGGCAACCTGATGGACGCGCTGCTGAAGCTGGTGCGCGAAGCGACGCAGCTCGACATCGTGCGCAACGACATCAAGGTCGACATGCTCACACCGCACCACTTCATGCACCTGCGCGTGGTGGACGAACACGGTCGACAGCTCGGCCAGGGCCGCAGCCTGGCGGCGCTCAAGGCCGAGCTGGGCGGTCAGGCGCGCGGGGCCTTTCAGGCCTTGGCCTCGCTCAAGCTGGAAAGCCTGCGCCCTGCATCTCCTGAGCCCAAGGCCGCGCCGGCATCGGCCAGCGCGGGTGGCGCGCGCCGCGTCTCGGCGGAAGCGCCCGCAGCACCCGCCGCCAGCGCCACCCAGCGCCACACCAGCTGGGATTTCGGTGAGCTGCCCGAGCTGATGGAAATCCGCAAAGGCGGGCAGACACTGATCGGCTTCCCGGCACTCATGGACCTGGGTGACGCGGTCGGCATCGAAGTGTTCGACGAACCCGAGGTCGCGATGGCACGCCACCGCGAGGGCCTGCGCCGCCTGTTCGCGCTGCAGATCAAGGACGCGCTGAAGTACCTGGAAAAAAACCTGCCCGGCCTGATGAGCATGGCCACGGCCTACATGCAGGTCGGCAAGACCGAGGGCGGATCGGGCGGTGGCACGCTGGAAGAGCTGCGCAACCAGATCATCGAACTCGCTCTGGACCGCGCTTTCCTGGCCGATCCGCTGCCCACCGATGAAACGGCGTTCAAGAAACGGGTGGAAGAGGGCAGGGGCCGGCTCACGCTGATCTCTTCCGAGATCGCCCGCAACGCGGGACTGATCCTCACCGAATACGCGGTCGCCGCGCGCAAGCTGAAAGACAGCCGCCCGCCCGCCGACGTGGCGACCGACATCGCACAGCAGCTGCAGCGCCTGGTGCCCAAGCGCTTTCTGCTGAGCACGCCTTACGCGCAGCTGCAGCACTTTCCGCGTTACCTGAAGGCCGTGCAGCTGCGGCTGGACAAGCACCGTGCCGACCCGGCTCGCGACGCCGCCAAGTTCGCTGAACTGCGCCCGCAGGACCAGCGCTTCTGGCGCATGGTGGCCGAGCGAAAGGGCGTGCAGGATGCGCGCCTGCAGGAGTTGCGCTGGTTGCTCGAAGAACTGCGCGTGAGCTTCTTCGCGCAGGAACTGCGAACGCCACAGCCGGTGAGCGTGAAGCGGCTGGACAAGGCCTGGGCCCAAC
The DNA here is from genome assembly GCF_048590325.1 of Hydrogenophaga sp. ZJX-1. Taxonomy (NCBI): domain Bacteria; kingdom Pseudomonadati; phylum Pseudomonadota; class Betaproteobacteria; order Burkholderiales; family Comamonadaceae; genus Hydrogenophaga; species Hydrogenophaga sp. ZJX-1. The sequence goes on from NZ_JBMBRA010000001.1 coordinate 901,070, forward strand.
TGAACACCTGAGTCGATGCGACGGAATCGGCGCCGACAGGTTTTCAGCGCCTGAAGTCCTGGCCCATGCCGTGACAGGGGCAAGCTTGACAGCGCATTCCCGAATGCGTTTCACTGCGAGGCGTGCCGGACCCGGGCAGGGACCAGGCGTTTCAGGGGCTCATTCATGGATCGACGCGAATTCGTGGAAAGCTGTGCGCTGGGGACTGCAGCGCTTTCGGCCTCCTTGGCCAGCGGTGCCTGGGCGGCAAGCGCCGAACCCCGGGCTTACGGAAGGGTGCTGCTGGTGGACGAGCTGGGCGACCCGCTCAAGGCCTCCGAACTGAAGGCGCAGACCAACTACGTGTTTCACTACCCGTTCGAGGCCACGCCGGTGTTCCTGCTGGACCTGGGCAAACCGGCCATGCCGACGAGCTTGCGCACGCGCGGGCAGCAGACCTACCAGTGGCCCGGCGGTGTCGGCCCGGCGCGCAGCCTGGTGGCGTTTTCCGCCATTTGCGCCCACAAGCTGGTCTATCCCACCCGGGACCTGAGTTTCATCAGCTTCCGCAAGGGCGCCGCACTCAACCCACAGACACCGAGCAAGGGCAGCGACCTGATCCATTGCTGCGCCGAACACAGCCAGTACGACCCGGCGCGGGGCGCACAGGTGTTGGGTGGGCCGGCAGAGCAGCCGCTGTGCGCGGTACTGCTGGAGCACGACGCCAAGGCCGACACACTCACGGCCACCGGCACGCTGGGCGGCGAGTTGTTCGACGATTTCTTCAGGAAATACGACATGAAGCTCCGTCTGGAGGTGGGCCCCAAGGCCCGCCAGGCCGTCGCTGCCCGCAGCACGGTGCGGGAACTGGACCGCTTCTGTCGCAACGCGGTGCGCTGCTGAGCGGTGTGGCAGGCGTCGGGATCGCCGCGTTACAGATCAGAGCCGCGCCAGGCGTTTGAGCGCTTCGCGCAAGGTGTCGTCCTTTTTCGCAAAACAGAAGCGCACCACCTTCTGGTCGAAGCCGTTGCCGTAGAAAGCCGAGAGCGGAATGGCCGCGACGCCGATCTCGCGCGTGAGCCATTGGCAGAAGTCGCCTTCGGGCAGGTCGCGCTCGGGCACCGCCAGGTCGCCGATGCCCACGCACTGGAAGTAGGTGCCCTGTCCGGGCAGCAGGGTGAACCGGGTGCCGGCCAGGCCCTCGCGGAACAGGTCGCGCTTGCGCTGGTAGAAGGCCGACAGCTCCAGGTACGGCGCCGGGTTGGCCATGTAGGCCGCCAGCGCGTGCTGCATGGGGGTGTTGACGGTGAACACGTTGAACTGGTGCACCTTGCGGAACTCGGCCGTCATGGCGGCGGGAGCCACCACCGTGCCGACTTTCCAGCCCGTGACGTGGTAGGTCTTGCCGAAGCTGCTGATGATGAAGGCGCGCGCTGCCAGGCCCGGGAAACGTGCCGCACTCTGGTGCTGTTGACCGTCGAACACCATGTGCTCGTAGACCTCGTCACTGATCAGCAGCACGTTGGTGGGGGCGAGCATGTCCTGCAACTGCAGCATGTCGGCCTGGCTCCAGACCTGGCCGCTGGGGTTGTGCGGGCTGTTGACGATGAGCGCGCGGGTGCGTGGCGTGATGGCCGCGGCGATGGCACCAAAGTCGGGGCGGAAGCTGCCGGGCATGAGCGGCACACGCACCGCCACACCGCCGGCCAGCTCGATGTTGGGCACGTAGCTGTCGTAGCAGGGTTCGAGCACGATCACCTCGTCGCCCGGGTGCACCACGGCGAGGATGGCGGTGAGGATCGCCTGCGTGGCGCCTGCGGTGACGGTGATCTCGGTGTTCGGATCGCAGGCCAGGCCATACAGGGCCAACATCTTGGCCGCCATGGCCTGGCGCAGCGCCGGCACGCCGGGCATGGGCGGGTACTGGTTGTGGCCCGCCTGCATGGCGCGCGTGACGGCGTTGACCAGTTCCGGGTCGCAGTCGAAGTCCGGGAACCCCTGGCCGAGGTTGACCGCGCCGGTCTCGGCCGCCAGCGCCGACATGACGGTGAAGATGGTCGTGCCGACGTGGGGCAGGCGGGATGTGAGGGCGGGGGTGTGAGGGGTGATCGAGGTCATGTCGGTCAACGCGAGGAATGCGGGAGAGAAGGGTCTTTGGCCAGAACACCGCGGAACTGGCTTTGCCAGGCCGCAGGTGTTGCCCCCTGGGGGGTGACGGCCGACAGGCCGGCGCGGGGGGAGTCACAACTCATAGTCGTCCGGCGTGCCACTCATGGCCCGCAGGATCAGGTCGCGCGAGAGCCGGTCGCTGAGCAGTTCGGCAAAACGCAGCACGAAGTGACGCAGGTAGGTGCCACGTTTGAACGCCACGCGCGCCAGGTTGTGGCCGAACAGCTGCCCCGCGGGTCGGGATGACAGATCGGGTGTCTGGTTTTCACCCTGCACGGCCATTTCGGCCACGATCCCTACGCCCATGCCGAGCTTGACGTAGGTCTTGATCACGTCCGAGTCGATCGCTTCAAGCACGATATCGGGCTGCAGATGGCGCAGTGCAAACGCCTGGTCAATGCGGGTGCGCCCGGTGAAGCTGGGGTGGTAGGTGATCAGTGGCAAATGCGCCAGGTCTTCGAGCGTGATGCGTTCCTGCGTCGCCAGCGGGTGGTCGAACGGGAACACCAGCACGTGCTGCCACTCGTAGCAGGGGAGGGTGACCAGCTCGGGGTAGTTCACGAGCGACTCGGTCGCCACGCCAATCTCGGCCACTTCTTCCAGCAGCATCTTGGCCACCTGGTCGGGTGAGCCCTGGTGCAGGCTGATGCCGACCTTGGGGTAGGCCTTGCGCAGTTTGGCCACCGAATCGGGCAGCACATAGCGCGCCTGGGTGTGTGTGGTGGCGATCGACAGGGTGCCGCTGTCCTGGGCCGAATACTGTTCACCGATGCGCTTGAGGTTGTTGACCTCGCGCAGGATGATCTCGATGCTCTTGAGCACCTGCACGCCGGGTTCGGTGACGCGTTTGATGCGTTTGCCGTGGCGGGCAAAAATCTCGATGCCGAGTTCGTCTTCCAGTTCGATGATGGCCTTGGAGACACCGGGTTGCGACGTGTGCAGCGCTTTGGCGGCCTCGGTCAGGTTCAGGTTGCGGCGCACCGCCTCCTGGACAAACCGGAACTGGTGCAGGTTCATGCTTGTTTTTCCAGTGCGATTTCGGCCAGCAAGGCGGTGAGGCGCGGGTCTTCCCCCGCCGCGGCCAACTGTTCGAACCGCACGTCAGGGTGTAGGGTGGCCAGGTCAAGCATCAGCTGCGGCAGATCTTCCCGCGCGTGTTTGCCCATGCCGAAGAACAGCGGGAGCACACGGATGTGGGTGGCTCCCGCCGCAATCAGGCGTTCGGCGGCTCTGGGCAGGTCGGGCTCGGAGAGCTCGAGATAGGCGCAGGCCACGGGGGCGGACGGATCGGTTCGGGCGATCTGCGCCGCAACCGCCTCCACCGGCAAGCGCCACAAGGGGTCGCGCGAGCCGTGGGCAAAGACAATCACACCACGCATAACGTCAACGCCTTAAAACCAGCCAGCCAAACGCACCGAGCGACACCAGTGAATAAATGATCGACGGGGAAGCCGCAGCGAACCAGGGCTGCCACTGGTTGAGGTTGCCAATGTAGCCAAACACGTTGTTGAGCAGGAAGAAGCTGATGCCGATCATGACCCCGCCAAAAACATAGCCGGTGATCCCGCCGGAGCGGAAATGCAGGTAGGCAAAGGGCAGTGCCAGCACCACCATCACCAGGCAGCTCAAGGGGTAGAACACCTTGCGCCAAAACTCGATCTCGTAGCGCTGCGCGGTCTGCCCGTTGCTCTCCAGGTGCTGGATGTAGGCGTACAGGTCGGTGGTGCGCATGCGCTCGGGCTTGAGCAGTGCGACCGACACCATTTCGGCGGTGATGGTGCTGGGCCAGCGGAAGGTCTCCAGATCGCTGCGCAGGATGCGCGCCGACATCTGGCCCGCGGTGTCGAACTCGCGGCGCAGGACTTTGCGCAGCGTCCAGGACTCATCGGTTTCAATCTGACCTTGCGCGGCTTCCAGCGTCGACACCAGCAGACCCTGGTTGTCAAACTCGAAAATACGCACCTCGCCCAGCTCTCCCTTGGGCGACAGCGAGCCCACGTTCACCGAGAAGTTGCTGTAGAGCTGGCGCTCCTTGAGCCAGGCGCCGGTTTGTCCCAGGCTGATGCGGCCCTGGTACCGGGCCTTGAGCAACTGGGCGGTCTTGTCGGCCAGAGGCGCCACGTAGTCACCCACGGCAAACGTCACCAGGACAAAGATCAGCCCCAGGCCCAGCAAGGTGCGCAGCGCCTTCCAGGGGCCCAGGCCACTGGTGCGCAGGATCGTGTATTCCGAGGTCTGCGCCAGCCGGGCCAGCACCGCGATCGTGCCTATGAGCACCGAGATGGGCAGCAGCTCGTACACCCGGCTGGGCATCAGCAGCCCGACATAGAGCAGCGCGTGCCGTACCTCGTAAATCACATCAGGCTCCAGCCGCGATGGTTTGCCCAGGGACGAAAGCTCTTCGACGAAATCGAAGAAAAAGAACAACGAAAGAAACGCCAGCAGTACAAAGCCGGTGGCGAGCAGGATTTCCCAGTAGATGAGGCGACGGATGGTTTTCATGCCGTTTGCCTGATCTTTTCAACGTGTTCGGAGCGCAGGCGCCGCTGCAACCAGCCTCTCAGACTGACGTTGCGCTGGCGCTTGATCAGCCACACCGTGCAAATCACGAAAACACTGCCGTGCAACATCAGCAACAGTGAGGACAGCGACAGCTGGCCCGATCCCACCCAGCGCTGGCCGATGTTGAGAAAGTTGAAGTACAGGATGAAGGCGAACAGAGTGAACATCAGGTTGCCACTGCGTCCGGCGCGAGGATTGCTGACGGTGGTGGCCACAGCCAGCAGAACCAGGTTGAGCGCGGTCAGGACAATGCCGATGCGCCACCCCAACTCACCCTGATTGCCGGCGCTGGGATCGGTCATCAGGGCCCAGGTGCTGCGGGCCTTGAGGGCCTGACTGCTGCGGGTCCGGGGTGTCGTGGCACCAATCAGCGCACCATATTCCTCGAACTCGCTGACCTTGATGCGGCCGGGTTTTGCGGGGGTCTGCACTTCCGCTTCCAGTCGCTGGCCGTTGCGGAGCATAAGATACGACTGGTCACCGATCTGCTCGATGCGGCCCGAGTTGGCCGTTGTCACGGTTTCGGTGCCGTTTTTCTCGATGCTGGAAATGAACACATTGCGGCCTTCGGTGCCATCGGCGGTGTCCTTGTCGATGAAGAACACGCGGCGTCCGCTGGAAGACTCCTGGAACTGCCCTGGTGCAATGCGCTGCAGATCGCCGCGGCTGGCAAACCGGTCACGCAGATCGGCGGTTTGCTGATTGGCCCAGGGCCAGACGAAAAAGACCATCACACTGATCACCAGCAACACCGGCCAGGAGAAACGCATCACCGGGCCCAGGAACCCGGCGAGCGAGCGACCGCTGGAAAACCAGATGATCATCTCGCTGTCGCGGTACATGCGGGCGAGCGTGGACACGATGGCAATGAACAAGGCCAGCGTCAGGATGGTCTGCGTGTAGCCCAGCACCGTGTAGCCCAGCACGAGCATGATTTCTTCCGGGTTGACGCTGCCCTTGGAGGCCAGACCCAGCGTGCGGATCAGCAGCATCGTCAGCACGATGGTGAGCAGGACCACCAGCGTGGCCCCGAAGCTGCGTGCCAGCTCGGTGCGTAGGGAAGAATGGAATAACATCGAAAAGATACCCAGGAAACCTCAATTATGGACTTTGAACTCAAATCCCTTTCGCATCAGCAAGCCGCCCGGCTGCCCGTCGACGCCCTGCTGGTTCTGGTGCCCGACGGCGCCGATGTGTCCGGCACGGCCGACGCCGCGCTGGTCAGCCTGATCCGCGAAGCCAACCGCCGGGGTGATCTGGAGCCGGGTGTCGGCAAGGCCTTGAGTTGCTACCGCCCGCAGGATATCAAGGCGTCGTGGGTGGTGCTGGTCCGCTCAGGCGACGGATCGGCGTCTGCGGTGCGCAAGGCGGTGCTGGCGGGCATGGCCCTGCTCAAGCAGCCTGGTGTGAAAAAGCTGGGCTTGCTGTTGAGCTTGCTGGATCAGGATGCGTTGGCCGTCCGCGTGGCCATGATGGCCTGCGCCGACGCCACCTACTGTTTCACCACCACCAAGCCTTCGGCCAAGGCGCGGACGATCAGCCAGGTCGTGCTGGGTGTGGGCGATGCCGGCGCAGCGCGCACCGAATTTGCCGCCGGCAAAGCCCAGGTGACCGGGGTAGAGCTGGCCAAGGAATGGGCCAACCGTCCCGCCAACCACGCCACGCCCAGCATGCTGGCGGACGCCGCGCGCAAGCTGGGGCGCAAGCCAGGGATCCGGACCGAGGTGCTGGGTCCGAAAGAAGTTGCAGCGCTCGGCATGGGGGCGTTCCTCGCGGTCGCCCAGGGCTCGGCAGAGCCTTTGCGCTTCATCGTCATGCATTACAGCGGCGCGGCCAAGACCAGCGCGCCGGTGGTGCTGGTGGGCAAGGGCATCACTTTCGACACCGGTGGCATTTCCATCAAGCCTGCGGCTGAAATGGATGAAATGAAGTTCGACATGGGTGGCGCCGCCAGCGTGCTGGGCACCTTTGCCGCGTTGGCCGAGCTGCAGCCCGCCATCAACGTGGTGGGTCTGATTCCGAGCTGCGAGAACATGCCGGATGGCCTGGCGGTCAAGCCCGGTGATGTGGTCACCAGCATGAGTGGTCAGACCATTGAAGTGCTCAACACCGATGCCGAAGGACGCCTCATCCTGTGCGATGCGTTGACCTACGCCGCGCGGTTCAAGCCACGCTGCGTGATCGACATAGCCACGCTTACCGGTGCCTGTGTGATCGCCCTGGGCGCCGTGCGCTCGGGTCTCTTTTCAGCGCGCAACGAACTCGCGCAAGCACTTGGCCAGGCCGGGGACCAGTCGCTGGACCTGTGCTGGCGCATGCCACTGGACGACGAGTACGCCGAAGGCCTGAAGTCGAATTTTGCCGACATGGGCAACGTGGCTGGTCGGGCCGGCGGAGCCATCACCGCAGCGAAGTTTCTGCAGAAGTTCACGGCCGACCTGCCTTGGGCTCACCTGGACATCGCCGGGACCGCCTGGAAAAGCGGTACCGCCAAGGGCGCAACCGGTCGGCCCGTGCCCCTGTTGCTGCAGTACCTGATCAACGAAGCGGGCGCGGCGACCAAGGTGCCGGCACGGGCAGCCAAGGCGGCGGTCAAGGCTGCGCGCCAGAAATAGCCAGACGGTATGGATGCACCTGCAACCGAGGCCAAACCGTCGAGGTGTCCGGCATGACCGAAGTGGCCTTCCACTTCAACGCACCGGACAAACTGGGTTATGCCTGCCGCCTTCTGCGAAAGGCCTACCTCAAGGGCGCGCGTGTGGTGGTGCTGGGTTCGTCCAGGGACTGCGCATCGCTGGACCAGGCGCTCTGGACCATGGCGGCGGGGGAGTTTGTGCCGCACTGTCGCGAGAGCGATGCGGCCTTGCTGTTCAAGGCTTCTCCCATCCTCATCGCCAGTGGCCATGTGCCGCCCACTGATTTCCCAGCCGACGTTCTCCTCAACCTGAGCGACGAATGTCCTGTCGGCTTTGAGCGGTTTGAACGGCTGATCGAAGTGGTCACGTTCAACGAGGTGGATCGCCAGCTCGCACGCGAACGCTGGAAGCACTACAAAGCCGCAGGGTGTGAACCCCTGCGGCACGATTTGAAGATCGCTGGCAGCGCCAGCTGATCCACGCCGCCACCCGGCTGCTTGGCTAATGCCACATTCGTTGGCGTGATGCGGGTCGGGCAAACCCTCGAAGCGGCCCCTGTTCTTCTGGCTCGCATGTAACAACCGGGATTTTTGGAGTATCTTTACGGATGTGGAGAAAAAAGTTCCCTCCGCATTCCAATCTTTGTTCCTTCCTGAGGATAACTATGCAACTGAACATGAAACTGGCCGTCATCGCTGCGGCTGTCGCCCTGGCCGCTTGCGGCAAAAAAGAAGAGGCAGCACCTGCAGCCGCTCCAGCCGCTGCCCCTGCAGCTGCTGAAGCCCAGGTCATCAAGATCGGTCACGTTGGTCCTACCAGTGGTGCCATTGCTCACCTCGGCAAGGACAACGAAAACGGCGCCAAGATGGCCATCGAAGAGCTCAACGCAGCAGGGTTGACCATCAATGGCGCGCCGGCCAAGTTCGAGTTGCTGGCTGAAGACGACGCAGCCGATCCAAAGCAGGGTACGGCCGCTGCCCAGAAGCTGGTTGACGCCAAGGTTTCTGGCGTGATCGGTCACCTGAACTCCGGTACCACCATTCCCGCTTCGCAGATCTACAACGACGCCGGCATTCCCCAGATCTCCCCCTCGGCCACCAACCCCAAGTACACCCGTCAGGGCTACGCAGGCGTGTTCCGCATGGTGGCTGATGACGTGCACCTCGGTGGCACGCTCGGCAAGTACGCTGTGGAAACCCTCAAGGCCAAGAACGTGGCCGTGATCGACGACCGCACCGCTTATGGCCAGGGCGTGGCCGACGAGTTCGAAAAAGGCGTGGCCGCTGCCGGCGGTACCGTTGTCGGACGTGAGTTCACCAACGACAAGGCGACCGACTTCAACGCCATCCTGACCACGCTGAAGGCCAAGAAGCCCGACGTCGTGTTCTTCGGTGGCATGGACGCCGTGGCCGGCCCGATGCTCAAGCAGATGAAGCAGCTGGGCATCAACGCCAAGTTCATGGGCGGCGACGGCATCTGCTCCAGCGAGCTGCCTAAGCTGGCCGGTGACGGCATGGCCGACGACCAGGTCTACTGCGCGGAAGCCGGTGGCGTCGAGGGTGAGCAGAAGGAAGGCATGGACAAATTCCGCGCCGACTTCAAGACCAAGTTCGGTTCCGACGTGCAGGTGTATGCCCCCTACGTGTACGACGCTGTGAAGGTGATGGCCAACGCCATGGTCACCGCCAACTCGTCTGATCCGGCCAAGTACCTGCCTGCGCTGAAGGCCACCACCTACAAGGGCGTGACCGGCAACATCGCTTTTGACGAAAAGGGCGACATCAAGAACGGTGCCCTGACGCTGATGACCTACAAGGCGGGTGCTCGCACCACCCTGGCCGTGATCCGCTGATCCGGCGAAAGGTCTCTTGATACCAGTCAGTCCCTTCTCCGGGGCTGGCTGGTCAAAAAAAGCACAAGCCACCCAAGGGTGGCTTGTGCTTTTTTGCATGAAGACAAATGCCTTCTGCTGCAAGATTGTGTAGGGGTCTGGCCTGCCCGGAGGGACTCGAACCCCCGACCTGCTGCTTAGAAGGCAGCTGCTCTATCCGGTTGAGCTACGGGCAGATGGTGCCGGTCTGCTGATACAAAAAAGGCCCACAGAGTGGGCCTTTTTGTTCTTCGATGAATGGTCGGAGCGGCGGGATTCGAACTCGCGACCCTCTGCTCCCAAAGCAGATGCGCTACCAGGCTGCGCTACGCTCCGACTAAGCTGTCAAGTATAACCTGTGAAATGAGGTGCCCCGGTCGATGCGGCCCGGATTCAGCGTTTTTTGTACTGATCTTTTCCAAACAGCGCCTCGCGCGAGCGGTCGTCGGTGAGGGGTTTGCGGGCATCGGCCAGCACGGCGACACCGCGCTGGACGGCGGGCCGCGCAGCGATGCGGTCAAACCAGTCCTTGAGCCGGGGATAGTCGGCCCAGTCGATGCCCTGGTTCTGCCAGCTGCGCAGCCAGGGGAAGATGGCGATGTCGGCCACGGTGTACTGGTTGCCAGCGATGAACTTTCGGCCGCTCAGCTGTTTGTCCATCACGCCATACAGACGCCTGGCCTCGTTGGTGTAACGGTCCACGGCGTAGTCGATCTTCTCGGGCGCGTAGATGCGGAAGTGGTGCGCCTGCCCGAGCATGGGACCCACGCCACCCATCTGGAACATCAGCCACTGCAGCACTTCAAACTTCTGCCGGTCTGTTCGCGGGAGCAGCTTGCCGGTCTTGGCCGCCAGGTACAGCAGGATGGCGCCCGATTCGAACAGGCTGATGGGTTTGCCATCAGGGCCCACGGGGTCCACCAGGGCGGGGATCTTGTTGTTGGGGCTGATTTTCAGGAACTCGGGCTGAAACTGGTCGCCCTGCCCGATATTGACGGGGTGGACACGCCAGTCGCGACCCAGACGGAGCCCGCATTCCTCCAGCATGATGTGGACCTTGTGACCGTTGGGTGTGGGCCATGAATAGACATCGATCATTTCAGGTGCTTTCTTTTGGAGTGAAACTGGCAATTTCTGCACTTTACGGGAGTTCGCTGCACCATGTTTGATCGTCTGAAGAATGCCTTGGGTGTCGGTTCGACCAGGGTGGAAGCCGACGAAGCGTTGGCCCAATGGGCCACCGAACGCATGCTGGCCTACCGGGCCTTGGGCGGAGGCGGGTGCGTGCTGGAGGGGCGCGTGCTGGATCGTCCGTTCCGGGCGGGTTGCGCGGCGTCCTCCCGGTCGTACATCCGCGGGATGGAACTGATGGCCCGGGTGGAACTGGGGTTGCGGCCCGATGTGCATGTCATCGTGATGAACCGTGCGCTCAAACGTTCGCTCGAAGCGCTGGCCCATACGGTGTACGCGGAAGTCACCGACGCCCTGCAGACCACCGACAAACCGCTGCCTGAGGAAGTCGGCTGGATGTCTGCCTACCGCGACGCAGGCTGGCCCGGCCCGCCGGCAGATTTCTGGGCACAGCATGCGGTGCTGACCGATGCACCGGAGGCGGCGCGCCAGTGGCTGGACGAGGAGAGCATCGCCTTGCTGCGAGACACGCCAGACCAGCTGCATGCGGACACGCCGCGTCTTTTCTGGCTGACCCGGGGCAAAGCCTATCTGCGCATGCAGCTGGACCAGCCGGGTGACAACACCACCGCACTCTACGCGCTGGACGTTTTTGAACACCTCAGCGCCCGCGCGCTGCGCCTGTTTGCACGCTGAGGTGTTGGCGCGAGCGTTCAGCAGCCGCGCGTGACGGGCATCTCCACGTCGGTCTTGACGACCATGTGTTTGGCCAGCTCCAGCTTGGCGATCGACTGGCGGTGCACCTCGTCCGGGCCATCGGCCAGGCGCAGCGTGCGCTGGTTGGCGTAGCTGTAGGCGAGGGGGAAATCGTCGCTCACGCCACCGCCGCCATGGGCCTGGATGGCCATGTCGATGATGTCGCAGGCCATGTTGGGCGCCACCACCTTGATCATCGCGATCTCGGCCTTGGCCACCTTGTTGCCCACAGTGTCCATCATGTAGGCGGCCTTGAGCGTGAGCAGGCGGGCCATTTCGATGCGGCAACGCGCATCGGCAATGCGCTCGTGCCAGACCGACTGGGCCGACACCGGCTTGCCAAACGCCACGCGGTTGTTGAGCCTTTTGCACATGAGTTCGAGCGCGCGTTCGGCAGCGCCGATGGAGCGCATGCAGTGGTGGATGCGGCCCGGGCCAAGGCGACCTTGCGCGATTTCGAAGCCGCGGCCTTCGCCCAGCAGCAGGTTGCCCACCGGGACGCGCACGTCCTTGAGGCGCACTTCCATGTGACCGTGCGGCGCGTCGTCGTAGCCAAACACGGACAAGGGGCGCACCACGGTGATGCCAGGTGCGTCGGACGGCACCACGATCATGGATTGCTGCGAGTGGCGCGGTGCATCGGGGTTGGTCTTGCCCATGACGATGTAAACCGCGCAGCGCGGGTCGCCCGCGCCGGACGACCACCACTTCAGCCCGTTGATCACGTACTCGTCACCGTCGCGCACGATGCTGCATTGGATGTTGGTGGCGTCCGATGAGGCCACCATCGGCTCGGTCATCAGGAAGGCGGAGCGGAACTCGCCCTTGAGCAGGGGTTCGAGCCATTGGTCCTTCAGCGCTTCGCTGGCGTAGCGTTCCAGTGTTTCCATGTTGCCGGTGTCGGGCGCCGAGCAGTTGAACACTTCGGCGGCGAACGGGACACGGCCCATGATCTCGCACAAGGGCGCGTATTCCAGGTTGGTCAGGCCCTCGGGCGCACGCGGGCTGCTCGGCAGGAACAGATTCCACAGACCTGCAGCGCGGGCCTTGGGCTTGAGCTCTTCAATGATCGTGGTCGGAATCCAGGCGTTGCCCTTGGCGCGGTTGGCGGCGATCTCGGCGAAGAAGCGGCCCTCGTTCGGGTAAATGTGCTCGTCCATGAACGCCAGCAGGCGTTCGCGCATGTCTTTGACTTTGTCGGTGTAATCGAAATTCATGGGGTGATCCTTGGGTGCGGGCGAATCTGGTGGGTTGAATGGGGTCGGGGAACGCCGTTGTCAGGCCTGCTGCGCAAAGCGCCAGGCCATCTCGGCCAGCGGACGGGCACCGGCTGCGGATGAAACGGCCTGTGCGCTGGAGGCGGTGCCGGTCTCCACGCGCTTGGCGATGCCCTGCAGGATGGCCGCGAGGCGGAACAGGTTGTAGGCGAGGTAGAAGTTCCAGTCGGTCTTGAGTTGTGCTGGCGTGGCAAAACCGGTGCGCTCGCAGTAGAGCGCGATGTAGTCGTCTTCGGTGGGGATGCCCAGGGCCTGCACATCCAGCCCACCGATGCCGCGGAACGCGCCGGGTGGGATGTGCCAGGCCATGCAGTGGTAGCTGAAGTCGGCCAGCGGATGGCCCAGGGTGGAGAGCTCCCAGTCCAGCACGGCCAGCACGCGCGGCTCGCTGGGGTGGAACATCAGGTTGTCGAGCCGGTAGTCACCGTGCACCACCGACACCATGGATTCGTCGCGCGCCATGGCGGGGATGTTCTGTGGCAGCCAGGCCATGAGCCGGTCCATTTCGGGGATCGGCTGGGTGATGGAGGCCACGTACTGTTTGCTCCAGCGGCCGATCTGACGCTCGAAGTAGTTGCCGGGCTTGCCGTAGCCTTCCAGGCCGATGGCCATCGGATCCACCGTGTGCAACGCGGCCATGACGCGGTTCATCTCGTTGTAGATGGCGCCTCGCTGATCGCGGCTCATGCCGGGCAGGGACTGGTCCCACATCACCCGGCCTTCGACGCACTCCATCACGTAGAAAGCGCGACCGATCACCGATTCGTCTTCGCACAGCGCGTGCATCTGCGCCACCGGCACGCCGCTGCCGTGCAGCGCGCTCATGACGCGGAACTCACGCTCGATCGCGTGGGCCGAGGGCAGCAGCTTCGCCACCGGGCCGGGTTTGGCGCGCATGACGTACGCACGCTTCGGCGTGATCAGCTTGTAGGTCGGGTTGGACTGGCCGCCCTTGAACATCTCCACCGTGAGCGGACCGGTGAAGCCGTCGACGTGGGTCGCGAGCCAATCCTGCAGGGCAGGCACGTCGAAAGCGTGCTGTTCGGACACCGGGCGGGTGCCGGTGAAGTTCTGGGTATCGCTCATGCGAGGGGTCTCACTCGTTGGGGTATGGCGCGACCCTGCGCGGTGGGGCGCGGTACGCCCTTCAACTGAACCCGCTGGTTCAGGTTTCGGCTTCGGCGATGCGCATCAGCATGTCGCGGTTGCGCACCACCAGGCCACCTTGTTCGATGCGGATCGCTTCCTCGCGCTCCATCGACTTGAGTTCCTGGTTGACGCGCTGGCGCGAAGCGCCCAACAGTTGGGCCAGTTCTTCCTGCGCCAGTTGCAGGCCGATGCGCATCTCGTTGCCGTCCGACAGGCAGGGCACGCCGTAGCTGCGCACCAGGTGCAGCAACTGTTTGGCCAGCCGGGCACGCAAGGGCAGGGTGTTGAGGTCTTCCACCAGACCGAACAGCGTGCGGATGCGCCGCGCCTGCAGCCGCATCAGCGCTTCGTACAACTCCACATGCACGCTGAGGATCTTCTGGAAATCGTTGCGGGCCACGCAGAGCAGCGTGGTCGGTCCGTGGGCATAGGCATCGTGCGTGCGCTGGTCGCCGTCGAACATGGCCACATCGCCAAACCACACGCCCGGCTCCACATAGGTCAGCGTGATCTGCTTGCCCGAGAGCGAGGTCGAACTCACACGCACCGCACCCTTGGCGACCGCCGTCCATTCGGACGGTGGATCGCCACGCGCGACGATGAGGTCGCCGTCCTTGAATCGCTTGACGTAGGCGCATCGGAGTATGTCGTGACGCAGGGAAGGTGAAAGGCTGCTGAACCAGCGACCACTGTTGATCGCCTCGCGTTCTTCCATTGTCAGAATCGGTTCGTCCATCGGCTGTCTTATGAGTGACTGAATTGACTGGCATTGTCGCCACTGGGACCCTGCGCTCGCATCAGGGTTTGCGTGACACCTGTCCCGCAGGCGTCCTATAGCTGTACGACTCTGGGTACAGCTGGCCAGGGCCCACGGATCAGCGGTAGTTCGCGGGCCGCTTTTCGAGAAAGGCTGCGATGCCTTCGCCCGCGTTGGCGTGGTGCAGGTTGCGCACGAAGTGGTCGCGCTCGGCGCTCAGCTGTGCGTGCAACGAGCCCGTCAGCGCATCGTTGGCCAGTTCCTTGATGCTGGCGAGCGCGTTGGGCGCACGGCTGTTGAGTCGATCTGCCGCGGCCAGCGCAGCGGCCAGTGCCTCGCCTGGGGCACTCACTTGCGTGATCACGCCCATGGTGTGCAGACGTGTGGCATCGATGCGCTCGCCGCCCATCAGGAGCTGCAGCGCGGTGGCGCGAGGCAGGGCACGCATGAGGCTCCAGGTGGCGCCACCGTCAGGCGACAGACCCACGTTGCTGTAGGCCATGACGAACACGCTGTTGTGCGCGGCCACGATCAGGTCGCAGGCCAGGGCGAGCGAGAAGCCCGCGCCCGCGCACGATCCTTCCACCGCGGCGAGCACCGGCTTTGGAAACACGCGAATGCTCTCGATCCAGTTGTGCAGGCCTTCAATGCTTTGTGCCTGTACCTCAGGGGGCAGTTGCCGGTTGGTCAGCAAGCGCTGCAGGTTGCCGCCGGCACAGAAATGGCTGCCTTCGCCGGTGATGACCACGCTGCGCACTTCCGGGTTGTTTTCTGCCACGCCGAGGGCCTCCACGCCAGCGGCGTAGATGTCCGGGCCCAATGCGTTGCGGTGGTCGGGGTTGCTGATGGTCAGCACCATGGTCTGGCCATGGCTGTGGCTTTTGAGGCTGGCGGTCATGCTCAGGCCTCCTCATGCAACAGGCTGAGCCCCAGCGCCCCCCGGCGGCGCAGCCAGGGCGAAGGGCGGTAACGCGGGTCGCCGTACACGGTCTGCATGTTGAACAGGATCTCCAGCACATTGGTCGGGCCAATGCGGTCGCCCATCGCCAGCGGCCCCATGGGATAGCCCAGCCCGAGCGTGACAGCGACTTCAAGATCTTTCGGCGTGCAGATACCTTGCTGGCACATGTCGGCCGCGATGTTCACAATGGTGGCCACCACACGCTGTGTCACGAAGCCGCCGCTGTCGCGCACCACGCTCACGGCCTTGCCGTCGCTGGCGAACAGAATGTGGGCGGCATCGCGCATGTCGGGGCGTGTGGCCGGGTTGGTGGCGAGCACGCGCCGCTTGGTGGTCGCGTCGTCCAGCATCATGTCGATGCCGACGGTGCGGCTAGGGTCAAGGCGCTCTACCGCAGCGAGCGTGGTGACATCCAGTCCCAGCGGGGCGACGAGGATCAGCGCGGCAGAAGAGGGTGCTGCACCGGTCTCGATGCTGGCGCCCAGGTTCTTCAGCAACTGGTAGATCTCGGGGCGACGCGCCGCCTTGGGCGACACCCAGACCGGTGGCATCGCGGCCACGCTGGGGACGGGCGGCTCGACCGGCACCTGTGCCACACCCTTGTCATAGGCGTAGAAACCCTCCCCCACTTTTTTGCCCACCACGCCACCGGCCAGGCGCTGCGCGGTGATCACGCTGGGACGGTAGCGCGGTTCCTCGTAGTACTGGCGGTAGATCGACTCCATGACTGGATGCGACACATCCAGCGCGGTCAGGTCCATCAACTCGAACGGCCCGAGCTTGAAGCCCATCTGGTCCTTGAGGATGCGGTCGATGGTGGCGAAATCGGCCACGCGCTCGCCAACCACGCGCAGTGCTTCGGTGCCATAACCCCGTCCGGCATGGTTCACGATAAAGCCGGGGGTGTCCTGTGCCGATACCGGGGTGTGGCCGAACTGACGCGCATAGTCCATCAGTTGCTGGCACACAACAGGACTGGTTTTCAGTCCGGCGATCACTTCGACCACCCGCATCAGAGGCACAGGATTGAAAAAATGAAAACCGGCGAGTTGGGTGGGGCGCTGCAGAGCTGCCCCGATCGCGGTGACCGACAACGACGATGTGTTGGTGGCCAGCACGGCTTGTGGCGAGACAACCGCCTCCAGTTCTGCGAACAACCGTTGCTTCACATCGAGTTTTTCCACAATGGCCTCAACCACCAGTGCACACGGTGCCAGATCCGATACCGCGCCGGCCAGCGAGACGCGTGCCAGGTACGCCGCTTGCACATCGGGGGAGAGCTTGTTTTTGGCCACCAGTTTTTGCCAGGTGTCCACCAGTGCGGCACGCGCCGCCTCGGCGGCCCCGGGCAGGAGGTCGAAAAGCAGAACCTGGCTGCCGGCCTGGACCGCCATCTGGGCGATGCCGCGCCCCATGGCGCCGGTGCCCACGATGCCGATGGTTGGAAAAATTGGCTGCATATGAAAGTATTATTTATAGAGGGGCGGAGATAAGCTATGACAAAATGTTCCGACCTAGGAAAGAAGGGATTCTGACGTGCGCCAAATACTGGTTGGCTCTATTTTGCTATCAACTGTCCTGAGCAGTCAGGCTGTGACCTTGGGCCGCCACAGTGGTGCAGCCGTGATTGGTCGCGGTCTTGACGTTCGGGTGCAGGCGCTTGTGGGGCCGGATGAGGACGCGTCGACCTTGTGTATCCAGGCCGAGGTGTTCTTCGGAGATGCCTTGGTGTCGCCCGCTTCGGTTCGAACAAGCACGCAGCGGAGTGCACCGGACGCGGAAACCTCGGTGCGCATTCAGACGACGCAACCGGTGAACGAGCCCATCGTGACGGTGCTGGTTCGTGCCGGCTGCACCATGCCGTTTTCTCGTCGTTATGTGTTGCTGGCCGACCCCCTGAGTGAGCCGGCCGTCGGTGCTGTCCCGGCATCGGCCGAGTCGGGAGGATCCGCAAGAGCCACGATCTCGTCCTTGCCGGCTGTACCCCGAAGCGGTGAGGGCGCCCCGTCCGGGAGCCCAGTAGCAAGTGCCGGCGGCAGGGGGGCCGAGAACGCGTCCGTTGCGGGACCGCAAGCGGCCGGTGCCGCGCCTTTGCCCGGGGCTGCTGCGTCCCGGTCCCGACCGCCCAGCGTGGTGCGCAAGCCCGCCGTCGCGGCGCCTCAGGCAGCGGTTCCCCGGCTACAGCTTGACCCGGTCGATTTGAATTTGAGCATCGAGCGCGATCCGGTGCTCAAGCTCTCGCTGTCGCTGTTGAGCGAGCCCACCACGTCAGAAGAAACGCGTGCCGCGGCCGGGTTGCTCTGGAAGGCCATCAACGCCTCACCCGAAGAGATCCTGCGCGATGCCCAGAAGCTCTCGGTGTTGGAGGCAGAGTCCAAGGGCTTGCGCGAGCAGGAGGCCCGCAACAAGGTGGCCTTGCAGGCGATGGAGGCGCAACTCGAAAAAGCCCGCTACATGATCTGGCTGGCCTATCTGTTGGGCGCGCTGCTGTTGCTGTTGTTGTTCGCCTTCCTGTTCGCCCGCCGTCGTCGTGGGCGCCAGGACGATGTGCCGGCAAACGCGGCTTGGTGGGCGGGCGCTGAAAAGTCGGGGAAAAGCGCCGCGGTGGCGAAAGCCGGCAGCGCTGAACGGGCCGATCCATCGGGGCTGGACATTGATTTGAATCTCGAGCGCGAGTCCTCGTTTGACGGATACCGCTCCCTGCACGACTCCGGCATCGACGTCAACAGCCTGCCTGCCATGGCCGACAGCGACCGTCGTGAATACCCGGCCAGCCAGATCGGCGTATCGCGGTCGGTGGCGACCGAGGAGCTGTTCGATGTCCAGCAGCAGGCCGACTTTTTCGTTTCACTCGGGGAAGCCGACAAGGCCATTGGGGTGCTCAAGGATCATCTGATAGAAAGCCACGAGCCCAGCGCGCTGGCTTACCTCGACCTGTTCAAGCTGTACCACCAGCTGAACCGCCGTGCCGAGTACGATGCCCTGCGCGTAGAGTTCAACCACCTCTTCAACGCTGGTGCACCACCCTTTGACCAGTATTCGGACGATAGCCAAGGGCTGGAGGCCTATGAAACGGCTTTCAGCCGCATTCAGGCCCTCTGGCCGCAGCCCCGTGTGCTCGACGTCATTGAACAGTCGATCTTTCGCGAGGCGAACGAAGTTGACGGCGAGGTTTTTGACCTGGAGGCTTATCGGGAACTGCTGTTGCTGCACGCCATTGCCAAGGACATGATCAAGCGTGACATGGTCGACAGCGCATCACAGGTCGACTTCCAGCACACGGCGATCAAACCACTGAAGGCGGCGGGCAACAAAGGGTTCTCTGCGGCCGTGGCTGCGGCATCGGAGGAGGCGCGCGTCACGCAGCCGCTGGATGACATTCCCCCCGCTTCCCCGCGCCTGGGACTGGATGTCGATCTGGACGCGCTTTCCGAGATTTCCGAGTTCGAAGCCTCGTTGCCAGAGGTCACTGTGCCGGTGGAGCCAACGGCCAAACCGGCGCCGCAACCGAACGCTTCGGTTCAGGAAGAGGGCAACCTGATCGATTTTGAGGTGCTGGATTTCATGCCGCCCGACGGAGATGAGGACAACCCACAATCCAAGAAGGGCCGCTGAGCAGCCAGCCAGACCGCCAACAAAAAAGCGCCCGGAAGAATTTCCGGGCGCTTTTTTGTTGGCCTGATGATTGATCGTTTCAGCGGCGAACCTGCAGCGCGCCCGGGTTCAGGATGTGGGTGGGCGTGCCCTTGATGAAGTTGACCACGTTGTCGAAGGCTGATGAAAACAGGATCTCGTAGTTGTCGAGTTCCACGTAGCCGATGTGGGGGGTGCAAATGCAGTTCTCCAGCCGCAGGAGGGCGTGCCCCTGCAGGATGGGTTCGGACTCAAACACGTCGATGGCGGCCATACCGGGCCGGCCCCGGTTGAGCGCTGCCAGCAAGGCATCAGACTCCAGAATCTCTGCGCGCGATGTGTTGACCAGCAGCGATGTGGGCTTCATGCGGGAGAGATCTTCCAGCGTGACACAGCCGGCGCTTTGTTCTCCGAGTCGCAAATGCAGGCTCAGCACATCCGACATCTCGAACAGAGCCTCACGGCTGGTGGCCAGCTCGTAGCCATCGGCTGCGGCCTGTGCCTGGGTGGGCTCGCTGCCCCAGACGATCACGCGCATCCCGAAGGCTCGGCCATAGGCGGCGACGAGCTTGCCGATTCGGCCGTAGCTCCAGACGCCCAGTACTTTGCCACTCAGCACCATGCCCAGCCCAAAGTTGGCTGGCATCGATGCCGCCTTCAGCCCGGATTGTTGCCAGGCACCGTGTTTGAGGCTGGCCACGTATTGCGGAATTCGGCGCATGGACGACATGATCAGCGCCCAGGTCAGTTCGGCGGCGGCGATCGGTGAACTGACACCTTCAGCCACAGCGATACCGCGCTCGGTGCAGGCATTGACGTCGATGTGGGGTCCGACGCGGCCCGTCTGCACGATCAGCTTGAGGCGCGGCAGCTTTTCAACCAGCTGCCGCGTGATCTGGGTGCGCTCGCGGATCAGAACCAGCACATCGGTATCGCGCAGCCGGACCGAAAGCTGGCCCACGCCCTTGACTGTGTTGGTGAAAACCTTGGCGGGATAGGGTGCCAGCTTGTTGGCGCATGGCAGTTTTCTGACCACATCCTGGTAGTCGTCAAGGATCACGATATTCATGGTCCCTATTGTGCCCGCAGGAACATCGTGATCTTTTGTCACGACGGGCTTGAACCCGCCGTGCTGCGCAATCGCGCAGGGTCAGGCGCGCAGTTGCGGGTGGCTCGACTGGAGCTCCAGGGCCGCCAGCCGCTCGAGCTCCGCGCAGACATCGTTGATGCGACCAGAGATCACCAGCCGCCCGTCGGAGCGTGGGCCGCCAGAAGTGTCCGCGGTTCTCAGCACCCGCACATGGCGGGCTCGAACGACGGCATGGCCGGTGACAGTGACCTTGTTGCTATCCACAGTGCACTTTGGCGGGTGCCCCAGCCAGCCGGCACGCACGAAGCGTTGCAGGATTTTCGGAAACGTGCGAGCGGTGCCTGCCCGTTCAAAGGAGGGAGGCAACCAGCTGTCGATGAGCAGCAGCGGCGCACGCCAAGTGTTGGTGTTGAAGCGGATTCCCATGCGAAACTCCAAAAAAGGGGTTGAACACAGGCAGGATTGCGAATGAAGTCGCCAGCGCAGGGATGTGCCTGA
Source organism: Hydrogenophaga sp. ZJX-1 (assembly GCF_048590325.1). NCBI lineage: Bacteria > Pseudomonadati > Pseudomonadota > Betaproteobacteria > Burkholderiales > Comamonadaceae > Hydrogenophaga > Hydrogenophaga sp. ZJX-1. Next base: position 921,538 of record NZ_JBMBRA010000001.1, read on the forward strand.
CGCGTGTGGATCACGCACCAAACCAAACGCCCGCCACCTGCTGAGGCGACGCAGACCCGATGGGTCAGAGCTGGAAGCTGTTGCGGATGAGTCCCACGGCAAGGCCCTCGATTTCAAAGGGCTCACCCGGCTCGACAACGATGGTCTTGTAGTCCGGGTTTTCGGCGTGCAGTTCGATCCGGTGCTGGCGGCGCATGAAACGCTTGACGGTCACGTCCTCGCCCAGGCGGGCCACCACGATCTGGCCGTTCTTGGCTTCCTTGGTCGACTGCACGGCGAGCAGGTCCCCGTCCATGATGCCGACGTCGCGCATGGACATGCCGCGCACCTTGAGCAGGTAGTCGGGTGTGCGCTGGAACAGGCTGCGCTCGACGTGGTATGTCTGGTCCACGTGTTCCTGGGCCAGGATGGGCGAGCCAGCGGCCACACGCCCGATCAGGGGCAGCATCAGCTGCGACAGACTGGGCAGCGGCAGTGTAAGCTGGCGCCCCCGCGATTCGTTGATGGATTGCAGGTCTTCGTTGCGCAGGCGGATGCCGCGCGAGGTGCCGCTCACCAGTTCGATGGCGCCTTTGCGTGCCAGGGCTTGCAGATGCTCCTCGGCTGCGTTGGCGGACTTGAAACCCAGCTCATGGGCAATTTCTGCCCGCGTCGGTGGCGAACCGGTGCGGGCAATGGCGCTCTGGATCAGTTCCAGGATCTGCTGCTGGCGGGCGGTGAGCTTGGGCGGGTAAAGCGGCGACTCGATCATGGGGACCTCGTGAAGATGTGGGGAGAAGCTCACTCGGGTGAGGCTCGCCACCGGGACTGGTCAGAACAACAAGCTGTCTTCTTATCCAGTGCCTGTATTTTTAACCAGTTTTGGAGACTTGGCAAGTGGCAGATGCAATGGAAATCCAACGTCACGTCATTTTGGGCACGGGCGGCACCATCGCCGGCCGGGCAACCCGGTGCGGGGATGGTGTCGGGTACGTGGCGGGTCAGGTCAGCGTTGAGGACCTGCTGGCATCGATTCCGTCCATGGCGGGATTGCCCCTGGAAGTGGAGCAAGTGGCTCAGGTGGACAGCAAGGACATGGGCTTTGCACTCTGGCAGCAGCTGGCCACCCGGCTGACCTTTCATCTCAGCCGGCCCGAGGTGGACGCGGTGGTGATCACTCACGGTACCGACACCATCGAGGAGACCGCGTTCTTCCTGCAAACCGTGCTGCGACCTGCCAAGCCGGTGGTGTTGACCTGCGCAATGCGTCCGGCCACTGCGCTGGTGCCGGACGGCCCACAGAATCTGGTTGACGCGCTGGCTGTGGCCAGCCATCCCGGGGCGCAAGGCGTCGTGGTGGTGTGCGCAGGGCAGATCCACAGCGCGGCCGACGTGAGCAAGGTGCACACGTACCGGGTGGATGCGTTCGACTCGGGAGATGCCGGCCCGCTGGGTAGCGTGGAAGAAGGCCGGGTTCGGCAGTTCCGCCCCTGGCCATTGGCCTCTGACGCGGGGGGCTGGGACGCAGTTGCGTTGCTGCGCATCCAGTCGGTTCAGGCTTTGCCGCCCGTGGTGGTGCTGACCAGCCATGCTGACGCCGATGGCACGCTGGTGCATGCACTCCTGTCCGGTGGCGACGCGGCGCAGGGCCCTGCCGTGCGCGGCATCGTGGTGGCCGGTACCGGCAACGGCACGGTGCACCATGCGCTGGAGGCGGCCTTGCTGAAAGCACAGGCCAAGGGCGTGCGCGTGGTTCGAACCAGCCGGTGTGTGCATGGGCCTTTGTTGACGCATCCGGGGCAGTTGTTGGTGGATGCCTACAGTCTCACGCCGGTCAAGGCGCGCATTGCGCTGGCGCTGGAGTTGCTGGAGGGCTGAGCCTGGGCGCCCATCCCTGGGCCTATCCCATGCTGGAGGTGGCGCACATCCTGGGCATCGCGCTGTTGCTGGGCAACCCCATCTTGCTGGAACTGCGCGTGTTCGGCTGGGGCGCGGCCTTGCCAGTGACGCCGCTGGCTCGCCTGAGCCTGGTGTTGGTGGGGTCGGGTCGGGTTTTGCGCCGGCGGCGGCGTCGGGCCTGTTGACGTTCTCGACACAGGCCGGGGAACTGTTGGCCAACCGGGTGTTTGCAGCCAAGATGCTGTTGTTGGCAACCTGTAACGCCGCCTGGTTCGATGTCCGGGGTTCGCTGCGGCGGCTCGATGGCACCGCGCGTGCGCTCATGGGGGCATCCACTGTGATCTGGCTGCTGGTCTTGAATTGTGGGCGCTGGATTGGCCACACGTGAAGAAGACCGTGGTGCGTCGACGACGCTTTCTCCAGACCAGTACCGTGCTGGGTTTTCGGGTCTTGGCTCTGCCGCGTGGGCGCCCCATGGCTGGAGCAGTTTTGACCAGAACCGTCCCATTTACCTGGAAGGTCGGGTGGTGGAGGTGAAATGGCGCAACCCCCACGCCGAACTGGTGCTGCAACTGTCCGAGAAGCTGACGCTGCCCGCCGACCTGGCGCAACGCGCCTTGCCCGCGCAGTCCGCCGGTGTGGACGGGCCTGCGCTGCTGGCGAAGACGGTGTTGCCCACGCGGCGCGATCGGCGCTGGGAGATCGAACTGGCACCGCTGTTTCGCCTGGGCCAGTGGCAGATGCCTGAAATCAGGAACAGGGCTGCACTCTCGATGGTCGGGTTCACGTTCAAGGACGAGCAAGGGGCCGCAGTCCTGCGGGCTGAATACATCTTTCTGGATGGCAAGGCGTACGGCTTGTGATCGGGTCCCGCCTGACGCGACCGGGCACAAAAAAACCCGGCACGTGGCCGGGTTCCTGTGGATCGCGGTGCGCAATTATTTCGAGAGGGCCTCAAAGGCGCGCGCGGTGATGTCGTCCACCGAGCCCATGCCGCTGATGGCGCGGTACTTCGGTGCGGCAGCGGCGTCGGCTTTGGCCCAGCTGCCGTAGTAGTCCACCAGCGGACGGGTCTGGGCGCTGTACACCTCCAGGCGCTTCTTGACCGTTTCTTCCTTGTCGTCTTCGCGCTGGATCAGCGGCTCGCCGGTCACGTCGTCTTGGCCGTCCACCTTGGGCGGGTTGAACTTGACGTGGTAGGTGCGGCCCGACGCCGGGTGCGAGCGGCGGCCGCTCATGCGTTCGATGATGGCTTCGAACGGCACGTCGATTTCGAGCACGTAGTCGAGCTTCACGCCGGCGGCCTTCATGGCGTCGGCCTGGGGGATGGTGCGGGGAAAACCATCGAACAGGAAACCGTTGGCGCAGTCCGGCTGGGCGATGCGTTCCTTGACCAGGTTGATGATGAGATCGTCGCTGACCAAGCCGCCGGATTCCATCACGGCCTTGGCTTGCATGCCCAATGGGGTGCCCGCCTTCACGGCGGCGCGCAGCATGTCACCGGTTGAAATTTGGGGGATGCTGTATTTCTGGCAGATGAACGTGGCTTGGGTGCCTTTGCCAGCGCCGGGAGCGCCCAACAGAATCAATCTCATCGCTGTCCTTTTTTCAGAGTTTCAAATGGAGAGGCCGCTTGTCTCTGGCGGCTGCCCTTCCGGCCCGGGGACCGGGGGCGACCGGTCGAGGATAGCATGCGCTAACCGGGCTCTGGCTTACAGCGTGGGCAGGCCAAAAGGCGCTGAAAGCAGCCCGTCAGCCGAGGGCCAAGAGCGCGCGCACCCGCGCCAGATCGTCGGGGGTATCGACCCCCGGCCCGGGAGCCTGCGCGCTCACATGGACCGCGATGCGTTCGCCATGCCACAGCACACGCAACTGCTCCAGCGATTCGGTCAGTTCCAGGGGAGAGGGCTCCAGCGTCGGAAAGTGGCGCAGAAATCCCGAGCGGTAGGCGTAGATGCCGATGTGGCGCAAAGGCGCGGGCGACGGCAGGGTGTTCCGGTCCGATGCATCGGCCATGCCATCACGCCACCACGCAATGGGCGCCCGGCTGAAGTACAGCGCGGTCTGTGCCCGGTCTAGCACCACCTTGACCACGTTCGGGTTGAGGAAATCGGCCATCTGGTCGATGGCGTGCGCCGCGGTGCTCATCACGCAATCGGTTCGGCGCTGGAGATCCAGCGCCACGGCGTTGATCAGCGCCGGGTCCATCAGCGGCTCATCCCCCTGCACATTGACCACCACGGCGTCGTCTGTCAGGCCCAGTTGTTCGCAGGCTTCGGCCAGGCGATCGCTGCCGGAAGCGTGGTCGGTGCGAGTGAGCACGGCGGTGATGCCGTGTGCTTCGCAGGCCGCGACGATGCGCGCGTCGTCCGCCGCGACCACACACCGGCTGGCCTGGCTGCGCTGCGCACGTTGCGCCACGCGCACCACCATCGGCAGACCGCCGATGTCGGCCAGCGGCTTGTCGGGCAGGCGGCTCGACGCGAGCCGTGCCGGAATCAGCACGGTGAACGGACCCGGGGCCCCGCTCGGGTTCATGGGGCTGGCGACGGCTTGGGCGGGCGGGCCGCTTCCTCTTCCGTGATCGGGCGGGCTTCGTGCTCCAGCAGGATCGGGATGCCGTCGCGCACCGGGTAGGCCAGCCGCGCACTGCGGGAGATCAGTTCCTGTTTATCCCGGTCAAAGATCAGGGGGCCTTTGGTGACTGGGCAGACCAGCAGTTCAAGCAATTTGGTGTCCATGCGGGAATGATAGTCGGCCGCTTGTCAGTGGGTGCGCCTGATCCAAGCGAGGCGATGATCCAGCGCCTCAAAGAAGGCCGCATCGGCACGCAGCTCCAGCGGGACCGCCCAGACCTGCGGGTCAGCGCCTGCGAACGGCTCAGGGCAGTCTGCGAACAGCTTGACCGCGTCCTTTTCGGTACACAGGATCGGCCCCTTGCAGCCCTGCAGCAAGGCGGCATAGGTCGCTTGCTCCGCGTGATCGGGCAGCGCCAGGGTCTTGGTCAGGGTGAGCCCGCGGGCGCGCAGCATGTCGAAAAAAACCAAAGGGCGTGCGATGCCGGCCAGCGCCGTGACGGCTTGACCCTGGAACTCGCGCAGGGGCCGGCGTTGTCCTTGGGGTCCGACGGCGTGATCGGCCAGGCGCCGCGTGGCTTCAAAAACAGGCAGATCGGACGGCCGCTCAAGCTGGGTGCTCATCGCGACCACGGGGGCGGATTCGCTGCGCTGGTTCAGAACCAGATCGGGTCGAAAAGGGTTGCCTGTGCCCGGCGGCCAAGGCTCACGCAAGAGGCCCGCAGGCAGCAACCAGCCGTTGCCGGTGGCGCGGTCGTCGAACACCGCCACCGACAGATCGCGGCCCAGCGCCAGGTGTTGCAGGCCATCGTCGCAGAGGATCAGGTCCACCCCGGGATGCGCGGCCAGCAGGGCCTGGGCGGCCTCGGCCCGGCGCGCCGCCACAAACACCGGCACGCCACCGCTGCGCCGGATCAGGGCGGGCTCGTCGCCGCTGTCGGTGGCCAGTGTGTCGGGTAGCACCTCCAGTGCGGCGGTACCCCGCCGACCATGTCCGCGCGACACCACGCCCGGATGCCAGCCACGTTGTTGCAGATGTTGCAGCAGGGCCAGCACGGTCGGCGTCTTGCCGGCGCCACCCACCACCACGTTGCCCACCACGACGACCGGCACCGGCAGCCGGGTGATTTTCAAAACCCCGGCCGCATACAGCCATCGCCGCAGACCGGTCAAGGCTCCGTACAGGACCGAAACGGGCCAGAGCAGATGGGCCAGCGGACCGCGGGTCCGCCAGATGCCTTGCCAGCGGGCCTGCCCTTGGTCAAGGCGCTGTGGCTGGGCAGCGGGCACGGTCAGGACTTGCCGCGCGCGCGCTGGGAGCCGGACTGCTGGGTTGCGAAGGTGATCTGCACCAGGCCGGCACGGCGGGCGGCGTCCATCACGTTGATGACCGACTGGTGGGTTGCGGCGGCGTCCGCGCTGATGACGATGACCACCTCGCGGCTGTCCTGCGATGCCTGGGTGAGTGCGCGGGTGAGCATCTCCACCCCCGAGCCTTCGAGCACGTCCTTGTTGATCGCATAGCGACCGTCGCTGCTGACGGAAACGATCACTTCTTTGGGTTCGGTGCGCTGCGCTTGGGCGTCGGCCACCGGCAGGTTGACCTGGAGCTGCGTGAATTTGCTGTAGGTCGTGGTGAGCATCAGGAAGATCAGCACCACCAGCAGGATGTCGATGAACGGGATCAGGTTGATCTCGGGTTCGTCGCGGGAGCCGGGCCGGAAGTTCATGCAGTCTCCCGGGCAGGCCGCGCGGCGGGGTGGGCGCGAACGGGGGTGTGAAGCGTCATTTGCGCAGTGTCAGCAGGTGGCGGGCGAAGCGCTCGGAAGCGATCTCCATGGTCAACAGGTAGTCATCGACCCGGGCGCGGAAGTAGCGCCAGAAGATCAGGGCCGGGATGGCCACCATGAGGCCAAAGGCGGTGTTGTACAGCGCGATCGAGATGCCATGTGCCAGCTGGCTGGGATTGCCCCCGCCCGGGACCGTGCCCATGCCGCCATCGCCGGCTTGCGAGCCGAAGATTTCGATCATGCCAATGACCGTGCCCAGCAGACCCAGCAAGGGTGCAGCCGATGCGATGGTGGCCAGGGCACCCAGGTAGCGCTGCAGTTTGGCGGCGGTCTGGCGACCGGCACCCTCGAGGCTGGAGCGCAGATCGTCTTCGCTGACCCGGGGGTTGCTGTTGAGCACGCGGAAACCGCTGGCGAGCACTTCGCCGAGTGCCGAGTTTTGCTCCAGCTGGTTGACCACATCGGCACCGGGCACCCCGTTGCGCGACACCATGATGGCTTCGTCGAGCAGCTTCGGCGGGGCGATCTTGACGGCTTTGAGGCTGATGAACCGCTCGATGACGAGGGCCATGCCCAGGACGGAACAGATGATCAGGGGCCAGATCGGCCAGCCAGCGGCTTGTATGATGGAAAACAAATCAGGGCTCCAGACAAAAGCCGCCTGCTTGGCGGCCAGAGTGCAATCTCCCAGATTATGTCTCACCATCCGGTGGTGAACGGCCGGAAAACCTCCACCAAGGATCCGTCTACCTGTCCGGCCCGATGCACAGATTCTGTGGATAACTTTGTGAAGAACCGGTATCCCAACGCCCGCCAGCCCGCTGTGGTCGCGGCTCCCGACAGTTCGATGAGAAAACAGGCAGTGCAAAACGCATTGAAATCAAGCGCTTGGCGTTCAGCCCATGTGCGATGGGGCCTTTCTGGCTACATGCCCAGAAATTCTGCGGCTTGTGGACAGATTGGGTCTGGAGAGCCCTGTGTCTGAGCCATTTCTGGATGCCGAAGCCCCATCGGCGCGGCGTGTGTGGGCGGTTGGCCCGCTCATGCGCGCGATTGCTGACACCCTGGCCGCGCGTTTCAACCCGGTCACCGTCCGGGGCGAGATTTCGGGTTTTTCCCGCGCAGCCAGCGGGCATTGTTATTTTTCCCTCAAGGACGATACCGGCCAGGTGCGCTGCGCCCTGTTTCGGCGCTCGGCCGACCAGCTGGACTTTGTCCCGCGCGATGGCCAGGTGGTCGAAGCGCTGGGCAAGCTCGACGTCTATGGCCCCCGCGGTGATCTGCAGCTCATCGTCGACAGCCTCAAGCCGGCTGGCCAAGGGGCCTTGTTCGAACAGTTCCTGCGCCTGAAAGCCCGACTGGAAGGGGAAGGGCTGTTCGACCCGGCGCGCAAACGCCCGTTGCCTGCCCAGCCACGCAGCATTGGCGTGGTGACTTCGCTCGGCGCAGCCGCCTTGCGCGATGTAGTCACGGCGTTGCGCCGGCGGGTGCCCCATGTGCCGGTGGTGATCTACCCCGCGGCGGTGCAGGGCGCCCAGGCGCCGGCCGAGCTGTGTGCGGCCTTGCAGTCCGCCTACCGACGCCATTCGGCCACCGGTGAGAGCGAGGTGCTGCTGCTGGTGCGGGGTGGGGGCTCGCTGGAAGACCTGTGGTCGTTCAACGACGAGACGCTGGTGCGTACCGTGGCGCAATCGCCGATGCCGGTGGTTTGCGGGGTGGGTCACGAGACCGACTTCACTCTGGCCGATTTTGTGGCCGATCTGCGAGCGCCCACGCCCACGGCTGCCGCAGAGCTCTGCGCGCCTGCGCGCGAGGTGCGGCTGGGTGAGCTGGCCTATTTGAAGGAACGGCTGAGCGAGGCGGTTCTGGGCGGCATTGACCAGCGCGCGCAACGGCTGGACCGGCTGGGTCAGCGCCTGGGGCGGCCTTCCGTTCGTGTGCACGACAGCCGCCAGCAGCTCACCGGCCTGCAACACAGGCTCCGCGGCGCGCTGCTTCTGGCGGCCCAGCGCGCGGACAGCCGCCTGCAGGGCCTACAGAGCCTGATGCCCCAGGCGCTGCGGCGCGCGGTGGCGCAGCACGCCCAGCGCCTGCAGCGGTGCGAGAGCGCCCTGGGGCATCTGGACCCCCAGCTCGTGCTGGAGCGGGGTTACACCTACCTCACCGACACCCAGGGTCTCGCCATCACCCGGTGCAGCCAGACCCAGCCTGGCCAGTCGGTGCGGGCCCGCCTGGCCGATGGCGAGCTGGAACTCACGGTCAACCGCTGAGAAGATGAGGCGGTGGGCCAAGAAACCCTGAACGCACAAACAATAGCGTCCCTGCCTACAATGGCGCGGTTTCGGGCTGCCGGCGATCGCCTTCAGCCACCCGCCTTTCACAACGCCAACCGAACGAGGAACCCCATGGAACACACCCTGCCCGCATTGCCCTACGCGATCGACGCCCTGGCGCCGCACTACTCCCAGGAAACGCTGGAGTTCCACCACGGCAAGCACCACAACGCCTACGTGGTCAACCTGAACAACCTGCAAAAGGGCACCGAGTTCGAAGCGATGGACCTGGAGTCCATCATCAAGAAGTCCAGCGGTGGCATCTACAACAACTCGGCCCAGATCTGGAACCACACCTTCTTCTGGAACTGCATGAAGCCCAACGGCGGCGGCGAGCCGTCCGGCGCGCTGGCCGCAGCCATCAACGCCAAGTTCGGCAGCTACGCCGCCTTCAAGGAAGCCTTCGTCAAGAGCGCCGTGGGCAACTTCGGCTCGGGCTGGACCTGGCTGGTGAAGAAGGCCGACGGTTCGGTCGACATCGTCAATATGGGCGCTGCCGGCACCCCGCTGACCACGGGCGACAAAGCCCTGCTGACCGTCGACGTGTGGGAGCACGCCTACTACATCGACTACCGCAACATGCGTCCGAAGTTCGTCGAAACCTTCCTCGACAAGCTGGTGAACTGGTCGTTCGCCGAAGCCAACTTTGCCTGAGCGGTCTTCCTGATCGCCGCACAAGGGCTCGAAGGCCATGCCTTCGGGCCTTTTTTGTTGGTGCGTCCACGGTTTTGTGGCGCTTCACCCAGGCCGTTGAGTGCTTGGGGCCGATGGTTCCGAGCAAGAACAGTCGGAGGCAGGCTCGCAGACATAAAAAAGACAGAAATTTTGTCTGCAATTTTCATATTGCAAGATAGGAGTTCAAAAAATGGTGTCTGGGTCAGAGCGATGAAAGCAAAATCCCAGACTATCCGGCGGTTCTGCGGTTGGCACCAACCGATCAGCGGGATTCCTACAACGATCTACGGAGCAAATACATGAGCACCCAGCAGCCCACCATCATCTACACGCTGACCGACGAAGCCCCGCTGCTGGCGACCAGCGCCTTTTTGCCCATCATCCGCACCTTCACCGCACCCGCAGGCATCAACGTCGAATCCAGCGACATTTCGGTGGCTGCTCGCGTGCTGGCCACGTTTCCTGAATGCCTGACCGAAGCGCAGCGTGTGCCCGACACCCTGTCCGAACTGGGCAAGCTGACGCTGAAGCCCGAGGCCAACATCATCAAACTGCCCAACATCAGCGCCTCCGTCGGCCAGCTGGTCAGCGCGATCAAGGAACTGCAGTCCAAGGGCTATGCGCTGCCCGACTACCCCGAAACGCCGAAAACCGAGGAAGAGAAAGCCATCCGTGCCCGCTACGCCCGTTGCATCGGCAGCTCGGTGAACCCGGTGCTGCGCGAAGGCAACTCCGACCGCCGCGCGCCGCGCGCTGTGAAGGAATACGCGCGCAAGAACCCGCACAGCATGGCCGAGTGGAGCCAGGCCTCGCGTTCGCACGTCTCGCACATGCACCATGGCGACTTCTACCACGGTGAAAAGTCCATCACCCTGGACAAAGCCCGCGACGTCAAGATGGAACTGATCACCCAGAGTGGCCAGACGATCGTCCTGAAGCCCAAGGTGTCGCTGCTGGACCGCGAGGTCATCGACAGCATGTTCATGAGCAAGAAGGCCCTGGAGGCTTTCTACGAAAAAGAGATTGAAGACGCCCGCAAGACCGGCGTCATGTTCTCGCTGCACGTGAAGGCGACCATGATGAAGGTGTCGCATCCCATCGTGTTCGGCCACTGCGTGAAGATCTTTTACAAGGAAGCTTTCGAGAAGCACGCCAAGCTGTTTGAAGAGCTGGGCGTGAACGTCAACAACGGCATGGCCGATCTGTACGGCAAGATCGCCTCCCTGCCGCAGAGCAAGCAGGACGAGATCAAGCGCGACCTGCACGCCTGTCACGAACACCGCCCGGAGTTGGCGATGGTGGATTCGGCCAAGGGCATCACCAACTTCCATTCGCCCAACGACGTGATCGTGGATGCCTCCATGCCCGCCATGATCCGCAATGGCGGCAAGATGTGGGACGCCAACGGTCGCCTGAAGGACGTCAAGGCCGTGATGCCGGAATCGACCTTCGCCCGCATCTACCAGGAGATGATCAACTTCTGCAAATGGCACGGCGCTTTCGACCCCAAGACCATGGGCACGGTACCCAACGTCGGCCTGATGGCCCAGCAGGCCGAGGAATACGGCTCGCACGACAAGACCTTCGAGATCACCGAAGACGGTGTGGCCAACATCACCGATCTGGCCACCGGCGAAGTGCTGCTGTCGCAGAACGTGGAGAAGGGCGACATCTGGCGCATGTGCCAGGTCAAGGACGCCGCCATCCGCGACTGGGTCAAGCTGGCCGTGAACCGCGCCCGCAATTCGGGCATGCCGGTCGTGTTCTGGCTCGACCAGTACCGCCCGCACGAGGCCCAGCTGATCACCAAGGTCAAGATGTACCTGCACGAACACAACACCGCCGGTCTGGAGATCCAGATCATGAGCCAGGTGCGTGCGATGCGCTACACGCTGGAGCGCGTGATCCGTGGTCTGGACACCATCAGCGCCACCGGCAACATCCTGCGCGACTACCTGACCGACCTGTTCCCCATCATGGAACTGGGCACCTCGGCCAAGATGCTGTCCATCGTGCCGCTCATGGCCGGTGGCGGCATGTACGAAACCGGGGCTGGCGGTTCGGCGCCCAAGCACGTGCAGCAACTGGTGGAAGAAAACCACCTGCGCTGGGACTCGCTGGGTGAGTTCCTCGCGCTCGCCGTGTCGCTGGAAGACCTGGGGTTGAAGACCGGCAACAACGCGGCCAAGATCCTCGCAAAGACGCTGGATGCCGCCACCGGCAAGCTGCTGGAGAACAACAAGAACCCGTCGCCCAAGACGGGTCAGCTCGACAACCGCGGCAGCCAGTTCTACCTGGCCATGTACTGGGCCCAGGCCCTGGCTGCCCAGACCGACGATGCGGCCCTGGCTGCCCGTTTTGCGCCGCTGGCCCAGCAACTGGCCGACAACGAGCAAACCATCGTTGCCGAGCTGGCGGCGGTGCAGGGCAAACCGGTCGACATCGGGGGCTATTACCTGCCGGACTTCGAGAAGCTGGCGGCGGTGATGCGTCCCAGCCAGACGTTGAATGCGGTGCTGGCCGCTGCTCAAGGCTGAGCATCCATCTCGTCAGGCTTCGACACCCCGAAGCGATCCAGGCGGCGCGAGCTGTCCGGGTCGCTTTTTTCTTGCCTGGGTGACGGATCTGCAGGGGCCGGCAGATCGCCCGCGACCTACTTGCGTCCGTCGAACGGTGCGCCGCTCAGCCGGAAGCCGGCCTGGATGCCCCGCTTGGCAAACCAGCCCTGATGCATCTCCAGCACATAGCGCACCGGTCGTGTCGAGCAGTGTGAGTCCAGGCTTTGCGGCTTCATGTCGACCAGGTTGACGATGGTGCCGTCATCGGCCACGAAGGCGGCGGTCAAGGGCAGCAGGGTGTTTTTCATCCAGAAACACTGGCCCGCGGGTTGCTCGAAGACAAACAGCATGCCTTCACCGCCAGGCATGTCCTCGCGGAACATGAGCCCGATGGATCGCTGTTCCGGGGTGGCTGCCACCTGGGCCTGGATCAGGTGCATGCCAGCCGTGAGGGTGACGCGGGGCAGTTGGAGCTGGGGTGCATCACGGGACCACGCAGGCCCGGTCAACAGGGCCAGCAGGCAGGACAGGCAAACGAGCAATCGGTTCATGGGCAGTCGATGTGATCGGGTGAAAAACGCATTGTCCGTCAAGCGCCGCGCACAGGTCCGTGATCGGCGATTTCCCCGGGTCAGATCCGGCATCCGGGCCATTCGATCAGGACTAGAATTATTGAGGTCCACCCCGGCGCCATGCGCGGGAACACTGGATTCAGAAGCGTTCGACAATGCATCCCATACGGAGACCCGTTTCCATGTACCAGCACATCAAGGTTCCAGCCCAGGGTGAAAAAATCACCGTCAACGCCGACATGTCCCTGAACGTGCCGGATGAACCGATCATCCCTTACATCGAAGGCGATGGCACCGGTCTGGACATCACCCCCGTGATGCTCAAGGTGGTCGATGCAGCCGTGGCCAAGGCCTACGGCGGCAAGAAAAAGATTCACTGGATGGAGGTGTTTGCCGGTGAGAAGTCGACCCAGGTGTATGGCCCCGACGTCTGGCTGCCCGAAGAAACCCTGGCCGCGCTGCGCGAATACGTGGTCTCCATCAAGGGCCCGTTGACCACGCCAGTGGGGGGCGGCATCCGATCGCTGAACGTGGCGCTGCGCCAGGAACTCGACCTTTACGTCTGCCTGCGCCCGGTGCAGTACTTCAAGGGCGTGCCTTCGCCCGTGAAAGAGCCCGAGAAAACCAACATGGTCATCTTCCGCGAGAACTCGGAAGACATTTACGCCGGCATCGAATACGAGGCCGAGTCCGACAAGGCCAAGAAGCTCATCAAGTTCCTGATGGAAGAGATGGGCGTGACCAAGATCCGCTTCCCGAACACCTCGGGCATCGGCATCAAGCCCGTGTCGCGCGAAGGCACCGAGCGCCTGGTGCGCAAGGCCATCCAGTACGCGATCGACAACGACAAGCCCAGCGTGACCATCGTGCACAAGGGCAACATCATGAAGTACACCGAAGGCGGCTTCCGCGACTGGTCGTACGCGCTGGCGCAGAAGGAGTTTGGTGCCGAACTGATCGACGGCGGCCCGTGGTGCAAGTTCAAGAACCCCAGGACCGGCAAAGACATCGTCATCAAGGACAGCATTGCCGACGCCTTCCTGCAGCAGATCCTGCTGCGCCCGGCCGAGTACTCGGTGGTCGCGACGCTCAACCTCAACGGCGACTACATCTCCGACGCGCTGGCGGCCCAGGTGGGCGGCATCGGTATCGCCCCCGGCGCGAACCTGTCCGACTCCGTGGCCTGCTTTGAAGCCACGCACGGCACGGCGCCGAAGTACGCCGGCAAGGACTACGTGAACCCCGGTTCCGAAATCCTCTCGGCTGAAATGATGCTGCGCCACATGGGCTGGACCGAAGCCGCCGACCTGATCATCAGTTCGATCGAGAAGTCCATCGCCAGCAAGAAAGTCACCTACGACTTCGCCCGCCTGATGGACGGCGCCACCCAGGTGAGCTGCTCGGGCTTTGGCCAGGTCATGATCGACAATATGTAACGCGCCAATTCCGCTCAGCGCCGGTCAATGAAGCCGGTGCCGGGCAGAACCCTTGGAAAAACCGCCCGGAAGAAGCCTTCCTCGGCGGTTTTCTTTTGCGTCGAAACGACACAATGGGACATGCCGCGCCGCGTCTTTGCCCCTGCCAATGTCGCCCCTTCACCGACTGGGTGGGCAGCAACGCCGTGTTGTCATGGCAAATACATATCCCGAGCAGCACATAGGGACGCGTGCACCCCGCTAGAATGATTTTCATGGCTACCCAGAACCCCAAGAAACCCGAAACACCCGTCGCGCCTCCCAGTGTGGGCAACGACGATTCGGTGGTGCTTGAGCGGCGTGCGCAGCGCACCAAACCCCCCCAGATGTTCCAGGTGGTGCTGCTCAACGACGATTTCACCCCCATGGAGTTCGTTGTGCACGTCATTCAGGAGTATTTCAGCAAGGACCGTGAAACCGCGACCCAGATCATGCTCAAGATACACCTCGAAGGCAAAGGCATTTGCGGGATATACACGCGCGATGTGGCCAGCACCAAAGTCGACCAGGTGTCGCAGGCTGCCCGGAACGCGGGGCATCCGTTGCAGTGTTTGAGCGAGCCGATTGAATAAAGCCAGATCCGCCCCATTTGATGGCCATCCACCCGATACAACTTACGTACCCGGACCCCAGCGTTTCAAACCACCACCAGCCCAAAGGATGTGTCCATGATTGCCCAGGAACTTGAAGTCAGCTTGCACATGGCCTTCGTCGAGGCCCGGCAACAGCGACACGAATTCATCACGGTGGAGCACCTGTTGCTCGCCCTTCTCGACAACCCGAGCGCCGCCGAGGTGCTGCGCGCCTGCTCGGCCAACGTGGACGACCTGCGCAAGTCCCTGACGAATTTCATCAAGGACAACACGCCCCAGGTCGCCGGCACCGACGAGGTGGACACGCAGCCCACGCTGGGTTTCCAGCGGGTGATCCAGCGCGCCATCATGCACGTGCAGTCCACAGGCAACGGCAAGAAGGAAGTCACCGGCGCCAACGTGCTGGTGGCGATCTTTGGCGAAAAGGACTCCCACGCCGTGTACTACCTGCACCAGCAGGGTGTGACCCGGCTGGACGTGGTCAACTTCATCGCCCACGGCATCCGCAAGAGCGATCCACCCGAGGCGAGCAAGCCCGGCGAGAGCGCGGCCGAAAACGAAGAGGCGGGCGAAGCCAAGCAGAATGAAAAGGCGTCGCCGCTGGAGCAGTTCACCCAGAACCTGAATCAGCTCGCCAAAGACGGCAAGATCGATCCGCTGATCGGGCGCGACTACGAAGTCGAGCGCGTGATCCAGATCCTGTGCCGCCGCCGCAAGAACAACCCGCTGCTTGTCGGCGAAGCCGGCGTGGGCAAGACCGCCATCGCCGAGGGCTTGGCCTGGCGCATCACCCAGAACGACGTGCCGGAAATCCTGGCCGAAGCCCAGGTGTATTCGCTCGACATGGGCGCACTGCTGGCGGGTACCAAATACCGTGGCGACTTCGAGCAGCGTCTGAAAGGTGTTCTCAAGTCGCTCAAGGACAAGCCCAACGCCATCCTGTTCATCGACGAGATCCACACCCTGATCGGCGCCGGTGCGGCATCGGGCGGCACGCTGGACGCGTCCAACCTGCTGAAGCCCGCGCTGTCCAGTGGCCAGATGAAGTGCATCGGCGCGACCACCTTCACCGAGTACCGCGGCATCTTCGAAAAAGACGCCGCGCTCAGCCGCCGTTTCCAGAAGGTCGACGTAGTGGAGCCGACGGTGGAGCAGACCGTGGACATCCTCAAAGGGCTGAAGTCGCGCTTTGAAGAGCACCACAACGTCAAGTACGCCCTGGCGGCCCTGCAGGCTGCGGCCGAGCTCAGCGCCAAGTACATCAACGACCGCCACCTGCCCGACAAAGCCATCGACGTGATCGACGAGGCGGGTGCGGCGCAACGCATCCTGCCCGCGTCCAAGCGCAAGAAGACCATCAGCAAGACCGAGGTCGAAGAGATCGTGGCCAAGATCGCGCGCATCCCGCCCGCGAACGTGTCCAACGACGACCGTGGCAAGCTGCAGACCCTGGAGCGCGACCTCAAGAGCGTGGTGTTCGGTCAGGACAAAGCCCTCGAAGTGCTGGCCTCCAGCGTCAAGATGGCGCGTTCGGGCCTGGGCAAGAGCGACAAGCCGATCGGTGCTTTCCTGTTCAGCGGCCCCACCGGCGTTGGCAAGACCGAGGCGGCCAAGCAGCTGGCCTACATCATGGGCATCGACCTGATCCGCTTCGACATGTCGGAGTACATGGAGCGCCATGCCGTGAGCCGCCTGATCGGTGCGCCTCCCGGCTATGTGGGTTTTGACCAGGGTGGCCTGCTGACCGAAGCCATCACCAAGAAGCCCCATTGCGTGCTGTTGCTCGACGAAATCGAAAAGGCGCACCCGGACATCTTCAACGTGCTGCTGCAGGTCATGGACCACGGCACGCTGACCGACAACAACGGACGCAAGGCCGACTTCCGCAACGTCATCGTGATCATGACGACCAATGCGGGAGCCGAGACCATGAACAAGGCGAGCATCGGCTTCACCAACCCGCGCGAGGCGGGCGACGAAATGGCCGACATCAAGCGCCTGTTCACGCCCGAGTTCCGCAACCGGCTCGATGCCATGGTCGGCTTCAAGGCGCTGGACGAAAACGTCATCATGCGCGTGGTCGACAAGTTCCTGCTGCAGCTTGAAGGCCAGCTGACCGAGAAGAAGGTCGAGGTCACCTTCACCGACGCGCTGCGCAAGCACCTGGCGAAGAAGGGCTTTGATCCGCTGATGGGCGCGCGACCGATGCAGCGCCTGATTCAGGACACCATCCGCCGTGCGCTGGCCGACGAGTTGCTGTTTGGTCGTCTCACCGACGGAGGCCGCCTCACGGTGGACCTGGAGACCAAAACCGACGAAGCCGGCAAGGAGACCCAGGAAGTCAAGCTGGACATCCAGCCGTTGCCCAAGAAGGAAGGCAAGGCCAAGCCCGAGGAAGCCACGGCGGGTTGATGCCGGGAGCCCTGGCAGATGCAAGAAAAGAAGGCCCGGGCATCCGGGCCTTCTTTTTTGGTCATCGGCAGGTCAGCGCGTCCGCCAGGCCAGCACGGTGTCGGCCCATTGATTCCCGAGCTTGGCCTCGCCGGTGGCGTTCGGGTGAACGCCGTCGTAGTTGTCTGCCACCGAGTAACCCGCCGCCTGGTTCACCACGGCGATGGGCGAGAGCGCGGTGTTGCGCGACGCTGCCAGACCATCGATACCCCGGTTCAGGGCCGCTGTTCCCGCCGTGTCGGGGGCGGCGGGAATGATCTTGGCCAGCACGATGTGGGTGTCGGCCTTGCCCGCCCGGATGGCGTCGATCACGCTCCCCAGTTCCCCGATGATGCCGGCGGTGCTTTGGCCATCGAGCACGTCGTTGGTGCCCAGATGGAGGAGGACGACGTCGGGGCGGGCGCTGCCGACCTTGCCGGCCACCTGGGGCGCCAGCTCGTGGGCCCGGTAGTCCCAGTAGCCTTCATGGTCGGGATCGAAGTCCGGGTCGGGGGCGCTGGTTTGTGGGCTGTCGCGGTAGCCGCTGGAGACGCCGGAGCGGCTGCCCACCAGGTCCACTGAACAGCCCGCTGCGTTCAGGCGTTGCCAGAGCACCCGGCGGTAGCTGTTGTGCCCCGCCTCGGCATGGGTGATCGAATCGCCCAAGGGCATGATGCGCAACGGGCCACCTTCACGGCCACAGCTGGCGACTTTGAGCGCCGATGTGGCGTCACCCGGGCCGTCGTCAGAGTCGCCACCGCCGCAGGCGCTGAGCCCCGCGGTCAGCACCAGGAGGGCGGCACGGGAAGGGATCATTTTTCGAGGCATGGAACATCCAGAAAAAATGGTTGATCGGGTCGCCGATGGGGTATCGGCTTCGCAGGTGGTTCATTGGCGCAGATAGGCCGCGCGGATGTTCTCCATGCGCCGGCGGTTCAGTCCGGCGTCTTCGCGACCCAGGCGGCTGGCACTGCGCACCTCGATCACGCCCCGTGCCGGGTTGAACCAGAACTCGAGGTCGTCCACGAACCTGAGCCAGCGCGTCTGGGCCTGTGCGTAAAGGTAGTCCGGTCGCTGCTCGATGAGCGTGATGCCGGGCTGCGTCTGCAGCACGGTGGCCAGCGTGCGCAGCGAGGTCGTGGCGTCACCGTGCTTGAGGGGCAGGGGCGCTATGAGCGCGTGGACCTTTTGCGGGTGGTCCGGATACAGGTCGGCCTGGCTGGAGACACTGTTGCGCGTGAGGGACGGTGGTTTCAAGCGTCCCTGTGTCACCCCGAGATCGGAAGGCCGATGGCCACCGAGCCCGCCGAACCGGGCCCCGATCAGGACCAGAACGACCAGGGTGAGCAGGCCGTACAGCAGCGCTTTGAGCAGACCCACGCGGCGAGCCGAAAAGAATGCGGGAATGGGCAAGGGACGCAGGTTCAGCGCTTGCCGCCCAGCAAGCTCCCCAAGACCCCCCGCACGATTTGCCGCCCGATGCCACTGGCCACGCTTCGCGCAGCCGTCTTGGCCATGGTCTGCACCAGCCCATCGTATTGACCGCCTCGTGGGCCGGTGCGGCCGAACAGGGCTTCGTTGACCATGCCGCCGAAGCCACCGCGCTCGGCCTCGGCTTCTTTTTTGGCAGCGCCGGGAATGCGCGGTGTCTTCACGCCGCCAGCTTCAACAGGCGCGGCCTCGGCCGTGCGCGCGTCCACATGGGCCCGCAGGATCTCGTGGGCGCTTTCGCGGTCCACCGTTTTTTCGTACACCCCCGCGACCAGAGAGTCACGCAGCAGTTGCTGGCGCTGTGCGTCGGTGATCGGGCCGAGCTGGCTGCCGGGCGGCACCACATACACGCGCTCGGTCTCGCTCGGGCGGCCTTTGGCGTCAAGCAGGCTCACGAGCGCCTCGCCCACGGCGAGTTCGGTGATGGCGGCCTCGATGTCCAGACCGGCCTTGGGGCGCATGGTCTCAGCCGTTGCCCTCACGGCCTTCTGGTCGCGCGGGGTGAAGGCGCGCAGCGCGTGCTGGATGCGGTTGCCGAGCTGACCGAGCACGCTGTCAGGAATGTCCAGCGGGTTCTGCGTCACGAAATAGACGCCCACGCCCTTGGACCGCACGAGGCGCACCACCAGCTCGATGCGCTCGATCAGCACCTTCGGCGCTTCGTTGAACAGCAGGTGGGCTTCATCGAAGAAGAACACGAGCTTGGGCTTTTCCGGGTCGCCGATTTCGGGCAGTTGCTCAAACAGCTCGGACAGCATCCACAGCAGGAAGGTGGCGTAGAGTCGGGGCGAGTTCATCAGCTTGTCGGCCGCCAGGATGTTCACCACGCCCTTGCCGTCGACCGTCTGCATGAAGTCACTGATGTCGAGCATGGGCTCGCCAAAGAACTTGTCGCCACCTTGTTGTTCGACCTGCATCAGGCCACGCTGGATGGCGCCGACGCTGGCCGCGCTGATGTTGCCGTATTCGGTGGTGAACTGCTTCGCGTTGTCTCCGATGTGCTGCAGCATGGCCCGAAGGTCTTTCATGTCGAGCAGGAGCAGGCCGTTGTCGTCGGCGATCTTGAACACCAGGTTGAGCACGCCGGCCTGTGTGTCGTTCAGGTTCAGCATGCGCGCCAGCAGCAGCGGCCCCATGTCGCTCACCGTGGCGCGCACCGGGTGGCCCTGTTCGCCGAACACGTCCCACAGCGTGGTGGGACACGCCTGCGAGGCGGGCAGGGTGATGCCGCGGTCCTTCAGGACGGCGCTGATCTTTTCGCCGAAGCTGCCCATCTGGCTGATGCCGGTGAGATCGCCTTTGACGTCGGCCATGAAGACCGGCACGCCGATGTTGGAGAACTGTTCCGCCAGTGTTTGCAAGCTCACGGTCTTGCCGGTTCCCGTGGCGCCGGTGATCAGGCCGTGCCGGTTGGCCAGCCCGGGCAACAGCTGGCAGGTGGTGTTTGCGTTCTGGGCAATCAGCATCGGTTCGGCCATGGCGGCGTCCTTCCTGTGGGCAGGGGAATGGGAGAAGTGGGTAAAAGTAAAATCGCTGGTTATTAGACCAAATCCTGGTCAGAAAGAAGGACTCACTCGTGGCTGGACACAGCAAATGGGCCAATATTCAACACCGCAAAGGCCGTCAAGACGAAAAGCGGGGCAAGATCTGGACACGCGTCATCCGTGAGATCACCGTGGCCGCGCGCACGGGTGGTGGCGATCCGGCGATGAACCCACGTTTGCGCCTGGCGATCGACAAGGCCAAAGCCGCGAACATGCCGGCGGACCGCATCAAGTACAACGTGGACAAAGCCTCGGGCAACCTCGAAGGTCAGGCGTTGGAAGAGATCCGTTACGAGGGCTACGGCATCGGCGGCGCGGCCATCATCGTGGACACCATGACCGACAACAAGGTGCGCACCGTGGCCGAGGTGCGCCACGCGTTCAGCAAATTCGGCGGCAACCTGGGGACCGACGGCTCGGTGGCGTTCCAGTTCAAACACTGTGGCCAGATCATCTTCGCGCCCGGCACCTCGGAGGACAAGGTCATGGAAGTGGCCCTGGAAGCCGGTGCCGAGGACGTGATCACCGATGACGACGGCGCCATCGAGGTGCTGACCGCTTACACGGACTTCGAAGCGGTGAAGAACGCGCTGGAAGCGGCCGGACTGAAGCCCGAAGTGGCCGAAGTGACGATGCGTGCCGAGAACAGCATTCCCCTCACGGGGGAAGACGCTGCGCGCATGCAAAAGCTGCTCGATGTCCTGGAAGACCTGGACGATGTGCAGGAAGTCTTCCACAACGCTGAGATCAACGAATGAAAGTCCTGGTGATTGGCGGCGGAGGCCGCGAACACGCGCTGGCGTGGAAGCTCAAGCAGTCCGAGGGTGTGGAGCAGGTGTTCGTGGCGCCCGGCAACGCCGGCACAGCGCGTGATGCGCAGTTGACCAACCTGCCCATCACCGACAAGGTGGCCCTGCGCGAATGGGTGCAGGCCAACGGCATTGGTCTGACGGTGGTCGGCCCCGAGGCGCCGCTGGCTGCGGGTGTGGTTGACGAGTTCCGGGCCCATGGCCTGGCCATCTTCGGCCCGACGCAGAAGGCGGCGCAGCTGGAAAGCTCGAAGGCGTTCAGCAAGGCCTTCATGCAGCGCCATGGCATCCCCACGGCCGAGTACCAGACCTTCACCGATCCGGTTCTGGCGCACGCCTACGTGGACGCCAGGGGCGCGCCCATCGTGGTGAAAGCCGACGGGCTGGCCGCCGGCAAGGGCGTGGTCGTGGCCATGAGCCTGTCCGAGGCGCACGAAGCGATCGACTTCATGCTGCTGGAAAACACCCTGGGCGTGGCGCACAACGAGGGCGGTGCCCGTGTCGTCATTGAGGAATTCCTCGAAGGCGAAGAAGCCAGTTTCATCGTGCTGTGCGACGGCGTGAACGCGCTCCCGCTCGCCACCAGCCAGGACCACAAGCGGCTGCTCGACGCCGACCAGGGCCCGAACACCGGTGGCATGGGCGCGTATTCGCCGGCGCCGGTGGTCACGCCCGCGGTGCACCAGCGCGCGATGGACGAGGTGATCCTGCCCACGCTGCGCGGCATGGCCGCCGACGGCATCCCCTACACGGGCTTCCTCTACGCTGGCCTGATGATCACGCCCGACGGCCGCGTGAAGACGCTGGAATTCAACTGCCGCATGGGCGACCCGGAAACGCAGCCCATCATGATGCGGCTCAAGAGCAACCTGGCGCAGGTGCTGCTGTTGGCCACCCGTGCTGAACTGGATCAGGTGACGCTGGACTGGGACCAGCGCGTGGCGCTGGGCGTGGTGCTGGCCGCGGCGGGCTATCCGCTCACCCCCCGGAAGGGCGATGCCATCACCGGACTGCCTGCCGACGCGGCCGATGCCATGGTGTTCCACGCGGGCACCACCAGCGGACCGGGGGGCTCGGTCGAGGTTTCGGGTGGTCGGGTGCTGTGTGTCACAGCGCTGGCCGACAACGTGGCCGCTGCACAGAAGAAGGCCTATAGCGTGGTGGACGGCATCCGGTTCGACGGCATGCAGTGCCGCCGTGACATCGGCTTCAGGGCCGTCTGAGGCCTGCGGGTCCTCAGACTTCAAAAAGACATCATGAGCCAACAGACGCAGCGCGTGCGCGACTACCTGACGGGTCTGCAAGACCGCATCACCTCGACCGTGGCCATGGTCGATGGTGGCCGCTTTGTGATCGATCACTGGAAGAAACCCGCCGGCGAATCCCTGCAGGGGCAGGGCATCACCCAGATACTGGAAGGGGGCGCCGTGTTCGAGCGCGCTGGCTGCGGTTTCTCGCACGTGACCGGCCCGCGCCTGCCGCCCTCGGCCACGCAGCACCGGCCCGAGCTCTCCGGGGCACCGTTCGAAGCCTTGGGCGTTTCACTCGTGTTCCACCCGCGCAACCCCTATGTGCCCACGGTGCACATGAACGTGCGCATGATCGCTGCCATGCCCAAGGATGGACAGCCGGTGTGCTGGTTTGGCGGCGGCATGGACCTCACGCCTTATTACGGTTTTGAAGAAGATGCGGTGCATTTCCACACCACCTGCAAAACCGCTCTCGATCCCTTCGGTGTCGACAAGTACCCCCGGTTCAAGCGGTGGTGTGACGAGTATTTCTACCTCAAGCACCGCGGCGAACAGCGTGGTGTGGGCGGGGTTTTCTTCGACGATTTTTCCGAGTTCGGCTTTGATGGCTGCTTCGCCATGCTGCGCTCGGTGGGCGACGCGTTTCTGGACGCTTACCTGCCCATCGTGGCGCGCCGCCAGGACACGCCCTACGGCGAACGGGAGCGCGATTTCCAGCTCTACCGCCGCGGCCGGTATGTGGAGTTCAATCTGGTCTGGGACCGCGGCACGCACTTTGGTCTGCAGTCGGGCGGGCGCAGCGAGTCGATCCTGCTGTCCATGCCGCCGCTGGTGAGCTGGTCCTACCAGCGCCAGGAACCGAAAGGTTCGCCAGAGGCGCGCCTGAACACCGACTTCCTGGTGCGCAAGGACTGGATTTGACAGGCGATTCCAGCAACGAGGCGAAACCGGATCGGTCTCCAGCTGCATCCCTGCGCGTGGGCATGTTCGGCGGCGCGTTTGACCCGCCGCACCGGGCGCACCGCACGCTGGCGGAAACGGCATTGAGCCAGCTGGATCTCGACCTGCTGCACATCCTCCCGACCGGTCAGGCCTGGCACAAGTCGCGTTCGTTGACGTCGGCCGAGCACCGCCTGGCGATGTGTGAGCTGGCCTTCGGCGATTTGCCCCGCACCCGCATTGACCGCCGCGAAATCCAGCGCGACGGCCCGAGCTACACCGCCGATACCCTTCGCGAACTGTCGGTTGAATATCCCGGGGCTGAACTGTTTCTGGTGCTGGGCGCTGACCAGTTGCTGGCTTTCAAGCGTTGGGTTCGGTGGTCCGAAGTGCTGGATCTGGCCACCCTGGCCGTTGCGAACCGTGCCGCAGAGACCGGTGCCGATGCCTTGCTCGAGCATGCGCTTGAGGCGGACCTTTCCTCTGTGGACCTGCCTTTCCGGCGCCTTGAAATGCCACTCCAGAACATCAGTGCCACCGCCGTGCGTGCCCACGTGGGCCAGCCCGTGGACCGCAGCAACTCGCTGTCGGTTCTGGTGCCCGAAGCCGTCGCAAGCTATATTTCACTCCATCACCTTTATCAAGAGCCTTCATGACCAGCGAAATCACAGCCAAAAAAGACATCCAGAAACTCCAACGTGCCATTGTGGAGGGGCTTGAGGACGTCAAGGGCCAGGACATCGTGGTCTTCAACACGGAACACCTCTCGCCACTGTTCGAGCGGGTGATCATCGCCAGCGGCACCTCCAACCGCCAGACCAAAGCGCTGGCATCCAGCGTGCGCGATGCCGTGCGTGAAGCAGGCTTCGACAAGCCACGCATCGAAGGCGAAGAAAACGGCGAATGGATCATCGTGGACTGTGGCGCGGCCGTGGCTCATGTGATGCAGCCGGTCATCCGGCAGTACTACCGCCTGGAAGAAATCTGGGGTGCCAAGCCGGTGCGCTTGAAGCACGGCGCCGAAAAGGTCGCGGAAGCCAAGCCTGTGGCCAAAACCGCGGCCAAGAAGGCCACGAGCAAGACCACCAAGAAGGGCGAGCAGAAGGACGTGAAACCGATCGACGCGAAGTCGGTGGCCCGCAAGGCGGC
Source organism: Hydrogenophaga sp. ZJX-1 (assembly GCF_048590325.1). NCBI lineage: Bacteria > Pseudomonadati > Pseudomonadota > Betaproteobacteria > Burkholderiales > Comamonadaceae > Hydrogenophaga > Hydrogenophaga sp. ZJX-1. The sequence continues at coordinate 945,600 of NZ_JBMBRA010000001.1, forward strand.
GAAGGCGGTTTCCGCTGCGGCTGCTGCTGCGCCAGCCAAAACCGCCGCCAAACCCGGCACACAGGCTGGTGTCAAAGCGGTGGCCAAGACCGCGGCCAAAACAGCCGCAAAGACCGCTGTCAAGAAGACTGCGCCCCCAGCCGCCCGCAAGACCGCGGCCAAGGCATCACCCGCCAAGGCGCCGTTGAAGACCGTGGTGGTCAAGCCCAAGACAGCCAGAACCGCAGCCAAGAGTGCGACCAAGCCGGCGGCCAAGCGCGCCCCAGTGGCCCACGTGGCACCCAAGAAAAAGGCATGAAGCTGCTGATCGTCGCGGTCGGGCAGCGCATGCCCGACTGGGCTCAGACCGCCTACGACGATTACGCCAAGCGCTTCCCGCCCGAGTTGCGGGTGGAGATCAAGACCGTCAAGACCGAGCCTCGCGGGTCCAAGAGCCTGGAAACGCTGCTGGCTGCCGAACGCGAGCGCATCCAGGCGGCCTTGCCGCGTGGTTGCCGTGTGGTGGTGCTGGACGAGCGTGGCACCACGTTCACGACCAAAGCCCTGGCCCAACAGGTGCAGCAATGGCAGCTGGAAGGCGACGACGTGGCCTTGGTCATTGGCGGGCCCGACGGTCTGGAGCCAGCGTTTCGAGCCGCGGCGCACCAGCGCATCCGTCTGTCGGATCTGACCTTGCCCCACGCGATGGTGCGGGTGCTGCTGATCGAGCAGCTGTACCGGGCATGGTCGGTCAACGCCAACCACCCATACCACCGAGAGTGATCGACGGCATCTGGTCGGGGCGGCCCGGCGGTGGAGCGACTTTATTTATTGATCCATATGTCCGAATTCATTTACCTCGCCTCCCAGAGCCCGCGCCGTCTGCAGTTGCTGGAGCAATGGGGTGTGCGCTGTGAACTGCTGCTGCCCGATGCCGACGAAGACGTCGAGGCGCTTGAAGCGATGTTGCCTGGCGAAGCGCCGGCCAGCTACGTGCAACGGGTGACCGGGCTCAAGCTCCAGGCCTCGCTCACCCGGCTCAAGCGCCGGGGCTTGCCGCCCGCGCCCGTGCTGTGTGCCGACACCACCGTGGCGCTGGGTCGGCGCATCCTGGGCAAGCCGGGTGATGCTGACGAGGCATGCCGCATGCTCGCCGATCTGGCGGGGCGTCGTCATCGGGTGCTGACCGCCGTGGCGGTGGGCAAACCGGCGGGACGTGGTCTCCGTCAATGGGCCTCGCTGTCCACCTCGTGGGTCAGTTTTGCACCCCTGACGGCGGCGCAGATCCGCCGCTACGTCGACAGCGGTGAACCCATGGGCAAGGCCGGCGCCTACGCGATCCAGGGCCACGCGGCGCTGTGGACCAGCCACATCAGTGGCAGTTATTCGGGCATCATGGGCCTGCCCGCACACGAGACGGCGCAGGTGCTCGGTGCGGCCGGGGTGCGACTGCTTTGACCCCGCGAACTTCCAGAATTCGAGACAAACGATCCCCATGAGCCAGGACATCTTGATCAATTGGGCGCCCCAGGAGACCCGGGTGGCGGTGGTGGAGCAGGGCTCGGTGCAGGAAGTGCACCTGGAACGCACGCTGGAGCGTGGCCTGGTGGGCAATATCTACCTGGGCAAGATCTCTCGCGTGCTGCCGGGCATGCAGTCGGCCTTCATCGACATTGGCCTGGACCGGGCGGCCTTTTTGCATGTGGCCGACCTGATGCCCAACATCGCCGCCAAGCACGCGGCGCCCCGCGACCGCAACCAGGCGCCAGTGCCTGTGGAAGGAGGGGGAGACAACGTCCGTGCCGAAGGCGGCGCCCATGGCGAAAACGGATCCAGCACCAGGGTGCTCACACCCAACCCCGTGTTGCCCATCGAGCGGCAGATCTTTGAGGGCCAGGCGCTCATGGTGCAGGTGCTCAAGGACCCGATCGGTACCAAGGGTGCTCGCCTCACGGCACAGATCAGCATTGCCGGGCGGTTGCTCGTGTTTCTGCCCCAGGACAATCACATCGGTGTGTCGCAAAAAATTCCACCGACCCAGCGCGAGGCCCTGCGCCAGCGTGTGTTGGGCCTGGCCGTGCCGCAGGATGGCAGCGCCACCGGGGGCTTCATCCTCCGCACCAACGCCGAAGACGCAAGCGACGAGGAGCTGAGGGAGGACATTGGCTACCTGCGCAAGACCTGGCAGCGCATCAAGGAAGCCGCCACACGCCAGCCGGCGGCCACGCTGCTGCACGAAGACCTGAATCTGATGCAGCGCGTCTTGCGTGATCTGGTGAGTGCGCAGACGCAGTCCATCCGCATTGATTCGCGCGAGCAGTTTGGGTTGCTGCAGACTTTCGCCGCCGAGTTCATGCCGGACACCGCAGCGAAGCTTCAGCTTTACACCGGCGAGCGCCCGATTTTTGACCTGTTCAACATCGACGAAGACATCGCAAGGGCACTGAGCCGTCGGGTCGACTTGAAGTCGGGCGGTTATCTGGTGATCGACCAGACCGAAGCGCTGACCACCGTGGACGTGAACACGGGTGGCTTCGTGGGCGCGCGCAACTTTGACGACACCGTGTTCCGCACCAACCTGGAAGCCGCGCAGACGATCGCACGCCAACTTCGGCTGCGCAATCTGGGGGGCATTGTCATCGTCGACTTCATCGACATGGTGCGCGAAGACCACCGGGACGCGGTGTTGACCGAGTTTCGCAAGCAACTCGCGCGCGATCGGGTGAAAACCATGACGGGCGGTTTCTCCCAGCTCGGGCTGGTGGAGATGACGCGCAAGCGCACACGCGAATCGCTGGCGCACATGCTGAGTGAAGTGTGCCCGGCGTGCAGCGGGAAGGGCGTTGTGAAGACCGCGCGGAGTGTCTGCTACGACATCTTGCGTGAGATCCTGCGCGAGGCCAGAGCCTTCAATCCGCGCGAGTTCCGTGTGGTGGCGTCGGCCAAGGTGGTCGAGCTTTTCCTGGATGAAGAAAGCCAGCACCTTGCGGGACTGTCCGACTTCATCGGCAAGCCCATCTCTCTTCAGAGCGAGAACTCGATGACGCAGGAACAGTACGACATCGTGTTGCTTTAGCGGCCTTCGTCGAACGGGTGGAACACCCGCAAAACAAGCTTTTCATCCCACTGTCTGTGCGATGGCGCACATCGTTGTGTTTTAGCTTTTGTTACCGTAATGGCGTCTGAAGCCGTGATAATTCGCTTGTGACAAGAGATGGGTGCATTTTCATCAAACATGTTTCATTTCGTTAGTATTTTTTATCTTTTTTTGTCTGGAGAAATCATGAAACTCACACCATTGAATTCGGTGCTGCTGGCCGGCGGTTTGCTGGCAGCCTCGATCGGCCATGCCGGTATGGTCAATGACGGTCACGGGAATGTGGGATACGACACGGCCGCAGAATGCGACGCCGCAGTGCAGGCGGGCCAGGCCCGTTTCTACGAACCATCGACCACCATGCCCACCCTGCGCCGCAAGGGTGAGGCGACAGTTCGCACCGCGCGCCTGTCCGACCTCGGGCCGCAGTACAAGCTGGGTGCTTGTGACGTGGGTGTGAGTCGCAAGGACGGCCGCAACGGTGTGGCCAAGGCGCTGGTTGGCAAGTACGTGCCCTACAGCCCCGACATGCCCATCAACCTCTATGCCGACAAGTCGGGCATGCCCGTGCGAGCCAGCATGGCCAAGTGCGACAACCGCTTCTCGGACGCGATGCCGCGCGCCGTGCCGCTGCCGGTGGTTGCTCCTGCGCCCGCTCCGGTCGCCGTGGTTCCCGCTCCAGCGCCTGCGCCCGCACCAGCGCCGGTTGCAGCGGCCCCTGTTGCCGCACCCATGGTGGCTCCTGCACCACCGGCTCCCGGTATGACACCCTACGTGTTCGGCACTCTGGGTGTCGTCAACGACAGCGTGGTGCACCGTGGTCAGAATGGCAGCATCCTCGTTGGCGACAGCGATCGTCAAATCGGTCTGCAAATGGGTGCCGGTCTGCAATTCAACAGCATTCTGGGCGCAGAACTCTTTTATCAAACCGGCAAGAGCCATGAGTACACCGCGCTGAATGGCGTGGACTTGTCCGCGAAGGCCAAGGTGTTTGGCGCGCGCATGACGGCTGGCAGCAACGTGACCGAAAAACTGAGGTTGTTTGGCAAGCTGGGTGTGGCCAGTGTGAAGCACACCAGTGGCCAGTTTGCGGATCTGCCGAGCCATTCCAGCTCGCAGACCCGACCGACTGTGGGTGTTGGCTTCACCTACGCGCTGACCGAGAAGTTGATGGTGCGTGGCGACGCAGACCACTTCCCGCTTCGCGGATCCAACAACCCACGCTGGGGTAACGTCGACTACTTCGGTCTGGGCCTGCAGTACAACTTCTGAAGTTGATGGCATCTCTGGATGCCCTGGAAGCCGGAAGCACCCTGGAGGTGCTTCCGGCTTTTTTACGTGTCGGCTTCGGGGGTGAACTTTTGCACATGCAGCCGGGCATACAGGCCGTCGCTGCGGAGCAGTTCTTCGTGGCTGCCCATCTCGCTGATCTGCCCATCGGCCAGCACGACCACGCGGTCGGCATGTTCGATGGTGGAGAGCCGGTGGGCGATCACGATCGTGGTGCGCCCCTTCATGAGCCGCGACAGCGCGTCCTGCACCAGCCGCTCGGACTCGTTGTCCAGTGCTGAGGTGGCTTCATCGAGGATGAGGATGGGCGCGTTCTTGTAGATGGCTCTTGCAATTGCCAGCCGCTGGCGCTGGCCGCCGGAGAGTTCGGCCGCGTTGTGTCCCACCGTGCTGTGCATGCCCCGGGGCAGGCGTTCCAGCAGATCGAGCAGGTTGGCCGAGGCCAGCGCTGCGCGCACGCGCTCTTCGTCGATCTGGTCGTCGGCCGCCCCCAGCGCCACATTGGCCGCCAGGCTGTCGTTGAGCATGATCACTTCCTGGCTGACCATGGCGAACTGGCGCCGCAGGCTGGCCAGATCCCAGCTGGGCAGGGGCACGTCGTCCAGCAGCACTTCGCCGCGGTCCACTTCGACAAAGCGTGGCAGCAGATTGGCCAACGTGGTCTTCCCCGAACCCGAGGGGCCCACCAGGGCCAGCACTTCACCGGGGCGGATGTTCAGGTTGATGCCGCGCAGGGCACTGCGGCTGATGTGGCCGTCGTCCGGCTGCTCGTCGCGCGTCGGGTAGCGCACCCAGACGTCGCGCAGGGTGATGGCGCCCTTCACCTGATCCGCCCGGTGGGTGCCGGAGGCTTGTGGAGGGGTTTCATCAATGAGTTCCAGACCCCGTTCCAGCGCGGCGAGACCCCGGGTGATCGGGCCGGCGATTTCGGCCAGGTGCCGGATCGGTGCGATCAACATCAGCATGGCGGTGACAAAGGCCACAAAGTTACCCACGGTCACACCGCTGCTGGCGCTTTGCCACAGTGCCACAGCAATCACGGCCGACAACGCTGCGGCGGCGAGCATCTGTGTCAGCGGGGTCATGGCGGCGTGGGCCACAGTGGACTTGAGGGCCAGGCGTCGCAAGGAAACGCTGAGTCCGTCGAAACGCTGGGTCTGGCGTTGCTGGGCACCGTGCAGGCGCACCATGCGGTGGGCCAGTGCGTTTTCTTCCACCACATAGGCCAGTTCGTCGGTGGCCTGCTGGCTGGAACGCGTGAGGCGGTAAAGCCGGCGCGAGAGCACACGCATCACCAGAATCAGGCCTGGAAACAGCAGCAGCACGATCAGCGTGAGCTTCCCGTTCAGGTACATCAGATAGCCCAGCAGGGCCAACAGCGTCAGACTGTCCTTGGTCAGGCTCAGCATGGCGTTGACCAGCATGGTCGACCCTGTCTGCACCTCATAGACCAGGGTGTTCGAGAGCTTGCTGGCACTTTGCCGGGCAAACAGCGTCATTTGGGCATCGTTGAGCCGGGCAAACATGGCCCGCCGCAGGTTGAGCAGTCCGAGACTGGCCGTGTAGGACAACGCATACTGGGCCAGAAACCCCGCCAGACCCCGCACACCAAACAGCCCCAGCAGGGCAACGGGCACCATCCACAGGTCGATGTTCCCCTCGGCAAAGCCCCGGTCCAGCAAGGTCTTGAGCAAAGCGGGGATCAGGGGTTCGGTCAAGGCCCCGACGATGGTGCAGATGGCCGCCAACACGATACCGCTCTTGGCGGAGCGGAAGTACGGCCAGAACTGGCGCAGTCGCTGGGTGATGGTTCGGGCGGGCGGCGTGCCGGGGGCTTTGGAATCGGTCAAGTCTGCGCGGCCTGGGACGGCGGGGTAGGGTGGCTGGGCTGGGCACAGTGTGCCAGTGGGCACGGCCTGTACAGAAAAAGCACAACTTGTCACGGGTGCAGAAAGTGCTTCCGGTATTATCTGCTGGCAACCGGAAAACAGGATTCACAATCCGGTTTCCAGCCACATCACCCAACCTATCAAGAATGCAGGCATTGAATCGATCTGACTGGCAACCCTCGCGGCGGTCCCTTCTGGCGCACGCCACCGCACTCCCCCTGATGACCTGGCCACTGCAGGACGCACTGGCCCAATTCCGCGTTGAGGTTTCCGGTGCCGGGGTGACCCAGATTCCGGTGTCGGCGGTCAGCTTCCGCGACAACGGCCTGGTCAACCAGGACATGGCCGCGATCGTGCGGGCCGACTTGGAGCGCAGCGGGCAGTTCCGCTTTGTGGAGCCCTTGCCCGCGAGGCTCGACGAAACTTCGCGTCCCGAGTTTGCTTCCTGGCGCAGCAAGGGCAGTGACGCCCTGTTGACCGGCAGCGTTTCGCGTCTGGCCGATGGCCGCTTTGACGTGCGATTCCGGCTGTGGGATGTGGTGCGTGGCCAGGATCTGGGTGGGCTGAGCTACCCGGTGTCCACCGCGGATCTGCGTTTTGCTGCGCACCGGATCGCTGACTACGTGTACGAAAAACTCACCGGTGAAAAGGGCGTCTTCTCGACCCGCATTGCCTATGTGGCCAAGGCCGGGCAGCGACACACCTTGCTGGTGGCCGATGCCGATGGCGAGAACGCCCGCGCGACCCTGACCAGTCCCGAACCCATCATCTCGCCGAGCTGGGCGCCGGGTGGTGCGCAACTGGCCTACGTGTCGTTTGAATCGCGCAAGCCCGTGATCTACTCGCACGACGTGGCCACGGGCAAGCGCCGCCTGCTCGCCAACTTCCGTGGATCGAACAGTGCCCCAACGTGGTCGCCCGATGGCCGTCAACTGGTCGCGACGCTGTCGATCTCCGGCAATGCGCAGATCTACGCCATGGACGCCAACGGCAGCGCACCGCGCCGCCTGACCCAGTCGGGCAGCATCGACACCGAGCCCGTTTTCAGCGCCGACGGCAACAGCATCTTCTTCGTCAGTGACCGGGGTGGTTCGCCGCAGATTTACCGCATGGGTGTGCAGGGTACGAATCCGCAGCGAGTGACCTTCTCGGGCAACTACAACATCTCGCCGGCACCCAGCCCGGACGGCCGCTGGCTGGCCTTCATCTCGCGTGTCGGTGGTGCGTTCCGCCTTCACGTCATGGAGCTGGCCTCGGGCAATGTCACGGCACTGAGCGAGACCAGTGCCGACGAAAGCCCCAGCTTTTCGCCCAACAGCCGACTGATCATCTACGCCACCCGTGACCGCGGGCAGGAGGCCCTCATGACCAGCACGGTGGATGGGCGCATCAAGACCCGGCTTGCCAGTGCAGGGGGAGACATTCGCGAGCCCGAATGGGGCCCGTTTGCCCGCTGACCTCAGAGTCCCCCGTTCTGCCATCCATCCTCCATTCAAACCTGCCCAGAAAGGGAAACACCCATGAACAACAAATTCAAACCAGCTACCTCCACCGTCCAGCGTGGCAACCGCGTGTGGCTGAACCGTTTCGCCGGCCTGCTGGTCGTCGCCTCGTTGACCGCCTGCGGCTCCAGCGTCAAGCTCGACGATGTGCCCGTTGAAGACCGCACCGGTGGTGCGGCCGGGCAGGCGGGTCAAGGCGGAACCGGAAGCGGCGTGGACCCCCGTGGCGTGTCGGGCGTGGAAGTGCCTTCCATGGATTCGCAGCAACCCGAGGCCATGGCCCGCGTGGTGTATTTCGATTACGACAGCTTCGAAGTCCGTGGCGAATACGCCGCTACCCTGGAGGCCAATGCCCGTTACCTGAAGGCCAACAGCAGCCGCAAGATCGCACTGGAAGGCCACACCGACGAGCGCGGTGGTCGTGAATACAACCTCGCTCTCGGTCAGAAACGCGCCGAAGCCGTGCGCCGCTCGCTCTCCCTGATGGGTGTGAGCGAGTCGCAGATGGAGCCGGTGAGTTTCGGTGAAGAAAAGCCCGCGGCACTGGGCATGGACGAAGTCTCCTACGCCAAGAACCGTCGGGTGGAACTGACCTACCGTTGAACCGATGTCCCTGATGAACCGTTCTGTTCCTTCGCTCCTGAGTGCTGCGGCCCTGCTGGTCTGCAGCCTGTGGCCCTTGCAGGCGCATGCCCTGTTTGACGATGATGAGGCGCGCAAGGCCATTATCGAGTTGCGCAACAAGTTCGATACCCAGAACCAGTCAACTGCCGCCAGCTTGTCTCGCATGGCCCAGGAGCTGAGGGACAGCCAGGCCACGACCCAGCGCAGCCTGCTGGAGTTGTCCAACCAGAACGAACAGTTGAGTGGCGAGATCGCGCGGCTGCGTGGGCAGAATGAGCAGCTGGCGCGTGAAGTTTCCGAGCTCCAGCGTCAACAGAAGGATGCGCAGGCCGGCGTGGATGCACGCTTGCGTCAGGTTGAACCGGTGCCCGTTTCTCTGGATGGCCGCGAGTTCACGGCGTCGCCCGAGGAGAAGCGTGACTTCGACGCGTCCATGGAGCTGCTTCGCCGTTCGGAGTTTGGTGCGGCCGCTGCGGGGTATGCGGGCTTGTTGCGCCGTTATCCCGACAGCGGCTACACGCCATCCGTGCTGTACTGGCTGGGCAACGCCCAGTACGCCAACCGCGCCTACAAGGAGTCGATCGAGAGCCACCGCCGTCTGGCGACCCAGTTCCCCGATCATCCCCGCACGCCCGAGGCTCTGCTGGCCATGGCCAACAGCCAGATCGAACTCAAGGACAGCAAGGCCGCACGTCGCACGCTGGAAAACCTGATCAAGGTCCATCCCCGATCCGAGGCCGCGGCGGCCGGACGCGAGCGTCTCGCCCGCCTGCGCTGATCGCGGCGGGTTCGTGCACATGCCCTTCCGGTCCGGGCGACCGGAGGGCTCCTCCTACAATGTCGGCCATGATGGACATCGCCGATATTCAAACACTGCATACCCAAGTTCTCTGGGCCGCCTTCGCGGTTTCGGTGGTGTTTGGTTTCATTGCCCAGCGCACCCAGTTTTGCACCATGGGGGCCATCAGCGACATCATCAACATGGGGGCCTGGACGCGCATGCGCATGTGGGGCATGGCGGTGGGGGTGGCGTCGATGGGCTTTTACTTCATGGGCTGGCTGGGCTGGATCGACACCAGTCAGACCATCTACGGATCTGGCCGCATCATCTGGCTGTCCGCTGTCGTGGGTGGCAGCCTGTTCGGCTTTGGCATGGTGCTGGCTTCGGGGTGTGGCAGCAAAACGCTGGTGCGCATCGGGGCTGGCAGCCTGAAGTCATTGGTGGTGTTTTTTGTCATGGGCTTTGCCGCATATGCCACGTTGCGCGGCGTGCTCGCGGTGCTGCGTGTCAACACCGTTGACCTGGTGGCCTTCGACATAGCGGCGGGTGGCACGCTGCCGATGTGGATGGCGTCAGCCCTGGGGCTGGAACCTGGCACCGCAGGTCTGCTGACCGCATTGATCCTGGGAGGCCCGCTGGTCATCTGGGCCTTGATGGGTGAAGATTTCCGCAGCGCCAACAACCTGCTGGGTGGTGTGGGTCTGGGGCTGGTGATCGCTGCGATGTGGTGGGTCAGCGGTCACATGGCGTTTGTGGCCGAACATCCGGAAACGCTGGAATCGGTGTACCTCGCCACCAACACCGGGCGCATGGAGTCCCTGACCTTCACCGCACCCATGGCCTACACCCTGGATTGGCTGATTCTTTTCAGCGACAAGTCCAACGTGCTGACCCTGGGGGTGGTCACCGTGGCGGGCGTGGTGGTCGGGGCCTTTGCACAGGCCTGGCTGGGGGGCAGTTTTCGCTGGGAAGGTTTTCGCAGCACGCAAGACACCGCCCTGCACATGGGTGGCGCGTTCTGCATGGGCGTTGGGGGTGTGACAGCTTTGGGGTGCACCGTGGGACAGGGGCTTTCCGGGTTGTCCACCCTGAGCCTCACCAGCGCCATCGCGGTGGCGGGCATCGTGCTCGGCGCCATGGGCGGTGTGCGCTTTCAGCTCTGGTTGCTGGAGCGTGAGTGAGTGATCTGAACGGAACGAGCGCGCCTGTCATGCCCCCCGATTTTGAACGCCGCTTCGGAGGTTTGCGCCGGCTCTATGGCCAGGAAGGCTCCCAACGCATCTTTGACGCACATGTGGTGGTGGTTGGCATCGGCGGTGTCGGATCGTGGTCTGTCGAAGCCCTGGCACGCAGTGGTGTCCGACGCCTCACCCTGATCGATCTGGACCATGTGTCCGAATCCAACATCAACCGCCAGATTCATGCCCTGGACGTTACCTTGGGGCAGAGCAAGGCACTGGCCATGCGCGAGCGCATCGCGATGTACCACCCGGCCTGTGTGGTGGACGTGATCGAGGAGTTTGTGACGCCAGAAAACTGGCCCATGCTGCTGGATGGTGCACCGGGCGATGCGGACATGCGGCCCACGGGGCTCATCGATGCCTGTGACCAGATGCGGGCCAAGACGAGGCTGGCCGCCTGGGCCGTGGGCAACAAGATGCCGTTCGTGACCGTCGGAGCAGCGGGTGGAAAACGACTGGCCCATGCGATGGAAGTGGCCGATCTGGCCGTTGTCACGCACGACCCCTTGTTGGCGCAGTTGCGTTACCAGTTGCGCAAACACCATGGCGGCGCACGCAACGGTTCCATGGGCGTGAGCTGTGTCTTCAGCCGTGAGGCTGTGTTGCCGCCCGATGGATCGTGTGCAGTGGCTGACGCGCCAGACGGATCGTTGAATTGCCACGGCTATGGATCGGCAGTGAGTGTGACCGCCAGTTTCGGCATGGCTGCGGCAGGGGCCTTGATGAACGCGATCGCGAGCGTTTCAAAAAGTCCTGCCAGTCTTGAGAACAGCTCAAAAATAACGTTATAATCTGAGGCTTGGCGACGAGGCGAAAGCCAACTTTGCGGGGCCAGATGGGGCGTTAGCTCAGTTGGTAGAGCAGCGGACTCTTAATCCGTAGGTCGAGTGTTCGAGTCACTCACGCCCCACCAGACGCTGGTATCTGGGGTCTCGCATTCGGTTTGTCGTTGGTGTTTTTTTGTATGTTGGGACGTTAGCTCAGTTGGTAGAGCAGCGGACTTTTAATCCGTTTGTCGTGGGTTCGACCCCCGCACGTCCCACCAGATTCCCCTCGCGGGAGTTGAAAAGCCTGCTACTGATTCGGTAGCAGGCTTTTTCATTTCTGCCGCACCCCTTTCACGTTGCCGGTCCATTCCCAGTTTGGCGATGGGTGCGTGAGCAATGGGATCGAGGCCCCCACCCGTACCGGCACCAACGTGCCAAAGTGGAATTGTCTCCAGCCACTTGAACCGAAAAGGGCGTCCACCGTGAAGATCACGACGGTTGGCATCGACCTGGCCCAGGATGGGTTCCAAGTTCACGGCACAGACGAGCGTGGCAAGGCCAAGTTGAAGGCTGGGACAGCGCAGTTCGATGACCCTGTTCAAGCCTGCTGTGCTGGCGAGGCAGACGTGTCTCCTGATCGCGTGAGCCACCTAAAGGTCGCAACTCATCTCCAAAACCCCCGAAGGCCCAAGTGACCTCGGACGGTCGGTACCTCGCTTGATTGACTTTGAATTCGCGATCCCGGCGGCAGCTTCGGGGCGACGAGATTCGGACAGCGGATGTCGCTGAAGGGCCGGGAACACCAGTTCGTCCCCGGCGTAAGTCGTCGTTACCGGGACCTGGCCTGATCGCTTGAGGCCTTGCCCGCCGAATGCTCGGTGGCGACGCACGCAAACCTTCGGAGCGGTGGCGACTTTAGCGGCTACAAGGCCTGATCGCCAATGGCGGGACCGAGATTGGCGGCCTGGCGCATTGTCTTGATTGAAAGGCTCTTCAAGGCAGGCGCAGACGCCGCCCTCATCAAGCAGCATCGTGCTGGGTACGTGCGCTCCTGCATCCGTGCCGACGTGCTGGATCGGTCCGCAGTCGATCTGCTTGAGCAGGTCGAGACCCGCCACGACTCGACGCTGTCATCCCATTGGCCAGCGCAGCAAAGGGCAATGGCACGGACTCTGCATATGAGGTCATGGCCTCACCGCGCAGGCAGGTGCAGCTCGCGCAGACGGCTCTCAAGCGTGCCAACGTCCAGACCCGTGAAGTCAGCATCGTGGGCCCATTGCAGTCGGTAGGCCACGCCCCGGTTCAGGCTGGCCTTGATTTCGCTTAGAAGCGGGCCAGGGGCGATCAGCCAGAAAGTCACATATTCGCCGTCGACCGCACCTTCCTCCAGCCGCTTGGCCAGTTCGCTGGCGAACTGGTGCAGCACCTTCTTGTGCGTGCTGGTGTGCGGTTCGAAGTGAACGACTGCGCTGCTGTGGTCATTGCTCCCATGGCCCTGGCGTTCGTGTTCGAGCTCGCTGCCTTTGAGACGGCCCTCGGGAAAGTCGAAGGTCTCCACTGCCACCAGCGGATCGCCCACGCTGGCACGACTGAAGAAACGGGCCATGGACCCGTTCGCGACCAGAATCCAATGCTTTTTCATGGGGGCTGCTTTCAATTCAAGGTCGCCCAATCTAGCGCCGGCGAAGGCGCAAGCCGTTGAGTTCGCTCAATGCGGACATGCGAGGCCTGGCAAGGAAAAGGGACTGTGTACGCCAACCTGAAGGGGTATTGAGCAGGCTCAATCCAGCCGGGTGATCTCCCGCCCAGACTGAAGAATTCGCTGCAAGCAGCCTGTTTCCTGGAGCAGACATGGGCACACCTTTTCTGAAGCGATCACTGCCTGTTCTGATGTCTGTCGTGGCACTGACGGCGTGCCAGACACCGGTGACACAGGAGCAAAGCGGCATGGTGATCGGTGGACTGCTCGGAGGGGTGGTCGGCTCTCAGTTTGGCCATGGCAGTGGCCGCACAGCGGCCGTCATCCTGGGCACCCTCACCGGCGTGGCGGTTGGGGGCGCCGTCGGCCGATCGATGGCCGAGCGCGACAGGTACCTGACTGCCCAGACTCTGGAAACGGTGCGCACCGGCGTTTCCAGCCAGTGGGTCAATCCCGACACCGGCCACCGCTACACCGTGGTGCCCATGCGCACTTACGGCAGCGACGACGGCCCCTGTCGCGAATACCAGGTGAATGCGGTGATCGGCGGCCGCACGGAACAGATGGTGGGTACCGCCTGCCGTCAGGCCGATGGCAGCTGGCGCGCCCAACCCTGACGTTCGTCGGTACCGGACACCTGCCGCCTCTGGACCCTTTTGAAAGGAGGTCAACGATGAACCGCATCCTGGTCGTCCACTACTCCCGAACCGGCCACACCGACGTCGTGGCCAGACGGATTGCTGCCCGCTGCCATGCCGACATCGAGCGCATCGAGGAACGAGGCAGCCGCGAAGGTGTGATTGGCTATCTGCGCTCGGCCGCTGAGGCGATCCTGGGCCTGCACCCGCCGATCAAACGCGGGCGCCACCGCCCCGGTGACTACGACCTGGTGATCGTGGGCACACCGGTGTGGTTCTGGTCCGTGTCCAGCCCTGTTCGCACCTGGCTGCACCGGCACCACAGGTCCCTGAACAAAGTGGCGGTGTTCTGCACCTGTGGTGGGTCTGGCCACGCCAAGGTGCTGGACGACTTGGAGCGACTGTGCGGGCATCCCGCGCTGGCCAGGCTGGTCCTGACCGAGCAGGCGACAGGGCAGTGCCAGCAAGTCCCGGCGTTTCAACGCTTCCTGCTGGAGCTCAAGCGGGTGCGCTCGGTCTCCGATCCGCTGCCACCCATCCAGGAACAGGCGCCAGCCTGAAGCGCCATGAAAGTCGCGCTGCTGGTCCTGCTCGGTCTGGTGGTATCTGGCGCACTCGGCCAGACTGTGGCGGGCGAGGGCAATGTGCACGCTGCCGGTTCGTCGGTGCGGTCCGAAGCCAGCGTGAAAGGCGATTTCCTGGCAATGGGCGGGCGCGTGGCGGTGGAGCATCCGGTGGCCGACGACGCTCTGCTGCTGGGGGGCCATGTCGATGTGCGCGCCCCGGTGGGGGACGATCTGCGCGCAGCCGGCGGCGATGTGCTGGTGGAGAGTCCGGTGGGCGGCGATGTGATGGCGGCCGCAGGCAATCTCAAGCTGACCAGCACCGCGCATGTGGCCGGCCGCGCCGATCTCGCTGGGGGCGATGTGGTGATTGAAGGCCGGGTGGACGGTCCACTGACCGTTCGTGCGCGCCGTCTGGTGCTCAACGGCCCGGTGGGGGGCGGCGTGCAGGCTGCTGTCGAGCGGCTCGAACTGGGGCCGCAGGCCCGTGTGGGCGGGGGGTTGCGCCACACCGCGTCCACCTTCACGCGGGACGCGGCCGCCGTGGTCTCCGGACCGCTGGAGCGGGTCGAACGGCTGTTCGAGGACCACGCCCGCTGGGGCCGGGATGAACGGCCCCCCATGCGTGAGGACCGGGGGTCCATGATGGGAGGATGGTGGTGGCTGGTGCCGTTGTCAACGGGCCTGCTCGGCGTGCTGGCGCTCGCTGGCGCAGTGCTGTTCGTGTTCTCCGGTTTTGCCGGCAGGGCCGCGCACCAGATAGAGACCGATCCATGGCGTGCTTTGGGCGTGGGCGCACTGTTGCTGGTGGCTCTGCCGGTGCTGGCTGTGTTGCTTGTCTTCACGCTGCTGGGCATTCCACTGGGGTTGGTGGTCCTGGTCCTGTACCCGCCGCTGCTGCTTCTGGGTTGGTTGATCGGTGCGTTGTTTGCCGCACGCTGGCTCGCAACACACGCCTCGCCCGAAGAAGCCGTGGGCACGGCGGTCCCGTTCGGCTGGATGGCCGCGGCCGTGGTCGGATTGTTCGTGTTGGGCGCGGTGCCGGTGGTGGGGCCACTGCTGGCGACGGCCACCATGGCCGCCGGCCTGGGCGCCTGCGTGCTGGAGTGGCGCCGCCAGCTGACCAGCCGATCCGAAGGCGCGGCGTGAGGCGCCACCACAGCGCGCCCCGGGTGTCCGCCATCGAGGCGCGGGCGGCTTCCTGAATGCGGCCTCCAACACCGTTGCCACAGGTGCTGACCCGCACGCGGATATCTCGATCGAGGTTCTTCAGCGAGCCTGCCATAGCGAAAAGGTGGGTTCCGATTGAGCGGCCTCAATGGGTGCAGATGCGTGGGACCTAGCATGAAAGCCGGTTCGCACGGAATCCAGGCGCGCACCGCAAGACCTCGCCAAACAACCACAGGAGCCACACCATGGACACACTTCAGAGAAAGCTTCTTGCACTTGCCATTGCTTGCTGCGGGGGCGCCGCGATGGCCCAGTCCGCTGCTCTCGATCCGGGCAAGCAGGAGTTTTCTGAAAACTGCGCCAGTTGTCATGGTGTCGACGGCAAAGGCAACGGACCGATGGGCGAATTGCTGCGCAAGAGCCCTCCCGACCTGACGCTGCTGGCGAAGCAGAACAAAGGTGTATTGCCCATCAACCGGTTGTACGCGGTGGTGGACGGCGCAGGCATACCCAGCCATGGTTCACGCGATATGCCAGTGTGGGGTCGCGAGTATCAGATCGAGGGTGCGCAGCAGATGCGCGAGGCGCGAGGCCGCTACGACCCAGCCGAACTGGTGAGGGCTCGCATCCTGGTCCTCCTTGAATACATCAGCCGCATCCAGGCACCGTGAAACCATGGCTGCTGCAGCAGCAAGGCATTCGATGAATCGCAGCAGGAAGCCGGGAAATGAACCACGCTGAGCTTCTCCAGCGCAGGGCGGTCATGGTGGAGCGGCATGTGATGGGCCGCAACATACGTGCCGGGCGCGTGCTCGATGCCATGCGCGAGGTACCGCGCGAGGAATTCGTGCCCAAGGTATTGCTGGAATTCGCGTTTGACGATCTGTCGCTGCCTATCACCGGCGGCCTGGTGCTGCAGCGTCCGAGTGCCGTGGGCGTGATGCTCGCCGCGCTGGGTCTCAAGGCGCAGGACAGCGTGCTGGAGATAGGGACAGGCGTGGGGTATGTGACGGCGCTGTTGTCGCGCCTGTGCGCGAGCGTGTACAGCGTCGAGCCACAGGGGCCGGCCGCGCTGGCGGCCATGTCCACGTTCGCACGCCTGGGTTGCCACAACGCGCATGTGCGCCACGACAGCGGGGCCGAAGGCTGGCCGGAAGAGGCGCCATTCGATGCGATCGTGGTACATGCCCGTGCCCGTCACGTTCCGCAGATGTTGAAGAACCAGCTGGCAGAGGGCGGCAGGCTCGTCATGACCCTGGGCGACGATCCTGAGGTCGGAGAGCTGGTTCGGGTGACGCGCTTGCCGGGTAACCAGTTCCGCGTTGAGGACATGGTCGACATCGGGACTGAACTGGTGCTGGGTGAAGCGCCGCACGTGGGCGCGCACGCCGGCGCCATCTGGCGCATGCCGGCCGGGGCAGGGAAGGGCAGGGGAACCGCTGCCGCCGACACGGCGCTGGCGGGCCAGGTGGCGGCGGCGGCCGAGGGTTTCGACTCGGTGGATTCGGCCGACCTCGAACCCCTGCTGCAGCGCATGGGCGATGCGCGTGTCGTGTTGCTGGGCGAAGCCACGCACGGCACATCGGAGTTCTACCGCATGCGCGAGCGCATCACGCGCGAGCTCATCACTCGAAAAGGCTTTTCGTTTGTCGCCATCGAGGGCGACTGGCCCGATGCGGTACAGATTGATCGGCACGTGCGCAGGCAATCGACGTCGGAAGAAGCCTGGTCAGGGTTTGCCCGGTTTCCTGCCTGGATGTGGCGCAATGAGGAAGTGCGTGGTTTCGTCGATTGGCTGCGCGAGCACAACAGACAGGCGGCGCAGCCGGTGGCGTTCCACGGGCTGGATCTCTACAGCCTGTACAGCTCCATCGACGCCGTGCTGGCCTACCTGGACCGCGTGGATCCGCCCACGGCGCAGGTGGCCCGGCAGCGCTACGGATGCCTCACGCCCTGGCAGTCCGATCCCGCCAGCTACGGGCTGGCGGCACTGACCACACGCTACCGAAGCTGCGAACAAGACGTCGTGAAGATGCTGGTGGACTTGCAGCAGAAGAGCCCGGTCTACATCGGGCAGGATGGTGAGCGCCTGCTGGACGCGCTGCAGAACGCCCGGGTCATCAGTCAGGCCGAGCGCTACTACCGCACCATGTACTACGGCTCGCGCGTGGCCTGGAATCTGCGTGACAACCACATGTTCTCGACGCTGCGGCACCTGCTGTCCTTCCATGGCGCTGACAGCAAGGCCGTGGTGTGGGCGCACAACTCGCATGTCGGGGATTCGGCGGCCACCGAAATGTCGCTGCGCGAGGAGTACAACCTCGGTCACCTCTGTCGTCAGGCGTTGGGCTCATCGGCCTGCCAGGTGGGTTTCGGCACCCATGGCGGCACCGTGGCTGCCGCGACCGAATGGGACGCGCCCATGGAAGTGAAAACCATTCGCCCGGCACTGCAAGGCAGCTACGAACACCTGTTTCATGCCTGCGGTGTCGAGCGTTTTTTCCTGCCGCTGCGCGAACAGCCTGGGACAAAAGCCATGATCGATGGCCTGGCCGTTCCCCGGATGGAGCGAGCCATCGGGGTGATCTACCGCCCGGATACAGAACGCCAGAGCCACTACTTCGACGCGGTGTTGCCGCGCCAGTTCGACGAGTACATCTGGTTCAATGAAACCCGTGCAGTGACGCCGTTGCCGACCAAGGTGCGCGAGGGCTTGGCCGACACCTACCCTTTTGGCGTCTGACCTACTCCGCGCTGAGCGGGACGGACAGGCTCGCGGGCCCTTGCAGGAGCAGCACATGGCCACCGACGTCAACCTCATCGAAGCCCATGCCGATGTTCAGGCCGCGCCCCCCGGGGTGAGCAATACCACCATCGCGCAGGCCCTGGCCGAAATGGCCGCGTTGCTCGAAGCCCAGGGCGACAACCCCTTTCGTGTGGCGGCCTACCGGCACGCCAGCGAGACCGTGAGCCGGCTGGTGTCGCCGTTGCGGGAAATCCATCGCAGCGGCGGTGTGGCCGCGCTGGACGCGCTGCCGGGCGTTGGCCAGAGGATCGCTGCCGCGATCGTGGAAATGCTGGAGACGGGCCATTGGCAGCAACTGGAACGTCTGCGCGGCGGTTCGGACCCGGAGGCCTTGTTTCGCACCATCCCGGGCGTCGGTCCCGATCTGGCCATGCGCCTGCACGAGGCACTCGGCGTGGACACGCTGGAAGCGCTGGAAGGCGCGGCCCGCGCTGGCCGGCTGGAAGCCGTCGAGGGCATCGGCCCACGCCGTGCGGCCGCCATTGGCGCGGCCCTGACGCAGATGCTGGATCGCGTGCGCAACAGGCGTCAGGGACTGGCTGGAGCGGAACCGCCGGTGGCGCTGCTGCTGCAGGTGGACCGCGAATACCGCGCTGCCGCCGAGGCCGACAAATTGCCCAAGATCGCGCCCAGGCGCTTCAATCCGGAGAACCGTGCCTGGCTGCCGGTGCTGCACACCGACAGATCCGGCTGGCATTTCACCGCGTTGTACTCCAACACGGCGCGCGCCCACGAACTGGACCGCACCCACGACTGGGTGGTGATCTTTGCCGAGGACCAGGCGCACCACGAACACCCCTGCACCGTGGTCACTGCGGGGCGGGGGGCTCTGGTGGGACAGCGGGTGGTGCGTGGTCGCGAGATCGAATGCCGGCAGTGGTACGCGCAGGCCGCAGCCTGAGGGGCTCAGGGCCGCCTGGTGCCCAGGGCGTGCGCTAGCCGCGTCGCTAGAAAGGGACCACCCGCGCCAACACGGCGCCGTGGGCAAAACGATCGCCCGCCGGGACCAGAATGGTTTCCAGAACGCCGTCGTGCGGAGCAGCCAGTTCGAGCGATTGGTGCAGCAACCGCACCCGTGCGATCGGCTGCCCCGCGTGCACACGATCCCCTTCCGATGCCAGCCATTCCTCGACGCGGGCACCGTCGCCCGCTTCCAGGCTCTCCCACAACAGGGGGTCCAGGACCACATCACCCATCATCGGTACGTCCTTCTGAAAAGACGGCATCTCTGCGCCGTGGTTTCTATGACCAATCAACAGGCATCCACTCTACTCACGGTGGTCGGCCGCCCGATTGACACCGCTCAACAGATCGCAGGGTCGTGGGGTTTGATTGAGCACGCTCAATGCCGCCACCACCGGCCCCGCGCACACTGACTTTGCCGATGTTTCCCTGGGGCGTACCCGAGAGCAACGGCCCAATGGAGACTCCCCTGAGGCAGTATGGTGTGTTTCCCACACCATGGAGGGACGAAGGCAAGCTCAGACTGGCGGAGCCCGAGAGGATATCGCCGGGGCCTTCACCATGGCCCGCCATCCGAGAGGACGGCGGGCCATCTTCTTTTCAACCCGTCTGGCCATCCGGCAGAAAGGTCGAACATGAAATCCGATGTGCAGCTCAAGAAGGACGTCGAAGCGGAACTCGAATGGGAACCCTCGATCAATGCGGCCGAGGTGGGTGTGGCGGTGAAGGACGGGGTGGTGACGCTTTCCGGCCACCTGGACACCTTGGCGCAGAAGCACGAGGTGGAGAAGGTGGTGCAGCGCGTGGCTGGCGTGCGCGCCGTTGCGGTCGAGATCGACGTCAAGCTGACCGCCGACAGCGCGCGTAGCGATTCGGAAATCGCCCACGCGGTTGAGACGGCTTTCACATGGCACAACTCGGTGCCGGCCAACCGGATCCAGGTGAAGGTCGAGAAGGGCTGGGTCACGCTCGCCGGCGAAGTCGACTGGGAATACCAGCGCGCGGCCGCCGCCAATCTGGTGCGGCCCTTGATCGGGGTGATGGGCATCCACAACAACATCGTGCTCAAGCGCCGAACCACACCGGACAACATCGAAAAACGCATCCGGGACGCGTTGACCCGGCAGGCCGAGCGCGAGGCCAAGGGCATCGAAATACAGGTCCATGACTCCACCGTGGTGCTGCGTGGTTCGGTGCATTCGCTGGCCGAGCGGGTGGCCGCACAGGGCGCGGCCTGGTCGGCACCAGGCATCACGCGGGTCGACAACGAGTTGCGCATCATCCCTTGACGAAAAGCGGTCAGTGCGCTCTCGTTGAGCACGCTCAATGGCGCCCGGCCGCCAGCGTCGCAACATCGTTTCCCGGTGGGCGCATTGCCCTCCGCTGTCCTGGGTTCGCGAACTCAGGCCCCCCATTTCCACTGTCACACAGGAGCATCACCATGAACGAACTTCGCACCCTGGACCCTTTTGCCCTCGATCCCTTTGACGACACGTTCCGCTCGCTCATGCGCCCATGGCGCTTTGAGATGCAGGAAACCGCACCGCGCATCAAGATCGATCTCTCGGAGCAAGACGGCAGCTACGCCGTCAAGGCCGAGATTCCCGGTGTGAAGAAGGAAGACATCGACGTGCGCGTCGATGGCAACACGGTGACGATCAGCGCCGAGGTGAAATCCGAAAAAGAAGAAAAAGGCAATGGAGACCGCGTGCTGCGCCGTGAGCGCCAGGAGGGCTACGCCAGCCGCAGCTTCACCCTGGCCTGTCCGGTTGACGAGGGCAAGGTCGAGGCCAGCTACAAAGACGGTATCCTGGCGCTGACCCTGCCCAAGAAGGCCGGAACCTCCAGCAAACGCATCGCGATCCAGTGACGCCATGGGCACGCTGACCGCACCCTGGCGCCAAGGCGCACAACATGCCTGGGCTTCGCTGGCAGAAGGTTGGCGCGACCTGCGCCAGCGCGCCGGCGGTGCGCTCACCCGCTTCCGCCGCAAGGATGCCGCAGGGCGCGAGGACGAGGCGGGCTGGGGTCTGGTGTCCGCCGATCTGCGCGTGGAAGACGACCGCATCATCGTGCGCATGGAGTTGCCCGGCATGAACCGGGAAGACCTGCAGATCGACATCGACGGCGACCAGCTCAGCGTGTCGGGGGAGAAGCACTTCGAGCAGGAGAGTGGCGATGGCAGCTACCGTCTGCGGCAGTGCGCCTACGGCAGCTTCCGGCGCGAGCTGATCCTGCCGCACGCCGTCGATGCCGAGCATATCCAGGCCCGCTACCGCAACGGCGTGTTGCACATCGACATGCCGCGTACCGACCGCGACCGCGGCCGACGCATCCCGGTGCGCGCGGCCGACTGACGCAAGACAGCAGCCACCGGTAGCCGCCGTCACGAACCCGGCGGCGGACGGAGGGAATTCCCATGAGCGAAGAATCCAGCCCCTTGTCTTGTGACAACCCGCTGCCGACCGATGTGGTGGCGTTGCTGCCCATGCGCAATCTGGTGCTCTTTCCCCACGTGCTGGCACCTGTGGCGCTGGGGCGGCCGAAGTCGGTCGCAGCACTGCAGCACGCGGCGGCCTGCGAGGCGCCTGTGGTGCTGGTGCTGCAGAAGGATGCCCAGGAGGACGACCCTGGGCTGTCGGGTCTGTGCAGCGTGGGTACGCTGGCCACGGTGCTGCAACACAAGTTGGCCGACGACGGTCAGGCCCACGCCGTGTGCCAGGGGCTGCAGCGCATTCGGATCGTCGAGCTGGTGGAGGGATATCCCTTCCTCGCCGCGCGCATCGAGCGGCTGGTGGACACCGGTGAACATTCGACTGAGGCCGAAGCCATGGCGATCCAGCTGCGGGAACGCGGCACGGAGATCCTGTCGCTGCTGCCGGGCGTGCCCGCCGAACTGGCGCACCTGCTGCAGGGTACCCGTTCCCCCTCGGAACTGGTCGATCTGGCGGCCAGCCTGCTGGACTCGGATCTGTCGGAAAAACAGGCCCTGCTGGAAACACTGTCCATCGAGGAGCGCTTGGGCTCCGTGCTGAAGATCGTGAGCCACCGGCTGGAGGTGTTGCGGCTGTCGCGCGAGATCGGTGCCCGCACCAAGGAGCAACTGGACGACCGGCAGCGCCGCATCCTGCTGGAAGAGCAGTTGCGCACCATCAAGAAGGCGCTCGGCGAGAACGGTGAAGGCGCGCGCGAGATGGCCAGTCTCGGCGAGGCCATCACCGCGGCGCACATGCCGCCCGAGGTGGACGCCCATGTGCGAAAAGAACTGCAGCGGCTGGAACGCATGCACGACGCGGCTGGCGAAGCCTCGACGCTGCGCACCTGGATCGAGTGGATGACCGAGATGCCCTGGGCAGAACCGGGCGAGCGGGTGATCGACCTGGCCGCCGCGCGGCAGACGCTGGAGGACGAGCACTTCGGCCTGGCGCGCGCCAAGCAGCGCATCGTCGAGTACCTGGCGGTCAAGAAACTCAACCCGCAGGGCCGTGCGCCGATCCTGTGCTTCGTGGGGCCGCCGGGGGTGGGAAAGACTTCGCTCGGCCAGAGCGTGGCGCGGGCCATCGGACGGCCTTTCGTGCGCGTCTCGCTCGGCGGGGTGCACGACGAAGCCGAACTGCGCGGCCACCGCCGCACCTATGTGGGCGCGATGCCCGGCAACATCGTCCAGGGTCTGCGCAAGGCGGGTGCGCGCGACGGCGTGATGATGCTCGACGAGATCGACAAGATGTCGGCCAGCCTGCACGGTGATCCCTACGCCGCCCTGCTGGAGGTGCTGGACCCGGAGCAGAACTCGACCTTCCGCGACAACTACCTGGGTGTGCCTTTTGACTTGAGCCGGGTCTTGTTCATTGCCACCGCCAACGTCATCGACCACCTGCCATCACCCGTGCGCGACCGCATGGAGGTGATCGAGCTGCCCGGCTACACGCTGGAAGACAAGCTGCAAATCGCACAGCGGTATCTGCTCGGGCGCCAGTTGCAGGCCTGCGGCTTGCGTGCCGATCAGTGTGAACTGACCGAGGCCGCACTGCACGCGATGGCCACGGGCTACACGCGAGAGGCTGGCGTGCGCCAGTTCGAACGCGAGATCGGCCGCGTGATGCGCGCTGCCGCGCTGCGCGTGGCCGAAGGCAGTGCCACGCATGTGCGGGTCGATGTCGCCGATCTCGAGGCCTTGCTGGGGCCACCCACGGTGGAGCACGATGTGGCCCTGCGCAGCAGCCTAGCCGGGGTCGCCACCGGACTGGCCTGGACGCCAGCGGGCGGTGACATCCTGTTCATCGAGGCCACCCAGGTGGCGGGCAGCGGGCGCCTGATCCTCACCGGGCAGTTGGGCGACGTGATGAAGGAAAGTGCCCAGGCCGCGCTGACGCTGGTGAAGTCGCGCGCGTCCGGCCTCGGCCTGCCATCGGCGGTGTTCGACCATGTCGATGTACACATTCATGTGCCCGCTGGGGCGATTCCCAAAGACGGACCCAGTGCGGGCGTGGCGATGTTCATCGCGTTGGCCTCTCTGTTCAGCGACCGGCCGGTGCGCCACGACCTGGCCATGACGGGCGAAATCAGCCTGCGAGGCCTGGTGCTGCCGGTGGGTGGCATCAAGGAGAAGGTGCTGGCCGCACAACGGGCCGGGCTGCGCGAGGTGATGCTGCCTGCACGCAATCGCAAGGATCTGCACGACGTTCCCGAGAGCACACGCCAGGCGTTGCACTTCACGTGGCTGGAGACGGTGGACGACGCCATTGGTGCCGCGCTGGGCGTGCGTGCACTGGCACAAGAAGGTGATTTCAAGCTCGTTTGAAGTGCGGCCGAACCGGTTGCAGCCCGACCGACGCCCGGACCGACCACGTCGGATGCACCACAACGCGATCTTTCCGACAGCAGGGCGACCTGACCGGCTGACGACTGCGCCTCTGGCGCTCTCCCGCCCAGGGCCGCTTGGGCGGCCAGCCAGTCGTCCAAGTCGTGGCCGTGCTCACGGCCCCGTTTCTCATGGCGTTCGCAGGCCGCTTCGCGGATGCGCACCTCGCGGGGAAGCCCGGGCCCGGAGGTGACCTGAAAGGCCCACGCCGAAACGCCGCACGGTCAACGGTTCATTTCTTCCGGATCAGGCCGACGACCACGAGCAGGATCACGGCGCCTACCACCGAGGCGATGAATCCCGCGGCTTGACCCGGGGCGTAGAGGCCCAGTGCAGCGCCCCCATAGCTCGCGAGAAATGAGCCTGCCACGCCCAGCAAGGCGGTCATGATCCAGCCCATGTTGTCGTCGCCGGGTTTGATGGCGCGGGCGACGAAGCCCGCGATCAGGCCAATGAAGAGGGTGAT
Organism: Hydrogenophaga sp. ZJX-1; assembly: GCF_048590325.1. Taxonomy (NCBI): domain Bacteria; kingdom Pseudomonadati; phylum Pseudomonadota; class Betaproteobacteria; order Burkholderiales; family Comamonadaceae; genus Hydrogenophaga; species Hydrogenophaga sp. ZJX-1. Next base: position 969,936 of record NZ_JBMBRA010000001.1, read on the forward strand.
CAGGATGGACATGTGGGGACGGCCTTTCGATGTGTCGGGTTGAACAAGGGAGGGTCCCACTGTAGCGTCAAGCCCGCTTTTCCGCTCTCACCGCTCCCTTGCTGCGCGCCTGCCTGTGAACGCCGTCACTGCGCCGTGCATTCCGCAGACAGAACGAGCGCTTGTCACCCGTTGGCGCTGGCGCCTTCGATCTGTTCGGTGAGGTCCAGCCAGCGCAACTCCAGTGCGTCGATCTCGTCGTTCACCGTTTTCAGCTCGCGCCCTGCATCGGCCATGTCCTTGGGGCTCGCGGGCTGACTCAGGCGGGCTTCCAGCTGGATTTTCTGCTGGCTCAACGCGGCGGTGCGTTTTTCGTTTTGCTCGAGTTCTTTCTTCAACGGGCGCAACTGCTCGGCGAGCTGTTGGCGGCGTTGGGAGTCCTGTTTGCGTTGCTCGGGGCTGCGGTTGGCTGCGGGGGCCGGCGCGGCCACGGCCACCACGGCGGGCATCGCCGCGTTGCCCCGCTGCAGGTCCTTCTGTTCCTGGCGCTGGGCTTCCCGCGACTGTTTGGCCATGTCCAGCAGGTAACGCTGGTAGTCGTCCAGATCGCCGTCGAACGGTGCAATGCCACCGCGGGAAACCAGCCAGAATTCGTCGCACACGGCGCGCAGCAGGGCGCGGTCGTGGCTGACCAGCATGACCGTGCCTTCGAATTCGTTAAGTGCCATCGACAAGGCTTCGCGTGTGGCAAGGTCCAGGTGGTTGGTGGGCTCGTCGAGCAGCAACAGGTTGGGGCGCTGCCAGACGATCATGCACAGCACCAGGCGCGCCTTTTCGCCGCCGCTCATGCTGCCGACCGCCTGTTTCACCTGGTCGCCGGTGAAGTTGAAACTGCCCAGGAAGCTGCGCAGGTCCTGCTCGCGCGTGGCCTGGCCGCTCAGGCGGGCTTGCGCCGTGCATTCGCGCACCAGGCGGATCATGTGCTCCAGCGGGGTGTCGGCCGGGCGCAGCACGTCCAGTTCCTGCTGGGCGAAGTAGCCGATGTTCAGGCCCTTGCCTTCGATGATCTCGCCACTGATGGCCTTCAGGTCGCGCGCGATGGTCTTGACCACGGTGGACTTGCCTTGGCCGTTGGCGCCCAGGATGCCGATGCGCTGCCCGGCCAGGACCGAGCGGCTGACGTTGCGCACGATGGTGATCGGCTCCCCGCCAGCGGCGGGTGGCGGATAACCAAAGCTCACCTCGTTCATGGCCAGCATGGGGTTGGGCAGGTTCTGCGGCTCGCTGAATTCGAAGGTGAAGTCGGCGTCGGCCAGCACCGGGCCGATTTTCTCCATGCGCTCCAGCGCCTTGACCCGGCTTTGCGCCTGTTTGGCCTTGCTGGCCTTGGCCTTGAAGCGGGCGATGAATTTCTGCAGGTGCGCGACCTTGTCCTGCTGCTTGGAGTACGCCGTGGCCTGCAGCGCCATCTGTTCGGCGCGCATGTCCTCGAACTTGCTGTAGTTGCCACCGTAGCGCGTGAGCAGGGCGCGTTCGATGTGGATGGTGACGTCGGTCACGGCGTCGAGAAACTCGCGGTCGTGGCTGATCACGAGCATGGTGCCCTCGTAGCGCTTGAGCCAGGCTTCCAGCCAGACCAGGGCGTCCAGATCCAGGTGGTTGGTGGGTTCGTCGAGCAGCAGCAGGTCGCTCGGGCACATCAGCGCTCTGGCGAGCTGCAGGCGCATGCGCCAGCCGCCGGAGAAGCTGTTGACCGGGTTGTCGAGTTCGTCGGTGCGGAAGCCCAGTCCCAGGATGAGCGCCTGCGCGCGGGCCGGTGCATCGTGGGCCCCCGCGTCGTGCAGCGCCATGTAGGCATGGGCCATGCGCTCGCCGTCGTTGCTTTCTTCCGATGCGGTCACTTCCTGCTGCGCGGCGAGCAGGGTCACGTCGCCTTCGATGACGAACTGCGTGGCCGGCATGTCGGTCTCGGGCATGTCCTGCGCGACCTGCGCCATGCGCCACTGGGCGGGCACATAGAAGTCGCCTTTGTCCTCGTGCAGCGTCTTGTTGAGCAGACCGAACAGGCTGGACTTGCCCGCACCGTTGCGACCCACAAGGCCGACTTTTTCACCGGGGTTGATGGTGGCGGAAGCGCCATCGAGCAGGACCTTCGTGCCGCGACGAAGGACCAGGTTTTTCAGTGTGATCATGAGAGGGGCGTTGACTGGGAAGCCAGTGCCGAAAGGGAATCGGAAGTGAGAAGAAGAACCTGGTCGTCGCCGGCGCTGGTGGACAGCCACACGGCTTCGAGCTGCGGGAACGCGGCTTCGAAGTGTTCGCGTTCGTTGCCGATTTCGAGCACCAGCACGCCGTGGGGCGACAGGCGCGAGGGCAGGTCGTGCAAGAGGACACGGATGAAATCCATGCCATCGGCACCACCCGCCAGCGCCAGCGCGGGCTCGGCGCGGTATTCGGCGGGCAGGGCGTCCATGCTCTGTGCGTTGACATAGGGCGGGTTGCACAGCACCAGATCCCACGGGCCAGGGCAAGCTTTGAGCCCATCGGACTCGATCAGCGCAACACGGTCCTGCAGCCCGTGCTGGTCCACGTTGATGCGGGCCACGGCCAGCGCATCGGTGGAGAGGTCGGCGCCGGTCACTTGCACCTGCGGCCAGGCCAGGGCCGCCAGCACGGCGAGACTGCCGTTGCCGGTGCACAGGTCCAGCACGCGGGTGGTGTGCTCGCCCAGCCAGGCGTCGAAGCCGCCGTCGGCGATCAGCTCTGCGATGAAGCTGCGCGGCACGATGGTGCGCTGATCCACATAAAACGGCACGCCTTGCAGCCAGGCTTCGTGCGTGAGGTAGGCGGCCGGTTGGCGGGTCTCGATGCGGCGTGTGATCAACTCGGCCACGGCCAACGCATCTTCGTCAGAGACGGGCGTTTCGGCCATCTCTTCCAGGTCGCCGTCCAGCGGCAGGTGAAGTTGCCACAGCACGAGCCAGGCGGCTTCGTCGCGGGCGTTGGTGGTGCCGTGGCCATAGGCCAGATGGGCGGCTTCGAGGCGTGCCGTGGCCCCGGCGAGCAGGTCTTGCAGGGTCATGGGTTCAGCCCGCGCAGGCCTGCTGTTGGGCGAGGTTGTGAAGCACGCGGTGGTAGATGTTCTTCAGGGGATCGATGTCGGCCACGGCCACGTGTTCGTCGATCTTGTGGATGGTGGCGTTCGGCGGGCCGAGTTCGATCACCTGGGGGCAGATCTGGGCGATGAAGCGGCCGTCGCTGGTGCCACCGGTGGTGGAGAGCTGGGTTTCTATGCCGGTCTCGGTCTGGATGGCGGAGCGCACGGCGTCCACCAGCGTGCCGGGCTGGGTCAGAAACGGGCGCCCGCCGATGGTCCAGGTAAGGTCGTGGTCGGCGCCCGCCCGCAGGCCGTGGCGCTGCAGGATGTCGACCACGCGCTGCTGCAGGCCTTCGGGTGTGGACTCGGTGGAGAAGCGGAAGTTGAAGTCGATCACCACGGTGCCGGGGATCACGTTGCTCGCACCCGTGCCACCGTGGATGTTGCTCACCTGCCAGCTGGTGGGAGGGAAGTAGGCGTTGCCCATGTCCCAGACCGTCGCGGCGAGTTCGGCCAGGGCCGGGGCGGCCATGTGGATCGGGTTCTTCGCCAGTTGCGGGTAGGCGATGTGGCCCTGAATGCCCTTGACCGTGAGCTTGCCGCTCATGGTGCCGCGGCGGCCGTTCTTGATCATGTCGCCCGTGCGCTCGACCGAGGTGGGCTCGCCGACGATGCACCAGTCCAGGCGTTCGCTGCGCTGGCGCAGCGTGTCGCAGACGATCACCGTGCCGTCGTTGGCCGGGCCTTCTTCGTCGCTGGTCAGCAGGAAGGCGATGTCGATGGGTGGCCTGGGGTTTGAAGCCAGGAACTCTTCACAGGCCACCACCATGGCGGCGAGCGAGGTTTTCATGTCGCTGGCGCCGCGGCCAAAAAGCTTGCCGTCGCGGTGCGAGGGCACAAACGGGTCGCTGCCCCAGGCCTCCAGCGGACCGGTGGGCACCACGTCGGTGTGGCCCGCCCAGACCAGGGTGGGCTGCTGGCCTGTGCCCAGGCGTGCCCAGAGGTTGGTGACGCGGAAATCGGCCGGGCCGCTTTCGATGGTTTCACAGACAAAACCCAGCGGTCGCAGGCGGTCGGCGATCAGGGCCTGGCAGCCTTCGTCCAGCGGCGTGACCGAGGGGCGTGCGATCAGTTCTTCGGTCAGGCGCAGCGTGGCAGTCATCAGAATTTGACGTCGAGCGTGAACTCGGTGAAGGTGGCGTTGTCGCTCTGGTCCTCATCAGACTGCTTGGCGTCCAGGTTGGACTTGGACGCATTGAAGTCGTTTTGCAGGCGCCACAACAGGTTGTTGGGCGAGTCGGCGTGGGCCAGACCTTCGTTGCGCGAGACGATGCCGTCGCGCACCAGCCGGGCCAGGTCCTGCTCGAAACTCTGCGAGCCCACGGCGAGCGACTTTTCCATGGCCTCGCGCACGCCGGAGAAATCGGTTTTCTGGATCAGGTCGGCGATCAGGGCGGTGTTGAGCATCACCTCGACGGCGGGCACACGGCCGCCCGTGTGGGTGCGCAGCAGGCGCTGCGAGACGATGGCGCGCAACGCAGCGGCCAGGTCACCCAGCATGGTGGGGCGCACCTCGACGGGGTAGAAGCTCAGGATGCGGTTGAGTGCCTGGTAGCTGTTGTTGGCGTGCAGGGTGGCCAGACAGAGGTGACCCGACTGCGCGTAGGCGATGGCGGCCGACATGGTTTCGCGGTCACGGATCTCGCCGATCAGGATCACGTCGGGCGCCTGGCGCAGCGCGTTTTTCAGGCCGACCTGCAGCGACGCGGTGTCGGGCCCGATTTCACGCTGGTTGACGACCGACTTCTTGTTGCGGTAGACGTATTCGATCGGGTCCTCGATGGTGAGGATGTGGCCGGTGTTCAGCTCGTTGCGCAGGTCGATCATGGCCGCCAGCGTGGTGGTTTTGCCAGCGCCCGTGGCACCGACCATCAACACCAGACCCCGTTTCTCCATCACCAGATCCGCCAGCACGGGCGGCACGTTCAGGGAGTCCAGCGAAGGCACATCGCCCGGGATATAGCGCAGAACCACCGCGTAGGTGCTGCGCTGGCGCAGCGCACTGACGCGGAAATTGCCCACGCCTTCCAGCGGCACGGCCATGTTGAGTTCTCCGGTATCCCGCAGCTCCTCGATGCGCGTGGCCGGCACGATCTCGGACAGCAGGTTCAGCGGCGCCTCCGGCGGCATCACCTGGCTGTTGATCGGCAGCGTCTGTCCGTTGATCTTGATCATGGCCGGCGCGTGCGCCGACAGGTAGACGTCCGAAGCTTTCTTCTCGGCCATCAGGCGCAGGATGCGCTCCATCGTTCCGCTGCTCATGCCAGACCTTTCAAGAACTCAAAACAGAAAATCTCATCGGCGACAGTGCCCAAACCCAGAACACCGCGGAACCGGCTTCGCCGGGCCGCAGGTGTTGTCCCCCCGGGGGGGAAGACGCGAAGCGGCGCAGGGGGACTTAATCCCTCAACAAGTCGTTCAGGCTGGTCTTCGATCGTGTCTGCGCGTCCACGCGCTTGACGATGATGGCCGCGTACAGGCTGTATTTGCCGCCGTCTTTGGGCAGGCTGCCGCTGATCACCACCGAGCCAGACGGCACACGGCCGTAGCTCACGGTGTCGGTCGTCCGGTCGTAGATCGGGGTGCTCTGGCCAATGTAGACGCCCATGGAGATCACCGAGTTTTCTTCGATCACCACGCCTTCGACCACTTCGGAGCGCGCGCCGATGAAACAGTTGTCTTCGATGATGGTGGGGCCGGCCTGCAGCGGCTCCAGCACACCGCCGATGCCGACGCCACCGGACAGGTGCACGTTCTTGCCGATCTGGGCGCAGGAGCCGACGGTGGCCCAGGTGTCGACCATGGTGTTTTCATCGACGTAGGCGCCGATGTTCACGTAGCTGGGCATCAGGATCGCGCCCTTGGCGATGAAGCTGCCGCGGCGGGCCACGGCCGGCGGTACCACGCGCACGCCGGTGGCCTTCATCTCGGCTTCGCTCAGGTGGGCGAATTTGGTGGGCACCTTGTCGTAGAAGGCCAGGTCGCCACTGCCCATCATCTCGTTGTCCTTCAGGCGGAACGACAGCAGCACAGCTTTCTTGATCCACTGGTGCACCGTCCACTGGCCCACGCCTTCGCGGGTGGCCACGCGCAGCTTGCCGGTGTTGAGTTCGCTGATCACGTGCTCCACGGCGTCCAGCACTTCTTTGGGTGCGGAGGCGGGGGACAGGTCGGCGCGCTGGTCCCAGGCGTTGTCGATCAGGGTTTGCAGTTGTTGGGTCATGTTGTCTCGAACGGTCAGAAAGAGTTGGATGGAACGGAAAGGGGTTTCAGGCGCGCGGCGAGAGGAACTCGACGATGCGGCCGGCGGCTTCCAGGCATTCGGCGGGTTCGGCCACCAGGGCCATGCGCACCCGGCCGCGGCCCGGATTGAAACCCTGGGCCTCGCGAGCCAGGTAGCTGCCGGGCAGAACCGTCACATTGTATTGAGCCAGCAACTCGCGGGCGAACGCTTCGTCGGCGCCCAGGCCCGGAATCCGGTGATTGAAGGCCTCAGGAACGCCGGCCCAGAGGTAGAACGCTGCGTCGGGCAAGGCCACTTCCATCACCGAGGCCAGCAGCGGGGTGACCTGGGCGAACTTCTCGCGGTACTGCCGGCGGTTGTCGATCACGTGGTCTTCATCGCCCCAGGCGGCCACGCTGGCGGCCTGCACCGCCGGACTCATGGCGCCACCGTGGTAGGTGCGGTAGAGCAGGAAGGCCTTGATCAGCGCCGCATCCCCAGCCACAAAACCGCTGCGCAACCCGGGCACGTTGCTGCGCTTGGACAGGCTGGTGAACATCATGAGGTTCTTGAAGTCGGTGCGTCCGAGCTTCACAGCCGCTTCCAGTCCGCCCAGTGGCGGTTCGTCGCGGAAGTAGATTTCGGAGTAGCACTCATCGGAGGCGATCACGAAGCCATGGCGGTCACTGAGCGCGAACAGTTTTTCCCACTCGTCCAGCGGCATCACGGCGCCCGTCGGGTTGCCGGGCGAGCAGACGAAGATCAGCTGCGTGCGGGCCCAGGTGTCCTCCGGCACGCTGTCCCAGTCCACCGCGAAATTGCGCTCAGGCACGCTGGGCACGTAGTACGGCTGGGCGCCACCCAGCAGGGCCGCGCCTTCGTAGATCTGGTAGAACGGATTGGGAAACACCAGCGTGGCGCCGGGCTGTGTCGGGTCCAGCACCGTCTGGGCGAAGGCAAACAGCGCCTCGCGCGAACCGTTCACTGGCAGCACCTGGTTGGCGGGGTTCACGGTGACGCCGTAGCGCCGCTGCAGCCAGGCCGCACAGGCTTCGCGCAGCGCCGGTTCGCCGGCTGTGGCGGGGTAGCCGGTCAGGCCGGTGTCGAGTGCGGCGGCCAGCGCGTCCTTGAGCATCTGGGGTGTGGCGTGTTTGGGTTCGCCGATGCCCAGGCTGATCGGGCGGTAGACCGGGTTGGGCGTGACGCCCGCAAACAGCTGGCGCAGCCGCTCGAAGGGGTAGGGCTGCAGGAGGGACAACTTGGGATTCATGGCACCGATTATCCCAAGGCCGCTTCAGGCCCCCTCGGGGCAGGCTCAAGGCCGGGCGGACACGGTATCATGCGGCTTGCGGTCCGGCCCCGCTCGGGGGAGGATTATCGTTACAAATCAAACAGTTAGCTTCCCGCGACCGAATTCCCGTGCGCCTCAATTCGATCAAGTTATCGGGCTTCAAGTCCTTCGCCGAGCCGACCAACTTCATGCTGCCCGGGCAACTGGTGGGTGTGGTGGGGCCCAACGGCTGCGGCAAGTCCAACATCATGGACGCGGTGCGCTGGGTGCTGGGCGAGAGCAAGGCGTCCGAGTTGCGTGGCGAGTCCATGCAGGACGTGATCTTCAACGGCACCAACAACCGCAAGCCGGCCAGCCGCTCCAGCGTCGAGCTGGTGTTTGACAACGCCGACCACCGCGCCGGCGGCCAGTGGGGCCAGTTCCTGGAGATCGCGGTCAAGCGCGTGCTCACGCGCGACGGCACCAGCAGCTACTACATCAACAACCAGCCGGTGCGCCGCCGCGACGTGCAGGACGTGTTCCTCGGCACCGGTCTCGGCCCGCGCGCCTACGCCATCATCGGCCAGGGCACGATCAGCCGCATCATCGAGAGCAAGCCCGAAGAACTGCGCCTGTTCCTCGAAGAAGCCGCCGGGGTCTCCAAATACAAGGAACGCCGCCGCGAGACCGCCAACCGCCTGGCCGACACGCGCGAAAACCTCACCCGGGTCGAAGACATCCTGCGCGAACTCAACGCCAATCTCGACAAGCTGGAAAAGCAGGCCGAGGTCGCCGCGCGCTACAACACCCTGCAGGCCGGTGCCACGCTCAAGCAGCACCAGCTCTGGTTCTTGAAGCGCAGCGAGGCCGAGGCCGACCAGATCAAGGTCAAGACCGATGCGGCCCAGGCGCTGAACGACCTGGAGTCGCGCACCGCCGACCTGCGCCGGGTCGAGTCCGAGCTGGAAACCATCCGCCAGGCGCACTACGCCGCGGGCGACCAGGTCAACCAGGCGCAGGGCAAGCTGTACGAAGCCAGTGCCGAGGTGGGCAAGCTGGAGGCCGAGATCCGCTTCGTGATCGAAGGCCGCACCCGGGTCGAACAGCGGCTGGTGCAGTTGAAGGAACAGATGGCCTCGTGGACCACGCGCAGCCAGGACGCTGGCGTGGAGCTGGAGCAGCTGGCCGAAGCCATGGTCGAGGCCGAAGAAAAGTCGGTGGTGCTCGCCGCCCAGGGCGAAGAGCAGGGCGCGGCCCTGCCAGCGCTCGAAGATGGCCTGCGCCAGGCACAGAACCGCGCCAACGAACAGCGTGGCAGCGTCACCCAGGTGCAGCAGCAGATCCAGGTGCTGGCCGCCGAGCAGCGCAACATCGAAGAACAGAGCCGCCAGCTCAACCAGCGCCGCGAACGCCTGGCCGCCGACCGCAACGCCCTGGCCGCGCCCGACGAGGCCCGTCTGCTCGACGCGCAGAGCCAGCTGGTGGTGGCGCAGGAAGCCGCCGAACTGGCCGACGCGGTGTTGCACGAGCTGCAGGACAGCGTGCCCCAGCTCGACGATGACCGCCGCGCGGCCCAGCAGGCGGTGAACCAGGAGTCCGCGAAGCAGGCCGACTTGTCGGCCCGCATGGAAGCGCTCAAGGCGTTGCAGGAAAAGGTCAAGACCGACGGAAAGCTGCAACCCTGGCTGGCCAAGCACGGGCTCGACGGCCTGCAGGGCCTGTGGAGCCGCATCCACATCGAAACCGGCTGGGAAAACGCGCTCGAAGCCGCGCTGCGCGAGCGCCTGGGTGCGCTCGAGGTGTCGCGACTGGAGATGGTGCGCTCGTTCGGCAACGATGCCCCGCCCGCCAAGCTCGCGTTTTACAGCCCGCCCGCCATGGCGTCGGGCACCGCCAGCCACAGCGGGCTCAAGCCGCTGGCCGACTGGCTGCGCCTGAACGACGCCGGTCAAAAAGCGCTGCTGGCCGACTGGCTGCAGGGTTGCCTGACCGCCGCCAGCCTGGACGAAGCGATGGCGCAGCGCGCCCAGCTGCAGGCCGGCGAAGTGATCTACGTGCCCAGCGGCCACGCGGTCAGCGCGCACAGCGTGAGCTTCTACGCGCCCGACAGCGAGCAGGCGGGCCTGCTGGCGCGTGCGCAGGAAATTGAACACCTTGAGAAGGAACTGCGGGCCCAGGCGCTGATCGCCGAGCAGGCCCGGACCGCGCTGGTGCGCGCCGAAGCGGCCTACAGCGATGCTTCGCAGCGGCTCGTGAGTGCACGCCGCGAAGGCGCCGAAACACGCGGCAAGGCCCACGAGCTGCAGGTCGAAGCCCTGCGCCTGACGCAGCTGGCCGAACAGACCCGCGCGCGCAGCGCGCAGATCGCCGCCGACCTGGCCGAGGTGGATGCCCAGCTGGAAGACCTGCAGGAGCGTCGCGTGACGGCCGAGGCCCGTTTCGAAGAGCTGGACATGCAGCTCGCCGACTGCCAGGAGCGCCACGCCCAGTTCGATGACAAGGTGATCGATGCCGAGCGCGCTTTGAACGCGGCGCGCGAGCAGCAGCGCTCGCTGGAGCGCAGCGCACAGGAGGCCACCTTCACCTTGCGCAGCCTGCAGGCCCGTCAGGGGGAGCTGCAGCGTTCGCTGGAAACCGCGGCCTCGCAGGAAAAGTCGCTCGCCGACGAAGAGCAGCGGGCCGCCGAAGAGCTGGCCCGCCTGAGCGACGCTGCGGCCCAGGCCGGGCTGCAGAACGTGCTGGCCGTCAAGCTCGAACGTGAGCAGACCCTGGGCGCCCTGCGCAGCCAGTACGACGACCTCACGATGAAGCTGCGCGCCAGCGACGAGCACCGCCTGAAGCTCGAGCGCGAACTTGATCCGCTGCGCCAGCGCATCACCGACTTCCAGCTCAAGGAACAGGCCGCACGCCTGGGTGTGGAGCAGTACAGCCAGCAGCTCGAAGAAGCCCAGGCCGATCTGGCCGCGGTGGCGCAGAGCATCACCGAAGGCAATGTGCGCCTGACCGGCCTGCAAGGCGAGATCGACCGCATGCACCGCGAGATCCAGGCGCTGGGTGCTGTGAACCTCGCGGCGCTGGACGAACTCACCGCCGCGCGCGAGCGCAAGACCTTCCTCGACGCGCAGTCGGCCGACCTGGTCGAAGCCATGACCACGCTGGAAGACGCGATCAAGAAGATCGACGCCGAAACGCGTGACCTGTTGGGCAGCACCTTCAACACCGTCAACGAGCACTTTGGCCGCATGTTCCCCGAGCTCTTCGGTGGCGGCAACGCCCGGCTGGTGATGACCGGCGAGGAAATCCTGGACGCGGGTGTGCAGGTGCTGGCCCAGCCGCCCGGCAAGAAGAACCAGACCATCCACCTGCTCTCGGGCGGCGAGAAGGCGCTCACCGCGATTGCGCTGGTGTTCGCGATCTTCCAGCTCAACCCGGCGCCGTTCTGTCTGCTCGACGAGGTGGATGCGCCGCTGGACGACGCCAACACCGAGCGTTACGCCCGCCTGGTGACCAGCATGAGCAAGCAGGGCACCCAGTTCCTGTTCATCAGCCACAACAAGATCGCCATGGAAATGGCCGAACAACTGATCGGCGTGACCATGCAGGAGCAGGGCGTTTCGCGTATCGTTGCGGTCGACATGGAGTCCGCCGCCGGCATGCTGGAATCCGTCTGACCAAGCCACCCACCGCTGAACACACATGAGCACTCTGCAAATCAGTCTGGCCATCATCGGAGGCCTCGTGCTGGCGGGCGTGGTCGCCTACAACGCCTGGGTCACGAGCAAGAGCGCTCCGCGAACCGCCCGCGAACGCCCGGGTTTGGACGGTGCGGGCGAACCGCACAGCTTTGAAAGCCCGCTGACCGGCCCGGTGATTGAACCGGATCAAGACGGGGTGCCTGAACGCATTGAACCGGTCATGGGACACACCTTCGAGGCCCCGCGCGAGCCGCAGCCGCAGGTGGCGGCGGATGGCGAAGCGCGTGTGCCGGTGGTGGTGCCCGTCACACTCAGCAACGTCGTCAGTCCCCCCGAGAAGCGGCCCGGGCTGGACGCCCTGATCGACGTCATCACGCCGCTGGCGATTGAAGGTCCGGTGTCGGGTGATGCCTTGCTGGCGGCCCTGCCTGGCACGCGCCGGGTGGGCAGCAAACCGTTTGCCGTCGAAGGCCTCAACGAGACCAGCGGTGAATGGGAAAGCCCACGAGCGGGGCAGCGCTACCACGCGCTGCAGGTCGGCGTGCAACTGGCGAACCGTGCCGGCGCGCTGAACGACATCGAATTTTCCGAGTTTGTCGTCAAGGCTCAGGCTTTTGCCGACGCGGTGGGTGCCGCGCCCGATTTTCCCGACATGCGTGCCGAGGTGGCCCGCGCCCGCGAACTGGACGCCTTTGCCAGCGGCCACGATGCCCAGTTGGGCTTCACGCTGCGCGCCCGTCGCAGTGCCTGGAGCCCCGGTTATGTGGCCCAGAACGCGGCACGGCTCGGTTTTGTTGCGGGCGTGCTGCCCGGGCGCATGGTGCTGCCTGCCAGCGCGGCGGGGCAGGCACCCATCCTGAGCCTCGCCTTTGATTCGCAGGCCGCCATGGCCGAGGACCCGGAACAAAGCGCGTTGCGCGAGGTTGCGCTGTCGCTCGAAGTGACCCACGTGCCTCGCAGCGAACAGCCGTTTGTGCGCATGCGCCAGGCCGCCGCCGCGCTGGCCGAGGCCATGGAAGGCGTGATCACCGACGATGGTGGGCAGTTGTTGTCCACCGACACCATGGACGGCATCGGAGCCGACCTGGAGAGCCTCTACGACGCGCTGGACAGCCACGATCTGTCGGCGGGTTCGCCGCAGGCCCGCAGATTATTTAGCTGACCCCCGCGCCGCGCTTTCAGCGCGTCACCCCCTTTCAGGGGGCAACGCTGGCGGCCCGGCAAAGCCGGTTCCGCGGCGTTCTCGAATGGCTCCCCCTCTGTCGCCAGTTTGTCTTCTGCTCATGAGCACTTCTGATCTTTTTTCCTCTGAGCCCGCGCCGGCCGAGCGAGCGGCCGCGTTGCGCGAGCAGCTGAACCACCACGCGCACCTGTACTACACGCTGGACGCGCCGGTGATTCCGGATGCCGAGTACGACCGGCTGTTTCGCGAGCTGCAGGCGCTCGAAGCCACACACCCGGAGCTGTTGACGCCGGATTCACCGACGCAGCGGGTCGGTGGTCGGGTGCTGGACGCGTTCACGCCGGTGCGCCACGCCGTGCCCATGCTGTCGATCAACACCGAGACCGACACCGAACCCAGCGGCGCGCGCAATTTCGACACCCGCGTGCGCCGCGCGCTGGGGCTGACCGAAGTCGACCCGCCAGTGGACTACGTGGCCGAACTCAAGTTCGACGGCCTGGCCATGAACCTGCGCTATGAAAACGGTGTGCTGGTCCAGGCCGCCACGCGCGGTGACGGTGAAGTCGGTGAGGATGTGACGAACAACATCCGCACCATCGGCCAGATTCCCCTGCGCCTGCCGCCCGACGCTCCTCCGGTGCTGGAGGTGCGCGGCGAGGTCTACATGCGCCGCGATGATTTTGATGCACTCAATGAGAAGCAGCGCGCCAAGATCGCTGCCGGTGCCAAGGGCGAGAAAACCTTCGTGAACCCGCGCAACGCCGCGGCCGGCGCGGTGCGCCAGCTCGATTCGGGCATTGCCGCCCAGCGCCCGCTGAGCTTCTTCGCTTACGGCGTGGGCGAGATCACGCCGCCGGAGCAGGGCGGCCCGGCGTTCGATACCCACCATGAATTGCTCATGCAACTCAAGGCCTGGGGCTTCCCGGTGGCCGAGCAGACCACGGTGGCCACGGGGGCCGACGAGCTGGTCGCCTTCCACCAGCGCATCGGCGCCAGCCGCGACCAGTTGCCCTACGACATCGACGGCGTGGTCTACAAGGTCAACTCGCTCGCGCTGCAGCGCCGGCTCGGTTTCGTCACGCGCGAGCCGCGCTGGGCGGTGGCGCACAAATACCCGGCGCAGGAACAGCTCACCACCGTGCTCGCCATCGACGTGCAGGTGGGGCGCACCGGCAAGCTCACACCGGTGGCCAAGCTCGCGCCGGTGTTCGTGGGCAACGTGACGGTGACCAACGCCACCCTGCACAACGAAGACGAGGCGCGCCGCAAGGACGTGCGCGTGGGCGACACGGTGATCGTGCGCCGTGCGGGCGACGTGATTCCCGAGGTGGTGGCCGTGCTGCCCGAAAAGCGGCCCGAAGGCGCCGAGGTGTTCACCATGCCGCGCCAGTGCCCGGTGTGCGGCAGCGATGCCGTGCGCGAAGAGGGCGAGGTCGACTACCGCTGCACCGGCGGCCTGTTCTGTGGCGCCCAGCGCAAGGAGGCGATCCTGCATTTCGCCCACCGCCGTGCGGTGGAGGTCGAGGGCCTGGGCGACAAGCTGGTGGAACAGCTGGTGGACTCGGGCGTGGTGAAGACCCTGCCCGACCTGTACCGCCTGGGTTTCACCGCGCTGGCCAGCCTGGACCGCATGGCCGACAAGTCGGCGCAGAACATCGTGGCCGCGCTGGAGAAGTCCAAGCAGACCACCTTGCCGCGTTTCCTGTTCGGCCTGGGCATCCGCCATGTGGGTGAGGCCACGGCCAAAGACCTGGCGCGCCACTTCGGTCAAATGGACCGCATCATGGACGCCACGGTGGAGCAGCTGCTGGAGGTGAACGACGTGGGCCCGGTGGTGGCGCAAAGCATCCGCACCTTCTTCGACCAGCCGCACAACCGTGAGGTGGTGGAGCAGCTGCGCGCCTGCGGCGTCACCTGGGAAGAGGGCGAGCCTGCGGCGCAGGCGCCCAGACCGCTGGCGGGCAAGACTTTCGTGCTCACCGGTACCTTTCCCACGCTCAGCCGCGACGCCGCCAAGGACCTGCTGGAAGCCGCGGGGGCCAAGGTGGCCGGCTCGGTGAGCAAGAAGACCGACTACGTGGTCGCTGGCGCGGAAGCCGGCAGCAAGCTGGAGAAAGCGCAATCGCTGGGCGTCGCCGTGATCGACGAGGCGGCCATGCTGGCCTTGTTGCAGGCTTGAATTCAGCGCCGGGCCGCCCCAAGCTGAATTCGCACCCCTTCGGGGGGCAGCGACCCGCGTCAGCGGCGGAGCGTGGGGGCCTGGTTTCGGTTCACTTGAACTTGTAGTGGTCCCGGTTGAGCACCGCGGCCACGGCGTTGACTTCCTCCGGGAACATGCCCAGATTCATGGTGGTGTTGCACATCTCCACCATGCCGCGCAGCAGGCCGGCGGTGTTGATCTTGCCCATGGGCTTGTATATGGTGCTGCCGTCGCCGCCCACCTTGCTGACGTGGCAGGCCACGCACTTGTGCTCGGTGATCATCTTTTCCCCCAGCGCCAGATCGGCACCTTTGAAGATGTCGGCGCCTTGCGCCCGGGCCGGCTGGCTGAAAAATGCCAGCGAACCGCCCAGCAGCAAGGCGCTGGCGGTCCAGCGCAGCCGACGGGCAATGAGGGGCAGGGTGGTCGGACGCGATTGCATGGAAAATCCTCCTGAACAGGCCAGACCTGACTGTAGCGTGCGAAGGCAAGAACACCCCACGGGGTAATCCATGACACCACCATGACCATTCATACGATTCTGAAGATGGGCGATCCACGGTTGCTGAGCGTGGCCCAACCTGTGACCGGGTTCGACACGCCGGAGCTGCACCGCCTGGTGGCCGACATGATCGAGACCATGACCGCGGCCAACGGGGCGGGCCTGGCTGCGCCGCAGATCGGTGTGGACCTGCAGCTCGTGATCTTCGGCACCGGCGCGGCGAACCCGCGCTATCCGGAGGCGCCGGTGGTGCCGCGCACCGTCCTGCTCAACCCGGTGATCACGCCGTTGGGTGACGCGGAAGAAGAAGGCTGGGAGGGCTGTCTGTCGGTGCCCGGTCTGCGCGGCATCGTGCCGCGCTGGCAGCGCATCCGCTACCAGGGCGTCGACCTCGCGGGACACGTGATCGACCGGGAAGCCGAGGGCTTTCATGCCCGGGTGGTGCAGCACGAATGCGATCACCTGCAGGGCGTGCTGTACCCGATGCGGGTGCGCGATTTCAGCCGCTTCGGCTTCACCGAGGTGCTGTTTCCCGGGCTGGACGCAGCCGAGGACGATTGAGCTGACCTCCTCTAACCTTCCAGCGTTTCCAGCAACTCGGTTTCGATCTCGATCTGCCGTTTGTTGACCTGCAGTTGCGGGCCGCTGATGAGGAAGGTGTCCTCCACGCGTTCACCCAGCGTGGTGATCTTGGCGAGTTGCACGCTCACGTCGTAGCGCGCGAGCACGCGCGTGATGCAGTACAGCAGGCCGGCGCGGTCGCTGGCCGAGACGCTCAACAGCCAGCGCTGGGCTTTTTCATCGGGGCGCAGGTCCACGCGCGGTGTGATCGGGAAGCTCTTGACGCGGCGCGACAGGCGGCCCTTGCTCGGCGCGGGCAGCGGGCCGCGCTGGTCGATGGCCTGGGCCAGATCGTTCTCCACCATGGCGGTCAGCGCACGGTAATGCTCGGACAGCGTGGGCGCCACCACCTGGAAGGTGTCGAGCGCGTGGCCGGTGTGCGTGGTGTGGATGCGGGCGTCCAGGATGCTGAAGCCGGCGTTGTCGAAGTAGCCGCAGATGCGGGCAAACAGGTCGTGCTGGTCGGGCGCGTACACCAGCACCTGCAGGCCCTCGCCCTCGGGCGACAGGCGGGCGCGCACGATGCTGTTGTCCGGTTTCGGTGCTTCGCCGTCCCCAGTTTCAGGGCCGGATGGTTTTGGGGCCGCGGCCCGAACCGCCAGTTCGCGGGACAACACCCGCGTGTGCCAGGCAATTTCGTCGGCCTGGTGGCGCATGAAGTAGCTCACGTCCAGCGTGTCCCACAGCGCCTTGTGCGCCAGGTGGGGCAGGGCGTGCAGGGCCAGCATCGACAGGGCTTCGCGCTTGCGCGCCTCGATCACGGCGTCGGGGTCGGGCGCGCGGCCACCGAGCGAGCGCAGGGTGTAGCGGTACAGGTCTTCCAGCAGCTTGCCCTTCCAGGCGTTCCAGACCTTGGGACTGGTGCCGCGGATGTCGGCCACGGTGAGCAGGTAGAGCGCCGTCAGGTAGCGCTCGTTGCCCACGCGTTGGGCAAAGGCGTTGATCACGTCCGGGTCGCTCAGGTCTTCCTTCTGCGCCATGCGGCTCATGGTCAGGTGTTCGGCCACCAGGAACTCGATCAGCTTGGCGTCTTCGCGCTCGATGCCGTGCTGGCGGCAGAAGCTGCGCACGTCCTTGGCGCCGAGCTCGGAGTGGTCACCACCGCGGCCCTTGGCGATGTCGTGGAACAGCGCTGCGACGTAGAAGATCCAGGGTTTGTCCCAGCCTGCGGCGAGCTGCGAGCAGAACGGGTATTCGTGCGAGTGGTCGGCGATGAAGAAACGGCGCACGTTGCGCAGCACCATCAGGATGTGCTGGTCCACGGTGTAGACGTGAAACAGGTCGTGCTGCATCTGGCCCACGATGTGGCGGAACACCCAGAGGTAGCGCCCGAGCACCGAGGTCTGGTTCATCAGGCGCATGGCGTGGGTAATGCCTTCGGGTTCCATCAGGATCTGCATGAAGGCGGCGCGGTTGACCGGGTCGTTGCGGAACCGCGCGTTCATCACGGGACGGGCGTTGTACAGCGCGCGCAGCGTTCGCGCCGAAAGGCCTTTGATGCCGACCGTGGTCTGGTAGATGTGGAAGGTTTCGAGGATCGCGTGCGGGTGCTGCACATAGAGGTTGTCGCTGGCGACCTCCAGCATGCCCGCCTTGTCAAAGAAGCGCTCGTTGATCGGGCGCATGCGGTCCACGCCCACGTCGTCGCTGGCGAGACGTTCTTCAATGTTGAGCAGCAGGATCTGGTTGAGCTGGGTGACGGCTTTGGCGGCCCAGTAGTAGCGCTTCATCAGCACTTCGCTGGCGCGCCGCGCGCCGCGCGCCACCGGTACCGCGTGCGGGCCGGGGCCGCCGGGGGTGATGACGGCGGGCACCTGCGGCTTGAAACCGAACGATTCGGCCACGGCGTTCTGCAAGTCGAAGACCAGCCGGTCTTCGCGCCGGTTGGCCAGCAAGTGCAGGCGCGCGCGGATCAGGTTGAGCAGGGCCTCGTTGGCCTTGATCTGGCGCGCTTCGAGCGACGTGGCCAGGCCCTTGCGCGCGAGTTCGTCCCAGCTGCGGCCCAGGCCCGCAGCCTTGGCCACCCACAACACGATCTGCAGGTCCCGCAGGCCACCAGGCGATTCCTTGCAGTTGGGTTCCAGCGAATAGGGCGTGTTTTCAAACTTGTTGTGGCGCTGGCGCATCTCCAGGGTCTTGGCGACGAAGAAGGCCTTGGGGTCCATTGCCTCGTTGAGCTGGTTCACAAGCGTGGTGAACTGCGATTTGCCGCCGCAGATCAGCCGGCATTCGAGCAGCGAGGTCTGCACCGTCACATCTTTGGACGCCTCGGCCACACAGTCGGCGGTGGTGCGCACACTGGAGCCGATCTCCAGACCCACATCCCAGCAGGCACCGATGAAACTTTCCAGCCGGCTCTTGAGCGCCTCGTCCTGATCGGGTTCGCTGCCGTCGGGCAACAGCACGAGCACGTCCACGTCCGAATACGGAAACAGCTCGCCGCGGCCGTAGCCGCCCACCGCGATGAGCGAAAACGTGGGTCCGAAGCCCGACCGGGTCCAGAGTTCGCGCAGCGTCTGGTCGGTCAGGCGGGACAGTTTCTGCAGGGCGCTGCGCACCCCGCGGGTGGAGGTGCCCTGCACGCCCAGCCGGTTCATCAGGGTGGCTTTGTCGCTGCGGTACTGCAGACGCAGTGCGCTCAGATCGCCCATGGCGCTTTCCTTTTGGCCCGTCACGGGTCAGGCGGCGGTGGGGGTGACCGCGGGCGTGACGAACGCGGGCGGCGGCGGGCTGCCGGCCGAGAGCGTGAGCACTTCGTAGCCGGTTTCCGTGACCAGGATGGTGTGTTCCCACTGGGCGGACAGCGAGCGGTCCTTGGTGACGATGGTCCAGCCGTCGCCCAATTCCTTGATGTCGCGCTTGCCGGCGTTGATCATGGGTTCGATGGTGAAGGTCATGCCGGCCTTGAGTTCTTCGAGCGTACCGGGCTTGCCGTAGTGCAGCACCTGCGGTTCTTCGTGAAACTTCTGGCCGATGCCGTGGCCACAGAACTCGCGCACCACCGAGAAGCCACTGCCTTCGGCAAACACCTGGATCGCGTGGCCGATATCGCCCAGGCGCACGCCGGGTTTGACCATGACGATGCCTTTCCACATCGCGTCGTAGGTGATGGCGCACAGGCGCTTCGCTGCGATCGAGGCCGCGCGTTCGCCGCCGATCATGAACATGCGGCTGGTGTCGCCGTGCCACCCATCCTTGATGACGGTCACGTCGACGTTGAGGATGTCGCCCTTCTTGAGTGCTTTCTCGTTCGGGATGCCGTGGCAGACCTGGTGGTTGATCGAGGTGCAGATGCTCTTGGGGTAGGGGATGTAACCCGAGGGCGCGTAGTTCAGCGGGGCCGGAATGGCGCCCTGCACGTTCACGATGTAGTCGTGCGCCAGCTTGTCCAACGCGTCGGTGGTGACACCGGGCACCACGTGGGGCGTGAGGTAGTCCAGCAGTTCGGAGGCCAGTTTGCCGGCGACGCGCATGCCCGCAATGCCGGCTTCGTCTTTGTAGGTGATGCTCATGGGAAGCGATTATCCTGCGGACTGCAACGCTTTGAAACGAAGGGTCAATGCGGACCCGAATGATCAGGTGCACACCTATACTCGCGCGCAGTTCCATCCATCAAGCGAGGTTTTCGATGAAAAAAGTGCACGCAGCGGGTCTGGCCTTGGTTGTGCTGTCGGGCTCGGCGATGGCCCAGGGCATCGGTGTGTATGGCGTGGCGGGCACGGGTGGCCTCGGCCTGGGGCTCAACCTGCCGGTGGGTCCGGCTTTCGGTCTGCGTGGCGAACTGGCGCAGCTGACGACCTCCGACACCTACACCGAAGACCAGATCACCTACAAGGGCGACCTCAAGCTGCGCGGCAACGGCGTGTTCGCCGACTTCCGCCCGTTCCTCGGCACCTTCCGCCTGGTCGCGGGCGCCACGTTCACCGGTTCTTCCGCTGCGTTGCAGGCCCAGACCACCGACGGCACGGTGACCATCGATGGCCAGACCTTCAGCGCCACCGGCAACTCGCTGCTGGCCACCATCAAGTACCCGAACACCATGCCTTACCTGGGCGTGGGCTGGGGTCATGGACGTTTCAACCAGCCGGGCTGGACCTTTGGTCTGGACCTGGGCGTGTCCATTGGCAAGCCCAAGGTCACTTTGACCGGCTCCGGCGGCCTGCTGGCGCAGCCGGGCGCCTCCGCCGCCATCGCGGCCGAAGAGCGCAAGGTGCAGGACGATCTGGACAGCGCGAAGGTGCTGCCGGTGATCAAGGTCAGCGTCGGCTACAACTTTTAACCCCCTGCGCCGCTGCGCGGCCTCCCCCCGAGGGGGACCACGCCCTTGGACCGGCGGAGCCGGATCCCCGGCGTGTGCTGGTGGATGCACGCGTTCCGCCAGTTGAGTTCATTGCACTCTCGGCGCAGCGGGTGGCAGGGCACCCCGGGTAAAATGCCGGGTTTCCACCCATCCCCCGGGCCACTCTGCGCCCGCCAGCCCCAAGGCCACCCACCGTGACCCTGCACCTGCGCTTCTTCGATGGCGGCAACGCCGTCAGCGACTTCAAAGTCCAGCAAATCCTGCCCCGTCTCGCGGGCATTTCCGACAAGATCACCGGCCTCTCGGCCCGCTTCGTGCACCTGGCGTCGTTCGACGCCGAGCACGACACGGCCACGCTGGACCGCGTGGGCCAACTCATGGCCTATGGCGAGCCGGCCACCGAGGCGCACCTGGCGCTGGAAAAGGCCGGCGCCCCGGCCCTGCTGGTGATGCCGCGCCTGGGCACCGTCTCGCCCTGGGCCTCCAAAGCCACCGACATCGCGCACAACTGCGGCCTGGCGCTGCACCGCGTCGAGCGGCTGGTGGAGTTCCGCATTGGTCTCAAGAGCGGTTTGCTGGGCAAGGCCAGCCTGAGCGCCGAGCAACTGCGCGCCGTGGCCGATGTGCTGCACGACCGCATGACCGAGGTGGTGACCACCGAGCGCAGCCAGGCCGAAGCCCTGTTCACCGAACTGCACCCGGCACCGATGGAGCACGTGGACGTGCTGGGTGGTGGTCGCACGGCGCTGGAAAAAGCCAACGTCGAATGGGGCCTGGCCCTGGCCGATGACGAGATCGACTACCTGGTCGCCGCGTTCAATGGCTTGAAGCGCAACCCGACCGACGTCGAACTGATGATGTTCGCGCAGGCCAACAGCGAACACTGCCGCCACAAGATCTTCAACGCGCAGTTCACCATCGACGGCGTGGCGCAGGACAAGAGCCTGTTCGGCATGATCCGCCACACGCACCAGACGGCGCCGCAGCACACCATCGTCGCGTATTCCGACAACGCCTCCATCATGGAAGGTAGCGAGGTCGAGCGTTTCGTGGCGCGCGCCGTGCAGGGTGCCTCGCCCGCCTACGCGAGCCAGACCGCCATCAACCACATCCTGATGAAGGTGGAAACCCACAACCACCCGACAGCGATTTCCCCGTTCCCCGGCGCCGCCACCGGCGCGGGCGGTGAGATCCGCGACGAGGGCGCCACCGGCCGCGGCTCCAAGCCCAAAGCCGGCCTGACCGGCTTCACCGTCTCCAAGCTCTGGGGCGGCATGAGCGATCAGCCGGGCGGCAAGCCCGAGCACATCGCCAGCCCGCTGCAGATCATGACCGAGGGGCCGCTGGGTGGCGCCGCGTTCAACAACGAATTCGGCCGACCCAACCTGCTGGGCTACTTCCGCGAATACGAGCAGGACGTGGCCGGTGTGACCCGGGGTTACCACAAGCCCATCATGATCGCGGGCGGCCTGGGCGTCATCGACTCGAAGCAGACGAAGAAGATCGACTTCCCGGCCGGCACGCTGCTGATCCAGCTCGGCGGCCCGGGCATGAAGATCGGCATGGGCGGCGGCGCCGCCAGTTCCATGGCCAGCGGCACCAACGCCGCCTCGCTGGATTTTGACTCCGTGCAGCGCGGCAACCCCGAGATCGAGCGCCGGGCGCAGGAGGTCATCAACCACTGCTGGGCGCAGGGTGATCAGAACCCCGTGCTGTTCATCCACGACGTGGGCGCGGGTGGCTTGTCCAACGCCTTCCCCGAGCTGGTGAACGACGCTGGCCGGGGTGCCCGCTTTGATCTGCGCGCCGTGCCGCTGGAAGAGAGCGGCCTGGCACCCAAGGAAATCTGGTGCAACGAGAGCCAGGAACGCTACGTGCTGGCCATCGCCCCCGAGTCGCTGGCGCAGTTCCAGGCCTTCTGCGAACGCGAGCGCTGCCCGTTTTCGGTCGTGGGTGTGGCGACAGAAGAACGCCATCTCTCGCTGGTGGACGAAGGGAACGAGAGCCCGGTCGACATGCCCATGGACGTGCTGCTCGGCAAGCCGCCCAAGATGCACCGCGACGTCAAGACCGTGCAGCGCGAGTTCCAGCCGATGGACCTGACCGGTGTGTCGCTGGAAAAGGCCGTGATCGACGTGCTGAGCCACCCGACCGTGGCGTCCAAGCGCTTCCTCATCACCATCGGCGACCGCACCGTGGGCGGCCTGTCGCACCGTGACCAGATGGTTGGCCCCTGGCAAGTGCCGGTGGCCGACTGTGCCGTGACCCTGGCCGATTTCCAGGGCTTCGCGGGCGAAGCCATGAGCATGGGCGAGCGCACGCCGCTGGCCGGCATCAACGCCGCAGCCTCGGGCCGCATGGCGGTGGCCGAGGCCATCACCAACCTGCTGGCCGCGCCCATCGAGCTGCCGCGCGTGAAGCTCTCTGCCAACTGGATGGCCGCCTGCGGCGAGCCGGGCGAAGACGCCGCGCTGTACGAGACCGTGAAGGCCGTGGGCATGGAGCTGTGCCCGGCGCTGGGCATTTCCATCCCCGTGGGCAAGGACAGCCTGTCCATGCGCACGCAGTGGAGCGACGGTGCGGACAAGAAAAAGGTCACCTCGCCGGTGAGCCTGATCGTCACCGGCTTCGCGACGCTGGCCGACGTGCGCGGCACGCTCACGCCGCAACTCAACAACCAGATCGACGACACCACGCTGGTGCTGATCGACCTCGGCAAGGGCCAGAACCGCATGGGCGGCAGCGTGCTCGGCCAGGTGCTCGGCCAGTTCGGTGACACCGTGCCCGATCTGGACGACGCCAAAGACCTGGTCAACCTCGTCAACGCCATCAACGCCTTGCGCGCCCAGGGCCGCATCCTCGCCTACCACGACCGTTCGGACGGCGGCCTGCTGGCCACCGTGGCCGAAATGGCCTTCGCTGGTCACGTGGGCGTGGCGCTGAACGTGGACATGCTCGTCACCGAAGGCGACGGTATCAGCGACAGCCGAATGGACAGCGGCGACGCCAAGAACTGGGCGCAACAGGTCGGTGCCCGCCGCCAGGAACTCACGCTCAAGGCCCTGTTCAGCGAAGAGCTGGGTGTGGTGCTGCAGGTGGCCACCGAACACCGCAACGCAGTGATGCAGACCCTGCGCGAGCACGGCCTGTCCAAACACAGCCATTTCATCGGCAAGACCCGCCCGGCGTCGTCCGGCATGGACGTGGGCAAGGGCCAGCTGCAGGTCTGGCGCGACACCAAGGCCGTGTTCAGCGCCAACCTGTTCGACCTGCACCAGGTCTGGGACAGCGTGAGCTGGAAGATCAACCAGCAGCGCGACAACCCGGCCTGCGCCGACAGCGAGCACGCCGCCGCCGGCTTGCCCGCCGATCCGGGCATGCACGTCAGCCTGACGTTCGACCCGGTCGACAACGTGGCCGCGCCGTTCCTGAACCTGTCGAAACCGAAAGTCGCGATCCTGCGGGAGCAGGGCGTGAACTCGCACGTGGAAATGGCCTACGCCTTCACCCAGGCCGGTTTCGAGGCCTACGACGTGCACATGACCGACCTGCAGACCGGCCGCGCCAAGCTGGCCGACTTCCAGGGCGTGGTCGCCTGCGGCGGCTTCAGCTACGGCGACACGCTGGGCGCCGGCATCGGCTGGGCGCGCAGCATCACCTTCAACCCGCTGCTGTCCGAGCAGTTCCAGGGCTTCTTCGGCCGCGCCGACACCTTCGGCCTGGGCGTGTGCAACGGTTGCCAGATGTTCGCCGAGCTGGCCGACATCATCCCCGGCGCCGAAGCCTGGCCGCGCTTCACCACCAACCAGAGCGAGCGCTTCGAGGCCCGCCTGTCCATGGTGGAAGTGCTGGATTCGCCCAGCCTGTTCCTGCAGGGCATGGCCGGCAGCCGCCTGCCGATTGCCGTGGCGCATGGCGAAGGTTTTGCCAACTTCAAGCACCGCGGCAACCCGGCGCAGGCCATTGCGGCCATGCGTTTCGTGGACAACGCGGGCGCGGCCACTGAGCAGTACCCGTTCAACCCGAACGGCAGCCCGGCCGGTCTGACAGCTGTAACCACCGCCGACGGCCGCTTCACGGCCATGATGCCGCACCCCGAGCGCGTGTTCCGCAACATCCAGATGAGCTGGACCAGTGGCGATATCAACGCCCACAGTCCGTGGATGCGCATCTGGCGCAACGCCAGAAAGTTCGTTGGCTGAACGCATGCCGCGTCAACACCCGATCGCAGCCGATGCCGTCCAGGCCTATGCCCGCGACGGTGCGGTGGTGTTGCGCGGCGCGTTGAACGCCGAAGAGTTGCGCAAGCTGGAAGCCGGCATCGAGCACAACCTCGCGCACCTGAGCCCGCTGAGCCTGGTGGCCAGCGAGCCCGACGATCCGGGCCGCTTCGTTGAGGATTTCTGCACCTGGCCGAGCAACCCGGCCTACCAGCAGATCCTGCGCGAATCCGCACTGCCACACATCGCTGCCCAGCTGATGCAGAGCCGGGCGGTGCGTCTGTACCACGACCACCTGCTGGTCAAGGAAGCGGGCACGCGCCAGCCCACGCCCTGGCACCAGGACCAGCCGTACTACAACGTCGGCGGCTTGCAGAACGTCAGCTTCTGGATTCCGGTGGACCCGGTGCCGCTGGCCAGCACGCTGCGCTTCGTGGCGGGTTCGCACACGGGCACCTGGTACATGCCTCGCACCTTTCGCGACCAGCAGGCCAGGTGGTTCCCGGACGGCACGCTGGCCGAACTGCCACTCATCGATGCCGAGCCGGACCGCTACAAGCAACTGGCCTGGGCGCTGGAGCCGGGCGACTGCGTGGCCTTCCACATGCTCAGCCTGCACGCCTCCAGCGGCACAGGGCCCGGTTCGCGGCGCCGGGTGTTTTCAGCCCGCTACCTGGGTGACGATGCGGTGCATGCACCGCGACCCTGGCGCACCTCGCCGCCGTTCCCGGGACTGGAAGCGCGCCTGCCCGAGGGAGCCCCCATGGACGCACCGAGCTTTCCTCTGGTCTGGCCTGTCGCCTGAGGTGCGGCGCTGCATCCGCGGTGCGGCGCTGATAGAGTCACGCTTTGCCGTTCTTTTCTGAGAATCATCCACCATGGCTTCCAGCCTCCTCATGCTGCTCGACGACATCGCCACGATCCTCGATGACGTGGCCGTCATGACCAAGGTCGCCGCCCGCCAGGGCATCTCGGCCGCCGACGACGTGGCCGCCATGACGCAGATGGCCGCCAAGAAGACGGCCGGCGTGCTGGGTGACGACCTCGCGCTCAACGCCCAGCAGGTCACCGGCGTCAAAGCCGACCGTGAACTGCCCGTGGTGTGGGCGGTGTGCAAAGGGTCTTTGCTGAACAAGGCGATCCTCGTGCCGGCGGCGCTGGCCATCAGTGCGTTCGTGCCCTGGCTCATCACGCCGCTGCTCATGCTCGGTGGCCTGTTTCTCTGCTTCGAAGGCGCGGAAAAGCTGTTGCACAAGCTCTTTCACAAGCCAGAGGAAGTCGACGCACACCATGCCGAACTGGTGAAGGCCGTGAGCGATGAAGAAGTGGATCTGGTGGCGTTCGAGAAGGAAAAAATCAAGGGCGCCATCCGCACGGACTTCATCCTCTCGGCCGAAATCATCGTCATCACACTGGGCACGGTGACGGCAGCCAGTTTCGGGCAGCGCGTGTCGGTGCTGGTGGGCATTTCCATCCTGATGACGCTGGGTGTTTACGGTCTTGTGGCCGGTATCGTGAAGCTGGACGATGCAGGCCTGTACCTCGCGCGCCAGGCCGCCAGCTGGAAGCAGGCATTTGGTCGCGGCCTGCTGGCCTTCGCGCCCTGGCTCATGAAGGCCTTGTCGGTGCTCGGCACCGCTGCCATGTTTCTTGTGGGTGGTGGCATCCTGGTGCACGGCATACCTGTCATCGGTCACGGCATCGAACAGTTTGCCGAAGGACTGGGCTGGGCGGCCAGCCTGACGAACAGCCTGCTGGGCGGTCTCGCCGGTTTTGCCGCTGGTGCTGTCGTGGTGATGGTGTTCAACGCCTGGAGCCGCATCCGAGGCAAAGCGGCCGTCGGTGCGCACTGAGACGGGGCAGCCCTTGACATGCGTCAAGGTCGAGAAACCGCCAGTCTCTAGACTGGCTTCTGGACCGTGAGTATGCTGTCGAATTTCCGCGGCGGATTCACGGCTCAAAGCCCATGAGGAGCCAACATGAACACCCCTGTCAATACCGACGAGCCCCTGAACAATTTCTCCGACTGCCACGCCGGTATCGTCAAGCGCCTGACAGCACTGGATGAACTGCCCGCCTTGCTGGAGCCCGCCGCCAGGGCGCGCCAGATCGCCGAAGAGTCGCTGGAGTTTTTCCGCGAAGCCATCTTCGAACACCATCTGGAAGAAGAGCGTGAACTCTTTCCTGCGGTGATCGCCAGCGCCCAGCCGGGCGCCGAGCTGGAGCGCGTCAAGGCCATGGCCAAGCGCCTGACCGACGAGCACCGAGCCATCGAGGTCCTGTGGAAACAACTTGAGAAGGGCCTGAAGCCGGTGGCCAAGGGCCAGAGCACCAAGCTTGATGTGAGCGAGTTGCACCGTCTGGTGAGCGAATACAAGGCGCATGCAGCCTTCGAAGAGACCGAGTTCCTTCCCTTGAGCGAAGAGATCCTGGGCCGCAACAGCAACCACATGGCCGCGCTGGGCCTGTCGCTGCACATGCGGCATGCGAAGCCGGTGAACGCGTACATCTGAACGGGGTCCGCAGAAGGGGGCGGCTGCCGACCCGCGACAGGTCCACAGCTCGGAGCCGCTCCTGAGTCACTGCACGGGGCGGTGCGCCTGTGACACAAAGTCCCGGATGGCCAGCGTCAGTTCATCGGGTCGGTCCCGGTGCGGCGAATGGCCGCAGCCCGCCATGACATGCGTCGTGGCCAACGGAGTCAGGGCGCCGATGCGCTCGATCTGGGCCAGCGTGCCGTATTCGTCGGCGCTGCCCTGCACCGCCAGCACCGGGCAGCGGATGAGCGGCAGCAGGTCTTCGATCGACCAGCCGCGGAACGCCGGCGACAGCCAGACGTCGTTCCAGCCCCAGAAGGCCGAGTCCGGGTCCTGGTGGTGCCGGGCCAGCCGGGCTTTCAGGTCGGTCTGGAGGTAGGCCTCGCGCGCCTGCTCGATGCTGCGGACGGAAATGTCTTCCACCATCACATGGGGCGCCACCACGATCAGGCCCTGCACCGACCCGGGGTGGCGCGCAGCGTGGATCAGCGCGATCGACCCGCCATCGCTGTGGCCCAGCAACCAGACTTCGCGGTACGTCTGGTGCACGCCGAGTTCGCGCAGCAGGGCTGGCAACACCTCGCTCGCCTGGCGCTCCAGAAAGTCGGGTTGCCAATGCTGCCCGGCGGGCCGGGGGGTCGAGCGGCCGTAGCCCGGCCGTGAATACACCAGGCCATGCCAGTCCAGCGCCTGGCAGAGCAGGGCGGGGTAGTCCCGCCACATGCTGACCGAGCCCAGCCCCTCGTGCAGAAACACCAGCAGGGGCCGGTCGGCGGCGCTGGCGGGAACCCACCGGGCTTCGATGTCGACGGCGCTGCCGGCCCAGTCCACGTGGCAAAGGGTGGTGGTGTTCATGGCGTCTCCTTTTCCTGCGGGCAGCGGTTCACCGGACTCTCCTGGTGGTTCAATGTGTATGCACTATTGTGCAACTTGGCAAGGCTATCGAAATGGGGTGATCTGTCAAGCTGCATGTTGCACGCTGAGTTGATTTGGTTTGCATACGGGTCGATGGTGGTGGAATATTGAAGCATTAAAATGCTTGACCTGGTGCGAGTGCATGCATTATGATGCATAAAATCAGCTTTCAACATCTTGCATTTACCAAGGAATGGCCCCATGAATGCTCCCGATCCTTTCGTCATTCGCCAGGCTCAGGTGGTCGACTACCGCACCGATCCCGGCCAGTACCGCCACTGGAAGCTCAAGTGCGAAGGCGCGACCGCCACGCTGGCGATCGACATCGACGAAGACGGCGGCATCCGCCCCGGCTACAAACTCAAGCTCAACAGCTACGACCTGGGCGTGGACATCGAACTGCACGACGCCCTGAACCGCATCCGCTTCGAACACCCCGAAGTGCGCACCGTGGTGGTGACCAGTGGCAAGGACCGCGTGTTCTGCTCCGGCGCCAACATCTTCATGCTCGGTGTCTCCAGCCACGCCTGGAAAGTGAACTTCTGCAAGTTCACCAACGAAACCCGCAACGGCATCGAAGACACCAGCAAACACAGCGGCCTCAAATTCCTGGCCGCGCTCAACGGCGCCTGCGCCGGCGGCGGCTACGAGCTGGCCCTGGCCTGCGACGAGATCCTGCTGGTGGACGACCGCTCCAGCGCGGTGAGCCTGCCCGAAGTGCCGCTGCTCGGCGTCTTGCCCGGCACCGGCGGCCTGACCCGCGTGACCGACAAACGCCATGTGCGCCACGACCTGGCCGACATCTTCTGCACCACCAGCGAAGGCGTGCGCGGCAGCAAGGCCGTGGACTGGCGCCTGGTCGACGCCGTGGCCAAGCCCCAGCAGTTCGCCGCCGCCGTGAGCGAACGCGCAACGAAACTGGCCGCCCAGAGCGACCGCCCGGCCGGTGCGAAGGGTGTGAGCCTGCCGCGCATCGAACGCAGCGACAGCGATGACGGCATCGCCTACACCTACGTCAACGTCGCCATCGACCGCGCCAGGCGCAACGCCACGATCACCCTGAAAGCCCCGAGCGGCGCCCAGCCGACCGACATCGCCGGCATCGAAGCCGCCGGTGCCGCCTGGTACCCACTGCAGATGGCGCGCGAGCTCGACGACGCCATCCTCAACCTGCGCACCAACGAACTCGACATCGGCACCTGGGTGCTCAAGACCGAAGGCGACGCCGCCGCCGTGCTGGCCAACGACGCGCTGATGCTGGCGCACAAGGACCACTGGTTCGTGCGCGAGACCATCGGCCTGCTGCGCCGCAC
Source organism: Hydrogenophaga sp. ZJX-1 (assembly GCF_048590325.1). NCBI lineage: Bacteria > Pseudomonadati > Pseudomonadota > Betaproteobacteria > Burkholderiales > Comamonadaceae > Hydrogenophaga > Hydrogenophaga sp. ZJX-1. The sequence continues at coordinate 999,051 of NZ_JBMBRA010000001.1, forward strand.
CTTCGCCCGCCTGGACGTGTCCTCGCGCAGCCTGTTCGCGCTGATCGAGTCGGGTTCCTGCTTTGCCGGCACGCTGGCCGAACTGGCCTTCTGCGCCGACCGCGCCTACATGCTGACCCTGCCCGACGACGCCGAGAAGGCGCCCCGGCTGCAACTGAGCGAATTCAACTTCGGCTTGCTGCCCATGGTCAACGACCAGTCGCGCCTGCAGCGCCGCTTCTACGAAGAAGCCGGCCCGATGGAAGCCGCGCGCGGCGCCATCGGCCAGGCGCTGGACGCCGACGCCGCGCTGGCCCTGGGCCTGGTGACCGCGGCGCCCGACGACATCGACTGGGCCGACGAAGTGCGCATGGCGCTGGAAGAGCGCGCGGCCATGTCGCCCGACGCCCTGACCGGCCTGGAAGCCAACCTGCGCTTCGCCCAGAAAGAAAACATGGCCACCCGCGTCTTCGGTCGCCTGACCGCCTGGCAGAACTGGATCTTCCAGCGCCCCAACGCCGTCGGCGAAAAAGGGGCGCTCAAGGTCTACGGCAAGGGCGACAAAGCCCAGTTTGATTTCAACCGCGTCTGAAGCACACCCCCCAGGAGACCCCCATGTCCACCATCGATTACAGCGACAAGATCCCCAACAACGTCAACCTGAGCGAAGACCGCACGCTGCAGCGCGCGCTGGAGCAGTGGCAGCCCAACTACCTCAAGTGGTGGGACGACATGGGCCCGGACGGCTCGCAGAACTTCGACGTCTACCTGCGCACGGCGGTCAGCGTCGATCCGCAGGGCTGGGCGCAGTTCGGCCACGTCAAGATGCCCGACTACCGCTGGGGCATCTTCCTCAACCCCGCCGAGGCCGACCGCAAGATCCACTTCGGTGACCACAAAGGCGAAGCCGCCTGGCAGGACATCCCCGGCGAATACCGCGCCAACCTGCGCCGCATCATCGTGACGCAAGGCGACACCGAGCCGGCATCGGTCGAACAGCAGCGCCACCTGGGCCTGACCTGCCCGAGCCAGTACGACCTGCGCAACCTGTTCCAGGTCAACGTGGAAGAAGGTCGCCACCTCTGGGCCATGGTCTACCTGCTGCACAAGTACTTCGGCAAGGACGGCCGCGAAGAAGGCGAAGCCCTGCTCGAGCGCAACAGCGGCAACGCCGACAACCCGCGCATCCTCGAAGCCTTCAACGAAGAGACGCCCGACTGGCTGAGCTTCTTCATGTTCACCTACTTCACCGACCGCGACGGCAAGTTCCAGCTCTGCGCCCTGGCCGAATCCAGCTTCGACCCGCTGGCGCGCACCACCAAGTTCATGCTCACCGAAGAAGCGCACCACATGTTCGTGGGCGAGTCGGGCGTCAGCCGCGTGATCAACCGCACCTGCCAGGTGATGAACGAGCTCAAGACCGACGACCCGGCCAAGCTGCGCGCGGCCGGCGTGATCGACCTGCCGACCATCCAGCGCTACCTGAACTTCCACTTCTCGGTCACCATCGACCTCTTCGGCGCCGACGAGTCCAGCAACGCCGCCACCTTCTACAGCACCGGCCTCAAAGGCCGTTACGAAGAAGGCAAGCGCACCGACGACCACCAGCTGCGTGGCCAGTTCTACAAAGTGCTCAACGTGCAGAACGGCCAGCTCGTCGAAAAAGAAGTGCCGATGCTCAACGCGCTCAACGAAGTGCTGCGCGACGACTACATCAAGGACAGCATCGGTGGCGTGGAGCGCTGGAACAAGGTCATCGAGAAGGCCGGTATCCCGTTCCGCCTCACCGTGCCGCACAAGGCCTTCCACCGCAACATCGGCCTCTTGAAGGGCGTGAAGGTCGCGCCCGACGGCCGTGTGGTGTCCGAGTCCGAATGGGCCGCCAACCGCGACAACTGGCTGCCCAGCGAAGGCGACCGCGCCTTCGTCGCCAGCCTGATGGGCCGCGTGGTCGACCCGGGCAAGTTCGCCAACTGGATCGCGCCGCCGGTCATGGGCATCAACCGCCAGCCGGTGGACTTCGAATACGT